>JAVBIX010000056.1 GCA_030756895.1 Synechococcus sp. SP2 MAG
AGCCAATGGCCGTAGGGTCTCGTCGATGCCTCAGCGAGTGCCAAGAAAATCGTGACGCCAATACCGAGGAGGGTTATGGATATGCCACCAGTAATGGCAATATCGTAAACAGCACGGGTCGCGGAAGGGCTTCGGCCAGGGAGGGAGGAACGATGAGCCATTGACCAGAATGACAAGCTACCTATCAGTTATGAAGCAATCGAGAGAATAAAACAGGCTTCATTGATGAAGCTCATCAATTCGTTTCATGGCGCAACATGCCTTAGCAACTTGCTGAGAGCGAAGGCGGCTTTAGAAAAGCCAAAATTAAGAGCTTTTGATCAACTAAAACCGCAACGAACCAAAAAATTCTTAGTGAAACCTAAAAAATTTAGATTCAAATTTTGTGCCTGAGCTTGCACCACCCACTAGCGAAATCGGGGGGCTTCCTTTATCGAACCGGGGGGTAACAACGCTGCCAACCGGCTTCACGCATGGTGTCCCAGGTGTCGACAGCCTGATGACGAAGCATCCGACGACGAGAAAGGGGGACTGGTGGATAGGGAGGTTTCCATTGAAACGTCCTTAAAGCGATCAATTCGCCATCAGCAGAGTTGCCAGCAGACTGAAAATGCACCAGCTGCTGCTGAAG
This sequence comes from Synechococcus sp. SP2 MAG, assembly GCA_030756895.1. Classification (GTDB taxonomy): domain Bacteria; phylum Cyanobacteriota; class Cyanobacteriia; order PCC-6307; family Cyanobiaceae; genus Synechococcus_C. Next base: position 632 of record JAVBIX010000056.1, read on the forward strand.
CTCGTTGGAGAGCCAACCCTCACCACCAGGAATGTCTGGCAGTCGCTTTGAATCGGGGCGAAGACGTGGCATCCATTAATTATGACAGCCTTAAACGGAAATCCGCAGAATTAATAATGAACAATCAGGGGTGCGCGCTGATTCAGGAGCAGGCCAAGCGCACCCAATGAATCCATCACAAAACCAAAGCATTTCCAATAGCAAACCTCCTCATCGAATCACAACAGGAGTGCCAACTTCAACCTGATTAAAGACCTCAATAACGTCACTGTTCAGCATTCTGATACAGCCCAAACTTGCAGCAGCACGAAGGTGGACCCACCTTGGCCATGCCGTTCCATGAACGGCATAAACCTTTCCGTCTGTAGCCGACTTTAGGTAAGGCATAAATCGAACGCCAACTGGATCATTAGGTCCGGCAGGGAAAATCTTGTGATGAGACTTTGAATAGTAAGTAGGGTCTTTTACTTTTTTTAAAATGCTATAAACACCAGGAATTGTGGGAGATTCAGGTGCTCCAATCGCAATGGGATATTGTTTAACAACATTTCCTGAATCCTTAAGCCAAAGGTAGCGCTCTTTGAGGCTCACCTCAATCTCAATCTCGGCTTTTACCTCAGATGAGGCGAAACAAGCTAAGGCAATACAGCCAACAAATGCGGCTAAAATCACATTTAAAAGAGACCTTGGCTGATGCATTGATTCAACAGAGCACTTGTCGACATTCTACATCCCTTAACAACCCAAAGAAGCCAGTAGCAAACAAAGAAAAATTTGCAAGGCGCAAATTAAGATTCACCCATTTGTTCCCCTTCTTCAAGATGCTTAGAGTCCTCAAATTCTTTGATGATTCTTTTATAGATGCTTGCTATCACCACACCGTCAGCATTTCGCAAAACGACAGAGTCGATCCCAACAGAACTTTTAGACAAATCCACCTCATCCTCATGCCTAATCTTATCTTGAGATATTGCAAATTCAATCGCTGGCTTAAATGAGAATGAACTAGACATCAACCTGGTGCATCTTCAACCAAGCTGACAGGCGGACACAACACTGGCAGCAAATACGGTTTTGCTTAAGACAACCAACGACAACGCCGGCAAATCAACCAGACAACCATCGATCAAAGATGGGCAGTTATGCCTATCGCCGAAGGGATACTCGGCTCATTAGAACAATTAGGTGATATTTCCATGCAATGAAGCTCGATAGTGCAAATGCCCATCCAATGGGAAGCCTGATCCACGACGGAACACATACACCCTTCCACGCCCTGGCATGCCCTTTGAACCCTCGAATGGTCCGCATCGGCAAAAAGAGATAAACCGCCAAAACACGAAAGGGGACTAACCCCTTAAGCATTACGAGAGGGATTCACTTAGGAAGCCTCTCCTTAAAAACTCACCATGTTTGCGAGCCTAAGGAAGCAGAGCTTCTTTCAAGGCTTAGCCACCTACGCAATTGCCTAACCGATCAAGCAATAAAAAACCCCACTGAAAGCGGGGTGAATTTGAGTGATCTGAACAAAATTAGCTTCCGATGGAAGCAAGCTTCGTTGGCGAAAGATGCGCAGAAGTGTAATCAATGCCCTCTGAATGGGCAGCAAAACAACGCTGAGCATCCTGTAGGCGTTGTGCCTTCAGCTCTTTCTCTTTGATCAGGAGGAGGGTGTTCATGGGAACGACCGACAGCGTTTCAAACCCCGTTGCTTGTTTGAAATCGAACTGCGTCCCCCTATTGGGGAGACCAACGTCCTACGAATATAAGGCGCAAAACACGATCGATAAGCCATGAGCCGAACATTCGATGGTGTAATAACCGATCCTTAGGGACTCCACTGCATTCGAAACCCCAAAAGATCATCCCAGCCAGCTCCTAGCGGCTCAAAAGCAGCAATCCATGGTCCATGGCGAGCACACAACATTTGTAGACCGTAAGCTGAGTCCTGAGATACTTGGTATTGAAGGCGGGAGTACCTCTAGTGGCAGGAAAATCTGGCTTCACTCAAAGCGAATTCGAAGAGATCAAGCGCCTTTATGTTGAAGAAGGAAGAACCTATTCACAAATTTCCAAAGTCATCGGGAAAGGCAGCGAAAATTCGGTCCGGAATTGCTTAGCCAAAGCAAGGGTTAATCGAGCTTCTATTGGAGAGAAAAAACTCGAAAGATTCAAATCAGGACAGAAGTATGGAAGGATCACCCTGCTAACAAGACTCGTAAAATCAAAGAAACTTAGATACCATGTTGTTTGCGATTGTGGCTATGAGTTCGACATAGATCCATACTTTCTGACACTTCCAGATGGTCACAAAGACAACGTTTCCCAATGCCAGAAATGCAGATCACAAAACTAGAAGATACTAATTCAAAAAGGCACTCTTTCTAGACTGATTGCATTCAGATTTGGCAACTCTAGCATCACTTCTTTTAAGGCTGCAGAGATTTTTGCCTATTAATTCATATACATCGCAGCAGATCTCTCATCAATACTCCTCCCATACCAGTGCCTCACATCAAATGAAGACGGAATGTAGCCCGATCAACATGGCGAATATTGGCCTCAATCGTGGTCCGGCCCAGACGCTTATGTGCTGTATATCGATGGCAACCATTGAATCCATAGAACTTACCTTCAAACTCAATGAGATCGACAGGTTCCTGAAGCCCAATCTCACTGATACTTTTCATCAGATCAACAACCTTGCCTTCATCGATCAAGCTCTCATGAGGGCGATTGATGGCCTCGATCGGTACCGAAACACGCCTTTTCATCGATCAGCCTTTTGTTGAAGTGAAGTGATCCATAACGCTTAGGCAAAGAACTCCAGCCAGGAGATTGAAGTCGCCATCTTTGGCAACCATCAGCGCCAAAAGCGGGCGAATGCAAATAGCTTGCGGGCCTGTTTCTGCAACTGCTGAAGAAGGCTGCGCTGTTGAGGCCCCCGTGGACGTTGCAAAACCGTGGCCTGCAGCACTGGTCCTGCAGATTCGAACCCATCGAAGGCGGTAAGAGCTTCCGTAGCCCCTTCCAGATCATGCTGAAGGACACGCTGATTGACCTGAGGGCTGTGGTGTGATTGCGAGCGGTTGCGTACGGAAGACATTTGCTGCTCCTGAACTGTCTCCGTTCTGCCTAGACAGCAATGAAAAGACAAGTCAATTGAGACGCTTCTTTAGATCGAATTCATTCTCTTGTACACGGAGTAGGACATTTAAGCTGGAGGCAAAAACATCACGGGCTACGTCTTAAAATTGCCCTTAAAGCACATGAATCCGATGCATGGTCGCCAATGATCTGATCAAAACTTCCTGGGGTAGGGAGTATTGCCAGCAAGCTCCACGTTGATGAGCTTGCAGATATTCATCATTGCCTTCAGCCCAAAATTGACACCCATAGGGCCATCAATAAAATCTTGAAACTGTTCAGAGGTAATGCCCTCACGTACCTCCCATATACAGAAGACGGGCCCCTCAGATGAAATTGGACAGAAAGAGTGGTTAAAGAATCCGGCTTCTAAGTTTTTTTCTACTGCATCATCCCATCCACCACCAGGAGCCATGGCTGCCTGCGCAGCAGTCCACCAATTCTGAGAGTTTCCTTGACGAAACTCATGCTGAACATGGAAAAATGTGGATGCCATAACAGGATCAATCTCTAATGAATAGTCTTATCCAATCTACTATCTAGATTCCCAAAAAACCTCAGGCACTCTGTAGAAACGACTAGTAGATTGATTCTTATCGGCAACTACATAGGCCCTGTAACAACGCCAACCAAAAGAGCAAAGGCACATGTGTTTAAATGGTCTGTAATTTTGTGTCAAAAGTGGAAACTACCATCTGGACTTTCAGCCTGAACGTTCCCTTTGCAACGTGGGCGGCGATGTATGACAGCGAAGACGTAACCAAGATGCACGAGGCAGTTGGAATAAAATCTCTCTTTCGTGGTGTTAGCAAAGACGATCCATCCAAGATCTGTGCAATTCAGCAAGCTCCAATTGGCGTTGCTCAAAAGATCTTTGAGGACAACAAAGAAATGATTCGCGGCTCAGGTCACATTATTGAAAGTACAGTGATCAGCGCTTATTCAGATCATTAATGCCTTAGTGCTTCACGCACCATCAGCTGACCAAAAGGGGGGCTAATAACCCTGGGGTCTGTTGCACCTAGGGGAACCGTTGGAGAGAGCCAAACATCCAAACGACAATGAGTTCATGTTTGGCAGCTAAGAAATGAGCTTTTCGTCCTTTTGGCGCCTGCGTAGATAGGCCTCATGCACTGGACAGACTTCGGAGCCCTGTGAACAGAACGGAACTCACCCTTAATCAGCTAGAACGTAAATGGAGAAGGAGTTTTTAAGACTCAAACCGGTAATGCAAAAAGCAGCCTGATTGTGGGTGATAACCACTTCTGACGACTCCACTAGAAGTAATGCTTAAGCCTCGCCTCGAGCGGGGCTTTTAATTGCCAGGTAAAAAGCCACAAAGCTGAAACCACCTAAGACAGCAGCAAGTACTCCACGCCAGGAAAGACGATCCATGCCCATGGAACAACCCAACCAGTCAGCAAGACACCTACCAGCCATGGCTGCGGCCTTTTTGGCTCTGGTTCTTGCTCTTGTTGGTGTTTTTTTAGGGCAAAGAGCATGGAGCCATCAGACGACGCTGACTAAAAACTTTGAGGCATGCATGGAAGCAGCTCCCTTTAAGCACGCCTTGAACCCAGCCAAGACGGAGGCGGGGCTAACACCAGAAGAACTGCCTAGACACTTTGAGGAGTTTGATCAGATCTTTAGAGAAACAGGGCTCCCACCCATTTGGAATGGTGAGACCTTGGTGCCGTGGACGATCTTCCACAAAGAATCAATTCTTGTCGCGAAGCAATGCCACGAAACACTTGAAATCCAGCAACCGCAGAAAGAGTTGAGGGGTACATACGCCAAACCTGTTTGGGACCCCAACTCAGAAATCTGGCAAAGGACGTTGACCAACCTTGCTCAATACCAATCCCGTAACTAGCGACAATGAGCAAGATCTCTTTAGCGCTGAATGACCTTCCATTTACAGCGCGAATTTATTGAGCTATCTACGGACTGGACCTTGTTTCTGGAGCCAGACGCACTCCATAAGTAGGCCGCGCATCTGGCCAGATCGAGGTGTTAGCCCCGGAGATGATTCATTCCGGCGGCATTGCTGAGGCGATCAGGCCATTTTAGCGAACAGTTTTTTGTGATGGTCCACAACATCTTGGCAACCAATGACAGGTGTGAAGTCCATCTCAATACCGTATTGAGCGCGCCAAGGAGCGAAGTGCTCAAAAATCTGTGCGTCACTTTCTGCTTTAAACAAACACGTCACACGACCAGCTCCTGGTGCATGGACGCGAAACAGCATTTCAAAGCCAGGAAAGTTATCTGCCTTTGCCATCTCACCTGAATCCCACAACTCACAAAAACTCTTGTAAGCAGCGAGCTGCCCTTCAATATCAGGAAAGATACAATCCGCGAGATACATTTGCATGGTGTGTCAAAGACAAGATCAATCGTTTAATAGCAAGTTCAAATTGAAAATACTGCTTAAGTCACCTTTTACTGACTGATGAACGCTTAGCGATAGACGCTAAGCGTTGTGTCTCAGATAACAAAGCAATCAAGACCATGGGAAAGATTGCCGTCATTGGTCCGAAAGGGGATGCGAATGCTGTTACAAGAGCATCCTCTGCTGACAAGTCATCAATGGCATGAAAGAGAAACATGAACAGCGTTGACTAAACAACAAATTCATGAGATCAATCGGTTCTCTCTATGCAGCGGGTAAAGAGTCCTAGAGCGCGATAGACCCGTGATGTCAGTCAAGGGAGTCAGCAAGACACTTGATTACTTAACACGAACCGTATTTGGCATTCCCTCCACACTGGCAAAAGTGACCAGGCTTATTGCTGGTTCAGTTCCTGTATTGACAACGTAATGCGGCTCGTCTGGGTGGCCTTCAAGAAAGCCTTCGCCTGCCTCAATGATCTCAGTCTTCTCAACACCATCGACGATCCTTACATTGCTGAGTTTTCCCTGCTCAACCATCACCACAACTGGTGAGGGATGGATATGCAGAGGGATCTTGGCCCCAACAGGAAGCGTGATCCGATAAACCCGCATCTCTGGGGTTCCCTCGGGATAGACAACAACTCTCCCCCCAAGGGTTCGATTCGCCGTAAAAAGCTCCTCGACAACTGGATTGGGTGACGCCAGTGCATGGCCCGCATAAAGCAGAACGGACGCAGCCGCAATACCAAAAATTTTCGAGACCATAAAACTTGCAAAACGAGTTAATTAATTTTAGGTTAAATGAATGGGTATCTTGTGCAGTAACTGACAAACTTTTTCTATCAATAACAGCTTTCATCGCTTCACAAACCAATATATAGACCAAACCTTGAGAGCTTTCGCATGAGCCAAAGGTATTTAACACTGCTTACAACTGCCCATCACCCTGCTTATAAGCAAGTATCAATCAATATTAGGCTCACTCCACTGCTCAAGGAAAGCCATCAGGTTTTTCAGCTAGTCACCACTGCAATGAAGAAACAACAAACTGAAGTGCATCAGCCGCACCAAACTCAACCAAAAAGCCAAACTGCATTACATCGGAGACGACGAGGTCACCCTGGGAACAGATGAGGACTTTGTAGAAGTGACCTCAGACGGTGATGTCAGCGCCTGTATTGAAGGCTGATGCGAGGAACGCCATGTAGAGGCTGCCGAGCACCGAGTTGGTGTTTTAAGCCATGTGCTTCTAGACATCGATTCCTTAGCGAGTGAAGACACTATCGAGGACATCATGTGTTTTTTCGGTTAGTCCCGAACATATTTCTCTGATGAAGCCAGCAAGAGCACATGCTTGCCGAGAGAAATCCTTCTGGTTAATGATGCAAGGTGACATTTAAATTTCCGAGGGGGGAGTACGTTCTTCCTGCCTTGATCATCCGGTTTCAGTTCTTCTGAGTCAGTTCTTTCGCGATTGTGAGCCGACAGCTGGGGCCGATTGGGCAAGCCAATGCGCGAAACGGCTTGTGACGACCTTCACAAATGAACTCGCCAATGGGTTCGCCATGGGCTGTGTGGATTTCCATCAGGACAAGCTTCGATCTACTTGTTCTAGAAATTTGCCTGGTCTAACCGTGGTGCGAATCGCTACTGGTTTCCGCCAAAGGCATGCAAAGCGCCAGGTAGGCCAAAAATGTCAGGATTGTTGAAAGCAACGAAAACTGAGGGCCTAAAAAAACAAGGTAGGAGCCAATCGACTGATTCCTCCCAGATGGTCGGTTGATGAGACAGAAGTCACCGATGGCCTAGCCGGAGTGGGTGCTGCCCTAATTAGTGGAACTTGAGCGAGACAGGCTTATGACTTGAAACCAGGGGAAATCTCAAGATTTTTCAGTCTGATCAATAACATTCAGTAATTTGAGCAGCTGGTAAAAATGGATTTTATTGAACTTCAATGCAGCACTATCTGATTGCCTGGAACTTTCCAACAGTAGAAGGATCTTGGGATGCCTGCACACCGTTTGCTGAATACATCAACGCTGGTGGGCCTGGAGATTGTTTTGAAGGCTTTGAACTGAAATATCGAATCTGTGAGCCAATTGGTGGAACAGGTATGGCGATTGCTGTTGCAAGCGACATCGGCAAGGTATGGGCTCATCTGGCTCCTTGGATCAAGGGCTTTGGAATCGAGTTCGAAGTCACCCCCGTTGTCTCTGATAAAGAGTTCGCAGCGATGTGGCCTGGAGTTCAAGCTGCTGC
>JAVBIX010000057.1 GCA_030756895.1 Synechococcus sp. SP2 MAG
TGAAAAGCCAGTATTAATGCGTAATCAGCAGGTCTAGGGAATCAAAGTGGACACAACTGGCACACCTTGGTGGCATGAAACATCCGGCAGCAGCAACTCCAGCAGGGGCAACATCAGACCAAGACTTGCAAACTCTGGGCGCCCATATGGCAAAGCACTGCAGGCTGGGCACCTCAGATGGGGTGAATCAGGCAAGCCCCAACAGGTCTTCCTGCGGGGGCAGTCCTGGTCCTGGACGGGGTCTAAGAAACCTAACGAATAGGTCTCAAGTTCGTTCTATCAAAAAAAGCAAAGTCCCTCAACCTTTCGCGGGCTTCTAAATCGCGAAAGATTGATGGTTGTGGGACTGTTGACCCCGTCCAAAGAGTCACGATGGCATCTTGATATCTGTCTGAGACCTGGTTAGTGCGAAAAGCTCTCAATAGCTGTGACTATTGAGCGTGTCGCATGAAAACAGGCGAGTCCTCTCGCCTTCATTCTTATGACGTCTAGCACTGAGCTGCGTTTGAGAAAAAAAGGACCTTGGTCTGGGCATAAAAAAAGAAGGCGACTAAGCCTTCTTCGGGGGGTGTGAGGAGCCAAACCTTGTGAGGAGTTGGCCTCTCCCATGATGATGAGGTCCCTGCAGATCAGTCAACCAACTGATACGTAGGGGCTTGCTCAACAAGATTTCTGAGGCATAGTTCATTTGTGAGGAGGGCTTCTTCACGGAGTGGAAACTAGGCAACACGCCCAACGAGAAGCCGAGAGACCCTGCCTTTGGCGGGGTTTTCTTTTGCCAAGGCATAAAAAAGGAGCGGTTTCTCACGCCGCCCCCATGTCGTCTGTCCCTGTGTGAGCAGCACGTCGCCGCTGCGATAAGGATCGTGTATCGCACGGAACATGTTTGTCGCGATACACGCAAAGGCAAAAATTACTTGGGGCAGGCTTTCTCCCATAAAAAAGGGGCAATAAAAAAGCCACTCTCCGGACAGAGCGGCTCCCCTTGAACGTTATGCGAATCGTCGTCCAATAGTGAGGTGGACGGGAAAGAAATGTTGGGTGTCTCCTCGATAGGCAATCAACAAGCAACTACTCACTTAGTAAAACCAAGTTGCTCCTGTCCGCTCAAGCCATAAAGCACAGTCCAACCAGGCTCATTTGACTAAACGGTGTTGCTGATGAGGCGTTAGCTGGACCAATTGGATTGAGGATGGTATCCGCCTTTATTGATACAACCAGAAGCTTCAAACCTTCTTAGAATTTGGAAAATAGATCGAGGTTCCTGTGAAGGCATTGATCTTGGTGGCTGTGGTGCTTGTAAACCTGGCCTTGATCTTTTATCTGGGCGAGAAAGTCTTTAGCTACTGGAAAAGATTTAAAGACCTCAAGAACCTAGTGAATGACCATCCAGAGATGAGGTCAGTCGAACCTGAGCAGGGACTTTTGGGATTTGAGAGTGACGATGTGATCCGCGCATTGGTTCTGGACAACGATGAGCCTGGAGAGAGTGAGCCATACCTGGCAACGCTTAATGAGGAAGAGGAGGATTAATCCCTCGCTTAGGAACTCCATGCAGCAAATCTGCAAAAGAGACTGTGGATAACCCTGGGGGCCAGTTCCGCTGGCGACGCTTCTCCGCCGCTGGTGCTTGATGACGACTTCCAAAGACTTGGAAGATCGACGCTGGCAACGAACGAACAGCTACGAGCAGCCCTCAGAACGGCTCAGAAGTCTAAGAACCCTGTGTTGGTTGATCTATAAGGGCAGCTTCAGATGGGCGTGTTGTAGAAGTGTTAAAGAGTGCTAATTGCTACATCAGGTAGTAGTTTTTTCATCGCATCATCTCAGTTCAACTGATTAGGTTGATGAAGAGAGAGGTTAAGGGTGATGAGTTGCTTCACCCCGATTAGTTACCCTCTTAATCTCTCTCAACTCTTTGTTATTGATAATTACATAGCAATGTTCTACCTTGCTTTGCTGTTGATGAGTTCTGTGTTGTTGATAGTTGCTTGGTAATGTTCTTAGATATTACTCTCACTGCTATTTTTCTGTTTGATGTTTTGGCAGTTGGTTGGATTCTTGCCCATCAATGAATACAATAATTACTAGAGTAATAATTGCTTAGAGCAATCAAAACTGTACAGTCGCTCTACTCAATACCTAGCACCGCCATGAGTGGGGTTTGCTATTGCCTTTGCCACATTAGTATGCTCCGGCATGGCACATGGAGATGTTCTTATGAGCCCAGTAGTGACAAGAAAGTGTATTTAGGATGTTGTTGTTATACGCCATCTTGATTGATACTTGGCAGCAGAGTAGGTGCGTTCAGCTGGGGGCATTCGGGCGTCGCAACACCTGCTCAGTCTCAACAGTCCGAAACGGTGTCTGCCTCTCCATGAAGGACCAGACATGCGTCAGCGAGCAGTTGATCATCTTCCATTTGTGCTGCTAGTTGGAGCAGCTCGTTTCGCAAAGGAACGGTGTTGTTGGTCATGACGAAGACGAGGATGATCCCTCCAGCGTCACCCCTGACCCTCGGGATACCGAGCCGCATGTTTCACCGTGGTCATCTATTTGTGTACTTGCCCTGATTTATGCATCCGTCATCTTGTTTAGGGTTGAATTGTGCCGTATCTGTTGTCAGGTCATTGAACGATTTGAGGACGGCTGGCACCCGGCGTTGAAGAGCTTTGGAGGGCTTTGCGCACCGCTTTTGTGCACACCTCGCAGAGCACGAAAAAAGCCGCCTTGGCAAGGCGGCAACTGAGCCGGTCAATACTGACGTCTCGGGCATCGGGGTGACAGGATTCGAAGCGATAGTAAACAAACATTCTTTGGTATTATTTGCACTGGAATAGGTAGTGGATATTGAGCAGCGATCCATAAAGAAATTAAAATTAAAAATATGCAATAAATTGTGAATATTCAGATTAGTCCGACTGCTTCTTCTGAGTTGATGCGTCTTTCGATTGTTTCACAAGATGGCATTGCTGGGAAAATGTTTTTGGGCATCACTGCAGGCGGATGCGCCTCTTGGTCCTTTTGCATAAGTGCGTCTGGAAATTTAGATATTCCTATATCTCGGAGTAATGGGATAACATTATATACTGAAAAATCACAAGCAAACAATCTGAAAAACATATATATAGACTTTGTTGAGAACTTAGCCGGAGGAAGCTTTGTATTTTCTGGTGAAGAAATTGATGTAAAATCATGTGGCAATTGCTTCGAATTTAAGTTTGGATAAATGATCGAAGGCTTTGGTCTCTATCGCTACCCCGCTTAGCTATATGATCCATCGTGGCAACACTTAAGCCGCTACCAGATACCATACGCCACTTGGCTGCCTGTGCAGGATCAATAAATGCAACCGCTGTCTGCAATATCGCGGCAGTGCCACCACTTTTTGAGAATGGATTCTCAGGCTGGAGCTTTGCTGAATCAATACCTGCAACTATACAGGCTCGATTCAAAATTTAGATTTCTTGTGGAGTCATAAATACGGGCTGCAATGTCCCTAGCTGACACCTTTATTTTAGCGATCTCGTTTTATCTAACTCCAGCAAAAAACCCGCTCGTGGCGGGGCTAGTGAATATTCAGTCGGGAGATTGATAGCGACACATACGCCCCCTGCTTTCCCCTTGCGGGTTTTGTATTGCTCTCAGCCATAAGGCTTCAGGCTTCCCGACAATAAAATTCAATAGCAGCTGGTCTTTCCGCCATAGGAGTTGCAATTAACTGACTGGCCGCCAATGGTTCCTGTTGTCGATCCGTTGTAGGTATGCGTGTTGATGGATGCTCCCGAACTTGTGGTGCCAGTGCAAGAGCCGTTGTAGCAACTAATGTTTTTGCCTGAAAAGGCTGAACGAAGGCCAGTCCGCCAATCACAGTAGAGATAGCGACAAATGCAGATAGTCTCACGGTTTGAAAGTGTATGGAGGTGATCCCTCCTGGACCTCTTCACCATCTCTGAAACGGAACGAATCCAAATCCCCCATTCAGGTGGTCTTCGCTGCTGAACTATCCCCCAAATGGGTTAAAGGCTCACTCCTAGTTGCCAAGCCAAAAGCTTTTTCCTCTCTTCTTCAAACCCAAGAGGCACCATCTAATTAGATTTAACTTCAGCAATCAACCTCTCATTTGATCAATCATATTGGCCTTAACATTAATTAGCCTTCCTACAATTCTGGTTATTTCTCCTTCTCCAATATTCAATTCATACAATTCTTCGAACTTCTGAAGGAATAGTCGATCGACCTCTTCGGCGAAAGCATCATAGTAGGCGCATAGAGCGTTCTTTTTCTCGTCCCCGTATAGTCTTTCCATTCTCATGATTTAATAATTAAGAATTATCCTATCAATATGATGTGATGGTTGGGTATGAAAATGCCATCAATAGCTCTTGAAGCAAAGCAAAGCCATTTGAGTGACGAGGTTACGCGAGTCATCCACACAAAGAGGCGACACATTACCTTGAAATAAGGATGGTTGAGTATATTCGACATGAATACCACTATGAGTCACAAGTTAGACTAGCAAATGAATCAAATTAATTAGCAATTAATACAATCTTGAAAAGATGAACAGTTGAGCCAATAGTATGTGTATTTTGCGAACACAACTAGTAAAAAATAAACATCTTGCTGCTAGCTTCCAATTCAAAATACTTGATTGATTCAAAGCTGTAGCCATGAGTGCAACTGAGCTGCTTTCTGGATTGGTGGGTTCAAGTTTGATTTTCTGGATTGTAATAGGAGCGATAGCACATGCAAGGTGGATTCAAAAATTACTAAAGACTGAATCGTTAAAAATCACTACTCAAAATCTTGCCATAGAACAAAATGGATATATAGCAATCAAACCATCAAATAGAAGATTTTATGCAAAACGCGGCTTCGTCTATGGCTATTGGGACAGTGAGGCTAAATCAGTTGAATTAGCCATTGAGCGTCAGGATAGCCCGAAAATCTTTGATGTCACTGGGATTAATTTGATCGCATTTACATCTATCTTCTTTTTGATAACTATATCTAAAGGACTTTTTAATCTTATAGGCGTTGGTTAGAGTTTTGGATGACAATATACAGATTAATTTAGTAGTTCAGTGCCTTAACGATGGCTTACCCAATTAAATCCAGGACAGTGTTCGTACGAGTCTTACTGGAGAGGTTTTGCCTGATCGCTAAGTTGTTGTAGTGCTTCGTTAAAGCAATCCACTATTGCGTCCCCTGAAAGGCACCATTCGTCGTTTCCTTCACCGATTTGACTCTGAGGGTGTTTGCGCTTTAAATTTTTTAGCTTTGTAATTTTGCCCATGAGAATCTTCCAATCCTTGGCTTCTCTGGCAGTCGTCATAGGCACACTGTAAGCACGGGCCCAAGAGCCCCAATTTCGTAATTCATCTCTGTATTCCGATCTTGCCCATCGCTCCCACTCTTTTCTATTTTGCGGACCCTCTGTCATCCCAAATTTTGTAAGTCCACCTTTCTGGTTCCAACAGATCAAGTAAGCAATGGAGTACATCAGATTATCCAGTGATGGTAGGACCTGCCTTTTTTTCAGGTTTGTTGTCTTAGGTATCAGGTATGGAGTGAGCCAAGCATCATCTGGTTCAGTATTTCACTTTCTGCATGATCAGAGTTACCCATATTTTGCCCGCAGATTTGCTGGCAAACGATCTTTATTGAAATTGGCTAGAAAATGCCTCATTGGTAACATAGCTTCAACAAATGAGAGTGTCTCACCGGTGCTTTTTGCTTTAGTGAATTGGTTCTACTGAGGCTAAATGTATAAGTTGTTGGTAGTTGATTGTTTATTTAGGAAGACATCCTTATTTCTTTAAAGTCCAACTGACTATTGGACTTCGACACTTCTTTTCCACTTGGAGCCACTTGCCGGCGTGAGTGGCTTTTTTCTTGTCTTCTGTCATAAATCAATTCAACTAAACCTGCACCCTATTCACAATCGCTAAAACGGAACGAATCCGAATCCCCCATTCGAGTGGTCTTCGCTGCTGAGCTATCCCCCGAATGGGTATTCAGTTAGGCGGCGTGCAGCGTTGCCAACCGATCTTCTGCAGGTTGATCCACATCTCGATGCCTAGATGCCTGAGCATCCGCTGCTGCCTGACGGGTTGCCCCAGCCGTGCTGACAAGCGGTAGTAGCTCACCAGAACGAACTGAGCATGTTGCGTTGCTGAATCTGGCTTGATCTGTATGAGCGTCCCTTCTTGCCTGTTGACCAGCCAGCCCTCACCGTTGGACTTCTCCTTGTATCTGGCGTAATCAGGCTGCTGCTGCCACATCAGAGCAGTTTGGCGAGATTGCCCATTGGGTTGAGATCTATTCACTCGAAAGGATGAGTCGAATGCCCTTTTGAATCAGCCCTTGGAGCGTGTCGATACGGTCGGTGGTCTCAGCTGTTGTTGCTCGTGCCATGGCCAATCAGCCTCCGTATTGAGCAAGTAAGTGATGAGATCCCGCTGGGTCATTGCCACGACTCCAGCGAATAACGGCACCAGACTCGACAGCATTTCTGGATGTCGGCGATGCGTTGACGCAAGGCAAGTTGTCACCCTCAGTAGATCGGCAGAGATCATTCATCAACCATCTGACAAAGCAATTAAAGGCAAGAAATCTACCTCTTTCAATTTTAGCCAATGGTAGAGGAGATGATTATTTTCATAGTTCTTTTGAAGCTACGGCAAAAGCAAACCTTCTTTGACGCAATGTGAATTACGACTGAAGTAAGTGTCGCTCCCTTCAGAAACTTCACCCCAGCCGAAGTGAACTGCTGTCTTTTGGGTTTGCTGCAACGTAATGAGCAGTGGTTGCCGATGACGAGTGACCCAATGTGGATTGCAGCGTGAAAACATCCACCCCGCGGCGAATCGCCTGCGTGGCATGGCTATGCCTCAACTGATGGGGGTGAACATGAAATCCAGCGGCTCTCCCCCATTTCCGGCAGACATCCCCAATTGCTTGACGCGTGAGATGCCCATCTCGCCTTGGACTAGGGAAAACAAACTCTTCATCAGCGCCGCGGCCTAGTCCCCCAAAGAGTTCGAGCGTTGCTGGAGATACTCGGACAGTGCGTCGCTTTGACCCCTTGCCAAAGAGGTGAATTTGGCCTCCATCACTAAGAGCTTCAATATCTTTCCAGCGAACAATCGCGATCTCTGAGACTCTGCAACCCAACAAGTAAGCGCCCTTGATCAAGGTGTAATCCCTGACGGCATTGCGGTCGAAATGAGCCGCCCTGGTGATGGCTGCAAAAAGCAGACCGATCTGCTCCTCATTCAGCGGCTTTGTGGTTTTCTCCGCGTGGAGAAGGGATCGCGGCGGCATCGGATTACGCGGCACACCAGTTACCGCTGAACGGCTTGGTTCAGCAGCCCATCGGTACATGGAACTGATGGCAGCGATCCTGCGATTGAAAGTTCGAGGCTTCATGAGTCCGTCCTCAACTTGTTCCCGCAGCTGGGACACCCAGTCCTGACAGAACGCTGGATTAATTTCCCGCAGATGCAGATTTGGATGGTTGCGATCCCGCCAGCGGGTGAACTCGCGGATCTCGAAGCGATAGCCGTCTTGCGTCGCCTTGCTGCCGGTACGGCTGCACTGACTAATAAAGCGTTTGATCAGCAGCGCATCGCCCCAGAGGACAGCACCTGCTTCTGCTGCATCGAAGAGACGAGAGACGTATGCAAGCGCCTCTGCCTTATCCATGCCGCCCAAAACAGGCGGCAGACTTTTGCGAACCGATTTGCGAATGGCCTCATTTCGAGCCTCCGTCTTAAAATCGAGATCGCTTGCACTGGAATGGTTGAGGGGGCTTTCCACCCCCATTGAATCACTTGGGTGATAAGGCTGACTTCACCCCATCTCCCTTAATAGGGTCAGGCAGCAACAGGGGCTGTCTGACGGGAGAAACGTACGATGTTGTTCGCAGTTACGGAATTTGCTCTTACCGAGCAGGCTTCAGTCACCCTCCTTATGCCCCGTCGAAACCATTGCAGCCCCGAAGGGAGAATGGAGCTGAGCGGAATCGAACCGCTGTCCGAAACACCGGTGTGGACCACCTAGTCCGTTCAAGAACGGACTTTTGCATTCTGGCATCCAGCACGAGAGGTGGCATCAAAGCTGAATCAGCAGAGGCACGGATGGCGCGGCGCTTTCCGTCTCCAGCAGCAAACCCTGAAAGCGATCATGCGCCAAGACTAAACCTGCCAAAAACTATTTACTCAATATATAAGTCAATAACAAAAATAATCGATCCTAAAAGCTATCGCAATTTATTGCCCGAAAACTTTCTTTACTAGGCATGCAACTTTAGCGCTCTTACGTGGCCCTTTTGAATTGCAATGCTACAGAAATTACAACAACTTAACTCGGCAATCCTACAGGCTTAAAGCATAATTTTATGCATCATTGCGAGCATCTAATGACATCCTTATTCCGTGCTTCTTCTGGAAATGACTCCTCCAGAATTCTCTCGAACCTATTGATGA
>JAVBIX010000058.1 GCA_030756895.1 Synechococcus sp. SP2 MAG
CTCTCGAACCTATTGATGATGACAAGGGCTTAGGGTTCAGATACCTTACTAATCATTGGCAAAAGCGAGCGATCATAATGAAGAAAACAAAAGCAAACTTTGAGCGCATCAAAGGCGTCTCCGTACTGCCTCAAGGCTTAGAGGAAGCAGGAGTGGCTGAGCTTCTTGCCCTAGGAGCTAAAGCGGTAAAACCACTGCGTAGGGCGGCCTCATTTGAGGCCGACATGGCTTGTTTGTATCGGCTTCATTTGCAATGCCGTCTTCCTTTTCGATTGCTTCGGGAGGTGGCCCGATTCCCATGCGATGGACGTGAGTCGCTGTATTCAGGGATTCAGGAAGGACTGGATTGGGAACGTTGGCTGCATCCTTCGATGAGTTTTCGAGTTGATGTCACCGGCACTGCTCCCGGCCTCAATCACAGCCACTACTCCGCACTTCAGGTCAAAAACGCGATCGTCGATCTCCAACGCAACATCTGGGGGCAGCGGTCCTCGATCGATCTCGAGGAACCCGATGTTTGCCTGCATGTGCATCTCGATCGTGAGGGTGGGGTGCTGAGTCTCGATGGATCGGGCGGCAGTCTCCACCGCCGCGGCTATCGCGCAGAAATGGGGGATGCTCCGCTTAAAGAAAATCTCGCTGCTGGTTTGATCCGCCTAAGCGGATGGACAGGAACCACTCCGCTCGTGGATCCGCTCTGTGGTTCAGGGACCCTGCTGATCGAAGCGGCATCGCTAGCTGCAGGGCATGCCCCTGGGCTGAACCGCAGCTTTGCCCTTGAAGGCTGGGCTGATTTTGATGACGACCTCTGGAGAGAGGAAAAAGAACGCGCACGCAAGCGCCAAGAGCAGGGTCAATTCCAGCCCATGATCATTGGCTGCGAGCAGGATCCATCGATTGCAAAACAAGCTCGCAATAACGCAGAGGCCGCTGGCCTTTCCCACTTGATCTCCATTCAAACGGGAGATTTCAGAGATCTCCAGTTGCCAGAGGGACCAGGAACGATCGTTTGTAATCCTCCTTATGGATTACGCATCGGAGCCGATCAGGATCTTGAAGCGCTCTACGGCGATCTCGGTGGAATGGTGAAAACCCAGGCCTCAGGATGGGATTTCTGGTTGCTAAGCGGTAATGCTGGCGTCACGGGAGCACTTCGGATGAGAGCCTCTCGGCGCATCCCGATCAACAACGGAGGACTCGACTGCCGTTGGCTTCATTACCAAGTGCGTTAACCGTGATCGATTAACGCCCCATCACGGCTCGGGTGGTTTTGGACAAGCCTTCAAGGGTTTGGGGCAAATAAGGGCCCTTCGCCAGCTGTCCTCCAATCCGCAAGCTCGCTCCAGCAACCACCACATTCAAGACAGCAAGGGTGAGCAACGACTGCAACAACGTCCAGTTGAACGCGGTCAACGACCAAACAACAAAAGCCGTTTCAACAGCCACAAGAGCCAGCAGCATCAAGGTTCCGCCCATGGCCAAAAACACACCTCCGCTGATCAGGCGACGTTTCTCGCGACTCACTTCCTGCAGAGCAATGCGGACGTGCAGGTCCATCACCGAACCGGCTAACGCTGTCACTCGACCTGCAGCGCCGAGGCCCCTGGGGCGACTCTCTTGAGATCCTGGAAGTTCACTCATCAGGAACGACGACCTCCGGTCAGCAGGGCACCGACGAGCACGCCAACCCCAGCAGCGATGGCCAACGCCAACAGCGGCCGCTCCCGCACGGGACGTTCAATCTTGGGTCGCAAGGTGGAATTGAGATCATCAAGCAGCTGCTCGAGTTGCTCCTCCAAGGGCTCGAGGGTGTCGGCAAAACTGCGCACGCTCTCTCCGGGCTGGTGCATCAGATCTTCCAGCTGTTGCTGCACGGTTTGCACCGCACGATCGCCTTGAGAGGCAATCAAGTGCACAACCTCATCAAAACTGCCCCGGGTGGCCTCTAAAGCTTGATGCGTCACCTCGGGCCAACGACGCTGGATTTCAGGAACGAGAGTCTCAAAATGATCCCGAAACCGTTGCGCAAAATCCTTGTCTTCCTCTTGGGATGGAGCTGAGTCCATGGATAGGGGTACCGCCTTTTTCAGCCTAGAGATGGTGTCTAGAAGATGACACCCATAACGGTGCAACTGTCTCGATATCTATTCCTGGAACACATGAATGCTCCAGATGATCCGACTTGCCGCCATGTGGATTTACTCCTAGAAGATGGCGAAAGCTGTCGCACCTGGCGTCTGAGCAGTGTGCCCCTTCCAAACGGCCCCAGCCTCCAGGCCATCCCATTGCCAAGGCACCGCCTGATCTGGCTTGAGCGAACGTCAGCGGCTGTGTCTGGAGGACGCGGCTGGGGACGCCGCATTGTGGGAGGCGCATTTCAAGGAGTCTTGCCCGACAACCCAAAGGAGCTGATCAGGGTTGAACTACGCGGCACTGCCGCCCTCCACTTACCGGACCCATTAACTCTTGAACTGGCAGATGGAAGATGCCGGATGCACTCATCGGCTCATAACGGACCAGTACAAACCCCTTGAGCTTTTCAGAGGCTTCGCTATTTTTGACTTGCTGACAGCTGTGTCATCTGTTGGTCCATATCAATCAGGTCGGACTGACCCACTTCAAGTCCTTCGGTGGGGCGATGACCATCCCCCTCGAGACCGGTTTCACTGTTGTGACCGGTCCAAATGGGTCTGGAAAGAGCAATATTCTCGACGGCGTCTTGTTTTGCCTCGGCCTGGCCAATAGCCGCGGGATGCGTGCCGATCGCTTACCCGATTTGGTCAACAGCGGAATGCTTAAGGCTGGAAAGTCAGCCGAGACCACCGTTAGCGTGCGTTTTGATCTGAGCGACTGGCAGCCAGATGCAGCAGAGGTGGGGATTGAACCCCCTGAGGACGGTCCCTGGATTCAGGCTGATGCCAATGAATGGACGGTGACCCGCAAGCTGCGCGTGATGCCTGGAGGCTCGTACAGCAGCACTTACAGCTCAGACGGGGAACAGTGCAACCTGCAGCAGCTGCAAACCCAGTTGCGCCGATTACGCATCGATCCGGAAGGCAGCAATGTCGTGATGCAAGGCGACGTGACTCGGATTGTCTCGATGAGCAATCGGGACCGCCGCGGCCTGATTGACGAGCTGGCGGGTGTGGCACTCTTCGACACCCGAATCGAACAAAGCCGCCGCAAGCTCGACGATGTGCAAGAGAGGCAAGATCGCTGCCGCATCGTTGAACAAGAACTGCTCGCCGCGCGCCAACGTCTTGAAAAGGACTGTGCGAAAGCCCGGGCGTATCAAGACTTACGCGATCAAGTGCAGCGTGGCCGCCAGCAAGAGCTGGTGCTGGCCTTCGAAGCGGCTGAAGCGGAGCTGAAGAAGCTCAAAACCCGCCAGCAACAACTCAGCGAACAGGAGATCCGCGACAGCGCGACGATCACCGAGAAGGAAGCAACCCTGTCTGCAGAAGCAGCACGCCTCCAAACCCTTCAGGAGAGCGTCAAAGCTCTAGGCGAAGACCAACTGCTGAGCGTGCAGGCTGAATTGGCCGGTCTCGATCCCCAGAACCGCGCCCTCGAACGACAAGCCACGCAACATCAGCAAGAAGGAGAACGCTTACAAGGGCTACGACACAACCTCACCTCCCGCCGTCACCAACTTCAGGCAGATAGCGAAGGCCTCAAGCAAACCAACAACCCAGAGGTTCTCCAAGCCGCCGAGCAAGCCTGCCGCGATGCCGAAGCTGCCGTTGAAATCTCGCGCAGGCGCCTCGGCGATGTCGCCGGGCGATCTGGAGCCTGGCTTGATGAGCAACGCCAACGGGCAGCACGCCGCTCAGACCTTCAGACCACGCTCACGCCTCTTCAGGAGGAGCAACAGCAACTACAAGAGCGCTTGCGTCAGGACGAAGCCCGTCAATCCGAGCTACAGCTGGAACGTGACGAAGCGGGTGCCGAAGACCGTGAGGTCCAAGACCAGCTGGAACAACTGGAACAGGAGTGGCAATCGCTGCTGGAAAGCCTGCGAAGCGGCAAAGAACAGCTTCAAGAACGCGCTGAAGCCGTCGCGATTCAACAACGCACCCGCACCAGGCTTGAAGAGGAACAGACCCGCCTGGAACGGGAAATAGCCCGTTTAGAGAGTCGACGGGAAGCCCTACAAGAAACACGTGGGACGGGAGCCTTGCGCCTCTTGCTGGAAGCGGGACTGGATGGAATCCATGGAGCCGTCGCCCAACTTGGTGAAGTGGAAGATCGTCATCGCCTGGCCCTAGAGGTCGCGGCCGGAGCACGCATGGCCCAGGTGGTCGTCGACGACGACCGGATTGCAGCCCGTGCCATCGACCTACTGAAAAGCAGGCGTGCAGGCCGTTTAACGTTTTTGCCCCTCAACAAAATTCGATCCCAGGCCACAGGTGGTGGCGCGGCGATGGCCCGTGGCCGCCGACCGGAGGGAGGCAATGGCGACGGCCTCATTGGTCGAGCTATGGAATTGATCCGCTACGAGCCGATCTATAGCGACGTGTTCGGTTATGTCTTTGGCGACACTCAGGTGTTCAGCGACTTAGGCAGTGCGCGGCAACAACTCGGGCGATTCCGAGCCGTCACCCTCGAAGGCGAACTGCTCGAAAAAAGTGGTGCGATGACGGGCGGAAGCTTCAGCCAGCGCAGCGGTGGGCTGAGCTTCGGGGTGAGCAGTGATAACGATGAAGCCGAGCCGCTCCGGCAGCGGCTGCTCGAGCTCGGCGAGACCCTGGTCGCTTGCAGACGCGAAGAAAGCCGACTGCTCCAATCTCTCGAGCACGAACGTCCACTGCTGCGTCAGCTGGAACAGAGGCAAGCAGCTCTAGATGCGGAGAGAACGGCAGCCAAGCGAGCCCATGGACCACTGCTGGAGCGTTGCCGCCAACGCAGTGAGCGTCTCCACAGCCTTCAAGCCAACCGCACGGAACAGGAACAGCGGCTCCAAGTTCTCAAAACCACCATCACCCCTCTGCTGGACGAACTCGAGAGAATCTCCACGGAGGAAAGAAAAGTTCAAGCCGAGGCCGATGCCGGAAACTGGCAACAACTCCAGGCCGAACTCGAACAGTCGGACAACGCCTTGGAGCAGGCCCGCCGCCATCGTGATGATCGCCTTCAGCATCAGCGTGAACGAGAGCTGGCGCAGACCCGAATCGGTGACCAACAACAGGCCATCGAAGAGGAAGAAAACACTCTTCAACTAGCCGTCACAGCACTCGCTGAAGCGCATCAACGCTGGCGTGACGAACAAAAGGAGCTGCAGGAACGTCGCCAGACGTTGGAAAGCCAGCAACAAATCCTCCAAACCAAATTTGGGGAGGAGCGTCGCGCTCGGGATGCAGCAGAGGCTTCAGTGGCCGAGCTCCGTCAGAACCTCCAGCAAGCCCGCTGGGAACTTGAACGCTTGCAAGAAGAGCGACAAGCGATTCAAGAGCAACTGCGCAGCGGTGGAATCCGCTTAGAGGAACTCAAGCCCACACTGCCCAACCCCCTCCCAGAGATCCCAGAGGAGATCCGCAATGCCGGCCTTGAGGCCCTGCAAGAACAGCTTCAGCAACTTCTGAAACGGATGGAAGCCCTTGAGCCGGTCAACATGCTGGCCCTCGAAGAATTAACAGCGCTGGAAGAAAGGCTTGGCGACCTGGGCGAACGCCTGGATGTACTTAGCCAGGAGCGGGAAGAACTGCTCCTGAGGATTGAAACGGTGGCCACACTCAGGCAAGAGGCATTTATGGAAGCCTTTCAAGCCGTGGATGGGCATTTCTCAGAGATCTTTGCAAGCCTGTCCGAGGGTGACGGCAAGCTGCAGCTAGACAATCCTGATGACCCTCTTGAGGGAGGGCTCACCCTGGTCGCTCACCCGAAAGGAAAGGCCGTGCGCCGCCTGGCGGCTATGTCTGGTGGGGAGAAGTCACTGACAGCACTCAGTTTTCTGTTTGCACTACAGCGCTTCCGTCCCTCACCCTTCTATGCCCTCGACGAGGTGGACAGCTTCCTCGATGGCGTGAATGTGGAACGGCTTGCGTCGTTGATTGCCCGTCAAGCCGAACAAGCCCAGTTTCTTGTCGTGAGCCACAGGCGACCAATGATTGGCGCCTCACAGCGCACCATTGGTGTCACTCAGGCTCGTGGCGCTCATACCCAGGTGGTGGGATTACCAGATGCAGCCTGAACAACGGGCTCCCTGGCCTTGCGTCAAAATGAGTCGAATTGCTCCGGCTGAGGCCTGCGTTTGAGCTCGTCCCCGTCCCCCAACGACCCACTGGCATCCGTCCCCAGCGACAGGCTGTGGCTTCGGTCGGAATTAATGGGGACCCAAGTGATCACCCGCGACTCCGGCAGACGCTTGGGTGTTGTCGGCGAAGTGGTTGTGGATATCGACCGTCGCGAAGTGGTCGCCCTCGGCTTAAGAGACAACCCGCTCACCCGTTTCTTGCCGGGACTCCCCCGTTGGATGCCCCTTGATCGCATTCGCCAGGTGGGCGATGTGATCCTTGTGGATTCCGCAGACTCGCTCAGCGAAGCCTTTTCCCCAGACCGTTACAGCCGGGTGATCAACTGCCAGGTGATCACGGAGTCAGGGCAAACACTTGGCCGCGTGTTGGGCTTCTCCTTCGACATCGAGACAGGCGAACTCACCACACTTGTGATGGGAGCCGTTGGCGTCCCCCTCCTGGGAGAAGGCGTGCTTAGCACCTGGGAAATCCCTGTCGATGAAATCGTTAGCAGTGGAGCCGATCGAATCATTGTTTACGAGGGCGCCGAAGACAAACTCAAACAACTGAGCAGCGGCGTGCTGGAAAAACTGGGCGTCGGAGGACCGAGCTGGGAGGAGCAGGAGCGGGAGCGTTACAGGGTGAATATCGTCCCTGTCGAAAACCAGCTCAGTTCAGGGCAAGCGGTGGAAGAGGCACCCAGAATGCTGGAAGCCTCTGATTCACAACGTTTCGAAACGGAACGAGAACTCGAGTACGTCGAACTCGAAGATCGCCGCAGTGACAACACGCGTGAGCGTCGCTACCTCGATGAGGCGCCGATGCAGGAGCGAAACAATTCCTATCGAGAGCCATACCGCGAACCCGAGCGGTACAACGACTCCCCCTCGTATCGCGAGCCGCAGCCGTTTAGGGAGCAACAGCCCTACAACGAACCGGAGCCTTACAGCGAGACCCGCAGGTTCCGTGAACCGGAGCCAGAGCGTTTTCGCGAACCCGAGCCGTTTCAGAACGATGACCGGTACCAAGAACCCAAGCGCACATCAGCGCAATATCAGGGCCTCGATGCCGCTCCACGCGTCGAGCAACGTCCAAGACCGGCTTCACGCCGTCCGATCGAACGCCCCGGCGAACCACTGGACGTCGAACCCATCGAACGCCGCTCTACCCAAGATCAGGAAAACCAACCACTCGATGATCCCTGGTAAATCCAGGGATCAATCCGCTCGATTGCTCAAGTGGTGGCTTTTTTTTTGAAATCGAGCGAAGCGCTGTTCGTGCAGTAACGCTGCCCCGTGGGTGCAGGTCCATCGTTGAACACATGCCCTAAATGGGCATCACAACGCGAGCAGAGGATCTCGGTTCGCACCATCCCATGGCTGCGATCTTCATGGGTGCGAATCGCACCCTGGGTCACACCATTCCAGAAGCTTGGCCAGCCTGTGCCCGACTCAAATTTTGTGCTGGAGCTAAATAGGGGCGCATCACAACAGACGCAGTGATACATCCCGTCTTCCTTGTTATCCCAATAGGCCCCGGTAAAAGCAGCTTCGGTACCGCCCTGACGCGCCACTTGAAACTGGGATGGGCTGAGTTGCTGCCTCCATTCCTCAGGAGTGCGTTCCACCCGCTCTCCACCTGCTGCTGGCGCACTCGTCATGACTCAAATTTTTCACTGGCGCGGACGCTAGTCGGAAAGAGCCAAGGGCAACAGTCCCTGCACCTCCTCAGCAAGGGCCCTAACGGCACCAGGTTCACCGCGAAGGCCCCGTAAGTCATCGCGTTGACCTTGCAGCCTGTCTGGTGTCGCAAGCCAGGACTCGGCCTCAAGGGCGATTTGCTCTGGCGTGATCGGACCCACCCGTTCAGGCACCACCATGCGACCTGCGCTGATGTTCGGCCAAGCCATCAATCCATGGTTCCGGAGACGCCAGGCGCTAAGCAACAAGCCAATCAGACGGCGCAGCCCTGGCAAGCGAGCCAAGAGCCCGAGCCAACCATCCCAAGCCTGCATCACACCCAAATGCTGAGTAGGCACCAACACGATCATGGGCACACCAAGAGCCCCTAATTCAGCCGTGTTGGCTCCCACAGTGGTGAGCGCAAGCTGGCACTGGCTCAGGGCTCCGTGGGCTGGAGGGTTTTCCTGCAAGTAAATCTCTGTGCCATTGCGCGTGATGAACCGCCGCAATCCCTCGCCCGTTCGAGCCGGTTCAATCGAGGCAATACCGGTGTCATACAAGGCAGCGATCGGATTTGAGCGACTGGCGTAACGCTCTAAGTCTTCGACAGTGGTGGTGGGTGCCACCGGCAACAAAAAGCGGCAGCCAGGGCGTTGAGCCGCCAAACGATCTGCGGTTTCAAGCAGAAACGGAACACCCACGCTGAGTTTGGCCGGTTTCGAACCAGGCAACAAAGCCACCCACTCACCCGATGGGAGTGGGGCCTCTTCTCTTGCATGACTAGATAGATCCGCCATCAAGTCGCCCACCACACGGCAGCGGCTGCGAAAGCGTCTGGGCAGCTGATCCCGCACCGCTGGTGCCATGGCTGCGATTCGATCGTTCCAACGCGGCCAACGCACCACCCATTCGGCGTAGGTGATGTGGCGATAGCCCAGCCGAGCTGATAGCAACACACTCCAAAATTGATCCCCGCCTAAAAAGACCACCACACCTCGATCTGGCCATACCCCAAACCGAGATGGCCTCAACAACAACCACCAAAATTGCCGGGCCGGAGTGATGCGATCAAACAAACGCCAACGGGAGGCTGCGGTGGCTTCTGTTCCGGTGGCATTAGGACAGGGAACTAAAACAAGCCGCAGGCTCAGCAACGATCCAGGAGCTCTGGGCCGCATCAACAGGTGGCGATGCAGATGCTCTGCAAGGGGGCGAACCCATGTCGTGAGTTCACCAGGGCCGTTGGAGACGAAAACCACAGCCAGGGTTTGGTCCTTGGTGTGTGACGTCACTCAGTGCCGGTGGGGCTGGGAAAGAATGATGCGGATGGCGAGACTTGAACTCGCAAGGCCGAAGCCACACGCTCCTTAGACGTGCGTGTCTACCAATTCCACCACATCCGCGTGGCGACGTTGCCGATGAGGCGCGTCGAGGGATGAGTATACCGACCGGCCTAAAAGTCCTAATCGCTGATACGATCCGCGCTGGCTCGGATGCTGCGGAATGTCCATCGGCAAGGTGCTGATCGCCAACCGCGGCGAGATTGCCCTAAGAATTCTGAGAAGTTGCCGTGAACTCGGCATTAGCACGGTTGCTGTGTACAGCACCGTCGATCGCTCTGCACTGCATGTGCAACTTGCTGATGAGGCGGTCTGCATAGGCGAAGGCCCTAGCAATAAGAGCTACCTCAACATCCCCAACATCCTGGCGGCAGCCACCTCACGCGGTGTGGATGCCATTCACCCAGGCTATGGATTTTTGGCGGAAAACGACCGCTTCGCCGAGATGTGCCGCGATCACGGCATCACGTTTATCGGCCCGTCTCCTCACGCCATCCGATCGATGGGGGACAAGTCAACAGCTAAAACCACGATGCAGTCTGTTGGCGTGCCAACGGTGCCTGGTAGCGAAGGCCTATTACCCAACCCGGAGGCAGCTGCTGAGCTCGCTGCTGCCATGGGCTACCCCGTCATGATCAAGGCCACAGCTGGAGGCGGCGGTCGTGGAATGCGACTCGTCCCCAGTCCTGATCAGTTGGTGAAGCTGTACAAAGCGGCTGAAGGTGAAGCCGATGCAGCGTTTGGGAATCCAGGGCTGTACATGGAAAAATTTATCGACCGTCCCCGGCACGTCGAAGTGCAAATCCTGGCGGACCGGCACGGCAACGTCGTTCATCTCGGCGAACGGGACTGCTCGATCCAACGACGTCATCAGAAACTTCTCGAGGAAGCACCAAGCCCGGCCCTCGACCCTGAGCTGCGTCGTCAAATGGGAGATGCCGCCGTTGCAGCGGCGCGAAGCATCAATTACGAGGGGGCAGGAACGGTGGAATTCCTTCTGGACAAAAGTGGGGGCTTTTATTTCATGGAAATGAACACCCGCATCCAGGTCGAGCATCCCGTCACGGAAATGGTGACGGGTATCGACCTGATTGCTGAGCAGCTACGCATCGCCGGAGGGGAGCCGATCAGCGTGCGCCAAGAAGACATTCACATGAACGGTCATGCGATCGAATGCCGAATCAACGCCGAAGATGCGCAGCACAATTTCCGGCCTGCCCCTGGACGGATCACAGGATGGTTGCCGCCTGGAGGCCCTGGAGTACGCGTCGACAGCCACGTGTACACGGGTTACGACATCCCGCCCTTCTATGACTCCCTGATTGGCAAATTGATCATCTGGGCGCCTAATCGCCCTGCTGCACTCGCACGCATGAAACGAGCTCTCAACGAGTGCGCCATCACCGGGATCCCAACAACGGTTGACTTCCATCTGCGCATGCTCGACCGCCCTGAATTTCAAAGGGGCGACGTGCACACCAAATTTGTCGAAGAGGAGATGCTCTAGGTCAGTTCAACGATGGTGCCTAGTGCTCTTCAAGAGTGATTTAGGCAACGGACTGGGCACGGAGCAGAACCAATGAGAGCAATCCCTGCTGGCCCACCAACAGTTCGCGCAACAAGCTGAGCAGCCCAACCCAGATCACGGGAGTGACATCCACGCCCCCGATGGGAGAGACAACCCGGCGAGTCAACCCCAAAATCCCCTCAGTGGGCCAGGCCACAAGGGGCCAGAAACCTTTGGAAAGATCCACCTGGGGGTACCAAGTGAGCACGATGCGCGCCAGGAAGGTGAGGGTCCATGCGGCCAACAGCAAACCCAGTGCCAAGTTGAGAAGCGGAAGGATGGCGACAAGCGTTGGCGTCACAAAGCCCTAAGCAATGGAGCTGTCATCGTAGAAACTTGACCCTGATCCCTAAGATCGCAGCGAATCAGGCCTCGCTGAACGCATTCGGTCCTAACCCCCTATGACGCCTTCCCTCTCCAATTTTCTAACCAGCCTTGTTGCTGGTGTAGCGATCGTTGTGATCCCTGCTTCTATCGGGCTCTTTTTTCTCAGCCAAACCGACCAGGTTGATCGCAAACTTTGAAGACCCTTTCACGCTCCGTAGACTGAGCTCACTCGACCCGAGCTTCGGTTCCACACAGGTCGTTATCAGAGAGCTTCACTGTGGTTAATGCCAGTCTGAATTGGGCCAGCATTGTTGGCATTGTGCTGGCTGTAGGTGGAGCATTGCTCTACTTCATGCGCAGTTTCAAGCCGGCTCTCGCCCGTGATTACGACGTGTTCTTCGCGGCGATCGGCTTGCTCTGCGGAGGAATTCTGTTCTTCCAAGGCTGGAGGCTCGATCCAATTCTTCAGTTTGGGCAATTCTTGTTGGCTGGAACCACCGTGTTTTTTGCCTACGAGAGTGTTCGCCTTCGGGGGATTTCAGCGGAACAAGCCAGACGCTCGGCCTATTTCGATGACGAACCTGAAGCCGCAAGCCCCGCTGGAGGTGGAGGTTTGCGAGGTGGATATGACGATCCCTACGAGCGTTTCGACGAACCCCAGCCGATTCGACGCCGGTTTGGCGGCCAAGGTCCAGATGAAGATGAGAGACCTGAACAAGATTTTTATCGCCCCCGTCGCACTTCAAGAGCTGCAATCCCCGAGCAGGCCGCAAGTCGTAGTCGTCAGCGACCCGATCCCTCCTCAGATTGGTCAGAGAGCAGCGAGCAAGATCGGCGCATGGCCCGATTCGGGCGTAGTGAAGACTCGGTACCGAGTGGTCCAAGTTTTGGAGAGCGCCGCAGCCAACGCCAGGATCAGCGCAGAGGTTCCAGACCTACCCCAGTTGCATCCACTAGGCCTGAGCCCTCATCCCGCGCCTCTGCTGGGGCGGCTGGCATCAATCAGCGCGGTGCATCGTCTGCACGCAGTAGCGGCTTAGAAGGACCACCTGGCATTCCTCAAGGCAGCCCACTGAGACGAGAGCCCGAAGATGCCGCCTACTCCCCAAGCGTGCGTCAACCCTCTTCCACAGCGCCGGTAAGCAGACGCAATCCCGCCCCTGAGACAGGGCCGGCAACGGCCAGGGATACCAATCGCACCCCTCCCCGCAGTTCCCGCCCAAGGGACAACAGCTCCCGCTTCGACGACTGATCAGTCTGAGCATTCACCCCGGTATGACCCGACACCTCCTCCTCGTGCTGCTCGCACTGGGAATGGTTTCCTGTGAAGGCCGCTCGACCCGAGCACCATCTGGCCTGCTTTCACCACAACAACAAGACCCTGCCCTCAGTGGTAACGGGCGGTTGTTAGCTGTGATCGAAGACCAAAACGGTAGGCCAACCGTCCAACTACGGAACGTGGAAGGTGGGGGTTCATTGCGTTTGCGCCACCTCTCACGTCATCAGCCCCACAGCTCACCATCCTTGAGCTGGAACGGCCGTTATTTGGCTGTGATTACCCAACGCGGCAACCACAGACTGGTCTTAATTGAAGACCGCCTGAGCGGTAAAGCTCACCCCCTACGCTTGCCCTCCGGTCGAGATCCCGTGCAGGTCAGCCTGGCTCCTGATGCACGCAAACTCGCGATTCAAACCGCGGATCAAGGGCGTTGGCGGGTCGAAGTGATTGACCTGAGCGGATTACTGGAGCCAGACGGACCTGGAGGCCAGCGACGCAGCACTCCAAGCGAACCAAACCGATGAACAAGAGATGCATCACATCGGCTCTTCTGCTTTGCTTCGTCGCTTTGGGGTGCAGTCAAAACGGCATCCGTCCCATGTCCCGGGTCGGGGCATCGCTACGTCGCAGCGCCGAAAGCAGGCGCCTTCCCTCGATGGGACAACGGTGGCTGGCCAGCCTGGCCAGCCGTAACGGAAGAGAGCGCGTGGAGCTCATTGATCTGAGCAACGACACACCGGTGCCACTGAATGGAATCAATCAGGCCGATTCCCAAACCATCAGCCTCAGCGTGAGTGGGGATGGTCAGAGGATCGCCATGGTGCGCCAACGCGAAGAGCGAACAGAATTAATGCTCTACCGCCGCAATGCCAGCGCTTTGCAACGACTGCCTATTAATCCGCCTGGCGTACCTCGTTCCGTAAGCCTTAATGGCAATGGACGACTGCTAGCCGTTCAGGTGAGCCGAAGAGGGCGTTGGGATGTGGACTTGATTCGCCTCCCCTAGTCAGGGAATCAGCCCTGACCAATGCAAAAAGGTGTCAGCACTGAGGGCTTCCGTGAGCACGACAGCTAAAAATCCGATCATGGCGAAGCGCCCATTAATCCGCTCGGCATAGGCACTCCAACCAAAGGCAGGCACATCTTGTGTTGTGGCACTGGTTGTGGCAATGGTCTCTGGAGCGGTCGACGCAGAGGAGGAATCCTCAGGCGCGCGATCCATGGCTTGATCAGACTTATTCATGGTTGATAGCTACTGGCGGGGATCAGGCTCCAATCGCCATCCCCTCGCAGTTCAAGCACGTTGTCATGGAAGTGCTTGAGGGAAGGACGATGGCCAACACTAATAAACGAGAGATCTCGATCTACGAGCAACTCATAGAGCTGCTTCTCTGTCTTCACATCAAGTGCACTGGTTGCCTCATCCAGGACCACAAAACTCGGAGAGTTCAACAACAATCGCCCAAAAGCCAATCGCTGCTGTTCTCCTAAGGAAAGAATTCGAGGCCAGTCCTGCTTGATATCCAAGTCGGGATAACGGGCCACTAACTTCTGCAAGCTGACCTGCTCAAGCACACTTCGCAGCTGCTCATCACTAAAACGATTCTCATCTGCTGGATAGCAAAGCTGCTCTCTAAGCGAGCCCAACAACATATAAGGCTTCTGAGGAATAAACAGAAGGTCACCCATCGATGGTCTCTCAACGCTGCCCCGAGTGGGTTCCCAAAGACCGCTAATCATCCTCAAAAGTGATGTCTTCCCGCATCCAGATGGCCCAACAACTAACAACTTATCGTGATCACCGATATCAATGGTGAGATCTTCAATGACTGGATCATTTCCGTTGGGAGGGTAGAGGTCGGCAGAACGAATCACGATGCTGTTACTGCCAGGAACAACGCGGCTGTTGCTACTAGGAGCCTGTTTGCTCACCTGCTCAATCTTGGTTTGAAATCCCTCGAGACGACTAATACCTGCAGCAAACTGAGCAAGTTGCTCAATTCGGGCCACAATGAAGAATAACGATCCCTCCACCATATTGAAGGCAAAGTTGGCCTGATTGAAAACCCCAAAATCAATCTCACCCGCAAAATATACCGGCGCCATGACTAAAAATGGCAGGAAAACTCCTGCGTAGGAGACCGATCGACGCATCACATCAATGATCACCTGCCAAATGATCAGGAGATTGAAGTTTTTAACAACCGAGCCAAGACGCCTGTAAGACTCCTGCTTTTCTTGCCCCTCCCCAGAGTAAAAAGCAATCGATTCAGCGTTGTCCCTGATATGAACCAAGCCATAACGAAAATCAGCTTCATAACGAAGCTGGTCGTAATTAATTCTTACCAGGTTTCGCCCTGAAACGATTAGCAGCGTCGTAGCAACTGCCGAATAGCCAAATAAGGCAAAAGTAAGCCTGGAGCTAATACTCCAAAGCACCAAGATATTAAGCGAAAACGTTAGAAGTGCGTCAAAGAGACCCAGAGCGAGACTTAAGCTTTGAGCCGTAAAAGATTCCGTATCTTGAGTAATTCTCTGATCTGGGTTGTCTACGTCTGTTTCATCTTCACTATTGGGATTAAGAACGTAATAAGCCTTGTTCTTCATATAATCGCCAATAAGCGATTTAGACAACCACTCTCTCCAAATGATCCCCAGCTTTGCAGTGATATAAACCTGAGTGACCCGGATAGGCAAGGCAATCACAAAGCAGGCGCCATAAATTGCCAATCGTCCATAAAAGCCTCCTTGATCCTTATCGACTAATGCATTCGTAATATCTCGGTAGATAAATCCAATCCCTGTATTGATTCCATTCACAGCAAGCAGCATGAACACAATCGTTGCCAGCAAGCCCCAATTGAGCCAACGCCTCTGGCGCAATTGCTGACGGAAAGCCACGAAACTGGCCAAACCAACCAGAAACAGCGTCACAAAGGCCGCGCCCCACCAACTTGACCAAATCGTGGCGATCGTTCCCGAAACACCAGAGAGATATTTATCCGTTAAATCCGGCTGGAATCGATCCAGGCTGCGAATTAATGCGGTAAGCACCGCAAGCACTAGACCGCCAACACAAAACAAAAGGCATACCAACAGCCAAATGAACTGCCATCCGCTGGCCTGATCGAGCGGCAAAAAGAAGGGTTGGGCCAGGTGACGCAGCTTGGCCAGCTGATTGCGCAGATTTTTAAACGGGCCTCTGCTGGCGATAGTTGACGCTGTCATGACGTCATTCTCACAAGCCAAACCTTTATCCGGGAGGCCAATCCAGGGAACGCCCACCGATCACATGCACGTGCAAGTGGAACACGGTCTGCCCTGCAGCCTCTCCGCTGTTAATCACCGTTCGCCAATCGCTTAATCCTTCTTGCTTGGCAACCTTCGCCGCCACTATCAACAGATGCCCAAGCAGCTCCTCATCCCCTTTCTCCGCTTGGCGCAAGCTCTCTAATGGCTTGCGCGGAATCACCAGCACATGAACAGGAGCGGCCGGAGCAACGTCACGGAACGCCAAACAGCTGTCATCGCTGTACACCTCATCGCATGGAATCTCTCCGCGCAAGATGCGGGCAAAAATCGTGTCGCCAGCCATGGTCACAACCCTGGGCAAAACAGTGAATGAGACGGGTGGGGCATCAGATGCTTACCCCGCAACCATCCAATGCTGGCACGCTGCTCAAGTGCATCCATTCAAGGAATGGAGGCGCTTCCCGTCACGGTGGAAGTGGATCTAGCCCCAGGGCTTCCCGGCTTACAGCTTGTGGGACTTCCAGATGCTGCTATTCAAGAATCGCGCGAACGCGTTCGGGCAGCGCTCCGCAACAGCGGCTTTCGCGGGCCCCTCGTTCGGGTGATCGTCAATCTGGCACCAGCGGATCGACGCAAAGAGGGGCCCGCCTTCGATCTCCCGATCGCGCTGGCCTTGCTCGTCGCCAGCGGGCAACTTGATCCCCAAAAGCTGGAGGGGCTGTGCTGCGCAGGAGAACTGGGCCTAGATGGAAGCTTGAGGCCATGCCGCGGCATTTTGGCCATAGCCTGCCAAGCGAAGATCCAGCAAGCCAAGGCGTTTGTGGTGCCATCCGCAAATGCGGCAGAGGCGTCTCTGGTGGCCGGACTACCCATCGTGAGCGCCCAGACGCTGGGGCAACTCGTTGAGCAGTTACGGCATGGCATCGAGCACAACTGTTGTCCTCAACCAACAAGGAAAGAGCCTGCAACAACAACGAGCCCTTCCAGCGCATCAGTCCCCTCGTCGGCAGCACCCCTAACGATTCAGCATTTCGCCCGAAAGGCACTGGCGATTGCTGCCGCCGGTGGACACCATCTCCTGATGGTTGGGCCTCCTGGCTGTGGCAAAACGATGTTGGCGCGCCAGCTCCCCAAAATTCTTCCGCCGTTAAGCGACTCAGAGGCTCTGGAGCTCACCCGCCTTCAATCCATTGCTGGCACGCTCGGCAGCGTGACAAGCCTGGTTCGGCAACGACCATTCCGTGCACCGCATCACAGCACAACGGCAGCGGGGCTTCTCGGCGGCGGCATCAATCCTCGGCCAGGCGAATTGAGCCTGGCCCATGGAGGCGTGCTGTTTCTCGATGAGCTCACTGAATTCCCAAGATCCATCCTCGATCAGTTGCGTCAGCCTTTAGAGGAGGGGGTTCTATGGATGAGCCGAGCGCGATTGCGCTGCGCCTTTCCCTGCAGGGTGACCCTGGTAGCTGCCACCAATCCCTGCCCTTGCGGCTGGCATGGCGATCCTTCCAACCGCTGCCGTTGTTCGGAGCTGCAACGGCAGCGCTACTGGAACCGCTTATCAGGTCCATTTTTAGATCGCCTCGATCTTCAATGCCGCCTTGAACCTGTGCCGGCAGGCCAACTACGCCGTTGCTTCAAAACAACGGATGATCCAACAGAGAACCAATCAGAAGAGAGCTTCTCCCCCGAAGCCATCCAGGCCGCGCGCATCAAAATGTGCCAACGCAACCCGGGCGGTCAACTCAACAGCCAACTCAGCGCGCTCGAGCTTGGCCGCTACGGCCAAATCGAAGAACGGGCCTTTCAATGCTGGGAGCAGGTGGTGTCGAAACGGCAGTTGAGCATGCGCAGCAGCTTGAGGCTTCTGCGCGTTGCCCGAACCATTGCCGACTTAGAAGCAGTGCCCAAGGTGGGCGAACTACATCTTGCAGAAGCGATCTGCTTCCGTAGCTACGACCACAAGTCCAAAGCTGTTGCTTGAGCCGATCACCGCTTAGTGCGACACCTCTTCAGGAGAATCTCGATATGGCTGAAATCCAATCGCAGGAGGAACAGTTTTCTTCTCCTCACTTGGATTTCCAAGAGCATGGGAGAGGGTTTCACCCACCCAGTCGCGAAGCGATTTAAACATCAATGCCATGGTGGAATCCATTCGAGATGCTTCTAGTCTCGGAAGGCAGCCAATAAAAAAGAACCAGTCAAAATACCGATCCTTCGATATTTCGACATGGCAAGGGGCTTAAAGCTAAAAATGCAGACCGATCAACGACGACGACGGCGCTGCTGAGCTTTGCGCTTGTACTTCTCGATTGGAGTCTCGTGATGACGCAGGCGCTTTAGATCTGCAAAGATCCCGGCCTTGGAGACCTGACGCTTAAAGCGACGCAGGGCTGATTCGATGCCTTCGTTTTCTCCAACCGTGACCTGAGTCATTCAAAAAGAGAGGATTTCCAGCTCAGCAATGTAGCAAGCGATCGGCAAATGGCTCAAAGAGCGTCGGGCAATCCAGGCATGTCATCACGATAAACATAGAGATGTCCCAGCATTCGCTTGCCGTATTGACGCCTCATCAGCTTCCAGCCAGGTTCAAGATTCAGCTTGAGGAAACCGTTTCCAGGCCCTCCTGAGCGAGCCACCACCATGGTGGGGCGAGAGGGATCACGCGTCGGGACCGCCAAGAGCTCGATATCGGAACCGGTTTTGACCACAGAGAGTCGATATCGCGTTCCAAGGTCATCACCGCCAATACGCAGGGAATACCCATTGCCATCGATATAGCGGTTACAGATTCCGGTGAAGTCAAAACTGGCCAAGAGGGGATCAACCACTGCGGGGGAAGCTCCTGACACCGCAAAACAAGGCCGGGCAGTGGTCCGCTGCTCATAAATGTTCAGCTGAGAGCTCTCACCCTTACCGATTGGAGCCGACACCATCACAAATTGGCTTTCGTCGACGTCTGCAGCAGTGAAGACGGATCCTTGAGCTTTCGCTGCTTGCGGGAGAGCTGTGGCCACAGCAGCCGTTAAGACTGCACAAGCAAAAGCAGCGTTCCAAGGACGGCCCATCAATCAAATCCGATCGTTGAATGGATCGTATTAGTCCCTTTGCATTTGGGCACGTGCCATCAGGCCGGTTTGTTGAGACGAATCGCTACCAAAAGTGACCCAAGCGTTGCCGGAAGACTCAAACCAAGGATCCATCGCGTTGGGTTCACGCCCAAATCAGGATCTCCATAAGCCAATTCAAAAACACAGCCTGTAGCGGCGATTCCGAGCACGCACGCCAGGGCCAGGAACAGGCCAGAAAGGGGTTTCATCGGCATCGGTTAAGGCGTCATAGGGCGAACGTCCGCTGCAAGGAAGCCATGGTCCTTCAGCTCCTTATTAAGGCCACTGGAATCGGTCACACGATCCACAAACAACACCCCGCGGAGATGGTCCATCTCGTGCTGAATACAACGCGCCATCAGACCATCGGCCTTCATGGTGCGGGGTCGTCCCATCTCATCTCTGAAACTCAATTGAATGGCCGTCGGACGGACCACATCGAGATACACCCCTGGGATGCTTAGGCAGCCCTCTTCATAGGTATCTACAGATGCGCTGCAAGTTGTGATTTCAGGGTTAATCAGTACGAGAGGTGGGGTGCTTGGTGTCTCAAGGTCGAGGTCGATGACCAGCAATTGCTGATGCACTCCAACCTGAGGAGCTGCCAAGCCGATGCCACGGGCGGTATACATGCTGCGCAACATGTCGCGCACCAAGTCGCGCACGCGCTCGTCAACCTTGCCGATCCGGCGAGCATCACCCCTTAGCGCATCGTCGCCAAGGGTATGAATATTGAGCGGAGCACTCTCTAAGGGCTCCTTGGGCACGGCAATTGAGGAGCTGCTTTTCTCAGCCGATCGTGCCAACTGGGCGAAGCTCCTAGCCAAAACCCCTCCTACCTTTAAAACCTTCCGATCTTAGGCAGACCTGATCTCTGCTTGATTCGTTCGTTCGATATGCCTCCGCAACAGCCCCTAGCCGCCACGACCGCCCTCGGACGCACTCCGGTGCTGCTAGCTCCGCAACTCCTTGGGGATTGGGTGCTCTGGCTCGAGCAGCGGCCCCAAGAAAAAGGCCGCACCACAGCATTAATTCGCCGCTGGGGGGAGACGGAAAGCACACCCCTGGAACTCACGCCAGCACCGATCAATTTGCGCAGCAGAGTGCACGACTACGGGGGAGCACCGCTGACGGCGACCCTGACGAAAGGATCACTCCAGCTGGTTTGGGTTGATGACAACGACGGTTGCCTCTGGTTCCAAGCCTGGACAAGCCTGGATGGGGCTAACGCTCAATCGCTGCAAGCGATAGCCAGCCCCCAACGGCTCACCTCTCCAAGCGACAGCACGCTGGGAGCCGGCGTGATCGACCATGCCCGCTCTAGATGGTTGGGCGTCATCGAGGAGGCCGGTTGTGATCGCTTGGTGAGCGTGGCCCTCGATCAACGCAATCAAACCCCTGTTGTTGTGCATCAGCCGGCTGATTTCGCGGGCTATCTCGCTATCAGCTCAGACGGAGCCCAGCTTGCTTGGGTGGAATGGCAGCAACCCTCCATGCCCTGGGATTGCTCCCAGCTAGTTGTGGCGAGGCTTACGGCCTCTGGAGCACTGGAGGATTGCCACCTAATCGCCGGCGGTGAACCTTCACCGCCTCAGGGGATCTCAGTGTTTCAACCCCAATGGCTGCCGGATGGAAGCCTGGTTGTGGCAGAGGACAGCAGCGGCTGGTGGAATCTGATGCGCCATCCCAGCCCCGAGAGCTTGAGCAGCCACTGGCAACGCCTCTGGCCGATGGCCATGGAGACGGCCATGCCCCAGTGGGTGTTTGGGATGAGTACCACCGCTTGGGATGGGGACAAGCTGTTAGCGGCCGTCTGCGATCAAGGCGAATGGCAGTTGCAACGACTTGGGCTCGACGGCTCTGCAGAGAGTGTGGAACAACCCTTCAATGATCTCGCCGATCTGAACGCATCGAATGGCAGAGCTGTTGCCATCACGAGCAACAGCACCACAGGCCAGGGGCTTCTGGAGCTCGACTTGGGCTTAGGAACCTGGCAACACACTCCAGCCGCCGCCGCCGCTATGGAGGTCAACGAGATCAGCGTGGCCCAATCGTTGTGGTTTGACGGGTCTGGCGGGCAACGCACCCATGCCTGGTATTACCCCCCAAGCGGGGGAGCAGATGCGTCGTCACCCCTGCTGGTGAAGAGTCACAGCGGCCCTTCATCGATGGCCCGCCGCGGCCTAAGCCTCGCCATTCAGTTCTGGACCTCCCGGGGCTGGGGTGTGGTGGACGTGAATTACGGGGGTTCAACAGGATTTGGCAGGACCTACCGCGACCGGCTTCAGGGGGGTTGGGGAGTGGTGGATGTCAACGATTGCGCAGCAGCCGCCAAAACATTGATTGCCGCTAAGCATGCCGATCCGAACCGGATCGCCATCGAAGGGGGAAGCGCCGGTGGCTTCACCACGCTGGCCTGCCTCTGCTTTACCGATGTATTCCGCGCTGGAGCCTGCCGCTATGCCGTGAGCGATCCCAGTGCATTAGCCACAGAGACCCATCGCTTTGAAGCCCGCTATCTGGATGGACTGATCGGCCGCTGGCCCGAGGAGCGGGATCTCTATGAGCAGCGATCGCCGCTGCGCCATGCGCAACAGATCCGCTGTCCTGTGATCTTTTTCCAGGGTCTCAAAGACAAGGTCGTCCTGCCACAGCAAACCGAACGCATGGCCGATGCCTTGCGCCGCAATGCCATCCCAGTGGAAGTGCACACCTTCCCAGATGAGGGGCATGGCTTCCGAGATAGCGCTGTGCAGGTCGCGGTTCTGGAGTCAACAGAGCGCTTTTTCAGGCAACACCTCAATTGTTAGAGGCTTGGCCATATCCCAACCCACGGAACTGGCGATGCACTTCTTCCATCTGTAATACGGAAAGCAGCGGAGGCTCCCCGAGCTGCAGAGCTTGCAAATACATCTGTGCCAGCGTCTCCACCTCAACGGCAATCTTTAGCGCCTGATCAAGATCCCGTCCCAAACTGACCAATCCATGGTGAGCCAGCAAACAGGCCTGGCGATCCTGAAGTGCCTGCACCGTATGGGCCGAAAGCTCAGCCGTGCCGAAGGTGGCATAGGGAGCACAACGAATGTCGTCACCACCAGCCACCGCTGTCATGTAGTGGAACGGTGGAATCCCCCGGTCATGGCAGGCCAGCGCCGTTGCATGAATGGGATGGCAATGCAACACCGCTAGCGCATCGGGCCGATCAGCGAAGACATCGGCATGCAATCGCCACTCTGAAGAAGGTCTGCGGTCATGGCCAGGGAGCCCGCTTGGCAAAGGTTGGCCGCAAAAATCGATCGCCACCAGATCCTCCGGCTCCATCAGGTCGTAGGCCAAGGAGCTGGGCGTCACCAACAATCCCCCCTCAATCCGCAGCGACAGGTTGCCGGATGTGCCCTGATTCAAGCCGGTGCTGTTCATGGCACGGGCTACATCCACCAGCTCACAGCGCAACGCCCGATCGTTCATCCCTATCCCTGAATCAGCCACGGTTGTAGAGCTCCTTCAGTCCAACTTCACTGGCCTTCGCTACGCCACGGTCGGTGATCAGAGCCGTGACAAGCCGAGCGGGGGTGACGTCGAATGCCGGATTAAACCCGGCACAACCATCAGGAGTGAGCTGCACGCTCACGATTTCACCAGCCGACGCCCCAGCGATGACCCGCCCTTGAATAGCGGTCACTTCTTCAGAGGAGCGCGCCTCAATCGGGATCTCTGCCACCCCATCTGCAAGGCGCCAGTCGATGGTGGACGTCGGCAGGGCAACATAAAAGGGAACGTTGTTGTCGTGAGCCGCCAGGGCCTTGAGGTAAGTGCCAATTTTGTTGCATACATCCCCGCAACGTGTGGTCCGATCCGTCCCAACGATCACAGCATCCACCTGGCCATGCTGCATCAAGTGACCACCGGCGTTATCCACAATCACAGTGTGAGGCACCCCCTCACGCGCCAACTCATAGGCCGTGAGCGATGCCCCTTGATTGCGCGGCCGGGTCTCATCCACCCAAACATGAATGTTCAGCCCGGCGCGATGAGCCTTATAAATCGGAGCCAACGCCGTTCCCCAGTCAACGGTCGCCAACCACCCCGCATTGCAATGGGTGAGCACCTGAAGGGGCTCGTTCTGCCGTTCACTCGGTCGCTGCTCTGCCAGCTTCCGGAATAGATCGAGGCCATGCTCCCCAATCGCCTCGCACATCGCCACATCTTCATCAGCGATCAGCGCCGCCTCCCGTCGAGCCGCAGCCGCTCGCTCCGCTTCCGGCAGAGGTTGCACTAAATCACGCACCCGTTCCAAAGCCCAACGCAGGTTCACGGCTGTGGGGCGACTGGCGTTGAGCTGATCAAAGGCTTGGCACAAGCCAGCATCGCTTGCATCATCTTGAAGGGCGAGCATTAAGCCATAGGCGCCAGTCACCCCGATTAATGGCGCACCGCGCACCACCATGGTGCTGATCGCATCTGCCGCCTGATCACAACGCGTCAGCGTTTTAGTGATCAAGCGATGGGGCAAGAGGGTTTGATCGATCACACCCACGGAGCGCTGATCGGCTTCAAGCCAAATCGTCCGCCAGGCCTGGCCATCAATGTTCATGCTTGAAACGCGCCAGTTCTCCGGACCAATTGTTCTACCACTCACGTTTGCCGATCAAATCGGTCGATATCCAAACCAGTCAGGCACCTGGTGCTGACTTTCACCATCGAGCTGGTGATGGAGATGCACATAAACACGTTTGCTCCCTGTCAAAGACAACTGTTCAATCGCCAAGCAATCATCCACGGCACTGAGATCATCCTTGTGCTGCTCAAGCGCATCCAGCAACCAGCGCTTCTTGGCTGCTGCTTTAGCGGCTTGCAGCGAAGGGGCCACCACAAGTCCAAAGCGATGCAATTCCGCCAGTGACTCGGGTTGATAGCCCCCGAGGTTGACGAACCACAGCCGCTGCTTCTCTGAAGGAGGCTCCACCTCAAGGGTGACGCGCCAGCCATCAATGCAATGCACGGCCATGTAGCTATCGAGATGCAACCCGCGACGGCGACCAAACCACTGCCGACGAAGCTCGGGGTAGGTGTCCTCGATGCAGCGGCCCACCACAAAGCGCACATCGTGAAGCTCGATCAAACTTCGATCCGTGCGCCCACCAAGGACAACCAAAAACAAGGTGGACTGTTCCAAGCGCTAATCGCGAACGGAGCTAGCTGTGCTCACGAAAAAAGTTGATCACACTGACGAGCTCATCAGCGAAACGATCAATCTCAGCCTGAGTTGTACAAAAACTAAGGCTCGCGCGAGCTGATCCGGTCACGCCGTACAGCCGATGCAGCGGTTGGCAACAGTGGTGACCACTGCGAATACAAACCCCCGACAGATCCAGCATCGCAGCGATGTCATTGGCATGAACACCCTCCACCACAAACGTGGCCAGGGCTCCTCGATCAGGCTGCTGCTCTGGCGTGGGACCAAGAATGCGCAGACCATTAATCGATTGAAGCCGGCCAAACAGATGGGTGGTGAGCTCCGCCTCCCACGCCTGAATCGCATCGAGTCCAAGCGATTGCAAGTAGGTAATCGCAGCACCCATGCCGATCGCTTCGCCAATGGCTGGTGTGCCCGCTTCAAACTTATGGGGGAGTTCCGCCCAGGTGCTGTGATCCAAGAACACCTCTTGAATCATCTCGCCACCTCCAAGGAAAGGTGGCATCGCCATCAAGGTTTGCTCCGATGCCCATAGAAAACCCATTCCGGTGGGGCCGCACAGCTTGTGAGAGGAGCCCACAAGGAAATCAGCCCCGAGACTCTGCACGGCAATGGATTTGTGAGCCAGGCTTTGGCAAGCATCCACCAAAACTTTGGCCCCCACCGCATGAGCGAGGGCTGCAATCTCTTCGATCGGATTGCAACACCCCAGGGTGTTGCTGATGTGGACCACGCTCACCAAGCGCGTTTTCGCCGAGAGCTGATCCCGCAAGTCCGCTAGGTCAAGGGTGCCGTTAGGAGTTACACCCACGTGCCGCAGCACACAACCCGTACGTTCAGCGAGCAATTGCCAAGGCACCAAGTTGCTGTGGTGCTCCATCACGGTGAGCAGCACCTCATCACCAGCCTTCAGCTGGGCATCACCCCAACTGCGAGCCACCAGGTTGATGGCTTCCGTGGCATTGCGCGTGAACACAATCTCTTTTGAGCTCGATGCACCGATCAAGCCAGCGGTCGTGGCACGAGCTGCTTCAAACGACTCCGTGGCACGCGCGCTGAGCTGGTGGGCACCACGATGCACGTTGGCGTTATCGCAGGAGTAGTAATGCTGAATCGCATCAAGTACAACGCGAGGCTTCTGACTGGTGGCCGCATGATCCAGATAGATCAGGGGCTGACCAGAGCTCGAAACCTGAGCAATAATTGGGAAATCGGCACGGACTCGCTCCGCAAGGGTAACGGCAGCGTTACGAGGAAGTGTTGTCATGATGTCACTCCTCCCACTTGCAAGCTGCCGCCCAACCAGCGCTTTGAGGCATCGAGAGGCAAGCGATCCAGCACTTCTTTGCAGTAGCCACGCAGCAGCAAAGCCGCTGCCGAGGACTGCGTAATGCCACGACTGCGCAGATAAAACAGCTGATCCTCCTGGAGCTGAGTCACGGTGGCCCCGTGGGTGCAACGAACGTCATCAGCCACGATTTCCAACTCGGGCTTGGCATCAACACGGGCGCGTCCTGAGAGCAACAGGTTTCTGCTGAGCTGGGAGGCGTTGGTGCGCT
Organism: Synechococcus sp. SP2 MAG; assembly: GCA_030756895.1. GTDB lineage: Bacteria > Cyanobacteriota > Cyanobacteriia > PCC-6307 > Cyanobiaceae > Synechococcus_C. The sequence goes on from JAVBIX010000058.1 coordinate 25,547, forward strand.
GCGCAGGCCTCGGCACTTGAATCGCTCCGTTGAAAATACTGTGAGAGCGATCCGCTGCAATCGTTTTTTGCACTTGATCCAGCGTGCCTTCAGGGCCCTCAAAGCGCATAGCGGTATGGACCGCAAACTGCTCATCAGCCGCGGTGACGGAAAGTCCATGAATGGACGTAGAAGCGAGGCCATCCACCTGCACAACGCTTGGCTCTAGTCGTCCAAAGGACCAGCCCTGCGTCACCGAAACCAGGGAGTAGTGGCTTCTTGACTCTTGCTCCACAGCCAGGTTGGCTAGCAGAGCCTCTTGGCCGTCGCCTAAGGCAAGCAAACCATGGTTCACCTTGGATTCTTGGCCAAGATGAATTTCAAGCAGATGACTGTGGGCAGCCTGACCCTGAGCACTCACAACCTGGAGAAGCTCGAGCTCTGCTTTTTCCTCAACCAGCAGCAAAACCCTGGTTGGAACCAACCTGGCGTTGGCCGCAAGCATGACCAACTCAACCGGTGGAACGTTGCCGCGAATGCGTAACGCCAAAATCTGCTGACTCACTCCGTGGTTGAGCTCCACCGGCCAATCCGACGCACATCGACAACAGGACAAGGTGTGGCCGAGAGCTTGCTGCAACTCAGCGCCCTCAAGTTGCGAAATCCCTGCTGGCAAGGTCACACCCTGCAAGGGATCCTGGCTGCCATCAATCACAAGCCGCAGGACCTGCTCAGGAACGCTGGGCAAGCTGTCAGCAGGTGAGGGCAGATTTCTTTGATCCGATAACGACAGCTCAAACAGCGCCTCTAGGCGAGTGAGATCAGTAAGCCTCCATGACTCCTGCTTCCTATTGGGAAAGCCTTGCTCTGCCAGAGCCAAGCGTCCTCGTCGCTGAACAGGCTCCAATGTCCCTGCTGGTGCAGGAAGCTGTGTCAACCAACCATCGGGCATCGCCATCGTTAGGCCACCCCCTCGGCCGCGAGCTGCTGATCCACCCAGTCGTAACCAATTTTTTCCAACTCAAGAGCCAATTCACTCCCACCGGTTCGCAAGATGCGACCAGCCCCCATCACATGCACGTAATCCGGAATGATCTCATCCAAAAGCCGTTGGTAATGGGTGATCAGCAACGTGCAGTTGTCCGGACTCGCCAGCTGATTCACACCTCCAGCAACGATGCGTAAGGCATCAATATCAAGGCCAGAGTCAGTTTCATCGAGAATCGCGACCACGGGATCGAGCAAGGCCATCTGAAGAATCTCGTTGCGCTTTTTCTCTCCGCCAGAAAAACCCTCATTCACGCTGCGCTCAAGGAAGGCAGGGTCCATTTGCACCACTTGCAAGCGGTCACGCACGTGATCATCAAAATCAAACGTGTCGAGCTCTTCCTTACCTTGCTTCTCGCGCCGGGCATTCGTGGAGACCCGGAGAAACTCGAGGTTGCTTACCCCAGGGATCTCAATCGGGTACTGGAATCCCAAGAACACTCCAAGTCGAGAGCGCTCTTCAGGCTCCAACTCAAGAAGGTCACGGCCGAGGTAACGCACAGACCCAGACGTCACGCGATAGGCGGGGTGACCAGCCAAAACTTTGGACAACGTGCTCTTACCGCTTCCGTTACGACCCATCACGGCATGAATTTCGCCGGCTTTTACCTGCAGGTTCACCCCATTAAGGATCGGCTTGTCCTCAACGGACGCATGCAGATCATTGATTTCGAGGAGCGGCTCGGCGTCGGGACGGATCACGTCAGAAGAAAACGAAGAGAAAAACGAGTATTAGAAGTTTGGCGCTGGGGTTAACCCACCGAACCCTCAAGCTTGAGAGCCAAAAGTTTGTCGGCCTCAGCCGCAAACTCCATGGGGAGTTGGTTAAACACATCCCTGCAGAAGCCGCTCACCATCATCGACACGGCTTCTTCGAAGCCGATGCCACGACTTTGGAGATAAAACAATTGGTCTTCCGACATGCGGCAAGTACTGGCCTCATGTTCGATCGCAGCTTGAGGCTGCTGAGAACGAATGTATGGATATGTATTCGCTGCAGCCTGATCTCCGATCAGCATCGAATCACATTGGCTGTAATTCCGAGCACCCTTGGCATTCGGACCAACTTGAACAAGGCCTCGATAACTATTACTTGAGCGACCAGCGCTGATCCCTTTGCTCACAATCGTGGAGCGAGTGCGTGGACCTACATGAATCATTTTCGTCCCGGTATCGGCTTGCTGGCAATTATTCGTGAGCGCCACTGAATAAAATTCACCAACGGAATCAGCACCCTGCAACACACAACTTGGATATTTCCAAGTAATAGCTGAACCAGTTTCGACCTGCGTCCAACTGATGCGACTGCGAGCGCCTCGACAGTGGCCTCGCTTGGTCACAAAGTTATAAATACCGCCAACACCATTTTCATCGCCAGCATACCAATTTTGAACTGTGGAATACTTAATCGAAGCATCATCCAATACAACCAATTCCACGACAGCAGCATGAAGCTGATTTGTATCAAACATCGGCGCAGTACAACCTTCTAAATAACTCACCGATGCACCTTCTTCAGCAACAATCAAGGTGCGCTCGAATTGTCCAGTATCACCAGAATTGATTCGAAAGTATGTGGAAAGCTCCATTGGACATTCCACGCCTTTAGGGATGAATACGAATGATCCATCACTAAAAACGGCAGAATTTAATGCCGCAAAGTAATTATCGTTACTTGGAACAACCGAGCCGAGATACTTCTGGATCAACTCGGGATGCTCAGCAACCGCCTCAGTGAAGGAGCAAAACACCACTCCATGCTCTGCAAGCTTTTCTTTGTATGTGGTTGCAATCGAAACACTGTCAAAAACAGCGTCAACAGCAACGTTGCTAAGCCTTTTTTGCTCGCTTAAAGGAATTCCTAGCTTTTCAAAGGTTTCAAGAAGCTTTGGATCAACTTCGTCAAGACTTTGCTTTTTATCTTGCTGCTTTGGAGCAGCATAATAAACAATATCCTGATAATCAATTGCTTTATAACCTAATGCAGCCCAATCAGGTTCTTGCAACTTCAGCCAATGGCGATAGGCCTTGAGCCGGAAATCAAGGAGGAATTTTGGCTCATTTTTTTTAGAAGAAATTAGTCGCACTACCTCCTCACTAAGACCTTTTGCGATCTTCTCGGTTTCGATATCAGTGACAAACCCGTACTTGTACGGCTGACTAACGAGATCGCGTGTGGAGGTACTGGTCATGGACTTCAACCTGCCGTGGCGTGAATCGTTTCAGTGCTGATGGTCTGATCCTCACAGCGAAAGGGGTTGTCTTCGGTGAGAAACAACATGCAGTGGCAATCCTTGCGCTCTCGCATTGGCACGCAAGGACAGTTCCAAAACGCCTGAGACACCTCAGCTTGCTTGTCTTCGTAGTGACGGCAGGGGCAGAGCGCGCCACCTAAATCGTCTTTGTGCTTAGCAAGACCCTTTAAAACAACAGCCGTTACGCCGGGATCGCTACAAAAATAGGTTCCGGTTCGTTGGGCGTACGTTTCGGCAAATTTGCGAATGACCTCAAGGCTTTCAGCTGTCGGCTCTGTGCTGCCAGCGGACGCATCGGACATTGGGCTCAAGGGGTGAAAGAAGGGGACGTAATCAAAGCGAAAGCCTGAATACACTCCGGCCAGGAGTCAGGCCAGGACCGAGATACGAAACAAAATGGTTTCGTTTCTAGGAGACTAAGACACAGATCCATCGTCCGGAGACCCCACCATTCTGAAGGGGCAGACACCCGCTGAGCAGATTTCCTTCCAATAATTCGTTAACTGAGGCGAAGGCCTTTGAGAACTCACACGACGGTTGCGGTCTTCCCGTGGCATCGTGAATTCAATAGCTTTAATCCATGGGAGCTCAAGCTCAGGCCCCTACTCGCGAAACCACGCTCACCTTGCTTCTCCGGCAGGGCGAGACCAGTGCGTCAACATTGGCAGAGACGCTGGGAATTTCTGTGCAAGCCATGCGCAGGCATCTGCGCAGCCTCGAAGACGACGAGCTCGTCGAGGCCAGTCCCACACAAGCGGGGCCAGGACGTCCCTCCAACCTGTGGAGACTCACCCAAAAGGGGCACCAACACTTCCCAGACGGCAGCGAGAACTTTGCCTTAGGTCTGCTTGAGTCCATGGCCGCAACATTGTCGCCTGAGGTCATGGCTGATCTCCTGCGTCAGCAAGCCCTGGAGAAAGCCACTCTTTATCGCAAAACGCTGGGGAATGCCCCGCTCGAAGAGCGCGTCCGGGCGCTTGTGAATCTCCGCTTAAAAGAGGGCTATGTCAGCGACATGCAGCCAGCCCCAAGTGGTCCGGGTTGGTGCGTCAGTGAATTTCACTGCTCAGTTCAGAGGATTGCCGAGGAATACCCAGCAATCTGTGATCAAGAGCTACAGCTCATCAGGCACACCTTTCCCGACTGTCTTGTGGAGCGGGTGCATTGGCGCCTGGAATCAGGTCATTCCTGTGGTTTCAGCATCGCCCCTAAGCAGGACTGATCCATGGCTGAACGGCCGCTTTTCGGTTCAGGACCCCTATCTCGCGCTGACGCCGAGCAGATAGAAGCCACGTTGCTTCCCAACCTCGATCGCCACCACCTTCGCCTCTTAGCTCACTGTCTACGCAGCTTTCAAGCCATCGCAGATCCGCAACAATCCGGTCCACTTCCAGACCGAGGAGCGCTCGAACAATGGCTCTTGGCGCAGCCACAATTGGTTGATGAGCCTCAATTCCGCGTCTTACTACTCCACCAATTGCTTGCTGCGGCACAGCAGCTAGAAGACCTCGCAAGGCAACGAGACATCTCTCCTTTGGAACTCAACCTGGGAGAACTCATTGAGGCCAGCACCACGGCATGCAAAGCCAGCATCGAGGGGCCGCACAACCATCCCTCGGACTGCGATCATCCATTACAAGAGTCATCCCCCTCATGACCTCGGCCATTCCCAACGCGGTCCATTTCTTTCAACAGAGTTGCGGTCGCTGGCGATCACAACGAAGTGTTCATCACCTCTTGCACCGACGCGCAGAAGCGGGGGGATCGCTCATCGTTGTGGAAGATCTCGATCCGAATGACCCACGGCTGCAAACACTGGCGGAGCAACACGGCCAATCCCCGGGGAGCATTGCAGGAGGCAGCTTTGTGCGCTGGAGCGCCTCGATGGCATGGGATCAAAACGGCGATGCCCATGACGGAGAAACAGTCTTTGGCCTGATCCCAGATGGAGATGACGGACGTAGCGGCACCCTGCTTCGCGATTTGGGCTACGCCGAAAAAGCACCGGCCACCTCGACCTTCCAAATGGATCAGCAGGACGGTCTCATCCTCTGCACCAGCTACGAAACCATGACCGTCTGGGAACGTTTCTGGTTCACAAGCCCAAATGTGAGGTTGCGATCCAGCACGGTGGAAGGGCTTTCGAATAACGCATCCTTTTGCATGGAAACGCGTTTGAGCGAAGGAACCGAGGACATCACAGAGGCGCCGGCAGGGTCAAAAAATGAGTCCTTGGAAGCACTCTCAGCCCCATTCGGCTGGTGAGATCGGACGGCCTTAACTATTACGGACTGTGAGTGCTGACCTGCGAAGAAGAGGTGCACCGGACTCTTCTTCTACGATCGCAAGCGAAGGATGTTGAAGATTGCGTGGCCATTCCTCTACTGCAGTACGCACCGATCACCCAAAATTCAAGGGTGGCGGCGCTGCGGGTCGCATCTGAAGAGGTGCCACGGGCTTATTCCATGGACATTGCCATGGATGCCGACAATCTGAAAACAGTGATTGAAAGCGCTTACAGGCAGATTTATTTCCACGCCTTTAAGTCAGATCGAGACGTGAATCTGGAATCCCAGCTGAGAGACGGTCAGATCACTGTTCGCGATTTCGTTCGTGGACTCTGCCTCTCCGACACCTTTCAGAGAAGCTTTTATGGCTTCAACAGCAACTACAAGGTGGTCCGCCACCTTGTAGAGAAGCTCTTAGGCCGGAAGACAAGCGGCAAATCAGAAGAGATCGCCTGGTCAATCTTGATTGCCACCAAAGGCGTGACCGGGATGGTTGATGCGCTGCTCGACAGTGAGGAATATCTCGACGCCTTTGGGTATGACACTGTCCCCTATCAACGCAACAGGGTCCTCCCTGGAAGAGATCTAGGAGACACACCCTTCAATATCACCAGTCCTCGCTACGACGAGTACTACCGCGGCATCCTTGGGTTCCCCCAATTCATCTACACCGGCGGCCCGGGCAAAACGATCCCAGCCCGCGCCAAGGTCAAGCGCGGCGGCTTCCCAGAGGACTATCTCCCTTGGGTTCGTGGCATGGGGAGCGCTCGCGGGGCCTCACCCAGCGGCAGTGCAGATATTGATTACCTCGCCAAGGTTCCTTACCGCAGCGTTGGTCGCTGAACCACGGGAAAATACGGCGAAAGTCGAGGGGGGCATCAGCCCCCCTTTTTTTGTGTGCCCAGCTCTTGGGAGCAGCCAACTTGGGCTTTAAAGACGCTGGTCTGGAGTCAGAAGATGCTGACCACAGCAGTGGGAAATGTCAGAAAAATGGAAGTTGGCTGCAAACTGATCCCGAAGAAACTCGGTTGGTTGTCCGTGACGCAAGCCCTCTCATCTCTAGCTCGCCTGACGCTGCGTCAGCTCCGCCAGATGGCAAGTGATCTGGGGGTAACCCTCTACAGCAGAAAGAGCAAGGAGGACCTTGTAAGCGCTATCGCTGAGCGCCAAGATCGTCGCGATGGCGATCTCAAAGCGGTGGAGTCTGAGCTCCACGCCCCCTCCATGCCTGAGGCATCGACCCGCGTGGTTTTCCTACCAAGAGATCCACAGTGGGCTTACGTTTTTTGGGAAATATCCGATAGCGATCGACGGCAAGCTCAATCTGAAGGAGCAGCCTTCCTATGCCTGCGACTCGCCGATGTGACCGGACTCGCAAATGGCTCATCCCACCCTCACACCCTCCAGGAAGTACCTGTGGATAGCCACAGCACTGAGTGGTACTTGCCTGTTCCTCTTTGCGACCGCGATTACCGGGTTGAACTTGGTTATAAGTCTGAGAACAAATGGATCTCCCTTGCATTCTCCTCAGTGGCAAGGGTCCCAGCACTTCACCCAAGCGATCAAATCCTTGATCAGTTCGTCCCTTTCAGCCTGGAAGCCACACCCACTGCTGCTCCCATACTCCCTATGACCATGCCGGGGCCTGATCCAGAAGCTACCGACAGCAAGCTGCACGAGCGGCTGTACCAAAGCGCGACGACCCACTTCCGCAGTCGCCGCGTTGGATCTGAGATCCTTCATGAAACTGATTCGATGGGCTCTAATCAGCGTGGCCTCAATGATTCAGGTGTTGGCCTATGGGCCAGCGGTCGTAATGAATCTGGTCTCGGTGGAGTGGCGCCGCGTCAGCGGTCGTTCTGGCTCGTTGCCGATGCTGAGCTGATCGTTTACGGCGCAACAGATCCATCCGCACGACTCACCATTGGGAGAGAGGATGTGCCCCTTTCAAGCGATGGCACATTCCGCATCCAAGTCCCATTCCGCGATGGAGAGCAGGTGTATGCCATTGAAGCCACCGCCGCTGATGGCGAACAGAAGCGCAACATCACCCTTAATTTCGAGCGTGTAACACCGGAAGACAACAGCAATCCCGCCAGCGAAGCTCGCGCTGAGTGGTTCTGATTCTGAGCTCCTCAATGTTGCGTTGGTTTGTTGCGATCACTCCCCTGGCAGGCGCCATGGCCTTTCCAATCCTGGTGCCGATCACCATGGCAAAAGTGAGTATCGGCGCCGGTGTTGGCGTTGCTCTTGTTCTGAGCACTCTTTGGTTCATCGCCATGTTGCGGACATCTGAGATGCCTCACTGAGGGTGGAACCCTCAAGCTGAGCAACGCTTATTTCCCTGTGAAGCAAATACAGCAGATGCTTCCTTTGCGGGGCTGGATTGTGACTGGGCTGCTTGGCCTACTCACGAGCAGTTGCAGCCAAGCAGGTGTTGTGGTCGGTCAAATGCCAATCGACCTGACCTCGCCAAATGGAATCGGTATAGGTTTCAACCACCGCGCGGTCAGTCGTTATCGCAGTCCGCTCAGTGGGGCATGGAGGAATGGCGACAATCTCGAACAGATGCTGATCGATGCGATCCAGTCTGCTGAAGAAGAGATTTTGGTAGCGGTCCAAGAACTTTCTCTCCCTCGCATCGCAGAGAGTCTTGTTATGGCCTCACGCCAAGGCGTGAACGTCAAAGTGATTTTAGAAAACAACTACAGCACTCCCTGGAGCCAACAGCATGAGCTCGATCTCAGCCGTCATGGACGCAAACGACTCCAGCGCCTGAAAGCTGAAGCCGATCAAGATCAAAACGGTGTTGTGAGTCCAGAAGAAGCAGGCAATCACGATGCGCTACTTATTCTTCAGTACGGACAGATTGCTTGGATTGATGACACTGAAGACGGCAGCAAGGGAAGCGGCCTGATGCACCATAAGTTTGTCGTCATCGATGGGGAACGCGTGATCACTGGCAGCGCCAACTTCACCAACTCCGGCATGCATGGTGATGCTGGAGCTACGCAAACACGCGGCAATGTGAATCACCTGATCAGCATTCAAAGTCCAGCTCTGGCCTCTGTTTTCAAAGAAGAGTTTGCTCAGATGTGGGGAGATGGCCCTGGCGGCTCAAACGACAGTCGCTTTGGGCGCAACAAAACCGCCCAGCCTTTGCAAACCATCAAGGCGGGAACCATGAAGATCAGCGTGCTGTTTCCACCCCATGCCAAAACACATCCAGGCCATGGGCTTGATGTGATTGAGGATCAATTAGAAAGCGCAAAAAAATCGATTGACCTTGCCTTGTTCGTCTTCTCCGCGCAGCAACTCACCAACAAGCTTGCAGAGCGGATATCCGCTGGGGTGAAACTACGCCTACTGGCTGACCCTGGATTTGCAAGCCGCTCCTTTTCAGAAGTACTGGATCTCCTCGGCCTCGCCATACCTGATCACTTCTGCAAATTAGAGGCAGGCAATCAACCCTTAACCAAACCGCTCAAGGGCATCGGCACGCCCCGCCTCGCCCGCGGCGACAAATTGCATCACAAGTTCGCTGTGATCGACAACAAAAAAGTGATTACTGGTTCATTCAATTGGTCCCCCGCTGCAGCCCACACCAATGATGAAACCCTGCTGGTCATTGAGTCACCTCAAGTCGCAGCACATTTCACCCAAGAGATGGATCGAATGTGGCGAGGAGCTGAACTGGGGATCACCACTCGAATGCGCCGCAAGCTAGATCGACAAAGAAGAAAATGCGGGAGTGGGGAAAAGCGCCAGCAAGCCAATAAATCAAAAGCTAAAGCTTGAACAAGATCAAAAAAAGAAGTACTGAACAGTTAAATCAACAAACTCATCAAAGCCTTCTTAGGAAAAAAATCAACAAACAAATCAGGCCCCAAGCCAACACCATAAATCCATAAGGCTGACACAAATAACAGATCAAAGCGACAATAGAACACCCAACACATCGGGCGACAATCTTGAATATCTTGCGCCTATTACTATTAAACCAAACAGAACAACGAGACAGCAAGTCCCTAAGCCGTAAAAAATTCACAAGAGCATTAATTGGCTTAAGGAGGTGGCTTCTAGACAAGGGCATGGCCAGTCATTATTTGCAAATTAGATATAGCTTTAGCTTCAAGTTGGCGGACTCGTTCACGAGACACATTGATTTGACGACCAATTTCAGCAAGAGTTAGCGGTTCTTCGCCACCAAGACCGAATCGCAAAGACAAGATTTGTTGATCCCGATCAGCGAGCTTGGACAACCAACCATCCAGATGTTCCCTCTGAATACTGAGCTCAATGCTTACCATCGGCTCATTCACATTGCTGTCAGGGATGAGTTCTCCAATAGTGCCGCAATTCTCTTCACCGCGGACATGAGCATCGAGAGAGCAACAGGGAGAACTTTGAGCGATGAGCTCTTCTAAGTCTCTGGGTTCAATCTCCATTGCATGCGCCAGCTCGGCACGATTGGGGGGACGCCTAAAGCTATGAGTTAATTCACGCGTGATTCTCCTCATCTTGAAGAGCTTCACCGTTGTATGTGATGGAAGACGAATCGTTCGTGACTGGTTATCAAGTGCACGGGTGATTGATTGCCGAATCCACCAATAGGAATACGTAGAAAATTTATAACCTAATAGGGGATCAAATTTATCCACTGCACGGGAAAGGCCTATGGATCCTTCCTGAATCAAATCTAATAAATCAAGACCACTATTTTGATATTTTTTTGCAATACTTACTACCAATCTTAAATTAGCAGCCATCATGCGATCGCGTGCCCTTTTACCCATACGTATATGACGAAGTTGCTTTTGGGTGCGATCTAATTCTTTAACTTTAAGCAGTTTCTTCATGGCTTGAACGTGGTGCGCAAGCTGTATTTCTTCTGATGGCGTAAGCAGTGGAGTTCTACTAATGCCTTTAAGATAATGAGCCACCGAATCAGCATCAAGACTATAATTATTTTTCACGGAGATAGCCATCTCAATCAAGGCTCGAGTTCACTACACAAAAACCCACGTTTATAGTTGCAATGCAGCTCTTTAGCCAACCTCCTTGCCTTGCTTGACATTAAGAATTGAGGCTCTGAACTTCTAATCTCGACAAATAATTTATAAGATTCACTCCCTAAAGTAGAGACATGAACTGAAGCACCACTATAAGAACCACTATTACTAGAAGCCCATAGCTCAAAAGGTGTAGCCGATACAACCTCTAAGCCAAATAACGAAAAGGGATCACAAACACTCTCAAGAGAACTCTCTTCTGCAGAGTGATTATGAGCAGACTCAACACTGAAACGATAACAACTCATTAGTAGCAAAAAAAGCAATTAAAACAATGGTTTTAAATCTAATCAAATTGATATGACAAGACTGTATCAAAAGAAACTCTTCAAAACATCATAGGCAGTAAAAATACTCTTTATATAATAGCTGTGACACATACCAAGTTTAAATTTTATTCAATATTAGAATAAAATGGACAAACGATGCTTCCCAAGGACATAATAGCATATACTCCTAAATCAATGGTCGATGGCAGTTACGGCGGATGAGCTTTCAAGTCTCGATCTGACAATATGGCTGAAATCACAATCAAAAGCAAGCTCGTTCCTAAAATCGTCTCAGCCAGTTATCTCTCGGAACATACAAAAGGTTATCGATGTTTTTGATATTAACTATTACCGTTCTGATGGAGAATACAGAATAGAGCCTGATGCAGCAATGAGGCGCCTCAATATCGAACGTTGCTTGCATCAAGAATTACGCTTTCATGATCCAAATGCGATCTTAAGATTCGACTCATTCCCAAAGGTAAAAACCAATCTCACAACAAAAATAATATGCCACCCATGGCAAACAGCAGACTCTTTAATACAATCTCCATTGCTTTTCAGAAAGTTTATGGATTTATCAATAATAGATGCCTATATGGACTTCATCCCTGAAGCGACAAATATTCAAGACAGATATGCTTCAATACCAATATCACGGTATTCGGCATTCTTTGGTGCTGCAAAAGGACATCCTCTAACGAATAAAAAAGATGAAATCTCACTTTCAGATGCAATTGAGTTTCCCTTCTACTTTGGATCACCTGACGACCTCCCATTGACCTACAAAGCCATGGCCGATAAAGGGATCACCCTTTACAAAGGAGAGCGCATGACTCGATTAAAATATATCTTTGGTCTTTTCTCTAATCAGAACTATTTGTTTCCCATAATGCCCGGCGCAAAAACAGCATTCGAGGAAAATCTCATCGACCTGTGCATAAAAATACCAATCGAATTTGAGAACAGGCTTATTATCAAGAAGGAATTTATAAACTCTCCTAAATTAAAAAGTCTTCTATCTGGGATTAAGTCAACCCATGAAAGGTGCAAAGATATCTACCCCGGCTGGATAGCAAGCCTCCTCTAAGCAACATTGAAGCGCCTCTCCAGACCGAAATCGATCAAAACAAGACAAAACCAGAAGCATCTCTTGCCTCAAATCACAGTCCGCTTGAATTAAACTCATTTATAATTAAACTAGACCCAAAGAAGAATCATTGAGGCGCAAATTATAAGGGCTAAGCCAAGACGAGTTGCCATTCATGCAAATAATTTAATTTTGAAAAACTGATTACCTCCAAAGCCTTAAAGATCTAATCTAAAGCACTTTGCATGAAATCTCCAAATCGGGATTGCATGCTTCTACGGAACCCAGTCACATCCAATCGACGCATTAATACAGCAGCAGCAAGGAAACCCACAATCTGCAAACAGAAGACCCCGCCATAAGCTCCGAATACATCACCGCCATTAAGTGTTTTAAACAGCGTAAGGAGACCACCGCCACTGATGGTGGCCAAACCCCTGGAATAGGCATACAACGCGCCCCAAACTCCAAGCAATAAGCCCACCCTTCCTGGCTGGACAAAAGTGAACATCAAAGTGAAGGAGGAATGGATACAGATTCCAAGTGAAATGCCAAAAATTGTTAGCGCAAAATGCAAAAATGGTAATGACTGCGACGGTGCCGACAACAACATCAGAGCGAGCGCAATCGCCGCAAAAACCGCGCCAAGCCTGGCCGTACTGACGTTGCCAATCCAATCCACTAAACAAAAACCACTCAGGCCAAGTCCAACAAAAAAGCCAATGGCAAGGAATGCGTTCAGCGCCGTTGTGGCACAAATACTCATACCAAATACCGCAGCACCAAAGGACTCAAGGACCGCATCATTGAGAAACATACTGAAGGTGAATAGGCACAAGACAGCAGTAAATCTTCCGACCTGAGGAATAGATCTCAAGCGGCCTAGTGATTGAAGCAACGACAGTGATTCAGGCACGTCCCTGGAGTTATCAGTTCCTCCCTGATCTTCAACCGCCTGATCTTGCACATCACGCCGTTCCAAACCAAAGACTGACGACACACCAAGACCAAACAGGAGCAAGGGAGTCACAACAATTAGCCGTTCGAGCCCTGCTACGACAGCATCCCCACTGGCCTCCGTTCCACAGGCTGCACCAAAAAGCTGATTCACAAGAACGGTTCCTAACAAAACCCCAAGCAGGCGCATGCCCCACACCACAGACAACACACGAGGACGCTCCTGTTCTGTTGTGAGGTCAACAATCAAAGCAGAAAATGCTGTGCCTCCAGCCGCAATTGCTGCGCCGGTTGCGATGGAGATCAACAACAGAAGCCCGATCCAGCCACTCAAAAAAGATTGATTGGCTAGTGGCATTGCTTTGGCTAGCTGAAGCACGACCCATCCCGTTAAGCCGAATAGCAGCGAAATCGCAAGCGAACTCATCACGATGAAAGGGGTTCGCCGCAATCGACCCGAACGAATTCGATCCGAGCGATTACCGAACCAAGCCCGCGTGAAACCCATCAGCTGCTGGGCACCGATCGCCAAAGCCGTCAAAGCCGCAGACACGCCAATCTCTGTGATCAGGAGGCGATTCAGGAGTCCAAGGATGAGAACCCCGAGGATGCCGAGGCTCAACTGAAACAAGCCAAGACGCAAGCCCAGGCGCACAGCGCGCATTTCTAACAAGGCCTTGAGCTATCTCAGTCAATCGAATCCATGGTACGAAAAGTGCAAAGTTTTCAGCGAATTACACCCCACACCTCAAGCACAGGCATTCGGGCTCCCTTGCTGCGAACGACAACTTTTCAAAGGTCATTGCGATGCAAGGGCAATCGATGGGTCCCCCTTAGAACAATCCGCGCTTGACGCAAGCCTTCCAACTCCATCCATAGGCGCGAAAAACTCGATCAACAGAAGCACAAAAGTCGATGTGCCAAGGTGCGCCCACGGTCTGATTCTGGGGCCAGAATGGCCTTATGAGTTCCCTTCTGCCCGTGCGACTCTCGCCACTCCTTCTTGGGTTAGCGATCCTGGCGCCTTGTGCTGTTCGCGCACAACTGAAATACGTACCGTTTCCCACCAAAAGTGAATTGAGGTCGCTGCAGCTGTTGGCTTACGCCTGCTCAAGGGAAAACACGGTGGACACCTGTACGCGCTCGCGTGAACTTGCCAATCCACTGATGGACCATCCACGGCTTCCAGCAGCCTGCAAAGACACGGTATGGGAGCTGATGCAAGAAGCAAAACCAGCCACCACCAACAGCTCTCAACGCCGCGACAGTATTGATAGCCCCGCACGCCGGCTCACCTTGGTCTGTGCTGATCCCGCCAAGCCCAGCAAGCCGAACAATTCGCCTTCAGCAGGATCTGCGCCGAGTCAAACCTGAGAAGCTCATCAACAGCTGTGATAACTGGCCTGATCTAAGGCAATGAACCCGCCTGAACAGGCTTAGGTTTTGGGGAACGATGCTGCCTCGTCATGCCCCCTTCAATGCCGACGGAACCCACCAAGCGGCAGGTGCAACTCGAGGCGCCTTTCACCGACCAAAAGCCAGGCACTTCTGGTCTTCGAAAGAGCAGCCAACAGTTTGAGCAGCCTCACTATTTAGAGAGTTTCATCGAAGCCTCCTTCCGTACCCTCCCTGGCATGAAGGGCGGAACCTTGGTTCTCGGTGGAGACGGTCGCTACGGGAACCTCCGCGCCATCGATGTGATCTTGCGCATGGGTGCAGCCCACGGATTGCAGAAAGTGATCGTCACCACAGGCGGCATCCTCTCCACACCTGCCGCCTCAAACCTCATTCGTCAACATCAAGCCATCGGCGGAATCATCCTTTCCGCCAGCCACAACCCCGGTGGCCCTGATGGTGACTTCGGCGTCAAGGTGAACGGAGCAAACGGCGGCCCCACTCCGGCGTCCTTTACGGATGCGGTCTACGACTGCAGCAAAACCCTTAAGGGCTATTCGATTCTCGACGCTCCAACCATCAGCCTTCAAGCCCCAGGACACCACACGATCGGGGAGATGCAGGTCGAGGTGATCGATGGCGTCGATGACTTCGTGCTGTTGATGAAGCAGTTGTTTGACTTCGACAGCATCAGCACTCTGATTCGCAACGACTTCCCGCTGGCCTTTGATGCCATGCATGCCGTCACAGGCCCCTATGCCAAAAAATTGCTGGAAGAGGTCTTAGGCGCACCGGCTGGCAGCGTCCGCAATGGGACTCCCTTGGAAGATTTTGGCGGAGGGCATCCCGATCCCAACCTCACCTACGCCCATGAACTCGCCGACCTTCTCATGAACGGTGATGCCTATCAATTCGGTGCTGCTTGTGATGGCGATGGCGACCGGAACATGATCCTGGGCAACCGTTGCTTTGTGAACCCAAGCGACAGCCTTGCCGTCCTTACGGCCAACGCCACCCTCGCCCCTGGGTATGCCTCAGGCCTAGCCGGTGTGGCTCGCTCCATGCCCACCAGTGCTGCTGTGGATGTTGTCGCCAAAGACTTGGGGATCAAATGCTTTGAGACTCCTACCGGCTGGAAATTCTTCGGAAACCTGCTGGATGCTGGCGACATCACGCTCTGCGGAGAAGAAAGCTTCGGAACAGGCAGCAACCACGTGCGCGAAAAGGATGGACTGTGGGCAGTGCTGTTTTGGCTTCAGATCTTGGCAAAGCGACGCTGCACTGTCGCCGAGATCATGGCCGAGCATTGGAAGCGTTACGGGCGTCACTACTACTCGCGCCATGACTACGAAGCCGTTGCCAGCGAGGCCGCGCATGGGCTTTATGACCGCTTGGAAACCATGCTTCCAAGCCTCATCGGTCAGCCATTTGCAGGCCGCAGTATTAGTGCCGCTGACAACTTCAGCTACACCGATCCTGTGGACCAATCCGTCACCAAAGGGCAGGGGCTGCGCATCCTGCTCAACGATGGAAGCCGAGTGGTGCTGC
Source organism: Synechococcus sp. SP2 MAG (assembly GCA_030756895.1). Lineage (GTDB taxonomy): Bacteria > Cyanobacteriota > Cyanobacteriia > PCC-6307 > Cyanobiaceae > Synechococcus_C. The sequence continues at coordinate 41,447 of JAVBIX010000058.1, forward strand.
GCCTGTCTGGCACCGGCACCAAGGGGGCAACCTTGAGGGTATATCTAGAGAGCTACGTCCCAAGCACGGGTGATCTTGATCAGGATCCCCAGATTGCATTAGGCGAGATGATTGATGCCATCAATCATCTCGCCGAGATCACAGTACGCACCGGAATGAATCGTCCAACCGTGATTACCTAATTGGGCTCAGGCGTGGGTTATTTCTTCTGCGACCCACGCCTGCCGCGATGGGCATTGTGATGGCGATAAACGGGATCAACAGCTTCCTCCTGAAGTTGACGGGTGGTTTCAATGGCAAAACCAGCCAGTCCAGACGATGTAATCACCATTAAAAAGAACAATCGCATCCTTCGGAGATCAATCTCAGCGGGGGTGTTCTCAATTAAAACTTTTAAGAAGTAGGCAATTGCACAACCAATTGCGAGTCCAATCGCAATTGCCACCAACACCCTTGAACCACTAAATGTCTTTTTTATCATTAGCTCAGCTGAGGATCAGAAGCGGGCTTGGCATCGGCTTGGCCTAAAAGAGTCTTCATCACCACGTAAAACACAGGAACCACAAGGGTGGAGAGGAAGGTTGCAACTAAGAGGCCACCAAACACAACCAAACCGAGAGACGACTGGCTTTGCGCACCAGCTCCACTCGCCAGCATCAAAGGCAAGAATCCCGTCAAAGACGAAATTGCAGTCATCAAAATCGGCCTTAAACGAGACTGAGCAGCGAATCGAGCAGCTTCCAGGGCAGAAATGCCCTCACCCATTTTTTGATTAGCAAGATCCACAATTAAGATCGCGTTTCCGCCGGCTAAGCCAATAAGCATCACCAGACCTACCTGGGCATAAATATTGAGAACCTGACCAGCAGCACCTAGAAACACCAAGGCACCAAGCAAAGCCGTTGGTACCGTCAGCAAAATGATGATGGGATCTGAATAACTTTCATATTGCGCTGAAAGCACCAAGAACACAGCCAAAATACCAAGGGCAAAAATCACAACGGCCAAGGATCCGGCCTTCACTTCTTCTCTTGAAATACCAGTCCAATCAAATCCCAAGCCTTGCAAGTTGGCATCTTTGAAGATCGTCTTCATCGCTGTAATCGCCTGACCTGAGCTTTTACCAACAGCAGGTGTTCCATCAATCTTGATCGAACGATAGAGATTGAAGTGAGGGATCACGCTGGGGCCATTGGTGGGCTTCACGGTGAAAAACTCAGACAAGGGAATCTGTTCCCCTTTCATGCTGTTCACATAAACCGCCGAAAGTTGATCAGGAGTGGCCCGGTTGACATCCTCAGCCTGCACATAGACACGTCGAACCTTGCCTTCTTGGAACGTATCGTTCACATAGGCCCCACCAAAATTGACGCTAAAGGATTGCATGGCGGAGCCAAAATCAACTCCCAAAGAGGCCATCTTCTCGCGATTCACCTTGATCTCAATCTGAGGTGACTCTGGTGAAAACAAGGTATAAACACGGTTGAGGATTGGATTCGAGTTACCCGCCTGCATGATCTGACGAGCAGAACCAAAGAATTGGTTCAATCCATAGGCACCACTGCTTTGATCCAACAACTGGAATTCAAAACCACCACCAGCGCCATAACCAGGAATCGAAGGGGGCTCCACCACAAACACCCGACCACCATCAATGGACATCAACAGTTTTTTGTTCAAGCGTTCAACAATCGCCGCCACCGAATGATCACGTCCTTGGCGCTCATCCCAATGCTTGGTCCCAAAGAAAAACAATCCTTTGTTTGGAGCATTTCCATCCAAACTGGCACCACTAAACAAGGCTGCAGCAGAAATATCATCCTCAGATCTCAAAACCTCGGCCACCTTGCGGTTGATCGCAAGGGTCGTCTCTTTCGAAACACCATCAGGAGCCTGCACGAAACCAATCGCATAACCCTGGTCTTCGATCGGAACAAATCCACCGGGGATGCGTGTGAACGCAAAACCAGTGAGCAAGATTCCAGCGGCAAGGGCCGCCATCACGATTGGGCGAGCATTAAGCACCTGATCAAGAATTTTGGAATAACGCTTTTCAAAGCCTGAATAAAAACCATTGAAGTGAATGAAGATCTGAGGGATAAACCAGCCGACAACAAGACCGATTGCCGTGAACAAGATCACAGGGATGAGATTGGTCACACCAACGAGAATCAAACCCACAACGGCTCCACCCGCAGCTCCAGGCATCCGCAAAGGAATTGAGGTGAGCTTCATCGCAACGAAGCCAACTAAGGCACCAACAACAACTGGAATCAGCACCAATGCGGCGCCATCGCCCGCGCTTAGAAGGCCATAGGCAAATCCAAGAAAAACACCAGCTGTGGCGTATTGCTGTTTGCTCAGCTGCTTTGTGTCCTTCGACAGCAAGAGGGCCGCCAGCATTGGCGAAAACGTGAGTGCATTAAAAGTTGAGATCCCTATCGAGAACAGGATGGTGGCCGCAAACTGCTTATAAATCGTTCCTGTTGCACCGGGGAAGAACAACACAGGAAGGAAAACGGCCATCTTCACCAGCGACGTCGCAATCACAGCGCTGAAGAGTTCGTCCATGGTTGCCATCGCCGCCTGAACCGACGTCATGCCTTCTGCTTTTTTGGCAGACGTGTCTTCGACCACCGTGATCGCATCATCAACAACCAAACCTGTTGCCAAAACAAGGCCAAACAAGGTGAGCTGATTGAGGGAGAAGCCGAAGGCCAGCACGAGTGCAAAAGTACCGATCAAGGCCACAGGAATGGCGATGGCAGGAACAAGCGTTGCTTTCCAGTTCTGAAGGAATAAAAACAGGATCAAGACCACCAGAATCACTGCGTCCCGCAGAGAATTGGTAACGCCCTTGATTGATTGGTTGATGAAATCAGTCGTGTCGTAAATCACCTGGGTATCAAGACCAACAGGAAGCGTCTGCTCAAATTTCTTTATAACTTCCTTCACACCGTTAGACACTTGAATGGCGTTACTACCTGACAGCTGATAAACAGCAACACCAACAGAAGGCGTGCCTTTGAGATCCATTGCGTCGACCCCATAGGCCTCTCCACCCAGACTCACGCGGCCAACATTCTTAAGCTTGATCAAACCACCCGAATCTGTCGTTTTTAAAATAATATTTTCAAACTCAGATTCCGTAGTTAGTCGACCTTGCAATTGAACAGTAAATGTATATTGCTGACCTTCTGGAGCAGGAGAACCTCCAATCTTGCCCGCGGGGACTAGACGGTTTTGACTCTGAAGTTGCTGAACAACATCAGTAGACGTAAGGCCATTTGCCGCCAGCTTTTCCGGATCGAGCCATAGCCTGAAAGCAACCTTACGGTTGCCAAAATAAGTAACTTCTCCTACACCAGGGACGCGCTTAATATTATCAGTCAGATTTTTATCTAAATAGCCACTAATCGTTTCAATACTGTATTCAGCCTTAGAAGGATCGCTGTTGACAATATTATAAACAAGCAGGGTAGAGTTTGAGGCTTTATTAACCGTGACGCCCGCCTTTCGAACCTCCTCAGGGAGCTGGGGCTCGGCCAGTGAAACCCTATTCTGAACATTAACCTGGTTAATATTGCCGTCAGTTCCGCTGTTAAAGGACACAGAAACAGAACTCACGCCATCAGACGAGCTATTGGAGGTAATGAAATCCATATTCTCCACACCATTAATCTGCTGTTCAAGAACAGTGGTCACACCCTGCTCAACTGAAACAGCATCAGCTCCTACATACGTGGCCTGTACTTTGACCGTTGGAGGAGCAATATCGGGAAGATTCTCAATCGGGAGGATTGGAATTGCAATCAATCCCACGATCACAATCAAAAGGCTACAAACGGTGCTTAGAACCGGTCGAGTGATGAAATTATTCGATGCAGACATGAATCAACCTCAGTTCTTAGCTGCAGCAGGTTGTGATCCCACACGCTTTGTTTTCACCTGAATCGGCATTCCATGCTTGAGATTAAGGAGATTGCTTGTAATCACCTTCTCATTGAGTATCAGGCCTTTTGTGATCGGATAACGGTTGTTCTGAATCTCACCAATATTGACTGGTGTTTGAAGTGCAAACAGGGCATTTTTTGGCAATTTACCCCTTTCGATGCCTTTACTAATCCGCTCTATATCAGCCTTGCCTGGATTGGCCTTTAAGTCGGCGAAACTACCAATACGAAAAACAAAGCTTTGCCCTGAAGTTTGCGTCACTGCAGCAAATGGCACTGAGATCTGTTGATCCGTTTTCAATTGAACCCTGGTCCGCAATCGCTGACCACTACGTAGCCGGGCATCGTCGTTATCAAATAAGGCCTTCACCAAGAGTCCCTGAGTTTGAGGATTAACTTGAGGATCAATCGATTCAATCTGACTCGTCGCTAAAGGCTTAACCGTGCCAGGCACACTCAAAATGACGGGTTGACCGATGGCGAGACGATCGCCGTAAACCGCCGGAACTTCAACCTTCGCCTCGAGAATGTTGTTTTGCACCACACTGGTGAAGGGCTGATTTTGTTGCACCACATCACCAACCTTCACCTGAACATTGGCCACGGTCCCTGCTGTTGGTGAGCGCAAATTGCTATAGCTGAGTTCTGCTTCTAAAGATTTGACTTTTTCAACAGCTGCAATGTATTTCAAGCGATAAGAGTCGCGCTGCCGCAGAGAAGCAGCCCCCTCTTTTGCGAGAAATTCTTCGCGCTCCCAATCAACTTTGGCTGTTGCCGCTCTCGCCCGCTGTTCCGCCAACGCCGCCCTTGCCTGAACCTGGTCCAACACGACGAGCAACTGACCCGCATCAATACGATCGCCCTGAGACACTTTGAGCTCAGTGACACGACCTGATGTTTGCGCGGCCAGCTCAACTAACTCATAGGCCTCGAGCGTGCTCACCGTATCGATATCGTCAGTGAAGGGAGCTTCAAGAACAGATGCTTGCTGGACCGGTAGCGCGGGCGACTTTTCATCAGAGCCTCCGCAAGCACTAACGGAAATTGCTGTTAAGAGCACAGGCAGCAGTGGACGAAAACGCAGCACAAATCCTGTGACGAACAAAAGAATTATGTACGAACTTGAACCTAATTTTGGTTTGGATCAGGCAAGAATCAGTACAAGATGACCATTGAAGGGAGATTGGTCGATTGGTTGAAGATCTATTCAGCCACCACGGCAACCAGCTAAGGAGGCGACAGGCGCCCTTAGCTGACCGTTTAAGGCCCACATCACTCGAGGAATTTGAGGGCCAAAGCGCGATCCTCGCCGAAGGCCGTTTGCTGCGCCGGGCGATCACCGCAGACCGTGTGGGCAATCTGATCTTGCACGGACCGCCTGGTGTTGGCAAAACAACCCTGGCCAGGATCATTGCGACCCATACCCGCGCCCAGTTCAGCAGTCTGAATGCTGTTCTGGCCGGCGTTAAAGACCTTCGCGAGCAAGTGGACGCCGCCAAGGAGCGCTTAGAGAAACATGGCTTAAGAACCATCCTGTTCATCGATGAAGTTCATCGCTTCAACAGTGCGCAACAGGATGCACTGCTCCCTTGGGTCGAGAACGGCACTCTCACCTTGATCGGTGCCACCACTGAGAACCCTTACTTCGAAGTCAACAAAGCCCTAGTGAGTCGTTCGCGCCTGTTTCGACTGCAAAGCCTCGAAGCCAGCGATCTCCGTCAATTGCTCCATCGGGCCCTTCATGACAAAGAACGGGGCTATGGCAATCGTTCGATCACGATCACTCCCGATGCCGAAGCCCACATGGTGGATGTGGCTAACGGTGACGCGCGCAGCCTTCTCAATGCCCTCGAGCTGGCTGTGGAAAGCACAACGCCATCCGATCCAGAGACCACGATTGAGATTGATTTGACCATCGCCGAGGAGTCGATTCAAGAGCGAGCTGTGCTCTACGACAAACAGGGAGATGCCCACTTCGACACGATTAGCGCTTTCATCAAATCCCTTCGGGGCTCCGATGCGGACGCAGCCTTGTTTTGGCTGGCGCGAATGTTGGAAGCAGGGGAAAACCCAAGGTTCATCTTTCGACGAATGTTGATTTCAGCGGGAGAGGACATCGGGCTAGCCGACCCCCAGGCTGTGGTCGTCGTGGAAGCCTGTGCAGCCGCCTTCGAACGCATCGGCCTGCCAGAAGGGCTTTACCCGCTTGCCCAGGCAGCCCTTTATCTGGCCTGCGCCGAAAAAAGCAACAGCACGATGGGACTGTTCGAAGCCATCCGCCTTGTGCGCAGCACACAGAACCAGACGGTGCCAAGCCACCTCCGCGATGCCCATCGCGATGGTGAAGCCTTCGGCGACGGAAAGGGGTATCGCTACCCCCACGCCTACAAAGAGCATTGGGTTGCACAGAATTACCTTCCCGATGCGCTTCAGGGAGAGGTCTTCTGGACTCCAAGCAAGCAGGGGTGGGAGGGGGAACGGCGAGGAAGGATGCTCGAACGTCGGGCTGCCCAGCTCGCTGTCGCAGCAGAGGCGGCCCAAACCCACCCTCTACTCCTCAGTAGTGGTCCAGATCTACCTGAAATGGAGCGCTGGCTGCATCGACAGCTCGCCCAAAACGATGAGCGTTTGCAAGATCTGCAGCAGCGACTCTGGACTGCAGTGACCTTTCAACGCACCGACAGGGTGCTGGTGCTCGGGGGACGATCCCTGCTATGGGCCCTGGGTCCCCTAAATGCGGTGCAAGAGGGGAGCGTCACAATCCTGTGCAGCAGCGCTGAAGAACGCGCCCGACTTGAAGCAGAGGTGGATCTGTTGGATCCACTTCATCGCCCCAACCTCATTACAGGAGGGTTGAAGGCGTTGCAAGCACTTCCTCAAGACTGGCAATTCGAAGTCGTGGGAGGTCGATTCAGCAGTGATGATCGCGATTGGATCGAATCTCCAAAGTTTTGGCAGCAACTCCAATGGAAGCTGTCACCAGGAGCTCAGCTTCATATCCTTCTCAGCCAAACAGCAATCGGTCCAGCGGCAGCGCTCTCAGAGCAATGCCCTGGTTCCAGCGAAGTCCTGTCGGAACTCATCGAGAAGGAACAACAGTGGCTGTCAAGCCAGCAGCTTGATCAGCTTGTCCGGCAGCAGCTCGAAGACCTCTCAACCGCAGTCATCACAGAGCGATGGCAAGAATCTCTGTCACTCCCTATCGACGAACGCCTGTTGAAACGCTGGCTGGGAGAAGACCGTCCTTATCGATCTCTGATCAATCGCTGCAGCCAGCCAGAAACAGTGCTCACCACACTGCAGCAGCTCCTGCAAACAAAAAAAGGGGGGCAACTTCCACAACCCCTGATCCATCAGCGGCTTGACTGCACGATGTTGTCCTCGTAGCGGCCAGCCATAAAAAAAGCCCCGGCATTGCCGAGGCTTGAAATGGCCGAAGCCATTCGATCACCAGAGGCCGCGTACAGGAGCTGCCATGGGAGCAGCAGCGCGAGGAGCGAGAGCAGCAGGAAGAATCTGCTTGGCTTGCACACAAGCAGGCAAGAAGACGTACCAAGACATCAGGGAAGTGGCCTGGGCACCGTCAAGACCGTCCTTACAGACGTTCTGGGAACCATCAGAAGCACCGTTGTCAGCCAGAGCGAAATCAACGGGGAGGCCATTCAGGATGCCGGCAGAAGAGATCTGACCGTCAGCAGCATCAAGAACGATGGCGGAGCGAAGAGCAACAACAGCTGTCTCTTGCTTCATCCAGTAGGGGTAGTAGCTCTTGGTCTGCTCCTGAAGGAAGGCAACGCCATCGCTGGAATACAGGAAGCGTGAAACGCCTACAAGGTCAACTTCGTAGGAGCGGGTCATGCCCTCTTGGATTTCTTCTGCAGTCCAACCGGAATTGTTGATTCCACCTTGGAGGCCGCGATCGGTGATTTCACCGTCAGCGAAGAAGGTTTTGAAAGCTGAAGACTTGGTAGACCAAACAGCACCACCGGTTTTCCAGCGCACAGGGCGCTCAGCGGCTTCGGCTGCAACAGCCAGAGTTGTGAGAGAAGCGGCGGCAAGAACGCCAGCTGCAAGACGGGTGAACACGGACGAAGGAAATATAGGCATCACTTAAAACTTAGGCGCAGGAAAATCAAATGCCAACAAAAATGGTGGGTCCAGTACGGGAAACTGTCCTTAACACGCACTAATGGGACCAACCCATAAGAAGTATCAAAACGAGACTCACGACTCTCGCTCTAACAGCGGTTTGCAGGGATCAAACCTCAGACCGCTGGGATCTCAAAAGCCCTCCATCCTTCGGGGCAAACCGCAGCTGTCTGCTCACTGGAAGCAGGGTTTAGGCCTCGACACTGAAGGCGTACAAGCTTGGATCCATTGAAATGCACAATCGCAACGTAGCTTTCACTCCCACGTTTGGGGGTCAGCCATAGGCGCGTACTGCTGGATTTCGTTTCAACTCTTACGTCCATGGTTTCATCGCTGCTCAAACCAAGATCAATCAGTGATGACGCAAATTGTCCCCAGTAAAAGCTGGCGAGCTGGCCGCGAACGAACGCCCTAAGCAAGGTTTCGGCTTGGCGACGTTGATTCAAGGTTGCCTCTTGATCATCGAGCTGCTCAATAAGACGCGCATCCATTGGGAGGCCTGGATCTCCTGGAGAGAACACCTGCGTTTGACTGGTCGCGATCAGGCCAAGGCCCCCCAACAGCAAGGCGGCTACCACGGTGGGCACAGATCGCATCCAAGATTGATTCACGCCAACGAGGATCTCGATCCCGATTGAGATTTCAACCTAAGCAGACTCTTGCTCCAATCAAGTTCTGTTCGCAAGCTGACACGATCGCCACACCCCATGGCCCGAGTTGTCGGCAGTGCGCTGACACCTGAAAACCTCTGCCCTGATGGCTTGCACTCAGACCATCGGCCGCCACAACCCAGTGCGTCAAATCCTGAGCCAAAGATCCTTGCTGCCATTTAATTGCAGCTTCCTTGATCAGCCAATGTTCCAAAGCAGCCTGGTGAAAAGCGTGCTTGGGAAGGCTTTTAAGACGACGCTGCTCGCTCGATGCGTAGTAACGGCTCATCAGCGCTTCAGAAGCAAACGGACGATTCAACGGCTCTAAATCAACTCCGACGGGAGCAGATGACCATGCCATCAACGCAGATCCCCTGCTATGGCTCAGGCTGACAAATCCCCAACCTGAACGCAGCGCTGGAGGCGTGCCCGGAGGCGCATGCAGAGGAATCTCCTGCGCCGGCACTCCCCACAAATCACTCAGACAGGAACGCATCCAGGCACGGGAGCCAAGGAAACGCCTCTGACGCGTCTGGCCCAAGCTGCAGGCCCAGGATTGTTCCTGATCCGACACGCAAGAATCTGTTGAGGAAGCCGGCCCAAGCCACATCACGGTTACGCTTCCGCTCCGGTTGAAGCCTTCCTCCATGACTTTGCAGATCGGCGATCTCGCGCCTGATTTCACACTTCCTGACCAAAACGGAGAGCCCGTGCAGCTGGCCTCCTTGCGGGGGCAGCGCGTGGTGATCTATTTCTATCCCAAAGACGCCACACCTGGTTGCACAAAAGAGGCATGCAACTTCCGAGATCGCTGGTCATCTTTTAAAGACCATGGAATTCACGTTCTAGGGATCAGCAAGGACAACGCCTCTTCCCATACGCGCTTCATCTCCCAGCAGGAATTGCCCTTCACGCTGTTGAGTGATGAGGAGCCTTGCCCCGTTGCCAGCAGCTTTGAAAGTTACGGCCTGAAAAAGTTCATGGGTCGCGAATCCATGGGAATGATGCGACACACCTTCGTCGTCGATGCAGAAGGACGGTTGGAATTGATCTACCGAAAAGTGAAATCTGATTCCATGGCCGATCAAATTCTCATTGACTTAGGCATCAGCTGATCAGCTCGACCATCGCCTCCATCACCAAGTTCGGTGAATGAAGCACCTCAACCCCCAATTGCGCCTGAAGTTTCGGGAGCAGTTGGGGGGCATCTCCTCCACAGAGCCAAATCGGCCAAGGGCTTTGGGCATGTGCTTGACGAATGAGACCCACCAAACTTTGTTGTGCTCCAGAGCGCATCGCTGCCTGCGTCTCGAAAGGGAAAGGCTCCACCTCTTCTGTTTCTAGAACTAAAGGGGAGGTCGCTTTGAGACCTGCTGTGGCCTCAGCCATCGCGCGCAATTGCAGGCCATACCCAGCCGCCAACAACCCACCAGAGAACGATCCATTCGCCGAGATTCGGGTAAGGCTGAGAACCGTGCCTGCATCTACCACTAGGACGCCCTCACGTTTGTGGTTAGCTCGCCAAGCCCCCCAACCAGCGAGTGCTCGATCGATTCCTAACCAAGGGGGAATCCCGTGAAGAGGGATTTCACTGAGGTTCAGGCGTCGACTGGACTGCAAAGAAGAATGACTTGGGATTGGCCCCACAGCCGCCCAGGCGAGGAGATTGCTGGGTGCATCCAACACCTCAGGAAACGCGGCCCCATGCTGATAGATCCAGTGAGAATCCCCTCTCTGCTCTGCCCAGTGCCAGCGGCTGTTCCCAATCAGCAAGCAACGGGATGGAAGGTCCTCGCTAGATGCCATCACCCATAACACCCGGCACATGGATGCCACATTCTTGCTTCAGGCCAGCAAAGCGGGTATCTCGTCCCGTGGCCTCTAGCCCATCAGGACCACTCGAATGCCAATCCCCAACTGTGGAATACCCCTTCTCAAACAAGGGATGTTGGGGAAGATCGTTCTCCTGCATGTAATAGAAGACATCTCTTGAGGTCCACTCCAACAGCGGCCTCAGGGACATGCGACCGCGAATGGGATCGAGCGAAGTCATGCTCCTGCGTGTATCCGTCTGTGCGCTGCGCACACCACTCGCCCAACACGACACCTGCAGACGATGCATCGCTTCCTCGAGTGGCTCAACCTTGCGGATTTTGAGGTAGAGCTCCATGTCCTCAACAACACCTGATTCCCAAAGGCGGCCATGGAGCGCCTCCATCCGCGCTGCAGACGAGGAGGACTGTGCAATGTGGAGATTCAGATCGAAGCGCTGGCAAAGATCCTCGGCGTAGCGATAGGTCTCGGGGGGGAGATAGCCGGTATCCACCCAGATCACTGGAATATCTCGGCCTCGATCCATCCCGCTCAACACGTGGAGCAACACAGAGGATTGGATTCCAAAGCTCGTAGTCAGAGCAAAACCCGACCCAAATCGCTCATGAGCCCATAGCAACCTTGCGCGCGCATCCAACGGCTCAAGCTGCTGACGCGCTTCCTTAAGGTCTCCCGCATCAGCCTTAAGGCCAGCAGCAACGACAGGCTGATTGTTGGAGGTGGAGACATCCCTCATCTCTCCATCTTCCAACGCCGAGGGGCATGGTGTCATGTCTATGGTTTCGCAAACCCCCTTTGAAGTTCTGACTTCCGACACCACCATGCACAACGATCCGATCATTGTTGTGGGCGGTGGCTTTGCAGGTCTAACTACAGCTCTTGCGCTCAGTAATCAACGGCCCCGTCCACCGTTATTACTGATAGAGCCGCGTCATCAATTTCTCTTCTTACCCCTTCTCTACGAGCTTCTTAGCGGCGAAATGAAGAGCTGGGAGGTTGCTCCCAGCTACGACAGCCTTCTTCAGGGGCGACGTATTCCCCACCTGGATGACCGGGTGACATCGATCGATACAGCTCAGAAATCCCTACAAACCAGCCGCGGCCAAATCCTGAACTACAGCCAGCTGGTGCTCGCCACTGGCTCAGAGCCCGATGACTTTGGAATTACAGGAGTCAAAGAGCATGCCTTGACCTTCCATTCTCTGGCGGATCTACCTCTCCTCAAAGAACGCGTTCACAGTCTTCGCAACCGAGCGTCAAAAGACGGGGCACTGGTCATCGTTGGAGCGGGTGCAACCGGCGTTGAATTGGCTTGCAAACTCAGCGACATGCTGGACGGATCAGCCACCATTCACCTCGTTGAATTGGGGGACAGCATTCTCTCAAGATCAAGAGCCTTCAATCGCGAACAAGCACGACGGGCACTGGATCAGCGGGGGGTGCATCGACACCTCAACACCCGCGTGACCTCCGTATCAGCCAATGCCGTACAGCTGCTTGAAAACGACTTACCGCAATCTCTTAACCATGACGGTCTGATCTGGACGGCAGGGACCAAACCAGTGCTTCCAACCCTGATCCCCAGCCCGACCCGTGAGCGCGGGCTGCTCTCTGTTGAGGAAGGGTTGCAATTAACGACAGACCCGAATGTGGTGGTTCTTGGGGATGTGGCCTGTCACAACGATCCAGACACCCCTTGGCCCCGTTCAGCCCAATCAGCGCTCCAACAAGGAGCGGCGGCGGCTCGGACGATTCAAGCCATTCGCACGGGTAAGGCTGTTCCCAGTTTTCAGTTCCAAGATCTTGGCGAGATGCTCAGTCTTGGCATGGGGGATGCCTCAATTACGGGCCTGGGGCTCACCCTCGCCGGCCCTCTCGCCTATCGAATGCGGCGACTCACTTACCTCGCCCGCATGCCAGGACTCTCCTTAGGATTGAAGTCTGCAGGCGCCTGGCTGGTTCATTCTTGAAGCAGGCTCACCTAGCAGGCCGAACCAATGGCCTACGCCCATCACTGAACCGTCAACTCGAGCGTCTCAGCCAGAGGAGGCACCCCGGTCTAAGCGGCGCAGATCCGCTCACCTTGGAGCGACTATCTGAGCTGGTGCTCGATTTACGTCAGCCGTTGCATCTGATCGTTGATGAACGGGGACTCTGCCGACTGCTCTGGGTTGGGCCCCTCAGCGAATCGGAACAACTACGCAGCCATCTCCCTGGAGGGCCACGACGAATCAAGCGACGCTGGCGGTTGATCAGCAGCTTGCAAGGCAAAGCTGGGACAGAGCTGAAGCCCGATGGCAGAGATGCCGTCGTCGCCCTCGACCTCAAGCCCGACACCTGGCTTCGCTTTCAGGCCTCGCCCTCTACAGGGGGTGGGCATGTGGCCTCGCTTTGGCATCCAGATCCTGGGCATCCTTCCGGCTGGCAGCAAGCTGCACTTGGCACTCTCAAGGAGCTTTGCGACCGTCCTGCCCCAGAAACCTCAAAGGATCTTGATTCCACCCAAGCCGCAACTGCTCCCTCTGACGTTCAAGAACGGGTCTTGCTGCTCATCCTTACGGGTGCTGACACGCAGCGGAGCGAAAGGGATCTGGCTGAATTAGAGGGGCTCGTTCGTAGCGCAGGTGCACTGCCCGTTGGTGTCTGCCGGCAGCGGCAGGGACAACCCAACCCTCAGACCCTCTGGGGCAAGGGAAAGTTACAAGAGGCAGCGCTCGAAGCGAGACGCTTTCAAGCCACCCTCGTGATCACAGATCGGGAACTGTCTCCCGTTCAAGCCCGGAATCTGGAGTTGCTCATTGACTGCCCAGTGATGGATCGCAGTGAATTGATCCTCGATATTTTTGCCCAGCGAGCAGCGAGCGCCGCTGGACGTCTGCAAGTTGAGCTCGCTCAATTGCGCTACCGACTTCCAAGGCTGAAGGGCCGCGGCCTCAGCCTCTCGCGCCAAGGGGGAGGAATTGGCACGCGCGGACCCGGTGAAACTCAATTGGAAAAGGATCGCCGAGCGATCAGCCGTCGCATCGAACATCTCGGGCGATCACTGCTCGAGCTAGGCGCCCATCGCGCCCGTTTGCGCGACCGCAGAGACGGCCTACCTCGTATTGCCCTTGTTGGGTATACAAATGCTGGCAAATCATCTCTTTTAAATGCGCTGTGCTGCCGCAATCCAGGGCTTGCGGTTTTGGCCGAGAACAAGTTATTCGCCACGCTGGATCCCACCACGCGGAGACTCAGCATTCCCCAAACATCTGCGGCGCCGAAAGAGCTGCTGCTGACGGACACCGTTGGATTCATTCGTGAACTTCCCAAAGCACTGGTAGAAGCTTTCAGAGCAACGTTGGAGGAGACACGCGAGGCCGATCTGTTGCTACTGGTAGTGGATCTCGCAGACCCAGATTGGCAGTCACAATTGGAAGCGGTGCATCAACTGTTGGATGGACTCAGCTGTGACCAACTGCGCAAAGTGGTGGCCAATCAAATCGACCGTTGCGACGCTTCGGCGATCGATGCGATTCGCACTCTCGAACCTGATGTGATCTACCTATCAGCCACAGAAGGTACGGGATTGAAAGGTCTGCGAAACTGGCTTGAAAAGCAGTTCTGGGACGGCGCACCAACCCCTGAACCCTTCACCCAACAGACGTCATTTCCCGACCATGGCTGAGCTAAACCATGGCTGAGCTCATCTTTAGTTATCAGCAGGCCACCCCCCTCAGGCCTCCTGCATCGATCGTCTTTTCAGCGGGAGGCAGGTAAGCGCAATGCCAATTCCCTACGCCATTCACCGCACTCAGGCCTGGTACCGCCGCCTCACGATTCCCCAATTCACGGTTGTGACGGGACTACTTGTCATCGCAGCCGGCACACTGATTCTCGCGACGCCACTGTGCTCAACCCCCAGAGTGGGTCTGTGGGAAGCCTTTTTCACAGCCACGTCAGCTGTGACTGTGACAGGGCTTTCGGTGATCGACATCCGCGAAGATCTGACCCGCCCCGGGCAAATCGTGCTGGCGATCATGATCATGGTCGGCGGCCTCGGTTTGATGGCGGTTACGACCTTTCTGCAGGGCTTTGTGGTTCGCGGAACCGCTCTGCGGCGGCGCCTCGATCGTGGTCAAACCCTCGATGAGTTTGGGGTTGGGGGCGTAGGAACCACCTTTCGCGGAATTGCGCTCACTGCCGTAGTGCTGATCTTGATTGGGGCATTCATGCTCTATGTCTTTGGGTTCACTGATATTGCGCCTGGAGGCGAACGTCTGTGGGCCGCTCTCTTTCACAGCATTTCTGCGTACAACAACGCTGGCTTCGGGCTCTGGAACAACAGTCTTGAGAGTTATCGCACCAACAACACTGTGAATGCAGTGATCATGGTTTTAGTGGTCCTGGGCGGACTGGGATGGCGTGTCACCAATGACCTATGGATCAATCGCCAACGGCTTAGACGACGTCATCTCAGCCTGCACACGCGCCTTGTTCTGCGCACCTCTGGTCTTCTCATCTTGATCGGGACCTTCGGGTTAATGCTGACGGAATCCCTTTCCATAGGCCATGTGCTCACAGATATGGGGTGGGGCGAACGATTGATGAGCGCTCTTTTTGAATCAGTAAGTTCAAGAACCGCTGGATTCACCACGGTGCCCCTCTCTCTGAACAGCTTTTCGGATTCAGGCCTGTTGTTGGTGATGACCCTGATGTTCATCGGTGCGAGTCCGGGAGGAACAGGCGGTGGGATCAAAACCACAACGGTGGCAGCGCTTATGGCCGCTACCCGCTCCACCCTGCGCGGTCACAATGATGTGGTGATTCGCCATCGACAGATCTCAGACAAAGTTGTGCTGCGCGCTTTAAGCATCACGGTTGCTTCCCTTCTGTTTGTGCTGGGGATGGCCCTGCTGTTGGCATTGAGCAGCAATCTCAGCGGAGAAGAACCCTTCACGTTCCTGGAGCTGATTTTTACTTGTATTTCCGCCTTTGCCACCGTTGGATTAGATCTAGGTGTAACGCGCCAACTCGCTCCTTTTGGTCAGTTTGTGCTTGTGGTGGGAATGTTTGTGGGACGCCTGGGCATCCTTTTGCTTTTAAGCGCCATTTGGGAGAGTTTTAACCGCGGACATCTGCAGCGCGAGAATCGTGTCGGTTATCCCCGTGAGGATCTCTATGTCTGATCACCGATCCCTTGGAGCAGTGCAGTGAGGGAGTGGTGGCATTGGTCCCAATCCAACCAGGCAGAACCTTCAAGCTTTGGGATTGTGGGCTTGGGTCGTTTCGGGAGTGCTGTCTGCAAGGAACTGATGCAAAACGGCGCTGAAGTTCTTGCCGTCGACCGTTCCTCAAAGGCAATCGAGGAATTACGCCAGCTCGAGCCGTCGATCGAAGCGCGCATCGTGGACTGCACCGATGAGGAAGCGCTTCGTGAAGCGGGGATCCTCGATATGGAAACCGTGGTTGTCGCCATCAGCGAACCCATCGAAGCCAGCATTACGGCCACCCTGATTGCCAAAGACAGCGCGGGGAGCAAAGTTCGTCGAGTGATTGCACGAGCCACCAGCGATTTGCACGAAAAAATGCTCAAGCGCGTGGGAGCCGATCGGGTCGTCTTTCCCTCCCGAATGCAGGGAGAACGCTTGGGTGTGGAATTAGTACGACCCAACCTGATGGAGCGGCTTGAACTCGATAAGCATCATTCGATTGAAGAAATCAAGGTGCCAGGCCGGTTCGTGGGGCGCTCGCTGCGAGACCTAAACCTGCGCAAGAACTTCCGAGTGAATGTTCTTGCGGCAGGTCCCGCAAAAGAACTCATGGTCAACCCACCGGCGTCCCATGTCCTTCAAGACGGGCACGTCCTTGTGGTGATGGGTTTAACCGACGATCTCCAAGAGCTTCCAAAAACCTGAGACATGCGCGTTCTCGGTCTGATGAGCGGAACAAGCGCCGATGGCGTGGATGCTGTCCTTGTCGAGCTCTCAGGGTCCGCCGAACATCCCCATTGGACCCTGCTGCGGTCAGCGTCACTGGACTATCCAGCCTCGACACGGCAAATGATTTTGGCCGTAGGGCAAGGCGAAGCCAAAAGCGCGTCTTCTCTCCTCAATCTTTCCGAGACGATTACCCAGATTCAGGCCGCAGCAGCGCGTCAGTGCGACCCAGAAGGACAAGCGCAGCTGGTGGGATGTCATGGCCAAACCCTCTGGCATCGCCCACCCAAAAATGCCGAAACTGGCGAGCTTCAGCACGGATCAAGCTGGCAGATGTTGCAAGCACCCCTGCTTGCACAACTGCTGAAATGCCCTGTGATCTTTGACTTTCGGGCTGCTGATCTAGCCCTTGGAGGTCAAGGTGCACCCCTTGTTCCCAAAGCTGATGCAGCTCTTTTGGGACGAACCAAAGGCTGGAGAGCATTGCTCAATTTGGGTGGCATTGCCAATCTCACTCTCATCCCACCCGACGCAGGTCCCGATCGACTCCAGCCCGTCAGGGGCTGGGATTGCGGGCCTGCGAATAGCTTGATCGACCTTGCGATCGAGCAGTTCAGCGAAGGCAAGGAAAGCTGCGACGTGGGCGGTCGCCTTGCGGCGGCAGGTCAATGCGATGAAGCATTGATTCTCCGCTGGCTCGCTGAGCCTTACTTCCAGCTCAGCCCTCCCAAGTCCACAGGTCGTGAATTATTCGGGCGAGCTGACCTAACAAGACGCCTTAAGGAGATGCAAGGACAAGCGATTGCGGATCAACTCGCAACGCTCACAGCCTTCTCAGCCGCTGTCGTCGCGCAGGATCTGCAACAGCTCTCGAACCAAAATCATCCCCTCCCCATCGAGCTCTTGGTCGCTGGAGGCGGCAGCCAGAACCTCACGTTGATGCGAGAGCTCACCAGACGCTGCCGAGGCCTAAGACTGCGTCGCAGCGACGAGCTACAACTTCCCAGTCAAAGCCGCGAAGCCATGGTGTTTGCTCTTTTGGCGTGGTGGCACCACTTGGGATATCCAGGGAATGCACCAGCGATTACGGGCGCACAGCACGAGGCCGTCCTCGGAGTACGCGTTAATCCGGCTTGATTTCGCAGCAGCCACACAAGATCTGAGGGCTGGGCTTGACCTGGGTTAATTCGGGCGATGAAGCCTGACCCGACGCGGTGCGCCCCGTAATCGACCGGTTTGCTTTGACTCCAGAGCGTTGCGCAATTGCTCCGTTGACGACTGATGTGCGTCCGCAACAGGAGCTGACGCCTGCTTGTCACCTCCCTGTTCGTAGCGCTGAACCCCTTGCTGAATCAGCACCTTGGCCATGTTGCTGACCGTGCGCGATTCATCCTCAGCCAATGCCGTTAGGCGGAGGCAAAGATCTTCGGGGAGCACCACCTGAATACGAGGTGACTTTGGCTTCCCACTGGATGAATTTTGGCGAGTGGCCACGACCCAGAAAGAGGCAGAGCTACTCAAAAGTGTACAGAGATGCGCAAGGGTAGTATCCAGCACTATGCTGCTGTCATTGATCAGATCTCTGATCCATCTGCAGGCCAGGCCCTCGGCCGACCCATTCCAGGAGTGCCATGCCCCATTCCCAAAGCCCGGACGTCAGCTCCCCCCAGCTACCAAGCCGCAGCAAACCTGTTGCTCGCAAAAGCAATCGCCAAGGCAACGACTCTCGAAAGAATCGACGCCCGAGCCGCACCCCTGAGAACAGCGAAGTGCTTGTCTCGGCTGTCATCAGCACCTATCTGCTCACCCACCTTCATCACGTGCTCCAACGCGCTGAATACGGCGCCGTTCAAGACGGACGCCGCTCACAAGCCGCTAATTACGCTCAGCTGCGCAAAGTGCTTTGCATGGAAGCCCGCAGCATGGAAAACGCCTCAGCCTCTGGGCTCAAAGCAACGGAGCTCGACCAAGCTGCATAGGCAGCTGCATCGGGAAAGGATGGCAGTTCGTGATGGCGTGAATAAGGTTTTGTCAGAAGCATCACGATCATGTCCAACGCAGCTGCTCTGTACGCACGCATTGAGAATGATCGAGATCTCAGCAAGGGATTATTTAGGCAGGCACTTCAAAATCCTTCAGGAGCCCTCGATTCCATCTGTGAAATCGGCAATCAACTCAACTTGCCTGTCACGCTCCAAGAGGTGAAGGACCACCTCAATAGCCTCGACGACGAGATCACCAAGCAATGGCTGATCAAGGCGAGGGGAGGGCTTTAATCTCAGCTGCTTCCATCGAGCCTTTGGACTCCATGGATTGATCAGAGATGGATTGATCAGAGGGCGCTAAGAGTGGCTTGGGTACCGAACGTTCTCGTACGCCTCCACCTCCCGCCCAACTGAAAAACAACCAATAACTAATCACGGCAAGACCGGCTGCCACCACAAGGGCCGTGACCTGCTCCAGTCTTCGCATTGAGCCTGCTCCCAGCTCCAGCAGTCTGCCTGGAAACCCCGACACGGGATGATGGGTTTTCCCTGCCTCCACTCCGTGCTGCGACTTGAGCGAGTCGGCAAGATTTATCCCACCGGAGAAGTTCTGCGGGATGTGACCTGGGAGGTCAAACCCGGAGACCGGATCGGCCTCGTCGGCGTGAATGGGGCAGGGAAGTCAACTCAGCTACGGCTGATTGCTGGCATGGAAGAAGCCAGCAGTGGGCAAGTCGTCAAACAAGGCGAGCCAAGAATCGCTTACCTCCAGCAGGAATTCGATGTCGACCCCAGCCGCACGGTCCGCGAAGAGCTGTTTCAAGCCTTTGGGGAAGCAGCCATCGTGCTGGATAAACAAAAAAAAGTTGAATTGGAGATGGGATCAGACCGCGCAGCGGCAGACCCCGATCATCTCGATCAGCTCATTCACGAACTAGGGCGACTGCAGACCCGATTTGAAGGACTGCATGGCTACGAGCTCGATGCACGCATCGACAAATTGCTTCCAACCATCGGCTTCAAACTCGATGAGGCAGACCGCCTGGTTTCGGACTACTCAGGTGGCTGGCAAATGCGCCTGGCACTGGGGAAAATCCTCTTACAAGACCCTGATCTTCTTCTGTTAGACGAGCCAACCAACCATCTCGATGTCGAAACGATTCAGTGGCTCGAGGGGTATCTCATCGAACAAAAAGCGGCACTGGTCGTGATCAGTCATGACCGCACCTTTCTGGATCGTGTCTGCAATCAAATTGTGAGCACAGAGCGAGGCGTATCAAGGTCTTACTTGGGCAATTACACCTCGCACCTCGAGCAGAAAGCACTCGAGAAAGAAGCCTCACAAGCAGCTTTTGAACGGCAGCAGAAAGAGATCGCAACTCAACAGGCCTACATCGATCGATTCCGTGCCAGTGCAACGCGCAGCACCCAGGCGAAAAGCCGAGAAAAGCAACTGGACAAGGTGGAGCGGGTTGATGCCCCGGTTGATTCAGTGAGTGGACCCAGTTTCCGCTTCCCCCCGGCACCACGATCTGGCGCTCAGGTGGCTGTGATCGAAAACATGACCCATTGCTACGGGGAAAACATCCTTTTCATGGAAGCTGATCTTGAAATCGATAGAGGTGATCGGATCGCCTTTGTCGGTCCCAACGGAGCCGGAAAGTCCACCCTGCTCCGATTGATCATGGGGGTCGAAACTCCCGAGGAGGGTTCAGCAAGGCTCGGGGAACACAACGTCATTGCCAGCTATTTCGAACAAAACCAGGCGGAAGCCCTCGATCTCAACAAGACGGTGATCGAAACCATGTTCGAAGCCGTTCCCGATTGGACGCAAACTCAAGTGCGCTCATTACTGGGAAGTTTCTGTTTCAGCAACGACAGTGTTTTCAAAGACGTTGGCAAACTTAGTGGCGGAGAGAAAGCACGCCTTGCTCTTGCTCTGATGTTGCTCAGTCCCTGCAATTTGCTGGTTCTCGATGAACCCACAAACCATCTCGACATCCCTGCCAAACAGATGCTGGAAGATGCGCTCTGCGCCTACGAAGGAGCAGCTTTATTGGTATCGCATGACCGTTATTTCATCTCACGTGTAGCGAACCGGATCGTGGAAATTCGCGATGGCGAACTCGTGATTTATCGCGGGAATTACGCTTATTACCAAGAAAAAAAGATTGAGGAAAAGGCCGAAGCGGAGGCAAACCTGCTGATTGCTGAGAAAGAAGCCAAGCGCAAAGCAAACAACGCAAAGCAAAAGCAGCGAGCCTCTCGCAAAAAGAACGCTGCGTAGCAAAGCATCTCGGCGATCGCAAGACGAAACTTCACACTTGGTTAGGCAGGAATACTCGTTTCCCTTTACCAGTTCAGATGGTGTGGATAGGCTGACATCACTGATCCCCGGTCGGCAATGAACAACACGCAATCACGTCATGTCACTCCCGCTGGAACCCCCGCGTCCATGACTGAAAGCGCTGAGCATGCCCAGACCTGGGACGCGGTTGAGACCTACTTCGAATGCATCACAACATGCTCCCTCGACGATGGGGAATGCATCACACAGTGCGTTGAACAGCTCAAAGATGCAGATAGCTAACTAACAACTTTGGGATGACTATCAACGCAAAGATGTCATCTCAACAGGTGTAATTGAAAGAGTAATACGTTGCCCAGATCGCATCACATCAAGAGTTAAAGGGCGATCTACTCCATGTCGATCAATCGCCGAAACAACTTCAGCGGGGTTGCTAATGGATTTTCCATCGATCGACACGATCACATCGTCGACTCGCAAGTTTCCTCGATCTGCAGGTCCACCCGGCACGACTGATCGAATCACAGCTCCAGGAGGTGCACTCGATCCTGGTGTGGGCGCAGGAACCGTTGAAAGGCCTACACCCACCATGGGATGACTCGCCCTTCCCTGCTTGACGAGCTGACTGGCGATCGACCGTGCCCTGTTGATGGGAATTGCGAAACCAAGGCCAGCCCCTGGTCCCGAGCGCACAAGAGTATTGATCCCAATGACATCACCGCGAGCGTTCAACAACGGTCCACCCGAATTACCAGGATTAATCGCAGCGTCTGTCTGAATGAGATCCAAACGTTTTCCTGAAATGCCCAGTTGGGACATATTGCGATTGAGGTTGCTAACAATCCCCATCGTCACTGTGTTTTCAAGGCCAAAGGGATTTCCTACAGCGATAGCCCAATCCCCCACCTGAAGACGATCTGAGTTGCCCAAAGGAGCCGTAGGCCATGGCCCCCTGGTTTCCAATTGCACCACTGCCAAGTCGGTCAGAGAGTCTTGGCCAATCACTAGTCCCGCAACGCGTCTGCCATCAGGCAGTCCCACCATCACGCGATCCGCATTTTCCACAACATGAGCGTTGGTCAGGACCAACCCCTTTTCATCAAAAATCACGCCGCTGCCCTGCCCGCGCTCTACCCGTGAACGCGGGGCCGTCTGAGCTTGCATCCCAAAGAAACGACGCAGGAATGGATCCGCCATCAAGCTCCGAGGAAGCCCACTTCCACCAGCCGTCCGCACAGTTCGCTGGGTTTCAAGCGTGACAACAGCGGGTCCACTGCGTGCAACTGCTTGCGCAACGAACGATGTTGGGGCAACAACCTGTGAGGCAGCCGATGCGAAGGCTCGCGGCGGTTGCATCACCATCCCTGGAAACGTCAACGCACCAGCGCAGACCAATGGGAGCAAAGGATTAAATACCGCCATGGTCGCGATTTCATCATTGATCTGAGTCAACGTGACCGTAGACAGTGAACCCTCACAAGAAAAGACCCAATTCCAGCGATTTCATGACTGGATGCGACCAGGGTTCCCAAAACCAGCGTCCCTTTGTCCAAAAAGAGCGATGATGGGTGGGATGGTTCGGCCCATCTCCGAGTTCAGCGGTGATTGCCATGCTCAGCAGCCTGTTTCCTCTCTTCTATGGACTGATTTTCATCGTCCTGTTGTGGCAAGCCTTTCGCGTGATGGGACGCGGATTCAACGCTGCCGGCAAACCGCTTGTGGCGGAAAAAGTCGACCGGACAGGTCGCCTGACGATTCATCCAGAGCTCCTTGATGGAGAAGGACGTCTTACCGAAGAGGATCTTTTGACTGTGCGATTTGGCAGCGATGGTGAACCTCCAAATCCAACTGCGAAGCCCGGTGAATAGGTTGGGTTAATGGCAACTGCTTAAGTTGCTCGATTGACTCGTAGAGGGGACTCCTAGGTGGACCAACGAACACGGATTGTGGCGGCGGTAATTAAATCAGTGAAACTGCCGCCCCGCTTTCGCTTAAGGCTGATGAAAGAAGATCCTGTTCGGCTTGAGCTCAGCCTGACTCCTGCTTACGGGAAAGATCCCATCCAGGTGGGGCTGGTGGAATCGTTGGATTTAGTGGCGCGCCGAGATCGTGAAGGGCGCATTCCACGAGACCTACAAGGCACCTGGGACTGGACCGTGCGTCATGGCGATGTCAGCACCGGCGGCTGGAACCCCTATCTCAAGGAAGCGCTGCAAACAATGTTCGAAACAGGACTCCCCGCCATCGTTTATGAGGAGCTCACTGGGGAGGAATACCACCCGGTTGACGGCGCAAGGCACATTCGCTGACGCCTGATTTGTAGAAGTTGTGAAGCACTGCAAACAGGGAGTGAAAATCCTCCCTGAGCTCAGCTAAAAATGAATCCAATCCGGCCTTAAGGATTTCTTCATGGCCTCCATCTCTGTTCGCGTAGGTCCACTGGTGCGCCTCTTGGCAGCCTTCGGGGCCCTCAGCAGCATTTTGCTCGTTGGGATGATCAACCTTTTCAGTTAAAGGCGAGAGGCGTTGGGCGAGTACCCGATTGATCCCT
This sequence comes from Synechococcus sp. SP2 MAG, assembly GCA_030756895.1. Classification (GTDB taxonomy): domain Bacteria; phylum Cyanobacteriota; class Cyanobacteriia; order PCC-6307; family Cyanobiaceae; genus Synechococcus_C. Next base: position 64,794 of record JAVBIX010000058.1, read on the forward strand.
TACTGCCAAGGCTGCGAGCCAGTCTTGTTCCAGGTGCCACGGTCTTACTGCAGTCACCGCCGGGTGCGGGTAAAACCACTCGGGTGCCCTTGGCACTACTTGGAGAGATTGCAGGGACGGAGCCTCTTCCGGGTCGCTCCCTGATCCTTGAGCCGAGGCGACTTGCGGCAAGGGCAGCCGCAACCAGGCTCGCAGTCAGCCTGAAAGAACCGCTTGGGGAGCGCGTGGGCTATTCCGTGAGGCATGAGCAAAAGCGCTCCTCTCGCACCCGCATTGAAGCGATGACGGATGGTCTCTTCCTCCGTCGACTCCAAAACGATCCCGAGCTCACAGGGATTAACTGCGTGATCTTTGATGAATTCCATGAGCGCAGTCGAAACAGTGAATTAGCGCTTGCGTTGGTTCGGGAAGTGCAGGAACTACTCAGGCCAGATCTTTGCTTGCTGCTGATGTCGGCAACGCTGGATCTCACCAACTTGCGCGCCCAATTGCCTCATGCGCAGGTCCTCACGAGCGAAGGGAAGGCCTTCCCTGTTGAGACGCAACACCTCTCGCCCCGACCGCATGAACCTCTCGAGGCGCGCGTTTTACGAGCGATTGAGCAGGAGATGGCCCACCTGCTAAACACGGAAGAAAGTCGCGATCATCCGCCCACCGTCTTGGTTTTTTTACCTGGATTACGGGAGATCGAACGTTGCCGGCAACGTTTACTTAATTCAGGCCTACTGAGCCAATGGGAGGTCATCGCTCTGCATGGGAGGCAATCCCTTTCTGAGCAGGGGAGAGCCCTGAAACCTTGCCACCACAATCAGGACGGCCGCGTGATTTTGGCAACGTCCATCGCTGAAAGTTCTCTCACCCTGGATGGTGTTCGCCTTGTGATCGATTGCGGACTCACTCGGCACACCCAATTTGATCCTGGAACCGGAATGGAAGGACTGATCACCGTGCCGGCAAGCCAGGCCAGTGCTGATCAGCGGAGAGGCCGTGCTGGACGCCAAAACGCTGGTCGTTGCATCAGGCTTTGGTCTCCTGCCGAACAGCAACGAAGGCCAGCCCACGACATACCTGAATTGCAGCGAGCTGACCCTCAACCCACCGTTCTTGATCTTGCACTCTGGGGTGCTGGTCTAGGCGAATCCTTGCCTTGGCTCGAGCCCCCTCCGAGGGCCGCATTTGAAGAAGGCCGCCGGCAATTGCTTGAGCTAGGTGCCCTGACTCCAGAGGGACGTCCCACGGACACCGGGAAGAAATTGGCTCGGTTTGGTGCCCATCCACGCCTGGGATTGCTCCTTCTGCAATCTCGTGCCATGGGGCGACCGCAAGTAGGAGCAGATCTCGCCTCCATCCTCAATGAGCGCGATCTTCTAAGCCACAACAACCACGGCAGCGACCTTTGGGCTCGCATGCTCTTGCTCCGCGACCACCGGAGTTCAGCGCGAATTCCAGGAGATCGGGCAGCAGCCGATCGCCTCAGGACAGTCCTCGATCAGAGCCGCCGGTGGCTTCAACAACTTGATCAATTCGAACAGGCGCAAGAGCCCCAAACCATTGAGGCCTCAGACGAGCAACTCGCAGCGCAGCTGATTGCAACAGCTTTTCCAGAATGGATTGCAGTGGCCCGTCCAGGACAACGCGGACAATTTCTGCTACGCCAAGGCCGCGGTGCTGCTCTGCAGGTCAGCGATCCACTCGATGGAGCTGAGGCACTGGCGATTGCACAGCTTGACCTCGGTGACACGAGGTCCAAGATCCGTCTGGCGCTACCCCTGACACACCAATGGGTTAGGGACCTTGCAGATCAGAACGGTGACTGGCAAGAGCGTGTGATCTGGGACGAGCCAACCCAGCGAGTCAGAGCTGAACGGGTCTTGCAGCTTGGTGCGCTGGAACTCGAGCGACAGCCGCAACAACAGGCGTCTTGCGAACAAAGCCGGGACGTCTTGGTCAAGCAACTCAGCAAGGACGGGCTTTCGGCACTGCCCTGGAGCCAGCGCACGGAGCAACTTCGCAGTCGTCTCGCTCTAGCCCACCAACAGCTTGGGAAGCCGTGGCCGCTACGCACTCTTCAACACCTGGAAAAGCATCCGAACAGCTGGATTGGGGACACTTTGATGGGTTGCAGAGGCTGGGACGACGTCAAAGAAGAACAACTGATGGAAGCTCTTTGGGGTGATCTCGCCTGGTCGAACCGGCAGAAACTCGATCAGCTCCTGCCAACGCAGATCAAAATCCCCTCAGGGCGCAATGCAGCACTGGATTATCAAAATGACGACATTGTGCTGTCGGTCAAGCTGCAAGAAATGTTTGGCTGCCTCGAGGGACCTGCTGTTTTCAATGGCCAACTCCCAGTGACCATTGAATTGTTATCGCCCGCAGGACGCCCGCTTCAACGCACCCGGGACCTCGCTGGGTTTTGGCAGGGGAGCTACCAACAGGTGCGAAAGGAGATGCGCGGTCGCTACCCAAAGCATCCATGGCCAGACGATCCAGCCGATGCCGAACCCACAGCGAAAAGGAAGGCCCGCCCTTGAGCTGGTTGTCGGATCGCTATAAATGTATCCAAAGGAACAGTCAAGAGATCGCTACGGTTTGTTACGATATGGGGGTAACGGAGTTTCACATGTCTGACAACGCAGCCCGCTTTGGATTCGTAAATTTTGCTGAAACTTGGAATGGCCGTCTCGCCATGCTCGGTTTCGTCATCGGCCTTGGCACAGAGCTTCTCACCGGCCAAGGCATCTTGACCCAGGTTGGCCTCGGTTGATTCGTAAGGCTGGGGCTGAGTCCCAGTTTTGAATCCCACCATTGACTTGGTGGGATTTTTTTATGGGTGCCGCCCGCTAGTCCAGACTGGACAGATTCGCGTCGTTAGCAATGCTTCCCTTCTTTGCTAGCAGCCGCCGTGAGGGAGCCAGACTGCTGAGCTTCATGCTGGTGCTCCTGGCCATTGGATTGACACAGGTTCACCAGACATGGGGACTCATCCTGAGCATGGTCTCTGGGATCATCTGCATTTATTGGGGATTGGCATACCAACGTCTTGAGCGCTGAATCACTCCCCACCTACTCAGTCCGCGAACTTAATAACGCGATCGGAGTTTTATTGGAGAGAGGGTTTGCACCTCGGTTTGTGATCCAAGCAACAGCATCGAGGCCTCAAGTCAAAAAAGGGCATCTCTGGCTCACCTTGAGCGACGGAGAAGCGAGCATCACTGCTGTGGCCTGGGCCTCAAAATTAAAACAATTGGACTTTGTCCCTGCCGACGGCGACGGAGTCACCGTGATTGGCAAGCTGAATTTCTGGTCAGCACGCGCAAGCCTCGCCGTGCAGGTTCTCGATATCAGGCCCAGCCTGAGCACCGTGCTCAGAAGGTTTGAAACAGTAAAAGCACAACTTCTTGAAGAAGGACTTATCGACCCAAGTCGGCGACGAAAGTTGCCTGACTACCCCAAACGTTTGGCCGTCCTCACAAGCGTTCCTAGCTCAGCACTGGCAGACATGCTCCGTACAGCACAAGATCGCTGGCCTTTGAGCGATCTTCTCGTGGTGCCGATCCCCGTGCAAGGAGAGGTGGCGCCGATCATTTGCAGAGTTCTTAGTCGCCTTGCAGAACTGCATGATCAGCTTGGATTGGACGCCATCGTGATCGCCCGAGGGGGCGGAAGCCGAGAAGATCTGATCGTCTTTGATGATGCAGATGTTTGCCGAACGTTGGCCAACTTCCCAATACCAGTCGTGACTGGGCTTGGCCATGAAGATGATCTCACCGTTGCTGATCTCGTAGCGGACCATCGCGCTGCAACACCGACAGCAGCCATGGTCACACTGATGCCGAGCAAGGAGTCCGCACAACAAACCATCATTCAAAGGCGCACACGCCTTAGCGAATACAAACGTTGGCGCTTAGAGCAAGCCAACTCAAGACTGAAAGAACGACACGTGCAACTCCATGCAGTTCGGCCTGCTGTGGCCCTAGACCGTCGACGCAATCAATGGACACAGCGGCAGCAATTGTTGCGCGCTCTTTCACCCCAAAGATGGCTCAACCGGGGCTTTGCGATGCTCCACACAACAAACGGCCAAGCCATTCAAAGCATTGATGACATCAGCCTCAATGAACAGGTACAGATTCGCCTCAAGGATGGTGTGGTTCAGGCCATTACCAAAACCATTCATGCGAATGAAATAACTGACTCACAAGCATCTCTCTAACTAACATGCCACGCAAAAAGCCCGAACCATCAAAGACATCTCAGCAGGACACTTGGAGAGAAGATGCATCCCAGCTCAGCTATGAAGAGGCCTTACAGGCTCTCGATGTACTGCTAAGTCAATTACAAGACGATTCCATTCCCCTAGCGGATCTACAGAAAAATCATGCGCGTGCATCGATCTACCTCGATCGATGTGACTTACTTCTCAGCCAGGTGGAGCAATCAGTGCGGCAGCTCGATCCGAATACCATGGAAGAGCGCACACTCGACACAAGCAACAATGAATAAATCTCTCCCATGGATATACCTCTTGCTTGCCATCCTTGGAGCGATCCTCCCTTGGCAAGCCAATCTCGAATTCATGCAAATGAATCCTGGCGGTGGCTTTGACCTACAAACCTTTATCCAAGATGCCAATATCAATGCAGCGTCCCGTTCTTTAAACAGAGACCTCTTGATTGCTGCATCAGCCTTCAGTATTTGGATCGTTACCGAAGGAAGAAAGCTACAGGTCAAGGGTTGGTGGATCGCTTTAATCGTGAGCTTCAGTGTTTCATTCGCATGCGGAGGACCACTCTTCCTGTATTTGCGAGAACGCAAATTAATGGCAATCAATTTAGAACGAGAAACAAATTGAGAGGCTAAGGATCTACATCTTCAGCTTTAATATCGATAGTTACATCACTCGCTGGCAGAGAATCATCAACTGCTTTCGCCGTTGAACGACCAGAATTTTTTGCTGGAAGAGGGGATCCGCAGGCAGGACATTGAGCGTCTGTTGTCATGGTGCTCAAGCCACAGGCCTCACAGGTTCTTACCCGGCTCTGTAACACCTTCCAACCAATCCACCCCAAACCACCAAGAACAACTGGTAAGGCAAACAGTGTGATGAGGAGGCCTCCAGCCAAATCAAGCAGAATACGGCCTGCTGCTGTAGGTAGCAGCAACAGCGCTATCAGAAGCACCCAAAGGAGTGGAGGGAAACGTCCCATCAATCAACACTCCATACGAACAGTGCTCTCATAATCGCTGTTTTTTTGCATTCAGGCACGGATGGATTTGTTCGGATGCTTGGCACGTGCGGCAGAGGCCTTAGCAAGCTCAACACTCCAACATTGGCCAAAATAAATCACAACACCCACCATCCAAACCCACAAGGTGAGAACCAGGACACTGCCAATCACTCCATAGGCCTGAAATCGAGACCCCAGAGAGAGGATGCTTCGACTAACCGCAAGATTAAGAACAGTAAGAGCAAAGCCAATCAATAAAGAACCTGGTATGAGCGGCCTAAATGGGACTCGGCGACTTGGGAGCAAAAATTGAAGTGATAGTGCTGAAACTGAAAACCCAAGGAATGGAACCATCAACCGACCAAATTGCAAAACTGGGACATGAGAAAGGAGATTCCCAAGCCAAGGGATCGTCAACGACAACTCTGATAAGGCAGCAGTAGGAATCATGCGCACATTGGCACTGAGCTGATCAAGAACAACTAAGAGACCTATCAAGATCACAACAAAAAAGGCTTCAAGCCTGATCCGAATAAACTGAACAGCTTGAAGCTTGAACGGCAAGTTTCGTTGTTGGGGCGCAATCACACCATTCCAAAGTCTTTCCGATCCACGTTGCAATGTTAGATACACATTGCCTGCTGTAAGTAACAACACACCCGCACCTAACAAACCAGCACCAAACCCCTGACGGACTAGCTGCATCAGCGTATTTTGTACAATCACAACCGCTGATGGTGGTAAGACACCACTTGCGTAAGCAATAATCTTGCTTTCTAGGGCCTCTTGCCGCCCAAGAAACCACGAGGCGATTGATAACGAAATCAGCAAAATGGGAAAGATCGATTGGAGCGTGTAGTACGCAAATGCAGCACTCAGATCCACGCAATCGCATTTCGCCCAACGCAAACAGGCGCACCAAAGGCTACGAACCAACCGCTTCAGCGGTTTATGTGTAGCCATGGCAGGTGCTGGCACCAATCAGATCC
>JAVBIX010000059.1 GCA_030756895.1 Synechococcus sp. SP2 MAG
CAAGCAGGACGATTGGGTTGTGGATCTATAGGGATATCAATATCTGACTGATTTGACTTTGTGGCAGGCAAATTAAGGGCTGGACAGGCCAACACTTGATCAAGCCCGGTACGACGACGTAATTGGGCAATACTGGTGTTGTAATCAGTGATTGCGTTGGCGTAACGAACCTCAGCACTTGTGAGGTCACGCTGTGTATCCACAACTTCTCGTTGTGTGGTCACACCTGCTTGGAAGCGGAGGCGAGCTAATCGCAATGACTCAGACGTTGAAAGAACTTCGATGGAGGTGGTGTGAATATCTTGGGACGCGTTACGAAGGTTGTAAAAACTATCTTCGACCTGAGTGCGGATGCGATCGCGTTCAGAGGCGAAATTGAACTTGCTCTGTTCAGCCCGCTGCTTGTTCTGGCGATATTGAGCACGGGCACGCCCGCCGTCAAAAATGGCCCATGTGGCATTTAAACCGACTGCATTGCTGACATTCCAGCTGTAATCATCCATGTCAATGGAATCCGTAGCCAATCGATTGGATTGGCCCTGGTTCTTGCTCGTGTTGAAATTATTAAAAATGCTCAGTACAGGCTGGACCGCTGCAAGAGCCGCATTTGCGTTGCTGTTATTGATCGAAATATCAAGGATGAACTGATCAAGTTCTTCTCGAAATGCATAGGCAGCGATGATGCTTTCCTGAAGTGAAGGTTGCCAGATCCCCAACACGCGCGATGGGTCCGCGGCAGTGGGGGTGACATCTTGTGGGAGATCCAGAAGTGCTGCTAAGGATCGGCGAGCTCGGGCCTGACCTGCCAGACCGTCGCTGAGCACCAGCCGGTCTCTAGCCAATTGTGTTTGAGCTTCCAACACTTCAAGTTTGGTCGCGACTCCGGCCTGATAACGAGCACGGGCATCACGCAGGCTCAAAAGCGAAGCGCGCACAGATTGCTGACCAATCCTGACCTGCTCATCCTGACGCTGAAGCTGAAAATAACTGGTTGAAGATTGAAGCCTCAGCTCTCTCAATGCAATGAGATAGGCATCACTAGCTCTCTCAAAATTGTCGCGTGCAGCGGAAATCTGAGGAACACGAGCAGGATCAATCAGATTCCATCGAACTTGAGCCGAAAAATTGGCAGACCACTGTGTTGTGTAGGTATTGGGCGCGGGCTCGGAGAGCCCAGTTTCAGGATTGCGAACAGTCTGTGCAAAATCAGGATTGCGGTACTGCTCGCCATCCAAATACTGCGGAAGGCCATTCGCTGTGAGATTCACAGTGGGGTACCAAGCAGAAACCGCAGCGAGCACTCCTGATTTGGCTTGTTCAACCTGACTAGCTGCAGCCTTCAGGCTGGGATTGTTGACTTCAACTAAGCGCTCTACCTCTTGAAGCGTTAGGGGGCGAAGTTCGCGGATCGTGACTTGAGAGGGGAGATCAGGCAAGGCGAGGCTTTCAGGTGACTTCAGCGCATCCAAATCGTCAGGAAGCGTTGTTGCCGCGGATGGCATGACAGATGGATCAGCCTTAGGACGTGATCCTTTGAGGTCGAGTGCATTAGGAAGCGTCGACTGGTCCATCAGTGACGATTCGGCCAGTGACGGTTCAGAGGAGGGGGACTCACCCTCAACAACCTGAGCAAGGGCAGTCGAAGCTGCAAACACTGGCAGACAACCTGCAACTAGAAAAATATGAGCAGCTGTCCGGAGCACAACAAAACTGGAACTTCGCGGAGCTTAAGTGGTTTTCTCGAGGGAACCGAGTGCGGAGGCCACGATCTCAGCTGCTCCATGCACAATTCGGATCGGAACCGACAAACGCTCTTTTAGTTGATCCAACGTCATGTCGTCCAAAAACACAGGATCGCCTTGGCGGAGCATGACGGAAGGCAGCAAAAGCTGATCACCAAGGTCCTGATCCAGCAGGCCATCAAGGAGGTCTTGTCCAGTTAGCAAGCCAGTCACAACTTGATCTTGCCCCCAATAAGGACTTGGGAGGCCATGCAAGGTCAACTGAACTCCCTCCACTGCATTAAGCCTTTTCAGCACAGGTTCCAGGGCGGTTTCGACCAAACGTCCAACCACCCAGCTGCTCTTCACGGGTTTCTCAACAGATTGGGGAAGTTTGGAGGTGGCTTCATCCAACACAGCAAGAAATGCCCGGATACTGCCAACCCCATTTTCCTGCTGTGGAAAATCTTCGTAGCTCGCGCGAGAGGGCAACGACAAGCCTGCAATCAGATACCACTCATCCGAAAGCCAGGCAAAATTGCTTTTAAATTTGGCCTGGAAGTCCTTCTGAAGAGGTTCCACCGCAGCAATCACCTTTCTGGCATCCACGGGATTGACCGCACGTAGGCCATCAGATGCTGGCCTGAACCGGGTCAGGCCGACAGGAACAACGGCGACAGAGAGCACTGCCGGCCACTCACCACCTCCAAATTGAGCCAAGTCCTGAATAGTGCTCAATAAAGCCGCTCCATCGTTTTGATCAGGGCACACCACCACCTGCGCGTGGATCTGAAGATCACGTTCAGAGAACCAAGCCAGTTGCTTCAGGAGCTGACCTGCGCGTGGATTCTGCAAAAGGCTCGAGCGCAGATCGGGATCCGTGGCATGAACAGAGACGAATAATGGAGACAGACGCTGTTGTTCGATCCTTTGCCAATCGGCATCACTGAGATTCGTCAGCGTGAGATAAGAGCCGTAAAGAAAACTCAAGCGATAGTCGTCGTCCTTGAGATACAGGCTGCTGCGATGGCCGGGTGGTTGTTGATCGATGAAGCAGAACGCACAGGCATTGCTGCACTGACGCAATCCATCGAACAATGCTTCTGTGAAGGCCAAACCAAGACCGTCGTCCTCATCCTTTTCCAGATCCACGTGATGGAGCACCCCTGCTGCATCACGAATCTCTAAGTGCAACTCCTCCTCAACGATCAAGTAGCGGTAATCGATCAGATCTCTGGGACGAATACCGTTGATGCTCAACAACTGATCCCCAGGCTCAAAGCCAAGTTCCTCTCCGATCGATCCGGGCACGACCGATGCCACCACAGCCGGTGCGGGCTGACGGGAGGCACGATCTGAATCAAGAGCCGCAACAGCCACACCGGCAGAAGGTTCATTCCACACGGGGCGGTTAGTCAACTGCGTTCAGTTTGATGCCGAACCAGACCACCAGACCAGAAGCAGCACACCAAAGAGCAACCTGTACACCACAAAAATCCAGGTGCTGTGGCTCTGGAGATACTTAATCAGCCAGTCGATCGCCAGCCAGGACACCACTGCGGCAGAACAGATCCCCACAAAAATGGGCAACACCCCCCCCGCGCTGGGCTCTGAAAAGGCGTCCTTCAATTCCACTAACCCTGCAATCGTGATGGCAGGAATCCCTAACAAAAACGAAAAGCGAGCCGCATCAGCCCGCTTCCATCCATCAAATAGAGATGCCGTGAGCGTGCTTCCGGAACGAGAAACACCAGGGATCAAGGCCAGAACCTGAGCCAGACCAACGATCAGTCCATCGCGCCCTTCCACCTGAGTGAGCTGTTTCAATCGCGGCCCCAGCCGTTCAGCGAGACCCAACAGAAGCGCCATCACGATCGAGACCACAGCAATCGCCGGAACACTCCGCAATGGGGAGGTTGAGTAACCCGGCCAAAACAACTTGATGCACATACCGGCTATCAAAATGGGCACGGTGCCGATCGCCATCGCAATCCCAAGGCGCGCCTCAGGTTCACGCCATTGACCACGCTTGAACGCTCCGCTGATGCCTTTGAGCACTCCCGCCAAATCAGCACGGAAGTAAGCAATCACAGCCACGATGCTGCCCAGTTGAATCACTGCGGTTACCGAGACGCCAGGGTCGCCCCATCCGGCAAGAACGGGAACAACCTTGAGGTGGGCCGTGCTGCTGATCGGCAAAAATTCCGTTAGCCCCTGCACGACACCGAGCACAAAATCACGCCAGCAAGCTTCAAGCAGTCCGGGATCTGTCGTCAAAGCGCTCTTTTAAGTGAGGGCAATACGACTATGCGCCACTGGCCTTCTGAGCCAGATCCCAACTATGGGTTCAAATCTTCTAATCTTCGAGTCCTTTCGTTACCTCATCCGGGGAAGCCCTTTTGCTGAGTGGTCTGATTCAGACGCCAACAACAGAAACGAAGCCCCTGGTGATGTCCCAGGTTTCAACGTTTTCGTTTTTTCGCTCGCTGTCCTTTTGGGCATCGGCATTGGTCGTTCTGCCAGTCTTTCTTCAGGCGCCCTGGGTGCGCTTTCACCCTTTTAGTTCTTGCCTTTTCACTGCAGTGCTCCTGACA
>JAVBIX010000006.1 GCA_030756895.1 Synechococcus sp. SP2 MAG
TAGAGCGACGGTTTCCTAAACCGTAGGTCGTGGGTTCGAGTCCCGCCAGCCCCGTGACTGACAGCAATCGCCTCAGCCTGAGTGTCTCAGAAACCCTTGCGCTCTAATGCTTCTGTTAGGCGAGTGATCGCAGAAGCTAGTTGCGCTTGGGGATCGGGTTTGGTTTCAGCAACGACATCTTGCTTGCGTTTAGACGCCTCGATTGTTCTCACAATCAGGAAGCACACAAAGGCGATCACGACGAAGTTGATGATCGCCACAATCACGCTGCCTGCAGGCCAGGAATTGATCGAGTCCACATTGGCGGCCTTCAAGGCCGGTTCAAGCGCATTGGTCGTGATTAAGGTCACAACAGAGCCAACCACCTTGCCGAAAGCTCCTGCAATCACAACGGCAATGGCGAGATCAACCACATTGCCTTTGTTGATAAACGCTTTGAAGTCTGCAAATAAACCAGGCTTGCGAGTCATTGAAGGTTTGAACTGATGCCTCTTGGATAGTCATTCAGGCTGAACTTTTCCTGCTCATAGAAACAAATTGATGGATTGTCTTGAATGGCTGGGGTAGCCAGATGCCTGACCCCCGCTATTTTTGAGGGTGTGAACCGGTTCCATGACCCAGCTTCACGAGCTTCGGCTGCGGCTTTTGGTTCAGCAGGAAAGCGAGCGCATCGCTGCCAGCCAGCCAACCGACCTGGACTTGTCTGTGGTGCAAGCGCGCTGCCTCTGCTGGCTCGCCCTCTTGGCGGAAGCCCATGAAGATCAGGCCAGTGACGCTGAGAGTCGTGGAGACACTGAACAAGCGATGGGTTGGTTTGCGGATTCCATGCGTTTGCGCGATGCGCTCAATGTGGTGAGCTCGATCGAAATTCCATTGCCTGGGGTCGTGGACAGGGATGGAGAGCCGTTCGGCGATCAGCTTGGTGATCGGTCTGGGTTCGATCAGGATCCGCCGTTAGCGGCCTGATCAGGTGCCATGATGGTTACTAACTGAGGGTCTGCTTTGCCTGAAGAGCCCTGTCAATGTCCGGACTGTCAACGCTTCTATCGCGAGCATGACCGTCTGATCAGAGAGTCACCAACGTTGCGTCAGCAGCAAGAGCTGAGTTGGGCGGCCCTTCAAGCGTTCAGAACCTTGTCTGGCCGAGTTCTGGAGGATCTACAAAAGCAGCACGGCACTCCGGGCGCTGACGCCCAAACCCATGCCACCCCGATTGGTGGTGGAGAAGAGCCTGCTGATGCGATCCATCAGGCGATGGCTGATCTAGAAAACATCAACGCTCACTTGTTTTCAATCGAAGCGTTGATGGAGCGCATCTTTGATGTGCGCGTGCCCGATGACATTGAACAAAAATTTAGGGAGCTGGCCGGTGAGCTCGCCCCAGACCCCCTCAATGCTGATCGTCTGCGCTTGAATCGTTTGTTGCACCAAACCCCTGATCTTCCCGATCGCAGCTGAACGAACTGGGACTGTTCAACATTAATTGAAGGGCGAGAGTCGTTTGCACAATAAAAAACCCCTCGAAATGTTCTCGAGGGGTTTTTAAATGTTGGTCTTAATCCAAAACATTCATGGCGTGGAGTGGACTACTCAGGCACATCGCAGGTGATTTCAACTGGCATGGGTTCTACCTTCCAGATGTCACGGCAGTAGTCACGGATCGAGCGATCCGATGAGAAGAAGCCGCTTCTAGCGCTGTTCAACACCGACATCTGATTCCAGTGATGGCGATCGCTCCAGGCCAGGCTCACGGCATCTTGAGCGCGTAAGTAATCGGCGAAATCAGCCATCACAAAGAACGGATCATTCCCCATGAGGTTGTCGATCAGAGGACGGAATAATTCACCATCGCCATTACTGAAGTGACCCATTTTCACTAAGTGGATGGCCTCAGCGAGCTCAGGAACAGATTCAACAACCTCCCAGGGCCTATAACCACTTTGCTGAAGAGCAGCAATCCCTTCCACGGTTTTGCCAAATAGGAAGAAGTTTTCTGGACCCACGTGCTCACGGATTTCCACGTTGGCGCCATCGAGGGTGCCAATCGTGAGCGCTCCATTCATCGCGAACTTCATGTTGCCAGTGCCTGAGGCTTCCTTACCGGCAGTGGAAATCTGTTCGGAAAGGTCCGAAGCGGGATACACCTGTTCGCCCAGCTTGACGTTGTAATCAGCGAGGAATACCACCCGTAGCCGTCCGTCCATATCCGGGTCAGCATTGATTGTTTCGGCAATGCCATTGATGAAGCGGATGATCAACTTGGCCATGTAGTAGCCAGGTGCCGCCTTTCCTCCAAAAATCACCGTGCGTGGTGCCATGCCATCGGCCTGGCCATTTTTGATCCTGAGGTATTGCGTGATCACCTGCAGAGCGTTGAGGTGTTGGCGTTTGTACTCATGGATGCGCTTCACCTGCACATCAAACAGGCTGGATGGATCCACCAACACGCCCGTGTTGCGGTGGATGTAGGTCGAAAGCTTGCGCTTCACGGAGAGCTTGGTGTCCTCCCATTGCGTAAGGAAGCCAGTGTCGTTCTGGCGATCCTCAAGCTTGCGCAGGAGCTCCATGTTGGTGACCCAGTCGGGGCCTACATGCTCATCAAGCAGGGAGGAGAGTCCTGGATTGGAGAGTGCAACCCAGCGCCTGGGTGTGACGCCATTGGTCACGTTGGTGAATTTTTCGGGCCATAGCTCTGCAAATTCAGGCATCAGCTGCTCACGCACCAAGTCGGAGTGAAGCGCTGCGACGCCATTCACGTGATGGGCGCCAATGGTGGCGAGGTGGGCCATGCGGATCGACTTACCGCCATCCTCATCAATGATTGAAAGTTTGCGCTGAATGGCCTCGTTGCCTGGGTAGCGCAAGCGCACCTGCTGCAAGAAGCGGCGATTGATTTCGTAGATCAGTTCGAGGTGCCTGGGCAGCAGGCTCCCAAACAGGTTGAGATCCCATTTCTCGAGAGCTTCGGGAAGCAAGGTGTGGTTGGTGTAAGCCACGGAACGGCGGGTGATGTCCCACGCCTTATCCCATTCCATGTGGCGATCATCGATCAGCAGACGCATCAGCTCTGCTACCGCGATGGCGGGGTGGGTGTCGTTGAGCTGAACGGTCCAGTACTCAGGGAAGTCGTCAACGGACAGCCCACGGTTATCGAGGCTGCGCAGCATGTCCTGAAGGGAGCAGCTCACAAAGAAGTGCTGCTGTTTCAGGCGCAGGCGTCGGCCCTCATCGGTGCCGTCGTTCGGATACAGCACTTTGGAGAGGGTTTCGCTGCCCACCTTTTCTTCCACAGCGCCGTAGTAATCGCCGATGTTGAAGGCGTAGAAATCAAAGCTTTCTGTGGCATCGGCGCGCCAGAGACGCAGGCGATCGCAGGTGTTCACGCGGTAGCCGAGAACGGGCACATCATGGGGTACGCCAATGGCGTGATCCGATGGAATCCAGCGCGAGCGGTAGTTGCCTTTGTCGTCGAGGTAGCTCTCAGTACGGCCGCCAAAACCTACAAAACAGGCCTGATCGGGTTGGGGCAGTTCCCAGGGCCAACCGCCCTTCAGCCACTTGTCAGTGACCTCCACCTGCCAACCATCGCGGATCAGCTGATCAAAAATTCCAAATTCGTAGCGGATGCCATAGCCCGTGGCAGGAATTTGCAGGCTTGCGAGCGACTCCATGTAGCAAGCGGCTAAGCGCCCAAGGCCGCCATTGCCAAGGCCTGGCTCTTCTTCCACTTCGATGATCTGTTGCAGGGATTCAATCCCGAAGCGTTTCACGGCTTCTTCTGCTTCGTTCTGGATTCCCAAATTGAGCAGGTTGTTGGCCAGTTGCGGTCCAATCAGGAACTCCGCAGACAAATAGGCCACCGTTTTTTGCGGTCGAGCCCGAATTGCTTCAATGCTGGCCAGATAACGGGTCATCAGCCGATCGCGCACGGCATAGCTCAGAGCCATGTACAGGTCATGGCGGCTCGCAGATGGTGCAAGCTTCCCAAGCGTGAAGAACAGATGTTCTGTCATGCCGTCGAACACGGCATCAGCATCCAAACCAGCCCGTTCTGGGTCGGCGTAGCAACCAGGAGTTGGAAGGCGAAGATCGAGGGGTTCGGAGCTGCTCATGGAGGGAGAAATATGGCGAATGCGTTTTGTGTTGGATCAAGTGTGGTGGTATTGAGCCAAGAAAGCTTGAAACGGTGCAGGAACTGTGACCGAGTCTTTGGGTTCAGCCGTCTTTTAGAAGGTTGCTTACGCGGCCTCTTTTTTGTTGCCATCAGCAAGCACACGTTCGCAATGCGCGGCCGCTGCCCACGTTTGCCCTTATGGTCCCGCTGAGAAAACATGCCGATTCCGATGCTCGCTGCTGCGATGCCGCCCGTTCTCATGCCTCTAATGGCTGAACTATCAGCCCACAACCTCGAGATGGCGGGCACCTTGATTGGGGTTGGCCGCTTCATGCTGATTTTCGTGGCGGCGCGTGCGCTGGCTGAAATTCTGGTTCGGCTCCAGCTCCCCACGATTTTGGGAGAGCTGCTGGCTGGTGTCTTGATCGGCGCCTCTGGTCTGCACCTTTTAGTGCCGCCAGAAACCCAAGTGGAGCTGAGCAACGGCTTGGTCAGCCTGCTCAGCTCCCTGGGCAATGTGCCCGCCGAATCGGTCACGGAGCTCTACAACGAGAGCTTTCCTTCCTTAGAGGCTGTGGCCCAGCTGGGTCTGTTTGCCCTCCTGTTTCTCACCGGTTTAGAAAGTGAGCTCGATGAGCTGATCGCCGTTGGAGCGCAGGCTTTTACCGTTGCTGTAGCGGGTGTGGTGTTGCCCTTTGCCCTTGGCACATGGGGGCTGATGGCCATTTTCCACGTAGGAGCGATTCCGGCGGTTTTTGCGGGTGCGTCGATGACCGCCACCAGCATTGGTATTACCGCCAGTGTGTTTGGAGAACTCGGATATTTGAAAACGCGCGAGGGGCAGATTGTGATCGGCGCGGCCGTTCTCGATGACATTTTTGGCATCGTGATCTTGGCTGTGGTGGTGGCCTTGGGTTCAGGTGGAACCCTGGAAATTGGTCCGATCCTCAAGCTCGTCGCGGCAGCCGCTGTGTTCGTTGTGGCGGCGATTGGCTTGAGCCGCACGGCAGCCCCTGCCTTTGATTGGTTGATCGACAAGCTCAAGGCACCGGGCGAGGTGCTGGTGGCCTCCTTCGTCATCCTGGCGCTGAGCTGCTTCACCGCAACTGCGATTGGTCTGGAGGCCGCCCTTGGCGCCTTCGCGGCTGGTTTGATTCTCAGCAGCTCGAAGCACAATCACGCCATTCAGCAGGCTGTCTTGCCGATCGTGACCTTATTTGCCACGATCTTCTTTGTGCTGGTGGGTGCCGGTATGGATCTGTCGGTGATCAATCCTTCCGATCCCGCCAGCCGCACCGCCTTGATCATCGCCGCCTTCCTGTTTGTGGTTGCGGTGATCGGCAAGATTGCCGCTGGTTGGGCCTTTGTAAGCAAGCAACCCACTCGCCGCCTGGTGGTTGGGCTTGGAATGATGCCTCGCGGAGAAGTGGGTTTGATTTTCCTAGGCCTGGGCACCAGCGCAAAGCTCCTGTCTCCGTCGCTTGAGGCGGCCATCCTGTTGATGGTGATCGGCACCACCTTCCTGGCACCGGTGCTGCTCAGGTTGGTGATTGGTGGCGATAAGCCGGATGACGACGACAAGGTCGATGGCGAGGTGGCGGCTGATCCCGTTGGTTTGATCTAGTCCCCTTGACCGCGGGCGACCACCAGAAACAAGCTCCAGCCAATGGTGATTAAGGCCAGGCTGGAGGCCCAGCCCGGTCCAAGCGCCCAGGCCAGGATGAGTTGGGTGATCACCCCCACAGCAAGGGCGAGCAAAAGACTGCTGATCACCAACGCGGCTTGGCGCCAGGCTCCAGAGAGGGGGCCATTCTCCAAGCTTGCCTCCAGCCGTTGCAGTGGGCCACTGAGCGGCAGGTAAAGGGCAAGAGCCCAAAACAGGCCTCCGCTGAGAGTGCTGCTTTGCAGCAGGGGCCCCATCTCGTAAGTGTCCATCGTTGGCAAGTGCCCGGCGCTGCGGAGGAAT
This sequence comes from Synechococcus sp. SP2 MAG, assembly GCA_030756895.1. GTDB lineage: Bacteria > Cyanobacteriota > Cyanobacteriia > PCC-6307 > Cyanobiaceae > Synechococcus_C. The sequence goes on from JAVBIX010000006.1 coordinate 6,081, forward strand.
GAACAGGATGCCTAGCATCACCCCTCGACGGAACAAGAGTGGTGGGCCAGACCTGGTGGCAGTTCGAAAACCATGCAGTGCATGGTCTTTGTCAGATGCCTGATCAGCCTGAGGCCGCGGCCCAGGCCAAAACGCGACCAGCGCTGTTGCTGGTGCATGGCTTTGGCGCGTCTACCGACCATTGGCGCCACAACATCCCTGTATTGGCAAGCCAATACGAAGTGCATGCTCTGGACCTGCTTGGCTTCGGCCGCAGCGCCAAACCAGCAGGCCTCACCTACGGAGGGGCGCTTTGGCGCGACCAGTTGGTGGCCTACGTCCAGGAACGGATCGGTCGCCCCACCGTGATTGCTGGAAATTCGCTCGGCGGGTTTGCTGCCCTGGCAGCTGGTGCCGCTTTAAAAGACCAATCAGCGGGCGTGGTGCTCCTGAATGCGGCAGGGCCCTTCAGTGATGAACAGCGCGCGTCGCCCAGTGGCTGGGGCTCCATTGCTCGCCGAACGATTGGTTCAGCACTGCTCAAAAGCCCTGTGCTGCAAAGGGTTTTGTTTGAGAATTTGCGCCGGCGGTCCACGATTCGGCGCACCCTGAATCAGGTGTACGTTGATCGCACCAATGTGGACGATGCCCTGGTGGAGGCGATTCGTCTTCCGTCGCTGGATCCTGGTGCTTTTGGGGTGTTTCGCACCGTTTTTGATATTCCCAGCGGTCAACCTCTTGATGAGTTGTTTGCCCAGCTGCAATCCCCACTCTTCTTGCTCTGGGGAATCCGTGATCCTTGGATCAATGCCGCCGGACGCCGGGAAAGTTTTCAACGTCATGCTCCGGAGAACACCCATGAAGTGGTGTTAGAAGCCGGTCATTGTCCCCATGACGAGGTTCCGGATCAGGTGAATGAGGCCTTGCTCGATTGGCTTGGTTCCCTGCAAAGCCAACCATCCAAAGCACTCCAACTGGATTGAGCTCGATGGCTGCGCGGATCACTGCCATGAGGCCACACTGAGGAGGCTCCGGGTTTCATGGCCATGACCCTTCGTCAAATGTCAACGCCGTATGCCCATTGGGAATACGTCCATCCCCAAAGTGGTGATCGCCTACGCGTGGTGCCCGAACGCGGCGGCATTGTCACCGAATGGCTCTGCAATGGTCGGGACATCCTCTATTTCGACCAGACGCGTTACGCCGACCCTAAGCAGAGCATTCGCGGTGGGATTCCTGTGTTGTTCCCGATCTGCGGCAACCTTCCCGGTGACCGCCTTCCTTTAAAGAGTGGTGAGGCCACCCTTAAGCAGCATGGTTTTGCGCGTGGCTTGCCCTGGCAGCTGGAGCTACTCGACGACCAGAGCGGCGTGCGTTTGTCTCTAACGGAGACCGAAGAGACCTTTGCGGACTATCCGTTCCGCTTCCGGCTGGAGATGGCGGTGCGTCCTGTGAGTGGTGCGCTGGAGATCACCACCACGATTGCGAATGCCAATGAAGGCGGCGAGTCGATGCCGTTCAGTTTTGGTCTCCATCCCTACTTCAATGTGACGGACCTCAGTCGCACCAGCCTTGAAGGCTTGGCACCCCAATGCTTGAACCACCTTGTGATGGCAGAGGCTGAAACCGGCGATCAATTGAGCCGATTGCCAGAGGGGGTGGACTTTCTCACCCGCCCTGCTGGACCGGTCACCCTGGTGGATGAGGCTGCGGGCACGCGCTTGCAGCTGCAGCATCAAGCGCCCATGGATCTCACGGTGGTCTGGACCGAGCCTCCTCGCGCGATGGTCTGCCTCGAGCCCTGGACAGGTCCTCGTCAGTCCCTGATTACAGGAGACGGCAAGCTCGAGCTCGCTCCTGGCGAGAGCCTCCAGCTCAACTGCCGCTATGCGGTGAGTTGAAAGGCGCGGCCACCCCAGGCAACCGTCCTCTCGAGAGCTGTTGTTTCGGGTCAAACTGACGCTTCACGGCTTCAATCAGGGGGCGGGATGGGGCATCCAGCCAGGCTGGAACTGCTCCTGGCTGGGTCCCAGGTTGAATCAGCACGCTGAGCTGACCCCCTAATTCCATCACCCGTCGCCTCAGCGCTTCGATCAGGTATGCCGCTGCGGGAGAACCGCTGGGTTGCCAGGCCTCGCCGCTGCCGGCTCCAGCGGCGAACTGCCAATGCCAGCCCTTAAGAGCAGTGCATTCGCGCGAGCTGAACAAATGCTGGAGCTGGGCGGGGGGTAGGCAGAGGCGCAGCAGCCAGGGCGGATCTTCATTGCTGGCAAACCCTTCAGGGATGGGGTTCTCCCACGGCATGCGTTCGCTGCTCATGCCCTGATTGGCGGCGAGTGCCACGAGCCGGTTGAGCTGGTCGACGACCGCACCATCACTGATGCTGGCCACGCCCAGCAGGAGCCGTGGTCCCTGGTCCGGGCGGAGCTCCCAGTCGATCCAGTCGGGTGTGAAGCTGCTGCCCACCACCTCGGCTCGGAAGGCTTCGAGTTGGCTTAAGTCACCCTCCAGAACCAGCTGACTGCGGGGTTTACGAATCGGTTGCACGCGCAAGGTGAGCCCGGTAATCAGGGCGAGGCTGCCCCAGCTGCCGCAGAGCAGGCGCATCAGGTCGTAGCCCGCCACGTTTTTCACCACCCGGCCGCCGGCACGGGCGCTCACCCCATCACTGCGGATCAAGCTGATGCCAATGATCTGGTCGCGCACGCCCAAGTGACGTTGGCGTAACCCCCCGGATAGCCCTCGGGCTACAAGTCCGCCGATCGTGCCCGCCGATGAAGGTGTGGCCATGCTGCTGCCCCAGGGCCAGTTGAGCGGAAGCCATTGCTGGTGCTCGGCCAGGGCCGTCTGGAGGTCGGCCAGGGGCATGCCCGCATCCACGGTGATGGTGAGGTCATCCACCGCATGGTCCACGATCCCTGTCAGGTGGCGCATGCTCAGCACCGGCCCCGAATCAGCAGCGAGGGGAGGGCCCCAGTGCAGACGGCTACCCATGCCGGAAGGCACCCAGGGTTTTCCCTCGGCATGCAGGTCGGCGATGAGTTGGCCAAGCTCCTCAACAGAATTGGGTGCTAGTACCGCTATGGAAGACAACCCTTGTTCAGGCACGTGAGCGAACAGGCCAGATCAGTACACCAACCGATCGTGCCATGAAGATTGTCGTTATCGACGACGATCCCACCGGTTCTCAGACGGTGCACAGTTGCCCGCTGCTGTTGCGATGGGATCGAGCAGCGTTGCGTCGGGGGTTGAGGCACCCCTCGCCGTTGCTGTTTGTGTTGGCGAACACGCGGGCGCTCACGCCTGAGGCCGCGGCGACCCGCAACCGCGAGATTGTGGATGCTCTGGTGCTGGCCATGGCGGCTGAAGGCCTTCAGGAGCATGACTTGCTGCTGGTGAGCCGCGGTGATTCCACCTTGCGCGGTCACGGTGTGCTTGAACCCCAGGTGCTGGCGCAGGCCTGGGAGAAGCATTTCGCTGTGGTGGATGCCACCTTGCATGTGCCTGCGTTCTTTGAGGGAGGTCGCACCACCGTGAATGGGGTGCATCTTCTGCATGGAGAGCCGGTGCACACCACAGCGTTTGCCCGAGATCGCTTGTTTGGTTACGGCACCAGTGATCTGGCGGAGTGGCTCGAGGAGAAGAGCGCTGGCCAGATCGCTGCCAAAGCAGTGCTGCAAATCCCCTTGGCGTTGCTGGAAGCAGAGCGCTCTGCAGACCTCTTGGCTTGTCTTGAGGCGCTAGAAGCCAACAGATCCGTTGTCGTCGATGCGACCCGTCCCGAGCAGCTCCGGGCGTTGGGGGTCGCAGTCCGCAGGCTGCAGGGGCGCAAGCGCTTCTTGTTCAGATCAGCGGCAAGTCTTCTCAACGGCCTGGTGGATTCAGGACCATCGCCCTTGGGAGCTCAGCCTTTTGATGCCCATGGCCTGGCGGGCATGCGTCGCCGGGATGCCCGCGCTCAGCCGCTCCCTGGCTTGGTGGTGGTGGGCTCCCACGTGTCTTTGGCGGATCAACAGTTGAAATCTCTGTTAGCCAACGCGCGTTGCCGCGGCATTGAGCTGCCGGTGGCTCGCATCGCCCGGGTGCTGGAGGGGGGATCTCCGGATCTGCTCTTGCCAGATCTGGAGGCTGAATGGCGCCATCAACTGGAGCAGGCGCTGGAGGAAGGGTTCACGCCGGTGCTGTTTACGAGTCGTGGTGAATTGTCTTTTGGAGCAGGAGCGGCGGCGGCTGGGCGGCGGCTGCGCTTTGGGATGGAGCTGGCATCCCTGATGGCCCGTTTGCTGGCCGGAGTCGCTCCGCGGCTTGGCTATCTGATTAGCAAAGGGGGCATCACCACGGGAACCCTGCTGGTGGAGGGGCTTGGCCTAGAAGCTGTTCAGTTGGAGGGGCAGCTTTTGCCGGGGTTATCGCTGGTGCGCCCCATCCCTGCCTTGGATCAGGATCTTCGCGAGCTGGAGCCCAGCGATCTATTGCCGGTCATCACCTTTCCAGGCAATCTCGGTGAGCCACACACCCTCACTGAGGCGTGGCGTTGGCTCGAGGGGCGTTAGGTCTTGCTTGGCGTTGAACTGAATGGCCCCACACCAGCGGAGCGGGCGAGCAGTTCCATGGGGTGCTCCACCTTGGGACCGTTTTGGTTGAGGTAACGCCTCAGTTGCAGGCTGCAACCGATGTTGGCGCTGGCCACAATCTCAGCTCCGGTGCTGCTGAGGTCGTCGGCTTTGAGTTGGCCGAGTTCTGCGGCCTCGTCCGGTTGAACCAAGTTGTAGATGCCGGCACTTCCGCAACACACCCCGGCTTCCGTGGCTTCTTTGAGCTGGAGTTCGGGAATAGCTCGCAGTAAGTCCCTGGGCTGGGCTGCAATCCCCTGGCCATGAATCATGTGGCAGGCGTCGTGATACGCCACCGCACAGGGCAGCGGTGTGAGCGCTTGTTGAAACGACTTGGAAAGCCCCCGATTCGCAAGAAATTCATGCACGTCCAAGACCGGCGCACTGAAGTTGCTTGCGCCATCGAGAAGCTCCCCATAGGCCTTCATCGTGTGCCCGCAACCGGAGGCGGCAACCAGCACGGCGTCCAGGGTTTCATCGCGAAAGCTCTGCACCAATGCGCTTGCCAGCTCCTGGGTTTGTTTGAGTTGGCCTTGGTGATGGCTCACCGCCCCGCAGCAGCCTTGATTGGCTGGAATCACCACTTCGAAGCCATTGGCTTGCAGGACGGCCACAGTGGCCTCGTTCACCCCTGGATCAAAGCAACGTTGGACGCAACCAAGCACTAAGCCCACTCGGCCACGTTGCTCGCCTTGTGCTGGATTCACCCGGGGTAAGCAATCGGAAAAGCCCTCTGGAGGCAGGGGAGGCAAGAGCGCTTCCATTGCTTCCAGTTGTGGGCCCAGAAGCTTTAAAAGCCCTGTTTGCCGAGTGAAACGCTGCAGCCCGGTGCCGGCATAGGCGCGCAATGGCTGCAGAAGAGCACGCAGCCGGTTGGGGTAGGGCAGCACCAGGAGCAGCAGCTGACGGAAACTGGTTTGCCAGCTGCTGCGGAACTCAGGTTGGTTGAGCTTTGGGCGGGTCGCTTCGATGAGCTGGTCGTAGCGCACGCCTGATGGACAGGCGGTCACGCAGGCGAAGCAGCCCAAACAGCTATCGAAATGGCTGGCCACCGTGGCATCCATCTCCAGCTCTCCAGCCTCGATCGCCTTGAGGGTGTGGATGCGCCCGCGGGGGGAATCCATCTCGGTGCCAAGCACCCGGTAGCTGGCACACGTGGGCAAACAAAACCCGCAGTGAACGCAGGGGTCGCTTGGGTCGACAAAAGCCATAAGCCGATTCTGACCTGAATCGGCCTGTTGGTGATCAGAAGCGCTCGATAATGGCGTCTGCAAAGCCGCTACAGCTCACGGGATCCACTTTGGGCTCCATGAGTCGGGCGAGGTCATAGGTGACCTGCTTGTCTTTGATGGCGGCGCTGAGCCCCTTGGTGATCAGGTCGGCCGCATCCTGCCAGCCGAGGAATTCGAGCATCATCACTCCGCTCAGGATCACGGAACCGGGGTTGATTCGATCCAATCCTGCGTGCTTGGGGGCGGTGCCGTGGGTGGCCTCGAAGATGGCGGCCGTTTCACCGATGTTGGCTCCAGGGGCCATGCCCAGGCCTCCCACCATCGCCGCGGCGGCATCGGAGATGTAGTCGCCATTGAGGTTGAGGGTGGCCAGGATCGAATATTCCTGAGGGCGGGTTTGGATCTGCTGGAAGATGCTGTCGGCGATGCGGTCATCCACCAGCACCATGCTTTTCCATTTGCTGTAGCCGTGGCTTTCGCCAATCGCTGCAAGCACCCCCCGTACTTCGGAATCGATCGTCTCTTTTTTCTCGGGCGTCAGGCTGTCGTAGCCGGGCTCAATCATGCGCGCATTGTCCTGGGCGCTGAGCGAGTGATCGCGGTCGAGATTGTCGAGAATCCAGCTTTCACGTTCGGTGATGCAAACATCGCGGAATTCAGTGGTGGCAAGCTCATAGCCCCAGTCACGGAAGGCTCCTTCCGTGAATTTCATGATGTTGCCTTTGTGCACAAGCGTCACGTGACGCTTGTGCCCTTCCAAGCGCAGGGCGTGTTGGATCGCTTTGCGGATGTGTCGCTGGCTGCCGTGCTTGCTCACTGGCTTGATGCCGATGCCGGATCCTTCAGGGATTTGCCGCTTGCCGAGTTTGCCGTTGGCAGGGATGACCACCTCATTGAGATACTTGCGCAGCTCTTGGCCGATCGGATCATCCGCTTCCCACTCAATTCCCATATAGATGTCTTCCGTGTTTTCTCGGTACACAATCACGTCCAGATCCTGAGGACGTTTGTGCGGGCTGGGCGTGCCTTCGTAGTAGCTGCAGGGCCGGACACAGCAGTAGAGGTCGAAAATTTGTCGCAGGGCGACATTCAGCGAGCGGATCCCACCACCCACTGGGGTGGTGAGGGGCCCCTTGATCGCCACACCGAAGCTGCGAATCGCTTCCAAGGTGTCTTCAGGAAGGTATTGATAGGTGCCGTAGAGGTCGCAGGCTTCATCACCGGCATAGACCTTGAACCACTCGATCGTCTTTTTGCCGTTGTACGCCTGAGCCACAGCCGCATCGAGCACCTTCTGGGTGGCAGGCCAGATGTCCACTCCGGTGCCGTCGCCGCGAATGAAAGGAATGATCGGATCGTTCCCCACCACGGGGTGGCCGTTTTCGAAGCGGATTGGGGTGCCCTTGAGAGGGGCGGTGAGCTTCTCAAACTGAGCCATGGAGGGGTCGCTGCCTGGCGGCATTTTGGATTTGGCGAGCTTATGACTCGGCGGGTGCTCTCTTAAGTTCCTCTTGATTCTCTCTCCACGATCCATGGTGAAACCTGAAGGTGTCTGGATCGTGGCCGCTTGTTTCAACGAACAGGCCGTGATCACCGCGTTCATCGAGCGCGTGCTCGCCGTACCAGGTGTGGAGCGATTGGTGTTGATCGACGATGGCTCAAGCGATGACACCGTGTCGCAGATTCGGCTTTGGCAGGCTCGTCAGGCCCAACTTGGCGCAGCGGCTCCTGTCAGCTTGCTCGAGCTCACCCGTAATTTTGGGAAAGAGGCGGCGATGTTGGCTGGCCTCGATCACGTTCGAGGGGAGTGTGCTGCAGCGGTGCTTATCGATTCCGACCTCCAGCATCCTCCTGAACTGATCGAAGCGATGGTGCAGAAATGGCGGGATGGAGCTGAGGTGGTCACGGCCGTGCGCGATGACAGTGATGAGGAATCACGGTTCAAGGTGGCCAGCGCCCACTGGTTTTACCGCGTGTTTAACAAGGTGGTGGATTCGATTCAGATCAAGGAGGGAGCGGGTGACTACCGGCTCTTGGATGCACAGGCGCTCGAGGCGGTCACGAGCTTGCGCGAATCAAGCCGCTTTTCCAAAGGATTGCTGCCCTGGACGGGTTACCGCAGTGTGGAACTGCCCTATCAGCGGGTGATTCGTAGCGGCGGCCAAACCTCCTGGAGTCCGTTCAAGCTCGTGAGCTACGCCTTCGATGGAATCTTTTCCTTCTCCGTGCTGCCCCTCAAGGTGTGGACAGTGCTTGGGGTCCTGATTTCCTTGTTGAGCTTGGTGTACGCCTCCTTGATTGCGCTGCGTACGGTTCTGATCGGCGTGGATGTTCCTGGTTACGCCTCGATGATGACCGCGGTGCTCTTCCTGGGAGGCATTCAGTTGATCGGAATCGGTGTGCTCGGGGATTACATCGGTCGGATTTATGTGGAGGCCAAGGATCGCCCTCACTACTTCATCCGAGCCATTCACAACTCCTGAAGCGCTTGCCATTCGCGTTGTCGCCACGGAGAGGCGGCAAAGGGTTGCGACACAGAAAAGCCTGCATCCGTGAGATTGCGCGCCAGTGGTGCGCCTGGATGGGCGAGCAGGAGTGGTGGGGTTCGATTCGCTCGAGCCGGAAGGGCTGCAAGGGTTTGGTGGGCTGCTCGTAGCGGTGGGCCTGCCATTTGTCCGGTGAACAGCACACCGGCAAACCCGCCATTGCTGGCGATACCAAGGCGTTGTTGCTTCCGCTGCGCTAATCGACTGAGAACCTCCAGCACGGCCCATTTGAGTAAGCCGGCCTGGAGGATCGCATCCCACCACCAATGCAAAGCGAGACCGGTGGGAAGTGGCTCGGTTGTGCTGCGCATCCAGGTGATCTTTTGCTTTCCTGAAACCTGCAACAGGCAGTCATGCACGATCGGAACAAGGTGCACGTGCTGATGGCCGTCAACGTGAAGCGGAGCGTCTGCGCCGCAGAGTTGCCGGAAGCGAGCAATTTGCGCCTGTATCTCTTCGTGGAGTTGCCGGGTAACGCGCCGTCGCCGCGGGTGCATGGCGGGTAACAGCGAGAGCGAAAGCCAGACCCCAAACGACAGCTTGAGATGGCCGTTTTGGTTGATGAGATCGGGGACAGCGGAGGCGACGGCGGCGCAAGGCCCCTCGGTTAAGCAAAGGTGGAGGCAAAGCTCAAGATCTGGCTGCTCGGCTTGGAGTGCTTTCCAGGCCACTACCCCCTCTGAGACCGCAGGGCCCTGCACCAGCAAGCTGGCTCCGTCCAACTTGCCGATGCGAGCGAGTTGAAGGATGGCGTTGTTGGTGGCTTGGCTGAGGCCTAGATCATCCGCATGCATCCTTGGTCGTTGCTGTTGGTTGCGTTGCTTTGCGCTGAACCGGGCGGCCTTCGACCAGATCAAGGCATTGAGAACCGTGGGAGTGAACACCAAAACCCCCAGTCGGATCGCACTGGGGACTGCGTCTGGGAGGACGAGTGGCAGCAATCCGCAGACCGAAAGATTGACGACGTATTGAAGAACAAGCCAGCGCCGCGCAAACCGTTGTCCTCCGGTCTCCGGCCGGAAGGTGTAGCGCGCATGACCGAGATAACCGGCGATCGAGGCCGCCAGAAAGGCCAAGGGATTCGCGGCCCAGAGCGGCATCAGCAAACCCAAGGCAAGCAAGACGCCTGCATGAACGATCGCGGCACCAATGCCGACGAGTCCATAAAGACTGATCCGAGTGATGGGAGTTGCCAGGGATCTGTTGCTGGTATGGATGAACCGTAACGGCAGTTGGCGCAAGCTCTGCTGACCCTTCACCCTGGGTTCAGCGGCGATGAACCCTGTGAATGCGGCGGCGGCGGTCCATAGCGTGGCCTTGGCCCAGGCTCTAGCCACCAGCGTCACGCTGGTGCGACGGCAGTTCTCTGCGGCTCAGCCGAATTTGAGTCCTTGGCGTGATGACCCTTCCACCCGCCATTGGGACGAGGCCGCAACCTTGGATTTCGCCTTCGATTTCCCAGGCTGGAGCCCGCGGCTGCAATGTCGGAGTCTGTTGCTGCAGTTACGGCTCAAGCCGGAGGAGGGACGGACGGACTCGTCTTGTCCTTCCCTCCTTGGCGTGGTGATGCGCGGCATGACCTTTGAAGGCGAACGCTGGCGTTTGGCAACGGTGGGCGATTGGTTGCCGGCTGGCCCCTATCTACCCCAACCGGATCAGGTGGAGCAGCTGCAATTGATTTGTCGAGAGTTGTTTGAAGTGTTCGAAAAGGGTGTGCCCAATCGCACCAGTTCTTAACCCTTCGCAACTGATCAGAGCCATCTTTAGAAACTGAATTTAAGGTCCTTAGATCGCTTCGTTTTTCACTCGTATGTCCGTCGCTCTGGCTGCCCAGCTCCGTGAAGGTACAAAAAAGGCCCACACCATGGCCGAAAACACTGGTTTCGTGAGCTGCTTCCTGAAGGGTGTGGTGGACAAGCTGAGCTATCGCAAGCTCGTCGCTGATCTTTATTTCGTCTATGAGGCGATGGAGGAGGAGGTCGACAAGCTCGCGAACCATCCGGTGGTAGGGCCCGTTGGTAAGAAAGAGCTGAATCGGCTTGAATCCCTGGAGCAAGATCTTGCTTTTTACTTCGGCGATAATTGGAGAGAAGAGATCAAGCCATCTCCTTCAGCAGCTACATATGTTGAGCGGATCCATGCTGTAGCGAAGGATTCTCCTGAACTGTTGGTTGGTCACCATTACACCCGCTACATGGGGGATCTTTCCGGTGGTCAGATTCTTAAGAACATTGCTCAGAAAGCAATGAATATGAGTGGTGACGACGGTCTTCGCTTCTACGTCTTTGACGACATCTCCGATGAGAAGGCGTTTAAGACCGCCTATCGCTCCACGATGGATCAGCTTCCTATCGATCAGGATATGGCCGATCGTATTTTGGAAGAGGCAAACCATGCGTTCCACCTGAACATGAAAATGTTCCAGGAGCTTGAGGGGAATCTCGTTGCTGCCATTGGCAAGGTCCTGTTTGGTTTCCTTACGCGCCGTCAGCGCACTGGAAGCACTGAGGCCGTTGTGGCCTAAGTGTTCAGCGAGGACGCCATTCAAGACTCCTCAAGACTGTTCGCTCCGATTCGGGTTCTGGTGCCAGGCACCGGGCCCCGTTTTCGTTGTGGAGGATTGAGCGTTGCTCTGCAGACGGCCCGTTTGTTGTCGGATCTGCGCTCTACGGAGGTTGTGACCTATCGGGCTCGTGAGCCCTCCCATCGTTTTCTTGACGACCTGCTGGATCAAGAGGATGCACCCGGGGAGGCCCTTTGGTTGGTGAGCTGGGGATTTGATGTGCCCAGGCTCTTAGAGCGTTTGCGTGGTCGGCATGCGGTGTATCAGGCCCATAGCAGTGGCTATGGCTTTGATTTGCCGCCCGGTGTCCCTGTGATTGCCGTCAGCCGTAACACCCTTGGGTATTGGGGTGACCGTGCTCCGCGCAATCCTCTGTTTCTGATCCCCAACGGACTGGAGCCCCATTGGTTGGCGCGTGGCGCTCGCCCTCGCAACGATCAAGGTTCAGCCCTTGTTTCGCAGCGCTCCATTGATGTTTTGGTTCAGCAGCGCAAGAGCAGTCCCTATGTGCTCAAGCATTTGGTACCGGCCTTGAGGCGTGAGGGCTTGAGGGTGGAGGTTCAGTGCGGTTGGGTCGAAGACCTGGTGGCTCTGTTTAATAGCGCCACGGTTTACGTCTATGACTCAGCGGAGTATTGGCGTGGCCGTGGCGTTAGTGAGGGCTTTGGGCTCCCACCACTGGAGGCTATGGCTTGTGGGTGTGTGGTGTTCAGCAGCTTGAATCACGCACTTGCTGACACGTTGACCCCTGGCCGCACCGCACACCAGATTGGCTGTGGCAGCCTTCGTTATGACGTGGAACGGATTGGAGAGGCGGTAAAGACTCCCCAGCGATGGCAAGCCTCAGCTGAAGAGATTGAAATACTGATGGACCTGAGCTCAGAAAGTGTTTTGGAGATGCATTGGCAAGTCGTGCTCAATCAGCTTCAGTTTTGCGCTGAGGCGGGTGGTATGAGCCCCTCCTTAGAACTCCTAAGCTCAAAGCCCACTTGGCGCTTGCGATGGGAAAGAGTCTCAAGTGAAGTGGTCGGTAAAATTCGTCGATTCTTAACGCGCAATTGAAACTTCCTCTTCTCACTGATTCTTTGTTTCGGATTGATCAGAAATGAGTGGTTGTGAAGTGGTCGATCGGTTGTCTGGCTGACACCTTGTGGAATGTCGTCAGAAGCCTGATTGCTAAAATTGTGAAATAAAATGTCGCGTGTATGACAATTGTCAAGAAGTCGTTCAACAGGGCTAAATCTGCTGAACCGCAGCGAAACATTTTGCCTGCTTAGGGCTGTTGTTTCATATTTGCCTCCAAAGCAATTTAGGTCTTTGTGGATCTTGCTGCTGATTTCATCAGCTGTTGGTTTCGCTGACCTGGTATTTGTGGGCTTAATTGCAAAGCTTGTTGGATCTTTTAGTGGTTCAAGTCTTGCCGATAACCTTCCGTTTGTCCGAGTTTTCGGTGGTGATGCATTAGATCGTGGCTTATGGATTGTTGTGATTTTGTTGGGTCTAATTTGGATTTCAACGGCTTTAAAATTTGCCGCTCGGCTTGTAGAGGTACGCGTTAGTTCGGAGGTTTGGGCAGTATTCGGAAATCGTGTTTATAGTAATTTAATACTTCAGTCATACGAGTACTACAAGAATAGTAGCTCGATGACGTTGATGACTCGATTAAATCGTGTCCTAAGCAAGGTTTCTGACAACATTGTGATTCCGATGTTGTCCATCTCTGGGAATGTTTTGTCATCGGGCATTCTTGCAGTAGGAGTAGTAATTGCTTTTGGGTGGATAGCTGTTGTAGTTTTTGGATTATTAGTTTTTTCATACGCGCTGTCATCTTTCTTGATAACTCCACGTCTTAGGTTTTTGACCAGGCAGCAGTTTATTTATTCTCGCACTGTAAATCAAATCTTGCTTGAGTCTACGCGTTCGATCCGTGATATTCATTTGCACGGAGCTGAAAATTTTTTTATAAGTCGTTTTGGGTCGATTGGATCTCAAGGCAAGCGTTACGATAGGCTGCTAAAGCTACTTCCTGATATACCTCGCTTTGTCATCGAACCGACAGGTGTAACAGTCTTATTTGCAATTGGATTGCTACCACCTCTTTTAAATGGTGGTGGGGTAGAGGCGGTGCGTGATGCTCTTCCGGCACTTATGGGTGTGATATTCGCTTCTTTGCGTCTAGCGGCTCCAATGCAGTCTGTGTCTAAATCGATCAATAAATTACGAGGTTCTCTTCCTGATCTTTCAGATGCATTGGATCTATTGGAAATGAAGCCCGTTCGTTTTCCGAATCAGTCTCAAATTCCAGTTACATCTGCAGGAATTATGCCTTGTAACTCAATTAAACTTAGCAGTATTTCTTACCGATATGGTGATAAGGATGAATGGGCTTTGAGGCATGTTGATGTCACTGTTCCAATTGGTGCACGAGTTGCTTTAGTAGGAACTACTGGAGGAGGGAAAACTACAGCAGCTCACCTTTTGCTTGGTTTGCTGACTCCTCAAGAGGGACAGCTGCTATTAGATGGAGTTATATTGCGAAAAGACGAGATTCAAGCCTGGCAGCAATGCTGTGCCTTTGTTCCTCAAAACATTAAGTTGCTTGATGCAAGTGTGCGAGAAAATATTGCTTTCGGAGTTGGAGATGATGATGTTGATGAAAACAAGTTGTGGGATTGTTTGGAAATGGCGCAATTAGCTGAATTTGTTTCAGATCTTCCCTTCGGTGATTTTACAAAAATTGGCGAAGATGGCATGCGTCTTTCAGGGGGACAAAGACAACGTTTGGCATTGGCAAGAGCTTTTTATAAACATGCTCAGGTTTTGGTCCTTGATGAAGCGACTAGTGCTTTGGATAATAAAACTGAAAATGATGTGATGGAATCTCTTGAATTAATTGGCCGCCGATGCACTACGATCGTTATTGCACACCGACTTTCCACAATTCGTCACTGCGATCGAATTTATGAATTTAATGGTGGTCAAGTGATCGCTCATGGAAATTATGAGGAGCTCCAATTGCGCTCCCCTAGTTTTCGCGAATTGGTCGAACTTCAGAGACGTTGAAATCCGTCATGATTGATATAGTTGTGCTTGCTACAGCAGATTGGGATCATCCCCTATGGACAAATAAGCAGCACGTTGCTGTTTCCCTCGTTGATGAGGGCTGCCGAGTTCTTTATATTGAATCACTGGGTCTAAGAACTGCACAGGCGACGGGTCGTGATCTCAAGCGGATTGTGCAACGTTTATGGCGAGGATTGCGACCCCCCCGCCGCGTACGACGGAATCTTTGGGTGTGCTCACCTTTGGTGATACCTGGAGTGACAAGTGGATTTGGGCTTTGGTTGAATCGTTTAAGTCTTTCTCTAAGTCTAGGATTGTCCATGGGTTTAATTGGCTTTCGTCGGCCCTGGTTATGGACTTACAATCCTTTGACAACAACTTTTCTTGATTTCGGATCATTCTCTTTCAAGATCTATCACGCAGTTGATTCTGTTCAGGAGCAACCTTGTATGCCGCGTGCGTTGATTGCGTCTCAGGAGCGACATCTTTGTCGAGAAGTAGATCAAGTCTTTGTCACGTCACCTCAACTAAAAAGGCAGTTGGCGCCATATTCGAAGAACATTCGTTTTGACCCTAATGTCGCTGATCAAGCTCACTTTGCATCAGCGATGGACTTACCTGTGAGTTCGATACCGGCTGATCTTTTAGAACTCTCAGAGCCAAGAATTGGTTTTATTGGGGCTGTGAGCAGTTATAAACTTGACTTTTCGCTTATTGTCACCATTGCACGATCACATCCATCATGGAACTTCGTATTTATTGGCCCCACTGGTGAGGGTGAGCCGTATACAGATACGTCTCTTTTAGATGCCGAGCCTAACATTTATTTATTGGGTTCGCGTTCTTATGGAATTTTGCCTAGTTATTGCGCAGGATTTGCATGTGGGTGGTTGCCTTTGCTGCTAACACCTTATACGGAGGCTATGTTTCCGATGAAATTCTTCGAGTATATGTCTGCCGGGTTGCCTGTAGTCGCCACAAAGATTGATGCTTTAAAAGAATTTTCTTCTGTTGCTTGGTTGTGCGATGCCCGACCTGAAGACTTCTCCAAAGCTTTGACGAGTTGTTTGGCTGGTCACGGTCCTGAGCAGAGCATGCGCCTGGCGATGGCAGCGCAGTACACCTACAAGGCACGTACCAAACGAATGTTGGCAGCTTTAGAGGCATTGCCATGATTAGAGGCTTGAGTGTTCTTACGGTATGCATGAATCGTCAACATCATTTGTTGACCTCTGCGCAGAAATTAGCTTCCTGGCCACACCATGAAGAACATTTAATTCTGGATTGGAATAGTAGAGATCCTTTGCGAAGGAATCAGTTGCCAAATGATTCCAGGATTCGCGTGGAACGTGTCGAAAGGGAGGATCGATGGAATCTATGTCGTGCATATAATTTCGCGGCTCAACTCGCAAAGGGCAACCTATTGCTCAAGCTTGATGCAGATTGTTGGCCTGAAGATCTTGATCCTGCTGCGCTTTTTGAGGATGGCTATGAAACGTGTTGGTTTGGTTCTGGTTTGGATGGACGTCTGGGCCAGTTCTTAATGGCACGCGAATCTTTTGAAGCTGTAGGCGGTTTCAACGAAGTGCTCGTTGGCTATGGATTTGACGACAAGGATCTCAAGGCAAGATTACAGAGTCTCAACTATTCCGTTCAGCTCATGCAAGAAACAGCTGTCGGGGTCATTCCTCACTCAATCCATGAACGCGTCAGCCGTTTGCAAGCGCCTCATCTCAAATCCACTGCCTTAGAAATTTCACTCAGCTTTGCTTTGCATAGGGCTAGTGCAATGAGCAATCGAGTTGCTGCCGCTCATATGCCTTGGACTGCTGAGCGTTCTGGGAGTCGTTACGAATATGTTTCTGCTGGACTATGGCGGTGTACTCCCGGCACTATTCCAAAACTCGAAGACTTAGCTGCTAAGGAACTCGAGCATTTGCGGCGACAGGTGTTTTGGTCACGCTTTCTTGAGATACCAGATTTGCATGTAAAGATGCTGCCTGTGAAGTTACTTCCGCCTGATCGTGAGGGCAAATTCTCTATTCGTTTTTGGCACTGGGTGTATTGGCATACTTGGCGCCGTTTAATGCGCATCCCTGTCGATATTCTCGTGTTGTTTAAGGGATGCCTACGTCGCACTTGTCATTGACGGATATGTTTATCCCTTTAGAAATGATTTATAAGCCTTTATCTGAGAAGCGACATTTTCATTTTCGTGTTGGCTTTATTAGGAGTAAATTGTATCGGTTGTAAATGCAATAAGCTCAACCAAGGCTCCTAACTTCCCCCAGAGGAAATACTTCGCCTTTACTTTTTGGGATAAGTATGTATTGACCATCAACTTGGCTGCTGCTATTCCCTCTAGAGTTTCGTTAGGTAAGAAAATTTATTTCAGTTACTTCTGCAAGACGCTAATTGCAGCAACATGCCTTATTGTTCGCATGCTTGTTCATTCCTTCGAGTCTATTGTTGATGTTCCCGAGCGAGTCACCCTACCGGGTTGATCAGGTGGTGTCATCACCATGGTTGTTGACGTTATTGTTTTTGATTCAAGTTCTGTTTGCAGCTCTTATTCATTGGTTTGCTATCCGAGAAAGGATGTCTTGGTGGTGGTTAGCAGTCACTCTTTTTTGTTTTTCTACTACTGTCTTCTTCACTTTGTCGTGCTGGGGTACAAGCGATATCACCAAGTTGAACCATTACATTGATCAGTTTGCTGTATTCCTGCCTGGAGAACGTTTTTGGTGGATATTGGCTCCCGTCATTAAAATTCTTCCTTATCGCATGGCCACGATTCATGGTCTTGTTGCAACTTGCTTTGCTGCCTTGGCTATTTCCCTTTCCCGTTGGTGGCGTGTACCTGCCTGGGGTGGCTGGTGGGCATTGTTGTTGTTGACGAGCCCATTCTTAAGAGGATTTTTGCAGAATGCTCAAACACGACAGGCTTGGACCGCTCTACTCATTGTTCCTCTATTTCTAAGTGTATCTGGATTTCTTAAATTAAGGATGCTTCCTGTGATGACTTCTGCTGCGTTGGGTTTATTTAGTCATCTCACGGCTCTTCCGATGCTTTTTTTGGCGTCAGCTCCTGCAAGTTGGCAACACTTAGGCTCCTTGAGCAAATTACCTCGTGTTGTAAAGATAGGAGTGTTTACTTTGCTAGTTGCTTCCCTCGCTATCTTCGGACAATCGGTCTTGTTCAAGTTATCGGATTATATCAATGATATGAACTTTTTTAGCTTATATTCGATTAACCGATCTGTTTTGATTTCAGAAGTTCTTTTGCTATTTGCAGTTTTTTCAACTTGCAAAAAAAGACAGATATCATGGAATGCCTTTAAGCAATGCCATGTGAGCAAGGCGTTACTCCTTTATTCGGTCATGTTCATTGTTGTGCAATTTGGAGTGAAGTTTGAGATCTACCCTCAAATTATTTCCAGATTTGCGGATCCGATAGGGTTGTTTCTGTTATTGTCTGTATTGCGATGGTTCCAGCTTTATAGTGACAAGCAAATGTTAATTCCCTTGCTTGTTTTTGGTTTGGTAATCTGGGGGAAGCAGCTGATTGATCCGAATGGTCTTGATTGTGGTTTTGATGATGACTTCCTTTGCATCCCTGACCGTTGGCCATGGCAAATCGTCTACAATTGATATAGTTGTGTTTTCAAGAGAGTATTAAGAGGTAGATGCGTAACGGTTTGGCTTATAAGTTGGTGATTATAGAACTATGCTTATGCCTTTTGGGAGGCTTTAATGCCATTAGTTGCTCTAATAAGCATTTAGCGTTATTATGGATTTATGATTAATATTGGTGGCTCTTTGAGGCATCATGCGGGGCGTTTGTATCGTCGCCTCCTGTGGTGGTTAAGTTATAAGCAAATCAAGGCTTCCGAACTTTCTGTCGAAGCTGCCATTGATTCCGATGATATTCATAGCGCTTTACGGATTCTTGAATATCAGAAGTGTAAATATCAGTGGCATTTACAGGTGGACAAGTTTGTTTTTAGACCAGAATGTCGGCCCACAGATTTTAATAGTGCGCTGACCTTGCTTATCGGGATTCACAAGTGTGGGGCTCACCTTTTGCATCAGCGTTTTTATGCTGGAATTGCAGCTATTTATATTTCTATGCAACTTAAAGACTCAGTTGGTTTGGCTGGCTTACGCCCATGGCTTTTCAGGCAGGCAGGCTTGACAAGCTCAGAACAGATTGCTTTTAGGCCTCATTGGCGTAATCGTGAATGTCCATATAAACAAATCATTTCTGCGCGTGCCTGCTTACTGCAGTTGTCTCTGGCTGAAGGTAGAACTGCAGCCAAGACAATTGAGTTAATTGGCCATGCAAATTTACGCACTCTCAATGCGATGCCTTTCAAGGAGGTCTCGGCTGATGTGCTCTACCGCAGTACTACTAATCTTTTGAGAGGGCTTTTATGCCTAAGCTTTAATCGGTTAGAATGCCATCAGTTGTCTAATTCCTTGAACAGATTGCTTATAGAGCTTGAGTGTGGTCGATATCGAAGACCAGCCGAACAGGCCAAGGAAAATCATCTTGGCCTCCTGATTGAAGTCCTTGGCTTGATCAAGTTGGCCATGACGTCTGATTCGCAAGCTTTGCGTGAAAAAAGGCTCTCTATAATGATTAATATAGCTACCCCATGCGTTACTAATGGGGCACTTAATTGGCTTAACTCCCTGGAATCTAATTTTACATTGGATAATTAAAATATGGCTAAAATCGTATTGCATATCCATGATTTGGGCTTGGGGGGAGCAGAGCGCATAGCTTTGAAGTGGATTGCTTGGTTGCAGGATATGGGGCATGAGGTAACTCTTTTATTAGGATTCCCGCCCGATGAAGTTTTTTTCCATGCTCCTCATGGCCTCCAAGTTGTTTCTCGTCCTATTGGATCAAAAGTGTCGACTTGGAGATGGCTTCGAAGTTATTTAGTCCAGCATCCCCCTGATCTGGCAATTGGTGTTTCTACCCGGCCGTCCATTAACTTGCTAATGGCAAATTTTGGGAAGTCTTGGAGAGTTGTTGTTGCGGAGGTTAATTACCCACCGGCTAAAAAATTGCCATTGTCGTGGTGGATTTTACGCAAAATTCTTTATCCAACAGCATCTCTGCATCAGGTTCAAACTTTAAGAATTGGTCAGTGGCTTGAAGATTCGGGTTTAGCGCGCAATTGGAGAATTGTATCTAATCCAGTCGAATGGCCCTTGCCTAAGCAGGAACCTTGCATTTTGCCTGAGGTCTCTGTTCCGCCAGAGGCAAAAGTTATTCTGGCAGTAGGGACAAAGCCCTATCAAAAAGGATTTGATCGGCTTTTGGAAGCTTTTAGTTATATCGCAGATTGTCATCCAAGCTATTGGTTAGTAATAGCAGGCGTTAGTAAGAGCCATCCTTACTTGCATGAGACTCTCCTGCGTTATCGCCAAGGTGATGATCGACGGTTGCTAATTAGTCGTGTCGGGAACATAGGTGATTGGTATGAAAGAGCTGATCTTTTTGTCCTTAGTTCCAGATATGAAGGCTGTCCCAATGTGCTTATGGAAGCAATGGCATCTGGTACAGCTTGCCTTTCCATTGATTGTCCAACAGGGCCTCGCGAGTTGATACAACCTGGAGTTAACGGTGAACTGCTACCTGAAGGTACTGATGCGCAGCTGTTGGGAAACACTATTTCAACCTTGATTGAGAACCCTTTAAAGATTGATGGCTTTGGGCGGGAGGCCCGAAGGATTCGTGAATTGTATTCACCATCTGTAGTTCGTAAGCAGTTTGAGGATGTTGTTCAGCAGGCTTTGGACCCTTTAGTGATTGTATTCGTACCCACTAGATCTTCTCCGTCGGAGACATTCATACGGAGAAATCTTGCTGCAATGCCTTTGCGTCAAGTTGTTTTCTTTGGTGACGAATACGCAGCAACCTCACGTGGTTTTGGGCAAACGGTCTATGCAGTTGCAACCTTGATTAGCAAAGTATGTACCCGTCTTTGCCTTCAGCGATTGTCTACTTTCCCCACATCATTCATCGCTTATTGGCTCATTCGTTGGTATAAGCCAGATGTGATTCTTGTTGAATTTGGTTTCCATGCTGTTCGCGTTATGGATGCTGCTCGTTGGAGTGGAGTGCCCCTTGTCGTGCATTTCCGTGGATCTGATGCCTCGGCAGATCGGAGATTGAAACGGTTGCATGAGCGCTACAGGCGTTTGATGCGTATCGCATCTGGATTCCTCGTTAAGAGTGTGCCCATGCAGCAAGTGCTGGAAAGGCTGGGCGCCTCACCCCAGGCGATCACGATTAGTCCCTCTGGAGCAGATCCAGCTCTTTTTTATGGGGCTGACCCCACTCTTGCACCGCCAAGAGTTCTTTTTGTGGGGCGTTTGGTGGAAAAAAAGGGCCCCTTTGATGCATTGGAGGCCTTCGCAGAGGTGCATTCACGTTGTCGCCAATCACCCAACACTTTTGCCTTGTCAGAGTTGATGCAGTTGGTTGTGATTGGCGATGGTCCATTGAGGTGTGAGATGGAGCGACAGGTCGAAAGATTGGGTTTGCAGGATTTGGTCGTCTTTGAAGGGTTTTGTCAGCCGATTGAAGTGGCTGATTTGATGCGTCGATCTCGGTGCTTATTGCTGCCTTCGAAAACGGCGCGAGATGGTGATTCAGAAGGTTGCCCGGTGGTAGTTCAAGAAGCTCAGTTGGCGGGTTTGCCAGTCATTTCCACGCTCCATGCTGGTATCCCTGAGGTGGTGATCGATGGTGCAACTGGTTTTCTTTGTCGGGAGGGGAATGTTCAGGCGATGGCAACAGCGATTGAGACGTTGCTTAGTAACCCGGATTTGGCCGGGGTGATGGGTAAAGCAGCTCAATGTCATGCCAAAGAGCATTTCACTCTCGACCATCACATAGATACGTTGTCTGCCATGTTGTGTAATGTCGTGCCTACTGAGGCAAGGCAGTAATAAGGGAGATTGACATACTTCTGCTGTATTTAGATGTTTTTAAATCGACTGAAGCGCATGATGCTAATTGCTTTTCGAGACGTTTTATTGCTTATCAAAGCCCGGCTGAGGCTATTTATTTCAAATGCATAATTGTTGAATTTCTTGATATTGCTCTAGGTTTCAGCTTTGAAATTTCAATTATTCAATGTCCTTATCCCAGGGTAAGTCTTTTGACTTTGGCGAATGTGAGGAGGAGCTAATAGAGAACGAGTTTGTCAAAGGGTATGGCTCTGATGAGCTCGTCGTTGAACCTGCTAAAAGTGCTTAAATCTTTACGGCCGTTAAGGAATTGGCTTTTCTTCATCATTCCGCCTGTTTGTTTCAGCGTAGATAAAGCACCATGAACCATCTGAGCTGGATCGCCCAGATCAGCAGCGGGATAAAGCCGAGCATCCCCGGACCGAATATCGCCGAGCGTTTCCCTGGAAGCACAACTGTTAGAGCACCGATCCAGCCGAGCACAATTGCAGGCATGAAGTGAATGCCGTAGACCCAGCCGTGTTGGGCCAGCGACTGGGTCAGGAGTGGGATGAACAACCAAGTTCCGCCTGCCGCCATTACAAGCAGGATTTGACTCTCGATCGGCTTCAGGCGTGAAAGAACGATGAAGAAGAGAATGATGCCGAGAATCCATATTGCGCAGTGCTCGATATAGATCTGGCTGTCCTTGAGAAAGCCAGGAATGCCTCCAGAGCGTTGGTCATAGATGAAATCGAGGGCATCGAAGATGCCGTCATGCGCTCGGAGACTACCTGTCATGCCCATCCTGTCCATCAGCTGGCTTCCGTAAAGCTTGTTAGCTAGAAGGGCTTTTGCGATTAGCCGCTGGACCCAGTACAAGAAGATTCCGGCAAGCGAGCCAGGGATTAGTGCCCTTAGTGCATTTTTCAGGCGATGTTCGCTCTTGAATAGTTGCAGTAAAAAAAGGGTGATCAAATTGGTAACGCCGAACACTGGATAGATCCACGAGGTGAAGAACCCAAGCAGCAGGCTCAGCTTCGGTATCTGTTGCTGGTCTGATCTTCGAAGCCAGATCCCCAGGCTCAACACGGTGGCCAGCCAGAAGCTGACCCCCAAATAGTCGGGCTCATCCACCATGCAGAATCGCAGCATCGACTCATTGGTGATCGTGATCGCGTAGGTGCTGATCACCACTATTTCGTTGACAATTTCTCGCCGCATTCCGGTTGCGAAAGTCTTGAAACAAATCCGAGCAAGACCTGCCAGCATCAGCCCGTTAATGCTGACTAAAATTAAAGAAAAAGTGAGCTTGAACGCTGGGTATCCACTACTGCCAACGAACTTATATGCAACCCAGAGGTGAAGCAGATGTAAGGGAGTTTTGCTCTGATACAGCAGTTTCGGCTCTACATCAGCCGCGAGGTATCCCTGCCCCCAGCTGAACATTCCAGCCATCGACCAGAATCCGTGGTTCTCCCAGGCTTGAACGGCATTGAGACCTTCTGTGCCGAAGTCGAACAAATGGTCAGCAAGCCCTTGGTCAATCAACCGCCAATAAGTAAATGCACTTAGTAGTGGGATTGTGATAATCGAAAGCCAGGGCAGATCCCTGAATCTCCCGCTTTCAGGCAGCGTGAGAAGGCGCATACTTCCTGAAGTCTGGGTAGGAGAAACATGAGGCTACCCCGTGCATCTGGATTTAGTTAGCGTTCGGTAGTCTCTTTAATTGAGTTTTCTTGCAGGCCTGAAGGAAGGCAACGAAGAGCTGTGGATCATCACGATGTGCCATTACAAGTGATGGCCGGCGCTGAGAGAGGTAAATAGACCCCCATCTCATGATTTGCCTGTTTGGCGAGTGCGGAGCGGATCTTGCCTACGTTTTGGCGGTGACCTTCACCATCAAAACAATACGGGAGAGGAAGGGACGGTTGGAGCTGCTGTTGGTTTAGCGTTTCGCTTCGATAAAACCCATCCCATCATTCGCAGATCAGTTCAACAAGCTTTTGATGTCTGCGGGTGTGGGCTTTAGGCTCAGCCCCCAGTAGGGCTCGAAAAGAGTCTGTAAGGATCTTTTTTTTAATGAAAGTGGTTTAGAAAGTGTTTCTTTAAGAGCGGCACTTAGGCTTTGTCGCTCTCGCCATTCGGCATCTTCTTCAGCTGCTTTGTCTGATGAAAGACTGCTTAGGTTTTGTTCTGCAGCAACGTCGATCCAGTGAAGTTGTTTGTTTAGGGCAACGGCATAGCCGAGATGGGTTCCGAAGGCGTTGCTTGTTACCCCATCACAAAGCTCAAGCAGGGTGCGTAACGCATCCAAAAACCAGGGGTTGGCGCGGTGTCCGTTACAGGCTGAAATCCAGTGTTTCGGTAGTGGCAGTAACTCAGGATCTTTCCAATGCCGTAGCCACACAACCTGTTGGTAGCTGTGCTCTTCAGCCAGCGTTTTTACAGCGTCGATACAGGCCTGCTGGTCCATGGAGCGCTCAACTTGATCCCAGCTATGGGCCAAAACCACCAACAACGTTTTCCCCCAGAGTTGGCGTTGACTTTCCAGCTGTTCACTGTTGAGCAGTGGTTGAGCAAATTGAATCCAGGGCCCGATCGCACGGGCCGGCACCTGGTGTTGTTCGCGGAGCCAGCGGGCGCGTAAGGGCCCCATGCACAGATAACCACGATGGGCCCAAGCTTTGGGGGTCTCGAAGCGGGCACTTTCGGATACCTTCAGACCATGCTCAAGAAGCATCGGAATTGGCGCGCCGACGAGTGGGATCCCTGCATAACGCTTGAGTTGAATGTCATGCCCGTAGTGGTGTGATGAAGCCTCTCGTTCGCGACGATTGGGCGTGAAAAAGGCTTTGCGGGCGGAGGGATTTTGAAAGCGGTTTTGATACCAGAGGTCGCTGCAGATGTTGGGTTGTAGGGGCTGACCTTGGTAGGCCTGATGCACTAAACCTCTCCATGCTGATAAAGCTTCCCATTCGGTTCTGGCGATGCGTTGCCCGAGCAGACGGCGGCTGAAGCCGATGGCTGACCAACGGAACTGGTCTCGAACCATGAGGTCGGAATCCTGCGCGGGATCTTGGTTCACTGCCCCAGCAGCCTATGAGGGTTAGGTTCACAGCGATCTTGATGAAATCCGCGCATGGCCAACGTTCAGCTCGGTGAGATCGCGATTGGCAATGACCGTCCCTTCGTGTTGCTGGGGGGTGTGAACGTTTTGGAGGATGAGGCTTTCGCTCTGGATTGCGCTGACCACTACAAGCTGGTTTGCGAACGCCTTGGCATTCCCTTGGTGTTTAAAGCCTCTTATGACAAGGCCAATCGTTCTTCCATCCATTCCTATCGCGGGCCTGGGGTTGAGAAAGGGCTCGCGATTCTTCAGTCGGTAAAAGACACCCATGGCATTCCGGTCATGACCGACGTGCACAGCCCAGAAGAAGCGGTTGAGGCGGCCAAGGTGGCAGACATCATTCAACTGCCAGCTTTTTTGGCACGGCAGACGGATTTGGTTCGTGCGATGGCTCAGACGGGCCGGGTGATCAACATCAAAAAGCCTCAGTTCCTGAGCCCAGAGCAGATGGGCAACCTGGTTGAGAAGTTCCGGGAATGTGGCAACGAGCAATTGTTGCTGTGTGAGCGCGGATCCAATTTTGGCTACGACAATCTTGTGGTTGACATGCTCGGCTTCGGAGTGATGAAGCGCTGCTGCGATGACTTGCCCGTGATCTTTGATGTAACGCATGCACTTCAGTGCCGCGACCCCGGTGGGGCGGCATCTTCAGGTCGTCGCGCACAGGTTTTAGATCTGGCGCGTGCCGGAATGGCTGTGGGTTTGGCTGGTTTGTTTCTGGAGGCCCATCCCGATCCAGACCATGCCCGTTGTGACGGTCCGAGTGCTCTCCCGTTGGCTCAGTTGGAGCCATTCCTGACGCAGGTGAAGGCCATTGACGATCTTGTAAAGAGTCTTCCGCCGTTAGTGATTTGCTGATATCAAATCTCGTGAGCAAACGCCTTAATCTCCAGATGTCTTTAGGAACCGTTTGATGCCTAGCGTGCAGGCGTTGCCGATCTTTATTGGATACGACCCTCGCGAGCGGGCGGCGACCAATGTTTTGATCGACAGCCTCTATCAGCACAGTTCGGTTCCTCTCGCCATCACTCCCTTGGTGACACCGCAATTGGAGGGGCAAGGCCTGTTTTGGCGTGAGCGAGATCCGAAGCAGAGCACGGCTTTTTCGTTTACGCGCTTTTTGGTGCCCTATTTGATGGGCTACAAGGGTTGGGCGCTGTTTATGGATTGCGACATGCTCTGCCGCGCTGATATCAAAGCGTTGTGGGATTTGCGCGATGATCGGTATGGAGCGATGTGCGTGCAGCACGAGCATGTACCGGGTGAAACTGTGAAGTTTCTTGGAGAAGTCCAGAGCCCCTACCCCAAGAAAAATTGGAGTTCCTTGATGCTGCTCAACTGCAGTCGTTGCAACAAGCTCACGCCGGATTACGTCAATACCGCTTCAGGCCTTGAACTGCACCGCTTCCACTGGTTGGAGGGTGACCATGAAATCGGTGGTGTTGATGCAGGTTGGAATCACCTTGTGGATGTCCAGGCGGCCCCAACAACTCCAGCCCAGGATTGCGGTCCACGTCTGCTGCATTGGACGCTGGGAGGGCCTTGGTTTCGCGAGCAGCGCACGATGGGGGGACGTTTGGCGGCGGAATGGTTCAGTGCTCGTGATGACGCTATGAAGCTGTGGGATTAAGTGACATGGTGATCAAACACAATGTTGTGGCTGTGCCGGCTCGGCTTCAGTCGTCACGTCTCCCTAATAAGGTTTTGGCGGATATTGGCGGGATGCCGATGATCCAAAGGGTGCTTGAGCGTTGCCGAGAGGCGCAAGGCATCGACGTTGTGGTGCTATGCACAGATAGTTCGGAACTTCAAGAGCTGGCGAAGTCCTGGGATTTCCCAGTGTTGATCACAGACGAAAATTGCAGTTCTGGTAGCGAGCGGATTGCCTCTGTTGCTGATGCTTTGGTTGGTCTGGCCTGGGAGGAGGATCCAAGCTGCTGGGATCCTGCATTGCGATCCAAGCGCTTATCTCATACGGCGGTAATCAACGTGCAGGGAGATCAACCGTTTCTGGATCCTTTGATCGTGACCAAAATGGTGCGCGAGTTTCAGTTGTGCGAATCTGCACCGGCCGTGGTGACGCCGGTGTATCGCCTCTCGGCAGACACGATCCACAATCCGGCCGTGGTGAAAACACTATTGGCTTCTGATGGTCGAGCCTTGTATTTCTCGCGTTCAGCGATTCCCCATGTGAGGGATGTTGATCCATCCGAGTGGCATAGACATGCCACTTTTTGGGGGCATGTCGGGATGTACGGCTTTCGGGGAGATGTTCTAGCGGGTTGGGATCAGCTGCCTCACTCACCTCTAGAGGATCTGGAGAAGCTGGAGCAGTTGCGATTGATTGAAGCCGGATACACAGTCGCGACTTTCCAGGTGGAGGGCACGTCCCTGTCGGTTGACACGGCCGACCAGCTGGAACAAGCCCGGTTGATGGCTGCCGCAGATTTGGGTGACCCATGAAGACGTTCAGGAATCAGCTCAATTCACCCGAGGTTTTGATGTATGCGCCTTGGGGCCTTGGAATCCTGGTGTGTTTGGGGTTATTTAACGGCGCCTTGAATCATGGAGGCAACACCCTTGATGGCCTTCTTTCAACTTGCAATTTGCGGCTACTGGATTCGGTGAGGAGCTGGAGCGAGCTCGGATTCTGGCAGCTCGGCGGTTTGATGTCTTTCCGGTCCTCGCTGTTGCCTCTATCTCCACCAACTCAACTTTATTCATCCCAGTCGACTCTCTATGTCGTCCCTCATTTATACGCGTATCAGCTGGGTGGGGTTGCAGGATTTTTTCAAATGGTGCGCGCATCGGTGTTTTGTACTGCTGGGGCGATGGCCGCGGTGGTTGGAATTCTGTCCTGGTTGCTGACCGAGGAGCGACTCCACCAGGTCCGTGCTCCTCGTTTTTTGCTTGGCTTCATTCTGTTTGCTGCTTTCGCCGTCACTTTCCCAAGCGAAGGAGTCTGGGGCGGGCTTTGGAACAGCGATGATCGAGCGCTTTCTTCTGTTCTGTTGGCTCTGGCTTCAGCGACCCTGGCACTTGGGCTGAGGTCTCAGCGCGCTTTTTGGCACTGGCTTTCTGCCGTTTTGCTGGTGTCAGGAGCGATTGGCTGCCCACGGATGGGGGTCATCTCCGCCCTCACGGTTCTGATAGGTCGCTACGGACTCCCGAGGCGTGATGCTGCGGTGCGGGCGATCTTCTCGTGGCCGATGACCCTCGCGTTGCTCGGTTTTAGTGCCCTGCACTACGTCCGGGTTGGGTTAGTTGATCTGACAGGTCGGTATGTGCTGGATGGATCCTCGATCCTCAATCGCTTCGGGTTCAGCCACGAGATGAGAGGGAAGGGCCAATCGGACCTTAACTATGAATCAATCGTTCAGGCGTTCGGCTTTGTTTGGCGACAGTCCGAACTGATGATTGGCAAGTTGCCATGGCATATGCAGTTAGAGCATTTGTTGCTTTATTTATTGGCAGCAGGCGGTCTCTTTATTCTGTTTCGCCATTTGTACCTTTTGCAGTCGCCATATCTGGCGCCTGTGACATTGGTGACTGCGCCACCCCTGATCTGGGGTGTGTTGATCAACCAATCTGTTGCTGAACATCCTGATGTACATGCGATTACTTGGGTGGTGCCTATCTCTTTGGGGTTGGTAATCGTGCTGGAGAAGCTGATTGAGGCTTTGTTTCAACGCTTTGGCGTGTTTTGGTCTGTCGTGATTGGAACCTGGTTCACCTACTGGTGTTTTCTATGGCAGGTTCAATATTTTCTCCGCGCCTATCCCGGGTTGCGTTTTCCCTACCCCAATTGAACCGGATGCGAAGCCCGTTTCACTTCATTGATGTAGCGAATCGCAAATTGCAGATGAGGCGCTTCCGTGCATTGCTAGGGCGTCAAGGCCATTCTCCACGTTGCTTGTTGGCATATATACCCCGCCTCCAACAGGGCTGGATTCTCGAATTTCTTTGGAAGGATATCTGTCAGGAGTTGGAAAAGATTCCTGAGGTGACTACGGGCATGGTTGCTGACCCGCAGGAACTTAGAGCTGCGGTTCGAGGCTTTGACGTCTTTGTCGTTGCCTTGAGCGTGAACGACCTGAATGCCCTGCTGGATCAGGGCTTCCCTCCTGAACGAATCATTTTTTATCAGACCCACGTTCGTTTGGGTGTCGAACTACTGAAGTTAGATCTGCTTCATGCGGTTCTCGTGCTCAATTCTTTTGAGCGCGAACTCATTGCGATGCGCAAGGTGGAGCGGCGACGTATCCATCTTTTCCCTGCTGGCTATGACCCTGGATTATTTGCTGTTCCGGAGTCGTCGCGGGTCAGGCCGATTGATGTGTTGTTTGTGGGTCGCTACCGGCGTGGGAAAGATGGTTATTACCACAAGCGCAAGCGCTACGGATTTCAGGTAGCGCTTGCACAGCAGCTTTTGAATAGGGGGCTATCGGTGACGTTCCTCGGTCAGGACTGGGAGGCCAGTGAGTATCCCCTTGATCAGCGGATTACGCTGCTTGAGCGGCTGCATTCAGATTACGGTTCCATTTATCAGGACTCCCGTATGGTCTGCTCCGTCGCGGGGCAAGAGGGTGGACCAGTGTCTTTTTTGGAAGGGCTTGCGTGTGGCTGCTTGATGGTCTCAGCTCCGACTGGTTTCATTGCCGATATGCATTTGGCTGCAGCGGCCTGCTGGACAATGCCATTACTTGCGTCGGAAGCGATTTGGGCCGAAGCTATAGAAGGCATTCTGGCTTCAAATTCGACACCCACTCCTTTGCAGCAGGCGGAGCGGGAGCATTACCTAGCGGCGGCTCGTTTCAGCTCCCTTGCGAAACAACTAGTGGACATCGGGTGGTAATCCCTTGCGTGAGCTTTAGTCGTTGCGATCGCGCCAGCCTTTTTGGCTGATATCTCCCCATGCTCGGCGGCTTTTAAGGAGTTCCTCAGCGGCTTCGCGCACAGCGCCGTGCCCGCCGTTTCGGTTCAGGACCCAGTCCGCCTGACGGCGTACGGCGCTGCAGGCATCAGCAGGTGTGATCAGCAGGGCGATCTGATCTCGAACTGCAAGATCATTCAAGTCATCGCCAATGAAGGCGGTGTTATTTCGATCGATGCCGAGCTGTTTCTGTAGTTGTGCCAGTGCTCTGGGTTTGTCCTTGATCCCAACTAGACAGTGCTCAATGCCCAGCTGTTCTGCTCTGATCTCAGTGGCACCGCCCTGGCCTCCGCTGAGAAAAGCCAGAGTCATCCCTGTCTGTTGTAGTAGCCGGATGCCGAGACCGTCGCGCACATCAAAGCGTTTCTGTAGGCGACCTTCTTGGTCAAACCACAACCCTCCATCTGTGAGCACACCATCTACGTCAAGTACCAACAGCTTGACGGCAGCAAGCCTGGGCCGAAGAAAATGGCACCGCCATCTCTGTGTGAGCGCTCTCATGTAAGTCCCGCCTGCACAAGGTCATGCAGGCGAAGCAAGCCTTCAATCTCACCTTGTGTATTCACCACTGGCAGCACAGAAATTGGTTTACGCCGGTTGTTTTCCATTGCCTTGATCGCCTCAACTGCAAGGGTATTTGCGGCGATGGTGATTGGATCAGCAGTCATTAGGTCGCTAGCGGTGAGGCTCGACCAGTTATTGGCTGGTTGATCGCGAAGCGCTCGTCGAAGATCGCCATCAGTGATGAGCCCCAGCAGATGTCCGGGCTGTTTGGGATCTTCAACCCAGGCGCTGCCGATGGCGCCGCGGGTCAGTGTGCCGATAACCGTATCTAGGGGCGTATTTGGTGCCAGGGGACTTAGCTCACGGGCGGGAAGCATCAGGTCTGCGGCTGTCATGGTGAGCTGTTTGCCCAGAGATCCGGCCGGATGGTTGAGGGCAAAGTCTGCGGGTGAGATTCCCCTTCGCTCCATCCACACTGCCGCTAATGCATCCCCGATCGCCATCGCAACAGCCGTGCTGGCAGTGGGAGCAAGGTTTAAGGGGCATACCTCTCGATCCACACTGGCGTCCAGCACCACATCGCTTCCTCGCGCTAAGGATGATTCGGCTCGACCGACCAGCGCAATTCGGGCTGTGCCTCGGCGCGTGAGGTGGGGCAAGACCTCCAAGAGCTCGGCGGTTTCACCGCTGTTGGAGAGCAGTAGACAAACGTCGTCGGGGGCTACCACCCCTAGATCGCCGTGTAAGGCGTCAAGGGGGTTGAGGTAGAGCGCCATCAAGCCGATGGAGGAAAAGGTGGCTGCGATCTTGCGCGCCACAATGCCGCTCTTACCCACGCCGGTTATCACCAGCTTGGCTTTGCGGTCTGCGCAGCGTTCCAATAATTCAAGCGCTCCTTCTACCTCCTCACTGCTAAGGCGTGCAGCAGCAGCGGCGATTGCCGCTGCCTCTTCCTGCAAGCAGCGTGTAAGTGAGGACAAGCGTCTAAAACTCTGGATTATTCATTCTGGTTCATTTAGGGATCTGTCAAGGCTGGTTCAGCTGGTAATTAAGGGGGTCTGTGCTGGTTCTGGTTGTGCGCTTAAGGAGCGCCGAGCTATGGCTTGATGTCCTGATTCCGCTGTCGCTGCTGGGGCCTCTTTGAGACTGCGATGCATTACCCAATCCTTGCGGTCTGGATTCTCAGCCTGTGGTGCGGACTTAAATTCTCCACACGTCTCTCCAAGTCACTTACACACGGTCTGTGTCTTGATTTGTCGCTACGTGTGACTTTTGTTGAATCCATCTTGCGGAAGACGGTGTTGCAGCAAGTCGGCTCTGGATATTTTTTGGCGATTCCTTGGTGGGTAGCGTCTGCTCCCAGTTCGTCAGATTGCTCGCA
>JAVBIX010000060.1 GCA_030756895.1 Synechococcus sp. SP2 MAG
GCCCTACCGCTAGCCATTGGCGGGCTTAATAGCCGCTGGAAGCTGAGCTGCTCCTTCTACCTTGCTTCACTTTTGGGCACAGCCATCACTGACATCACAATGGCTCTGACAGGGGTGATGTCTTTTTGGCCAGAGGTTGTTAATGCCACTTCAAACGAAGCCCCTCCTCTTCTCAACGAAGCAGCAAAGTTAGTTTTGCAACCAACTTCTCTGTTGATCCTGATATCAGCCGCAGTGCTGGTGATCTGGTTGGCAAAGCAGTTTTGGACGCAAGCAGCAAAGCCTTCAGAGTCTCAAGAGGCTTGGAAAGTTGCGGCTGCTGTCCTCTCCACCACCCTTTTGATCGATGCTTTATTTCTTTTACTCTCCCTATCAGTTCCAAGCCTCAGCGGTCTGATCTGAAACGAACTGCGAACGCCTGACAGTGCTGAGGCAGCAAACGGGTTCTGCACTTGTAAGGTTTCCGTACCGGCGCTGCCGGAAGTTCAGTTCCGAATCCCGACGGAGAGTTCAGATGAAGCGCCTGTTGTCCTGGTTGACGGGCTTGGTTGTGATCGGGGGCCTATTGATAGGCCTTCTCGTTCCCCCCAGTGTTTCTGCCGCTGAGATCAGAAATGTCGCAGACGACAAACTCGCCGAACGCGGCGACAAGGTTGATTTAAACAATTCCTCTGTGCGTCGCTTTCAGCAATTCCCTGGGATGTATCCCACTTTCGCGGGAAAGATTGTTCTCGGCGGTCCTTACGAGAACGTCGATGACGTTCTGGACCTCGACCTTTCAGAACGTCAGAAAGAATTGTTTGAGAAATACCGCGACAATTTCGTGGTCACAGCTCCATCGATTGCTCTCAACGAGGGCTTCGATCGCATCAACGACGGACAGTACCGTTGACTTTGATCCAAGCTTGAACCGCCAGGAGCACTGGCGGTTTTTGCTCCCATGAGCAGCCACGCAACCTCTATTGATTCGATTGCGCCTGGACCTTGGGATGTGATCGTGATTGGCGCCGGTGCTGCCGGACTGATGACATGTTTGGAGCTTCCAGCGGGTCTACGCGTCCTGCTCCTCAATCGAAACACGAGCAGGCGATCGTCTAGTCGCTGGGCTCAAGGAGGAATCGCAGCCGTCACCCGTTCCAACGACAACGCTGGAAGCCACGGCGAAGACACAGTGCAAGCAGGAGCTGGGCTCTGTGATGGCGATGCCGTGCGCCTTCTGGTTGATGAAGCCCCGCAAAGCGTGCTCAGACTTCAAGAGGTCGGCATGGAGTTTGATCGCAACCCGGATGGGTCACTCGCGACCACCCTCGAGGCGGCACATAGTCATCGAAGGGTTCTCCACGTGCAGGACCGCACAGGCAAAGCCTTGGTGGATGTCTTGAGAGACCGCGTGGATGCTCGTCCTGGTTTGCAACATCGCCGTGGCGTACGGGTGACCCAGCTGTGGGTGCAAAATAATCGCTGCTGTGGCGTCCAAGTCCTCGAAGGCCCTCGGCTTCACTGGATTCCGGCCCGTGCAGTGGTGTTAGCCACCGGAGGTGGAGGCCACCTCTACACCAACACCACCAACCCAGCACAAGCCTGCGGCGAAGGCGTTGCGCTGGCCTGGCAAGCCGGAGCCGCAATCGAAGATCTGGAATTCATTCAGTTCCATCCCACAGCCCTCAAGCTTGAGCATGCACCTTGCTTCTTGATCTCTGAAGCCGTCCGCGGTGAGGGGGCACTCCTCGTCGACGCCTTGGGGCAAAGCCCCGTCCATGAGCTAGCGGGGAAAGACTTAGCCCCAAGAGATCAAGTCAGTCGCGCTCTGGTTCGTTGCATGCAGTCCCAGGGGGTCGCTCATATGGGGTTGGACCTCACCCCCATCAACACTGAGACGTTGCTACGGCGCTTTCCCACCATTCTGGAACGCTGCCACAACTTTGGGATTAACCCAGAACAACAGCCAATTCCAGTGGCTCCAGCAGCCCACTATTGGATGGGAGGTGTCGCCACCAACTTGAAAGCTGCCACCAGCCTTCCTGGCCTTTACGCCGTTGGTGAGGTGGCCTGCACCGGTCTGCATGGAGCCAATCGACTCGCCAGCAACTCATTGATGGAGTGCCTTGTGTTCGCGAGACAACTGCGTGACATCGACCTTGGCAATCCACTCCCTAAAACAACCAAAACGGAACAACAAACAGAAGCAACATCAGACAACGATCACGATCATGGAGCGTTCAGCAAACAAGAACTCACCAAATCCATCCAGTGGCTGAGATCAGAATGCTGGCGGGTTGCGGGCGTTGATCGATCAGCCCAGGGCATGCAAGACGTGTTGAAAACACTTCAGAAAGCCACTCCACTCCTAGAAGCGATGACTCCTCTCAAGCTGATGCAGCAGCAACAACCTGAGTTGAGCACCCTTCTCAATGAAAGCAGGCGTGCGGAGCTGAACCTGATGTTGGATCTGCTTCATCGCCAGCAATCGAGTTCATTGCTGTTGGAAGCTTGTTTGTTCCGGAAAGAAAGCAGGGGCGGACATTTTCGTAATGACACCCCCGCTCCCATGCCTCAATGGTGCCGGCATAGCCGCCAAGTGAAAGGCCAAGCCATCGGGACGAGAGCTGTCACCTCTTGAAAAGTGGGTCTTGTGTTTAGAAATCTTTGGGGCCCTGATATCCAGAAAGACGAGCAAGGTCAGGAAGTTTTTTTACGCCAGAGTCGAGCTCGCCGTTAATTTCCCATGTAGGGAATCCCTCAATGCCCTTGCTTTGACAAAGCTTGGCTTCGTTGTTTTGACCTGTTGGGGCGCACTCAACAACCTTGAGAGTTTTTGCAGCCTCCTTCCCGAACATCTCCTTCTGTTCGTGACAGTGTGGGCACCAATAGGCGCTATACATCACGGCTCCAGATGCCGTGAGATGTTCGGCAAGAGAGGTTTTGGCTGGGTTGCTCTCCGAAAGGACCGGTGGAGCTGCACCTGGGCCTGTTGCTACGGCGTCCGGACGTGCAGGATCAAGTACTGAAGCCCAAATCAGGCCACCAAGCAGAACTGCTAGAGCGAGCAGGAAACCGCGAAAAAGCAATTGAGAGGGTTCGTCCCATCCACCTCCGATTAACGACAACACCAGCAAGGTGAGGGAGAGCAGAGCCGAAAGAACGCAGAAAAAACAGAAGGCCTGGATCTTGATCACCATCAGACCCACCAGCACCAGGCTGAACACAGCCATGACGAGTGAGACAGTGAACAAGCCCCACCAGGTGCGACGCGACAAGTCAGCTTTGTTTTCTGACAAACCTGGAAGCAAGGGCACAACCGCCATGACCAGAACCGCGAAATACGCAATCAAGCCGGCAAAAGAGAGGGGAATGCTGAACCCATCCCCCTGAAACAACGTGCCCCACGGACTATTCAGGACCTTGTCACAACCCCCAGCACCCATCGGGCAGGTGAGATCCCCCAGTACTCCCCAAAACTTCAGCGTGATTGAGCCCGTATCGATGACGCCGACCGTGGCCAGAACGGCCATGACAATCCGAACCCATTTCAAACCTTGGTCCTGCCGGCGTCGGCTGGTGAGACGCTGAGTTGCCATTAAGGCTGATCAATTACTCATGATCTTGGCAGCAAAGCGTGAGCAATTCAGCGTTTAAACATGGGTGCCATCCGTTCATCCGCTCCTAAAGTGGGGGATTGCAGGGTCATGCCATGGCCGGGGACGCCAAAACAGGCAACAGCCTCTCGGAACGGCCCACGGTGGCCTTCGCCCATTTGGGCTGCGAAAAAAATCGCGTTGATACAGAGCACATGCTCGGACTTCTCGCTGAGGCCGGCTATGGGGTGAGCAGCGATGAGAATGACGCCAACCTTGTGGTGGTCAATACCTGCAGCTTCATTCAAGACGCCCGCGAAGAGTCAGTACGAACCCTTGTGGGACTTGCAGAGCAAGGCAAGGAACTGATCATCGCTGGATGCTTGGCCCAGCATTTTCAGGACGAGCTCCTGGAGTCGATCCCAGAGGCAAAAGCGATCGTTGGAACCGGCGATTATCAACACATTGTGGAGGTCCTGCAGCAGGTAGAGGCGGGCGAACGGGTGAGCCGCGTCAGTGAAACGCCAACCTTTGTGGCCGACGAAAACCTGCCCCGCTACCGCACCACAGGGGAAGCCGTTGCTTATTTGAAAGTTGCTGAAGGCTGCGACTACCGCTGCGCGTTTTGCATCATTCCGCATCTAAGGGGGAATCAGCGCTCACGAACGATCGAATCGATCGTGGCTGAAGCCCATCAGTTGGCAGCACAAGGGGTTCAAGAACTGATCCTGATCAGTCAGATCACCACCAATTACGGCCTTGATCTCTATGGCAAGCCCCGCCTTGCCGACCTTTTGAAGGCACTTGGCGACGTGGAAATCCCTTGGATCCGCGTGCATTACGCCTATCCCACGGGCCTCACCCGAGACGTTCTTGCGGCCTACCGAGATGTTCCCAACGTGCTGCCCTATCTCGATTTACCCCTTCAGCACAGCC
This sequence comes from Synechococcus sp. SP2 MAG, assembly GCA_030756895.1. GTDB lineage: Bacteria > Cyanobacteriota > Cyanobacteriia > PCC-6307 > Cyanobiaceae > Synechococcus_C. Next base: position 4,512 of record JAVBIX010000060.1, read on the forward strand.
ATCCTGAGGTTTTGCGAGCGATGAATCGCCCTTGGCAAGCCGATGTCAATGATCGATTGCTCGATCAGATTCGTGAACAACTCCCAGACGCGATTCTGCGCACCACATTGATTGTGGGCTTCCCCGGCGAAACAGAAGCCCAATTCGAACATCTGGCCGGTTTCTTAGAACGTCAACGCTTCGATCACGTTGGGATTTTCACCTTCTCGCCAGAAGATGGCACAGCTGCAGCAACACTCCCCGATGCAGTACCTGACGACATTGCCATCGCGCGCAAGGACAAATTAATGACCTTGCAACAGCCCATTTCAGCGGCTCGTAATGCCTCCTGGATAGGCAAAACCGTGGATGTCTTAGTGGAGCAACACAATCCCTCCACCGGAGAAATGATTGGTCGATGCTCCCGATTCGCCCCAGAAGTGGATGGGGAAGTGCTCGTACAGCCTGGGGATAAGGGACAGCAAGTGAATCCGGGAACCATGGTGCCCGTTCAGATCACAGGAGCAGACATCTATGACCTCACCGGCAGAGTTGTTGGCGCTTCGCACATGGTTGCCGCAGCACGCGCTGCTACGTGAACAGAAGCCCCAGCTGGCATCAACGTCAACGCACTATTTTTCTTCTTGCTTCCGGCTTGAGCACAGCGGGATCCTTTGCTGGGCTCACCGCAAAGGGCTGGATCCTGATGAGCGGCACAGACAGCGCCATGTTGCTCGCCCTACATTTCGCCGCACTTTCCCTACCAACTCTGTTGATCAGCGGTCCTGCTGGTGTGCGAACAGACCGAATCGGCTGCGAGAAGGTCCTAATTCAGGCGCAGTGGGCACTACTGGGAGCAGGTCTACTTGGTGCCCTTTCCATTCCTCTGCTTGAAGGTACCGCCCAGGTTGCAGTGTTGCTCGCGAGCACACTGCTCATGGGAATTGCCAGTGCCTACGAACTCACTGCCCGCAATAAGTACTGCGCATTGCTTGTGGATGATCCACGCACATTGGCGCCATACCTCACCAGCTTTTCGGTTGTTTTCAATGTTGGGAAATTGGTCGGTCCTCCCCTGGGGGGATGGCTTGTAGCTTTGACCGGACCAGCAACAGCCCTCAGCCTCGATGCACTCACTTATCTCTTACCGATTGCCAGCGTGATCTGGTTGTTGAAGCCCAACAGATCTCTCGAACAACTCAGCAGCAATACGAGTGCCGCCACGTTGAAGTCCGCTTGGCAAGAGTGCGGTCCGGTGCTGAGGCATGTGCTGAAGTTCACCGGCTTGATCTGTGTTGTTGGCTTCTTTCACCCAGGCCTGGCACCACTCATTGCCGCAAACACCCTTGGGCCCAGTCCCCAAGATCTTGGACTCTTCACCAGTGTGCTTGCCGCAGGAAGCATCACCGGTGGAATCGTTCTGCAAAGGAACAGCCACAAATTCAGCAGCCGTCCTGGTCTCACGCTGGGTTGTTTCGCCTTAATTACAGCGGTCGCTCAGCTTGGAATGGCAAGCAGCACTTGGATTCCCATCGTGCTGCTGATGGTTTGGCTCATTGGCGCTGGAACCGCTGGTCTTCTCAGTAGCGCCAATTTGATCACCCAGGTTGGCTCGAAGCAGGTGATTAGAGGCCGTATGGCCGGGTTAAGTCAAATCGCTTTTTTGGGTGGTGGTGGCTTAAGTGGCCTGATCGCAGCTCAGCTCACAAACACCCTTGGACTCCAAGCAACATTTGCAATTGCAGGGGGAATTGGCCTGATTCTCTCCGTAGGGGAGATCTGGCGTCGCGGCGGAATGCAGATGAACGAGGTCAAATCAGCTTGATTCCGCGCAGAAGAGTGCTGAAGGCAAAAGCTGCGACCAAACCGGCTCCCACAAGACCCAAATAAATAACGACGCCCATAACAGACACAGGTTGAAGCAACCATTAGATCAGAAAGCCTGCCGAGATCCGTGCAAACGCGCTTAAGCTTGTATTCATCGAAATCTTCGGATTTATAACCGGTCTGCATTGAGGGTCGGCCGGCTTCCACGAACGCTTAGCTCTCCCGATACCACCATGCGCACTCTTTTCGTTTACCCCGTATTCCCCAAAACATTCTGGAGTTACGAAAAAATTCTGGAGCTGGTCAACCGAAAGGTGTTGCTGCCGCCTTTAGGTCTGGTCACCGTTGCAGCCCTACTTCCCCAGGAATGGGAGATGAAGTTGGTGGATCGCAACGTGCGCGATGTGACCGATGCCGAATGGGATTGGGCAGAGCTGGTGGTGATCTCAGGAATGATCGTCCAGAAGGACGACATGAAACAGCAAATCAGCGAAGCAAGGCGTCGCGGAATTCCTGTGGCTGTGGGAGGCCCCTATGCCAGTTCCACCCCTGATGCGCCGGAAATTGCGGACGCCAACTTCAAGATCTTGGATGAGGGTGAAATCACTCTTCCCTTGTTTATCGAAGCCATCCAGAGGGGTGACAGCGGCGGTCGGTTTAGCGCTGAAGGAGAAAAACCTGATGTGACCTCCACCCCAATTCCTCGCTTTGACCTACTGCAGCTCGATGCCTACGACTCAATGAGCGTTCAGTTCTCTCGCGGATGCCCGTTTAATTGCGAATTTTGCGACATCATCGTTTTGTACGGCCGCAAACCACGCACGAAGAATCCTGAACAGTTGGTTGCTGAGTTGCAATCGCTTTATGACCTGGGATGGAGACGCTCAATCTTCCTCGTTGACGACAATTTCATCGGCAACAAGCGCAACGCGAAGCTTTTACTTCCCGAAATCAAAGCCTGGCAAGAACACCGTGGCTACCCATTCAGCTTTGCAACTGAGGCCTCAGTTGATTTAGCCGATGACGACGAAATGATGCGAATGATGCACGAAGCTCGTTTTGAAAGTGTGTTTTTGGGAATTGAGACTCCAGACGAAGCCAGCTTAGAAATTGCAAGAAAAGTTCAAAATACTCGCAATCCCCTTGACGCCGCTGTTGACCGGATTACAGCAAATGGAATTCGGGTCATGGCTGGATTCATCATCGGTTTTGATGGAGAAAAGGACGGTGCCGGTCTCCGGATCGTTGATTTCGTGACCCGTACAGGCATCCCCGCAGCAATGATGGGAATGCTTCAAGCCCTTCCCCAAACAGCCCTATGGCATCGCCTTGAGAAAGAAGGGCGCCTGATTCAAGACGAATCGGCTGCCAAAGGCGTGAATCAAACGAATTTGCTTAACTTCAAACCAACCAGGCCCATTCGTGACATCGCCAACGAATATGTGGAAGCATTTTGCACGCTTTATGAACCCAACGCCTACATGGATCGGGTTTACTCCTACTACTTAAAGATGGGGGCTCCACGCTGGAAAGGCACCAGCAAATTGCCAACCTGGATTGACATCAAGGCCCTTTCGATCGTGATCTGGCGCCAAGGCCTAAAACGCGATACTCGCGGGCGCTTTTGGCGCTATCTCTTTGGTATGGCACGCAAGAATCCAGCCATGCTTGAGCAGTTCATCGTTGTACTGGCGCACAACGAGCATTTCATGGAATACAGAGCGATCGTGCAACAAGAAATCCGTGAGCAGCTGGAATCATTACCACCAGAAGAACCCAGCAACTCGCGCGAGCTTCAGCGTGTTTGAAGAATTAATCCTGAACGTAAGTGCTTCCTTCAAGCAAGCACTGTTCAGCCTTCTGAAGTTCACGGCCTAGATACAACGCATGGTCTAAACAGCTAAGGGGTTGGTTTTCTTCCCCTTCGCTTAAGGCAATTCCCACCTCTTTTGCAGTGCGCCCTCGCCACACGGCCGATGGCGTTCTAGGACCACCTTGACGGCAAGCAATCACTTCCCCGGAATCGGGGTCTCGTGCAAGGCCTTGCTCATCAATTGTGTTTCCGTAGTGCTCAACAACCAATTCAGCTGAAACAACATCCACTCGAATCAAGAAATAACCCAACGGATCCAAAGCTATAAACCGCTTAGACAACTGATCATCCAGCTGAGCACACGCGTCTCGGTCAATGGCGGTGTTGATCTGGTTCAATCTGGCTGTGATGCTCTTCTCAACTTACAGAGCGAGTGAGGGCGGCTCTTTTCGAAACGGCAGCTCAGCATTGATCGCCTCAATCTCCTCAAGCATCAGTGGATTGACCTTGCCAAGCCAACCACGAATCAGTCCATCCATCTGCGGCTCATACCAGCGATGAAGACTTGTGGTGGGCCGCGCTACAAACCCACGACGACGTTTGTGACTCCCTCCTGCTCCTGGATCAAAACTCTTCAGTCCGTGTTTCAGCGCCCACTCGATTGGTGAGTAATAGCAAACCTCAAAATGCAAACAATCAACCTCTTCATTGCTGCCCCAGTAACGGCCCCAGAGCGAGGCATCATCGTGAACGCAGAGTGACATAGCAACTGGCTCATGGGGGTTGCCGCGATGAGCACTAAAGAGAACAATCTGCTCACGCAGCGAGTTCGTAGCCAAAGCATCGAAAAACGATGCGTCGAGGTATTTGCTACCCCACATCCCCCAACGCGCACAGTGCTGTTCATAGAAACTATGCATGCATTGCATCAACGAAGAGTCGAGGTCCTCACCAGAAAGGGGAGTAATCTCAAGGCCTGCATCACGGACTGCCTTTCGCTCTCGCTTGATGTTGCGGCGCTGATTAGCATTAAATTCTGCTAAATAGTCGCTGAAACTGGCCTGACCATCAGATGTCCAAAGACTCTGCTGATTTAGCCAGGAGGCGCAACCTGCCGCTTCTGCCAAAGGGCGCCAGAGTGGATCAACATACAGAAAGTTGCAGCTTAAAATGCCATTTTTACGAGCGAAGGTATCAATTAACTCCAACATAAGTTGGGTTAATTCCGCAAGATCTTCATCTGCCGCCACATGAAAGCGATAGCCCTGTACCGGGCTTACGGGGCTCATCCCAATCAACTTTGGGTAGTAACGCAGACCAAGATCGCCAGCGAGCCGTGCGAACGCTTGGTCAAACACAAATTCCCCATAGCTGTGGCCCTTGAGATAAAGCGGCGCAACCGCACAAAGATGGTCCTCTCCACGCCAAAGGGAGAGGTGCAGTGGCTGCCATCCCTGATCAGGCGCCACGCTCCCAGAATCCTCAAGAGCAGCGAGCCAATTCCAGCGATAGAAGGGAATCACTTCAGGACCAAGCAGCTGCTCCCACTGCTGTTCGGGTATCTCCCGAATCGAGCGATGCCAACGAGCCTTCAGGGATGCCATAACCGGCGAAGACAGAGGCGAAGGTCAAGACCCTAACCAGTGAGAGCCATCAGAGTCACACTGAACGAAGGCCAGTTCTTTCCAACCTGCTGTGAACCGTTCAACACCACGAAGAAAGCTGGTGGTTTTCACGTTCTTGGCGTTTAGCTTGACGCTCAGCGGAGGTGCAGTCCAAGCAGGGCTACTGCAGCCATTGCTGCAAATGATGAGGCCAAAACTAGAGCGTCAGCTTGCTGATCAATGTCAGCAACTAGCTAAACGAACTCTCAAGGGCGCTGAACTCGACCTTGAACCATTCATCAGCATGGGGAAGCAGCCTTGTCAGGCAATAGCCAAACCCGTCAGTGAATGCCTGATTCGTGAAACCAGTCGTAGTGGCAGAGAGCTAGGTGTGATCAGCGAACTGTTATCAGGCCGAATTGGAGATGACGCCGAGGTTGTGATCAAACGCTGCCTGGCGTCGCTGCTGGGACTCCAGGCAACAGACCTACAGGATGTCCCCCTGAGCGCACTCTTTCAGCGACTGCGGCCATAACGAACCACAAGCTCATTGCCGCTCAGTCGATCGGCCGATAACAGCGTCCAAGCGTCGGGCTGCGACAGCGCCGGTGGCATGCTGAATCCATCGATCGGAATCCAGCTGAACCGACCTCCAAGAAGGCATGGGCTCAGGGTGAGCTGCAGTTCATCCACCTGATCAGCTTCCAATAGAGATCCGCAAAGGCCCGCCCCTCCAAGAAGAACAAGGCGATGAAAGCCCAGTGCGGCAAGCTCAACCAAAGTGCATTCCCAGGTTGGGTGCAACCGATGGGTAGTGGAGAAACCCTCCGCTGACATCTGATCTGGGGTCAATAAATGACGCTCAAGCGCTTGTTGGAAAAACGGCCAGTCCTGGCAAAAGTCGGGATGGCGACTCACAACAAAAACTGCTGGCTGCAAGGGCCTGCCAGCTTGCTTGCGCTGAGCCAAAAGCTGTTGTTCATGAATCAGACAGGTGCAGCGATGGGCCCGCAGTGTTCCTGCACCGATCAACACAGCATCAGACCAAGCCAAAGCTTGCTCAAGCACCTGCCGATCACCGGCGCCGCCTAGCTGAGCGGCACCTCCAGAGGCAGGTGCAAGCCGTCCATCCAGGCTGACGGCGAGCACCAGACGAACCAAGGGACGCTGCACGGTCGAAGAAGGCTCAGCCGTTCACGACAGCATGCATCGCTTCAGGCATCGCATTAAGCGCCGGAGCTTCGGCATAAACCTCTGCAGCGTTATTAGGACTTTCCTGAAGTCGAACCTTATGCAGCTGAGCTCCAATTGCGCGAACAGGAGTTGTCAGTCGATCAACGATATGTAGGGCAATGTTCTCAGCAGTAGGAACACATTCAGCGAAATGCTCTACGTCCTTATTCAAGAAAGTGTGATCAAAAGGCTCAACAACCAGATCGCTCACAAGACGCTGAAGCGCTGCTAAATCGCAAACCATCCCAGTGCGTGGATCAATGCTTCCGCGAACAGTCACATCTACTAAATAGTTGTGGCCATGACCATGAGGTCGGGCACATTTTCCGTAGATCAGCTCATTTTCTTCCTGGCTTAACTCTGGTCTTGCTAAACGGTGCGCAGCAGCGAAGTGAGTGCGGATGGTGAGATAGGCGTCCATGGTTTGTCCGAGATAGTCGGCCCACAGGCCTGTTGATTCATAAAGGCGCAGCGCCACAAGGGGGAGCTGATTGGCCAACCGAGACCAGATGATTCGAACAAGTGCTTCGGTGGTTGGCAGGCAACCCTCCGAACTTGAGACGTCGAATTCTGGCCAAGCCTCATTGAGGAAGCGGAAGTCGAGTTGTTCAGTGACCTCCGAACGAATCGCATGCTTCACCTCAGAGAGGTTCAGCACCATGCCGTTGGCGTCAAGACCACCGGCCATGGACACGATCAATTCGTAATTGTGCCCATGGCCAGGGGCCATCGCACAGGATCCAAAGCGGGCAGCATTGTCGTCAGCACTTAATTCCGGCAACCAATAACGGTGACTGGAGCTAAAACAGGCTCGGCGGGTGATGACACAGCCACGACCTTGGCCGTGCGGTGCCGTCGTGATGGCATCAGTCATGACATGGTCTGACCAGCGATCATCCTAGTGAGTTCACCCACCTGCCGAACTGATGGCTGACGGCGCGACCACGACACCACACCCTTTGAAGGCCCGTCTTGGCGGCCGCAACCTCTACCTGATCGGAATGATGGGAAGCGGGAAAAGCAGTACAGGGCGCCCTCTAGCCCAACGCCTGGGCTACGGCTTCGTTGACGCCGACGGAGTCGTGGAAGCGCTGGCTGGCCGCCCCATTTCCCAAATCTTTGAGACAGACGGTGAGCAAGGGTTCAGAACGCTTGAAAGTCAGGTGCTGCATGCCATTGGCGAGCGCCATTCGCTCGTCGTAGCAACCGGTGGTGGGGTGATCACGCAACCAGAAAACTGGGGCGTTCTGCATCAAGGGATCGTGATCTGGCTTGCCCCTGAGCGGGACCAACTTCTGGCGCGTCTGCGTGTAGATCCAGGCGCAAGGCCACTGCTTCAGGAGCGCGATCCTTCTGCGGCACTAGACGCACTTCTTGAAGCTCGCACTCCTCTTTATGCAGAGGCCGATTTACGCATCACGGTGAGAGACGAAACGGTCAACGCTGTGACAGAGCGAATTCTTGAAGCCATCCCTGGCATTCTCCAACCCCATGAGCTCATGTTCCAGGCTCCAAACGCACCGCAAACCACTGAAGATTGAACCCTGGAGCTAATTCGAGATCGCACGCCGTATCCAACAGCCTTTCTGCGGCAGCAGACGAGGAGCCAAAATCACGCAAATCGCTGGGTAGAACAGACATATTTTCCAGCTGTTCGGTCAGCCATGTCAGGGTGTCGTCGGAACTGAGCAGTTGTTCTGGCTTGCCCGGTTCAAGCACCACATAGTGATCACAAGCACGGATGAGGGGATCGGACATGACTCGGCCACTGCTGGCACTAATCATGGCCGTGCTTCTTCTAAGTGGGCCCTCACAACCAGCCCTAGCGGACAACACCCAAAACAATCAGCAGCTCGAAGCTCGTCTCGTGGCATGGCCAGCCTGGCCGGATCCAGCTCCTCTGCCGCGGCCACGAGCCAAACAGGATTTGGTGTATCCGGATTGGTTTGAAGGGCTTTGGAAGGTGGAAAGCCTTGATCTTTTGGCGAACGGAACCGTGAACGAAAGTTTGCCCCCCTTGCAGCATTTGGCCCAGTTTGAGCTCAATCAGCACAACGATGTGGTGGGAAACCGACCGTTTAATGCCAGAGCCGTTGGGCAGGCGCTTCTAGGCAAGCAACTGCTCAGCGTGGAGCAAGCCCCTGATCAGGTAAACCGTCAGCTCGCTCGACTGAGCGACGATCGATTTCTGGAAACGACCGTGATCGGTAGGAAACAAACCTCGATCAACGCCTCAGTTTTTCTAAGTGATGAGCTGGTTCTTCAGGTCATGCATGGGGCAAGGGCACCAAGGCTCAGCAGGATTGAAACCCTGAGTCGGTATCAACCATGTCAAGACGTGCCAACCGCTGAAATCATCAGCCAAATCTGTGTGGAGCAATGGCAGCAGACCTATCCAGCCCCCGGGGAGGCCAGCGAATCTTTTGTGCAACGAGCAAGCCGATACAAGCTCACGCTCACACGGCTGCAGGATCCTGTTTAAACACACGAGCCTCCAGTCGATCGCGCCACTCAAACAAAGGCTGAAGGCGAGGATGATCACTAAGACCAGCAACGCCGCGGCCAGCCAATTGGGACCCTGCTGAGGCGGGGAAGCGCAACAGGGATAGCTGCGCCGCTACTGCCAAATCAGCCACGCTGAGGGCATCGCCAACCAAAACGCTGTCTGGAGTGAGGCCATCGGCAATCGCAATCAGGTTTTGGAGCATGGCGGAACGCTCCTCCTGGCCAAACAGCTCATTGACCCCACTCAGCCAACCCGTTGGCACACCGGTCATCACCTGCCGAATCGGGCCTGGAACGTCATCAGGCAAAAGGGCCGCACGCAGCTCAGGATCATCCACCGCTGCCTGCAACAAAGCTGCGCGGACGGATCCGGCCAAGGTTGTATCGGCCCAGTCTTCGATTAAATAAATCTGGGCCGCAGCGCGACGATCCTTCGGAAAGAGCGGCGGCTCGGGCTCCAGCTCGTCCAGGTAACGACAGATCGCGCTGGAATCTGCCATCACCGTGTCTCCATCCACAAGCACCGGAACTTGCCTTTGCCCTGACAAACGGAACACAGAAAGTTGTCCGATTCCAGGTGTGACCTCCACTTCTCGGAAGCTCAAACCCTTGGCATGCAACGCCATCCGCACCTTGAGGCAGAAGGCGGAGTGACGGAATTGATGCAGCTCCAGCATGACCGTCTTTGCCCTTAAGCCGGCAGAGTAGCTATGAGATTCATATCCCTGCCAGGACTATGCGCGAGTTTTTCGTCAATGTGACGCGTTACCCGCGCTATCTCATTGCCTTCAGTCTTGGAGTCCTCAACTCCGTTGCCGAGCCCCTGGTTCAGCGGCGCAGCAATCCCGTCACTGCAGTTGCTCTGATCGGAGCTTTGATTAGTGGATTTATGACCCTTGGATTAGTGCTGCGTGCCATGGTGACTACTACAGCACCACTGAGCTGACGATGGCCCAGGGACGTCGAGTTGAACGGGTTGCCGCCTTAATCCGCAAGGAAACCAGCGAGCTGCTTCTTAATGGAATCCGTGACGAACGGGTCCATCAAGGGATGGTGAGCATCACCGAAGTAGAGGTCAGCGGCGACCTTCAACATTGTCGAATTTTCGTAAGTGTCTTCGGCGAACAAGCCCAAAAAGACGAAGTCATGGATGGCCTTGAGGCTGCAAGAGGGTTCATACGTGGGGAGCTAGGCCGTCGGTTGCAAATGCGCCGAGCCCCTGAAATCGTTTTCAAGCTCGATCTTGGGATTGAAAAAGGCACCACAGTGCTCCATTTGCTTGGGGAACTCGGACGTGAGCGGGATGAACGAGGAGACGTACCGGAAGGAACCGAACTCCCAGACAACCCATGAATGCGGGTGAGCTCCGTCAGGGCGTCGCCAGGTTGTTGGTTGTGCGTGCAAGCGGTCATGCCACAGACAGGCAAAGGCGATACCCGCGCTGGGAGCTCAGCAATAACGATCTAGAGCAGTTGTTAAACGCTGGGGTCGGGGGGGTGATCCTGCTCGGTGGAACAGCCACAGAGTTGCAACAACGCTGCCGCACACTGCAACGCTGGGCTGGGCAACCCATTTTGTTGTGCGCCGACGTTGAAGAAGGCGTGGGCCAACGCTTTGAGGGGGCCAGCTGGCTTGTGCCACCGATGGCGCTCGGACGGCTGCATCGAAGAGCCCCGCAACAGGCCGTGCAGCTTGCGGAAAATTACGGACGTTGTTGCGGCAATCAGGCAAAGCGCTGCGGGCTGAATTGGGTGCTGGCTCCGGTTTGTGATGTGAACAGCAACCCCGACAACCCAGTCATCAATGTGAGGGCATGGGGAGAAGATCCACACACCGTGGGGGAGCTGACGGGAGCCTTTCAGCGTGGACTTGCCGCTACAGGCGTTTTGGGCTGCGCCAAGCATTTTCCTGGGCATGGCGACACTGCCACCGACTCCCACCTGGAACTTCCTCTGCTGCAACACAGTCGTGAACGTCTAGAGAGCCTTGAGCTGCAACCGTTTCGCACCCTGATCCAGGAAGGAGTCAGCAGTGTGATGACCGCCCATCTGCTGATTCCAGCCTTGGATGAACAGTGGCCGGCCACCCTCTCCGCCAACGTGCTCACCAGGCTTTTGCGCGTTGATCTTGGCTTCAAGGGCCTTGTTGTCACCGATGCCTTGGTGATGGAGGCGATAGCGGCTCGCTACGGAGCAGGCGAAGCTGCAGTGCTCGCATTCGCTGCAGGTGCTGACCTCATCTTGATGCCAGCCGATGCCGTAGCGGCCATCGATGCCCTCTGTGATGCACTCCGTTCAGGTCGTGTACCGATGGCCCGTCTTCACGACTCTCTGGAACGCCGCCAGGCTGCTTTGCAGTCGCTCCCGCTGACGCTCGATTCAAGCAACAACGACCACAGGATCGAAACAGCTGAGGAAAGAGCCTTCAGCTTGGAGCTCGTGACACGGTCGCTTGAGATCTCCAACTCTTCAACCGCGATCGGGTCAATTCAGGCCGAAGCATCAACGCAACCCAATCCCATTGATGGCATCAACCTGATTCGGGTCGATGGTGTTCTTCCCTGCCCGGTGCTTCCCGCCGATGCCCCTGCAATGCTTCTTCCCAAGGCCCTCGGACTCCACTCCGTGCTGAGTCATCCACTTGGCATTTCTCCTTGGGCGGATCCAGCAGACCCTTTGGCCCCGCTGGCGCTCGATCGCCTCGGGAACGGACCGCTGCTCCTGCAATTATTTGTGCGTGGTAATCCATTTCAAGCCAACCGCAGCATGCGGGAGCCCTGGACTGACGCCATCAAACAACTGATTGGTTTGAACCGACTGTTTGGCTTGGTGGTTTATGGAAGCCCCTACGTCTGGGAGGCCCTGAGCGCACTCCTGCCGAGGTCCATTCCAGCCGCTTACAGCCCGGGCCAAATGCCCGACGCGCAGCAACAGCTGCTTCAACGCCTGTTAAATCCGGATCCGTCTCCAGCTCTATCCACGTTGGGCATCAATGAATTCACCGACTGAACGGGCCTAGCCTCTGCCCCAGACGTGCCCAAGACAAGAACCATGCTCAGCCTCTCAATGATCGTGCGAAACGAGCAGGAGCGGCTGGGGGCCTGCCTGGACTCAGTGAAGGCCTTTACCGACGAAATGGTCATCGTTGACACGGGCTCTACCGACAACACGATTGCTATTGCAAAAGCAGCTGGTGCACGGGTCGAACAGATCCCTTGGCCAGGCGATTTCGCTCCAGCACGCAATGTCGCCCTGGAATTTGTAACAGGCGACTGGGTGCTCGTGCTTGATGCGGATGAATGCCTAAGAGCTGAAGCGGTCCCTGCTCTTAAGGCGCTCATGGCCCAGCCGGATGTGCTGGTCATCAATCTGCTGCGCCATGAGCAGGGTGCTGCGATGGCGCCTTACTCCAGTGTGAGTCGCCTCTTTCGCCGCCATCCACGCATCCGCTGGAGCCGCCCTTACCACTCGATGGTGGATGACAGCGTGCGTGAACTGCTCCAGGACGAACCCCACTGGCGGATCGCCGACTGTTCAGAGCCAGCGTTACTTCACGACGGTTACCGGCCCGAACAACTGCAAGGAACGGACAAGGCAGACCGTCTGCGTCGGTCCATGCAGGAATGGCTGGAACAGGAGCCGGGACATCCCTACGCCTGCGCCAAGCTCGGGGCCCTCGAGGTGGCGGATGGGGATCGGATGCACGGCATCGCCCTGCTGCGCGAAGGACTTGCCAACCTTGGCGAGGGTGATGAGAACGCTGCAGAGCGCTATGAGCTGCTTCTCCATCTGGGCATCGCCTTGAGCTCAGAGGACACCGACCAGGCCATCGGGTTCTACAAACAAGCCTTAGCGGAAACTTTGGATGTCCGTCTTGGCCTTGGCGCCAGGCTGAATTTGGCCGCCCTGCTGCTCAAGACCAACAAGATCGATGAGGCCATTCAACTGACAACAACAGCGTGCCAGCGTGCCCCGGAAGTGGCCCTTGCCTGGTACAACCTGGGGCTGATGCAACGCCGCAAGGGTGAAATCAAGGGTGCGTTGCAGTCCTATGAACGAGCGATCAGCCTGGAACCCAACCATGCCGAATGCCATCAGAACCTTGCCGTTGCACGGCTCGTCGGTGGAGACATCGACGGAGCGAGAGCGTCATTCCGTGAAGCGATCGCCCTGCTCAACAGCCAGGGGAAAGACAACCAGGCCAGAGCCTTGCACGATCAGGTGAACGGACTGGTGAAATTAAACGAGGTGAATGCATGATTGCTGGAGGCAGTCCCGGTCTGAAAGGGCGCACCATCGTCGTTACAAGGGCTCGTGAACAACTGGGAGAAGCCCGAAAGCTTTTAGAACAACAAGGTGCCAGGGTCCTCGACCTGCCGGCTTTAGAAATCGGCCCTCCTGATGAATGGGGACCTCTAGATGATGCCCTCGCGGAATTGGATGAATTCCACTGGCTGGTCTTCTCCAGTGCCAATGGGGTGCAGGCCGTTGATGAACGCCTGCGGCTTCAAGGCAGCAGCCTGGGACGTAGACCAACTGGGCTCCGTATTGCCGCTGTGGGACGCAAAACAGCACGGCTGCTGGAGCAGCTGGGAGCTCCCGCTGATTTCGTGCCACCTGACTTCGTGGCCGACAGCCTGATCGAACACTTCCCTGTTTCAGGTTGGGGACTCAGACTCCTGCTGCCACGGGTGCAAAGCGGAGGCCGCACGCTGCTCGCTGAAGCCTTTGGGGAGGCGGGTGCCAGGGTGGTGGAAGTGCCTGCCTACGAATCCCGCTGTCCAGCGGACATGCCAGAGACAACAGCCACGGCTTTGGCCTCAGGGGAGGTGGATGCGATCACATTCAGCAGTGGGAAAACAGTTCTCCATACGGCTTCACTGCTGGAGCAAGCACTGGGAGCTGAGACAGCGGCCCATGCCATGAGCTCGATCGCACTTGTATCGATTGGGCCCCAGACCAGCCAGCGTTGTCTGGAACAATTCGGACGGGTCGACCAGGAAGCCAAGCCCCACGATCTCGATGGTTTAACCAAGGCCTGCCTTCAGGTCATGCAAACCCGCTGAGAATGCCCGGACAGAAGCACAGTTAGACAGCCCGTTCGGATATTGATGGCTTGGACCTCAAGGTCCATTGGGAAAAGCTGCTGAGCCTCTCCAGGGCAACGGCCTCCTGCCCCCAAACAGACCACTCCCGATCCCTGCGCAGTGCTGATCAGAGCACGCAACTGATCAGCCACAGAGATCACACCAAGGACCTTCCAGTCCCGCTCTACCGAAGCACCAAGCTCGGGGCCAGAAGTACGTTTCGGGAAAGGTGCGAAGGGGTCGGTGCGTCGCTCTGGAACGGCGACAAGAATTTCTTCAACACTAGGCAAAACCGTTAGGGGCGTTGCAGGTGGCGCCGCTACAACCTTGGCCTCAGGCAACGTCAAGGGGGTTGCATTAACGCGATTGGATTGGGTTGAATCCGTTGACTCAGCAGAACATCCACCGATCAAGGCACCAAGCATCAGCGTTGAAAGAGCCAGGCTCGAAGCTTTCCTCAACTCAAGGCTCCGACCGTGGCGTGTAACCGCTTTCCACCAAATCCCTAAAACGATCAAGGTTTGCCTGGAGCTCCTTGGTAACAATCCCTCCCAGGATGCTTGGTTCCATCAACGGTGCCAAGACTCCAGGAAGTTCGTAGCCCACGCTCAACTTCACCGCTGTGACTTCAGGCTGCTCTTGATAGAAACGGACTCCACCTTTGGTGGGAAGTCCCCCCACCGATTCCCACAGCAATTGCTGCTGATCAATGCGGCTGGTAATGCGCGCTTTCCATTTGAAACGGAAACCTTGGGCCGCCAAGGTCCAATCGGTTAGGTCTGGGTCTTCTCGGGTTTTTACAGATTCGATCCAGCGCATCCAACGAGGCATCGCTTCGAGATCACTCCAAACAGTCCAAACCTGTTCGACAGGTGCTTGAACTTCGGTGGTTACGGTGTGGTCAAGCCAGCGTCCCATCGGTTTAGGCCACCGCGGTGTTGGTGGCCAGCTTCGCCGACGTTCCAAGAATGGCTGCCGCAGCAAGATGACCACTCATCGTGGCTCCCTCCATTGAGTCGATGTAATCCTGTCGGGTGTAACTGCCAGCAAGGAAAAAATTGCTGACCGGTGTGCGTTGATCAGGGCGATACGGCTCCATACCAGGTGCTTCTCGGTACAGAGATTGGGCCAACTTCACAACGTTGCTCCAAGTGAGGTTCAAGTGCTGGGCTGATGGGAAAAGTTTGCGCACCTGAGCATCGGTGTGGGCAACGATGTCACTCACTGATTTTGGAATCCAGGGATCTCCAGGCGTCAAGACGCACTGCATCAACGATCCCTCCCCTGGCTTTCGGTAGTCCTCAGGACTCGCCAATGCCAAATCAGCGAAACAACTGAAATCTGCGTCAGCGGTATAGAGCAAATTATTTAAACCAATCGGATTGGCGAGATCCTTTCGACGGGTGTCAGCGACATCTCCTTCCGCCAATTCCGTCACCCAACCGTCGTAGCGCAACTGCACCGTTGCGACAGGAACAGCTTCTAAACGATGAATGGCATCAAACTGCTCATGCTTACGCCATGCATCGGGGAGAAGGCGTTGGATCCCCGGAACATCACAGGCTGCCAGGTACACATCAGCCTGAACATTCCGCTCACCCTCGGGAGTACTCAAGGTCAGGGACGTCACCTTCGTGGTCTCACCTTCCTCGTAATGCACCTCCTTCACACGGTGGCGAAGATGCAATGTGGCGCCTCGTTCCTGGATGTACTCCAGAATTGGCCCGGTGAGCCATCGATGTGGTGAACCCTTCAGCAAGTTGAGCTTTGAAGCTTCTGTCTTAGACGCAAACATCATAAAAATAGTCAACATGCATCGCGCTGAAATGGCTTCACAATCGATAAATCCCAAGGCATAAGCAATCGGATTCCACATTCTGCGAATGCTCTCCAAGCTGCCGCCATGGCTGACAAACCAGGTCTGAAAACTCACAGAATCCAAGGCGCGAATCGTGCGCATCGCCCCTTCGTAATCAACGAGACCTCGAACGATTGGACTCGTTCCTAGAGCCAATGCATTGCGCAGTTTGTCGACCCAGGTCAGCTGCGGAGTGGTGAAAAAAGCCTTGAGGCCATTGAAGGGAGCGCCAATCGGGAAACGAAAATCAAGTTCGCGCAAATCTCCTCCACTATTCACAAACAAATGCGTGTGATCTTTTGGCAGCAGATTATCAATCGCACCCACCTTGCGCATCAGCGCAAAGAGGTTTGCGTAATTGAAAAAGAACACATGCAATCCCATTTCGATGTGATTGTCGTTTTCATCAACCCAGCTCCCTACTTTCCCTCCCATGAACGGACGTGCTTCATACAGATCGACTTTGTGACCTGCATCCACGAGGTCGACGGCAGCGGCTAGGCCGGCCAGTCCTGAGCCCACAATCGCGACCTGCACCAGCGCTTCTACCAAGAATTCAATGACTCTATGAATCCGAACGCCTTAACTGCTTTAAGCAAGAGACGCGTGGGTTCAATACAGTGACGTCAGGCCAGCTGGACTCTTGACTCATGACCACCACCACCCCCAGTAGTGCGACCCACACAGCCAAGGGTGGAAAAGGCATTCAGATCACGGATCCAGCGATGCTTCAACTCTCGAAGCTGTGCAGGGATCAAGGCGATGAGCAAATCCTTCGTGTTGGTGTGCGCTCCGGGGGATGCAGCGGAATGAGCTACACCATGGATTTTGTGCCCGCCTCTGAGATTGAGGAAGGTGATGAGGTGTACGACTACGCAGCCCCCTCAGGTGCTGCATTTCGGGTGGTCTGTGATCCCAAAAGCCTCCTGTACATCTATGGCATGCAGCTGGATTTCAGCACTGCCTTGATTGGGGGTGGGTTCAACTTCACCAACCCGAATGCCACCCAAACTTGTGGATGCGGGAGTTCCTTTGCGGTCTGAACAACACCGCGTGGGAATCTGTTGACAATTTCTAGAGAATCAGAATCAGCGATGGAGTCCCAGGAATCTCAGGAATCCAGCCTGTTCGAGCAGGCCATGGCCCGTTATCAAGCTGGAGAGCCGGCGGCCGATTTGATCGACGATTTCGTTGCGATCACCGAAGCCGCACCCCGTCAATCGTCAGGATGGACTTGCTTGGCTTGGCTTCTCTTGCTCTGTGACAAGCCAGACGATGCGCTGCGCTCTGCTCGGTTGGCGGTAAAACTCAACAGCCAAGATCCTCAAGCACGGATCAACCTGACCCTGGCCATGCTTGAAACCAAAGCGAAGGGAGTTCGTGATCAAATTGCTGTGGTGCAACAGGTCTTAGCTGTTGCACCCGAAATGGGAGAGGAGCTGAGAGAGTCCATCAACGATGGCTTTAAACGTCGGCCAGACTGGCCAGCCCTTCTCAAAGTGAAGAGTTGGTTGGAGCTCTGAGGTGGCTCGGCTGCTGCTTCTAAGCAATGGTCATGGCGAAGACCTCTCGGGTGCTCTGCTTGGACAAGCCTTAAAAGCGCAAGGGCACGACGTGGAAGCGCTTCCCTTGGTGGGTCGCGGCAATCCCTACAGCGAAGCAACCATCCCGCTCGTCGGTCGCACCCGCGAATTCAGCACTGGTGGGCTTGGCTACACAACGTTGCGCGGGCGCCTCACGGAGCTGATCCAAGGCCAAGTGATCTATCTCCTAAGACGCCTGCTACGGCTGATTCGAATCGCCGGCCGTTATGACTTAGTGGTGGTAATTGGGGATGTGATCCCCGTGATGGCGGCATGGCTATGCCAGCGGCCAGTTGCAACGTATCTCGTGGCTTACTCCAGTCATTACGAAGGTCGACTGCGACTTCCATGGCCCTGCGAAAACTGCCTTAGGTCGCAGAGGTTTAAAGCCGTGTTCAGTCGAGATGCCCTTACAGCGCAAGATCTCAGCGAACAGCTGAAGCGAGAGGTGGTGTTCGTTGGCAATCCTTTTATGGATGTTGTCTTGAGCCCCAGCAATCGCCTGCCTTACGCCAAAAGACGCCTTGGTCTCTTGCCCGGCAGCCGTAGACCAGAACTTGAACACAATCTGCTGCTGCTTCTGGGCGTGATCGACCTGATCCCGATCTCGCAGCACTGCCCTGGGGGTCTTGAAATCGACCTGGCACTCGTTGGAGCCCTGGGAGATGACCACTTGAACAAACTTGCCCAATCCCATGGCTGGTCTCTTGTGCTCAGAACAGACAGCACACCAGCAAGGTTAGAGAAGGGCGGTCGGCAGATTCAGGTGCGACGGAAGAGTTTCACCTCCGTGCTTCTCAGCTCAGACCTCTTGCTGTGTATGGCCGGCACAGCTGCAGAGCAGGCCGTAGGCATGGCCAAGCCAGTGCTGCAACTCCCTGGCCAAGGCCCTCAATTCACCGCTGGCTTCGCAGAAGCCCAGCGCCGGTTGCTTGGTCCAACCGTTTTTTGCGCTCCTGCCGCTTGTGAAGGGAAAGAGCTTCTAAAAGCAACAGCTAAAATGGCGATCGAGCTGCTGGAACGCAGCGTGAATGATCCAGGCCTTCGTCGTGATTGTCGAGAGCAAGCGATGCAACGGCTAGGTCCTCAAGGCGGAGGCAGCAAAATGGCTGGGGTAATTAGTGGGCTGCTGCAAAAGAGCTAGATGACCTCAAAAAACATTGAACCCCAATGGAAACTCTGGCTAGATCGGCTGCTTGTGATCGATGTGTTTTTGGTGTTGGGGGGTGCGGTTTGGTTTGCCGTGGCCGTCATCGCGGATGGGCAAGGCTTCACAGCGCCCATGCAGCAATTTCAGCGGCTCTGGGATCCCCTATTCACTCCAGCGATTGGGCTACTCATGGCAGCCGCGCTGATCAACGGCCTTTGGAGCTGGTGGCAGCGTCGAATGCAGCAGGCAGCTCAGAAAAACGACAGCTGAATTCCAACTCTGCTTGACGCGCTGACTGGACCCGCTGTCCTTCCAGCACCACCCGCGCTCCATCTCCAAGCAACAATTTCAAGAGCGGTCCGGGGACCGGAAGCAGGCTGGGACGCCCCAAACAACGACCGAGACCTGCTGAGAACGTGGCCATCGAGACCGGTGTGGGAGCCACGGCATTCACTGCTCCCGACCAAGCGTCGTTCTCCACGGCGGCAAGAATCATCCGACACAGATCGCTGCGCTCAATCCAACTCATCCACTGACGTCCTGTTCCAATCGGACCACCGAAACCGATCCGAAAGATTGGCAGCATTTTGCCTAGCGCGCCACCATCGGCCGCCAGCACGATCCCAATACGCAACACCACCAATCGAGTGGCATCAGGCTTTTCCGCCGCTACCGCTTCCCAGCGTTGACAGAGGCCAGCAAGCACATCATTGCCACAAGGGCTGGATTCTTCGAAGCACTGGTCTGCACTGGTTCCGTAATACCCAACGGCGGAGGCGTTAATCAACACGTCTGGAGGCTGTGCCAAATCCGCCATCGCTTTCACAAGCTGACGTGTGGTCTGCAGGCGACTGTCTTCCAACAATTGAAGATGCGTTGACGTCCAACGCTTCTCTGCAATCGGCTCGCCGGCCAAGTTCACAACCCCTTGCGCTTGCGCCAATGCTTGCTGCAGAGGACTGGACGGCACCCAACTGATCGAATCAGCTGGATTGCACTGCACCCACGCCAAACCGGCAAGACAACTAACAGGAAGTCCTGCCGGAGCTGACCGTCGACTCACAATGGTGAGATCGTGCCCAGCGGTTTGAAGCATGGGAACCAAGGCACGACCGACAAGTCCGGTGCATCCGATCAGCAAAAGGCGCATGGAGTATC
>JAVBIX010000061.1 GCA_030756895.1 Synechococcus sp. SP2 MAG
CCTGCTTCTTCAGCGGTTCGCGATAGAGGAAGTGACCATCAAGCATGTGTTCCACAGCAATGGAGCTGAACACAGCGTCTAATCCTGTAGGCCCTTGCGAAAGACCTGCCGCGAGGGCTGGAAATCGCTCCTGAAACAACACAGGTTTCACGCTGTTTGAATCGCGATGCCATAGGGAGTAAGTCCCCCCCTGCGGCCTCGGGAAGGTTTCAACGCGCACAAACACTCCGCTCATACGAACGGCGCGATCCAGTTTTTCTGCACTGCCTCGCACCGAGCCCTGCCTCCCTTCCGCCAGCAACACCCATTGCGCCTGCTCAAGCACAGGCTTCACATCAGACTTGCTGCTGCCCAATTGCCTGCCGACCAGCCGTCCTCCTTCACGGCGACCGTAATAGCTCACATTGTGCTGATTGAGATCAGGGGTACTCGGCACCACAATCAAGGTCACGGGCTGGGATTGGGGATCTACGCCTCCAGCCCGACGCACAATCGCATCTAGAGGACCTTGATGGCCTTGGATCAAACGCATGGTCTGTGTCGACCAGCCGTTCGAAACCATATTGCAACCGCCCAACAGCAAGGCCAATCCCGGCAACCAACTGGAACGTGACGGCCAGCGCTGTTTCACCCAAAAGCCCCACTGCCAAATGCCACGCGTCAACAGAATCAGGAACATTGGCAGCAAGGGCGCGATGTAGCGGTCGTCTTTATTCGGGCTGAAATGGGTAAAAATCCACCCCGCTACGAGGCTGAGAATCAACCAACGCCAAGCGAGCCACTCATCGCCCTTGAGAGTGCGACGCTGCCAATACCAAAGGATGACCCCACTACCGCCAAGCACTAACAACCCCCAACCGATCTGATCGGGAAGCAAACGGACGTACCAAAGCCACCCCTCCAGACTCAATACCCCTGGATCACCCTCGAGAGCCGCCGATTCGATCACGGCACGGTTGGTGCCGCCCAAGGTGGTGATCCAGTTGTGTCTTAACCAGGGCAAGAGTGCTGCACACACGAGGGCCAAGCCCGTCAGCAACTGCCAACGCCGCGTGACTAAGAAACGGCCACGGCAAACGCTCGCCACAACCAACAGCAGCACTGGGATGAGAATCAACAGCGCACTTTGTTTCACCAGCAAGGCCGCTGCTATCGACAGAGCAGCCCAAAGTGCTTGTCTCCAACGTCCCCCATCAATGGGATGCCACCAACAGCCAAGACGCCAAAGCGCTAAAGCGACCGTGGCAGTTAGCGGAAGCTCCAACACATAATCGGTCCGAAGCTCCAGAAGGAGGGGGGCCATCGCTACGACAGCGCTGCAAGACAGGGCAAAAGCACGTGCCCCTTTCAAGGGCTGACGCAACTCCTCTGACCAAGACGCAACCACAAACAGCAATAGTCCGTTCCAAAGGCTCAGGCTCCAGGCCGCTTGGTGTGGGCCATCACCGGCGATGGCGATCACGGTCCCATTCACGAGTGACGCCAGTGGAGGGATTTTGGGAGAAAGATCTAATAAAGAGCCCCAACCTTGCCAGCTGCCACCGGGGAGAATGGCCAAGGCACGACCATGGTCAAGAGCGCTGTTGAGGTAGTCCGCCTGATCCCAGGCGGGTAAGCCACCATGATTGGCCCACCACAACCTGTCGATCAAGGTTGAGATCAGCCAGATCAACGTCAGCAACCCCCTGAATTGCCAAGACTTCATCAGCCGATCTCCAAGCGGCGGCGTTCCTCCTGAAGACGCTTACGCCTTTGCCTGGCTTCTCGCAACATCTCACGACCATCGTGGAGGTAGCCATCCACATAGCCCATCGTGTATCGCTCCAATTCCCCAATCGCATCTTCCACTTCCGACAGACAGTGATAGAGACTCAGCCCGAATCCTTTTGCAGATGAGGGCGTAGGAGTGGATTGGAAAAGATCTTTCACCTTGTCCAGCTTGCTGCGACTTTGCTCCAAGTAATGGCAAAAGCCTTCCATCAAAGTGTCGTCATAAGGATCCGCAGAAAGCTCACGCAACTGGGCCGCAAAGGGATTAATCACCTGTCCAAGCATGCGATCAATCGGTGTGTACACCTTCTTCAACCAATTCGCCAAGGCATCATCCTCAGCGGCAGCCTGTCCAGAGGCACGACGAGCAGCCTGACTCGCTCGAGCATTTCTGACACCACG
>JAVBIX010000062.1 GCA_030756895.1 Synechococcus sp. SP2 MAG
AGAGGACTCCATTCTGGAGGGGGAGGTCGGCCTCATGGCGCGTCAACTCATGACACGGCTGCAACCGCAACGCTGGCCGATCCCACTCGATCGTCTACCAGCAGGAACGGTGCTGGTCGGCGGAGCCGTCCGTGACGGATTGCTGAACCGTTTGCCAGAGCATCCAGATCTGGACATGGTGGTTCCTGCGGATGCGCTGGGACAGGTCCGCAAACTTTCTCGAGAGTTTGGTGGCGCCTGCGTGGTGCTCGATCGTGATAGAGACATAGCCCGCCTGGTGATGGGGAGCTGGACCATCGATCTTGCAAGACAAGACGGTGATGACCTCACAGCTGATCTTTTGCGACGTGATTATCGAATCAACGCGATTGCTCTCACCCTCACAACAGAGCCAAAACTGTTGGATCCCAGCGGCGGCATTGCTGATCTATGTGCTCGACGCATCACTGCCGTAAACGAACAGAACCTGTTAGATGATCCCCTGCGGCTGTTGAGAGCTTTAAGACTGGCTGCCGAGCTCTCGATGACGATTGACGAGACCACCTTTGGGATGCTTGCGCGCCATCGCCACCATTTACCAAAGGTGGCAGCAGAGCGCATTCAGGCTGAAGTGCTGAAGCTGGTTCGAGCCCACAGCGCCGATCAGGCGATCCGTTTGCTGCACTCCTTGCAATTGATCGCGCCATGGAGCTCCGATCAACCACAAAGAACGCTTAACGCAGAAGCATTGACAAAACAAGAACAACAAGTCGCCTTACCGCTCGCGCGCTTAACGCAGTTACTCAGCGATCAAGGTGTGAGTGATTTGCGCTTCAGCCGGAAGCAAATCCAACGCTGCGCGCAAATGCGGAAGTGGTGGATGCGAGATCAACAGCAAAGCGCGGACACTTTGAATGAAAAGGAGCGATTAAAGCTGCATCAAGAGCTTGAAGAGGATCTTCCTGCATTCACACTGACTTGGCCAGTGGAGCGCCAAAAGGAATGGCTGAGCCGATGGCGTGATCAGGAAGACAAGCTGTTCCATCCCAGTGCACCACTCAATGGTCGAACATTGCAGGCGGAGCTTGGCTTGCCTCCAGGGCCCCGATTAGGAGAACTCATTGATCATCTTTGCCTTGAGCGAGCCTTTGGCCGAATTCATAGCCGAAACGACGCCATTCAGTGCGCACGCGCTTGGATTCACAAGCCGCTGTGATTAACTGACTTGCCTTAACGACAGCGATCGGCCTGATAGGCAGTTTTCTTCTCTCTCTCCCCTCCGTCTCATGAGTGTGCGTCTTTACATCGGCAACTTGCCGCAAACCTTTGAAGCCAAAGAGTTGGAGACCCAACTCACGAGCGTGGGGGAGGGTATCCGCTTCAAGACCGTTCTCGACCGCGAAACGGGAGCATGCCGCGGCTTTGGTTTCGCCAATGTCGACGATGAAAAAGTTGCTGATGCTTTGATCGAGCAATTCAATGGCAAGGATTTCAACGGCAACACGCTGCG
>JAVBIX010000063.1 GCA_030756895.1 Synechococcus sp. SP2 MAG
AGCGGCGTAGTCAGAAACACCATTGATGTTCAGCTCAGTGGCGTTAGCAGCCATAGGAGCCAAAAGGCCCAAGGCAGCTGGGGCCACCAGCAGTTGATAGAAGAGTTTCATTTTCGGTCCTCACACCAAAAAATTGAGGTATCGAGACGCATTGCGTCAAAAAAAATATATTTAATCAGTTAATTAAATCGAGCATCCATGTGCCAGAAAGCAACATGGAATGTATCCGAAGCAACAATAATGCCTCTTTTTGTATCAACAAGGAACAGTGAATCGAGAATATGTATCGCAGAACACAAAACTGAAGCAATGCGTATCTAAACGCACAAAAATGCGATTTAAGTATCTATTAATACAGGTCAATTATTTCAGGGAACACCCTTTGTTGCTGAATTCAGGCTGCCTTTTTGGCAGAGATAGCTCCGTCATGGAGATGGCCATCCACTATTGATAGGGAACTGTCCCAAGGCCTTTGCGGATGCCTGCAACGCTCTCAAAGCCCACCAGGCAAGCTCTGATTGCTGCACTGGTCTTTGCGGTCGCCGCACTTCTACTGCAGGCTTGGCGCTCCCACGTCCTCCTCGCCAGTTACGACCAAGGCATTTTTCAGCAAGTGCTGTGGAACAGCCTGAGGGGACACCCCTTTGAGAGCACCCTTTCCTCACAGCTCTCCACCAATGTCATCCACAGCGGTGAACCAGCCGGCTTGGGCTATGCCCGTTTAGGCCAGCATTTCACGCCCTCCCTACTCCTTTGGGCCCCTTTGTTCGGGCTGATCGGAGGCGCTGCACTTCCTGTTGTACAGGTGGGGCTCATTGTCTCTGCAGGGTTAGTCCTGCATCGCCTTGCCCTTCAACTCGTTCCAGCAAGGACGGCGAACTGGCTGACCTACGGGTTTTACGGAGGGAACGCACTCATCGGTCCAACGCTGGGAAATTTCACTGATCTCTGCCAACTTCCGCTAGCTGTTTTCGCCTTAATGCTGGGTCTTCAGAGGCGAATGGGGTGGTTGATCCTGAGCGCCGCCGTTCTGATCCCGCTCATTCGAGAAGACACCGGCATCATGCTGATTGCCATTGGACTTTGGTTGCTCTTACGAGAGCCCAAACGATGGCCAATGGCGATTGCCCTCATCATCTGGGGAGCTGGATGGATGGTGCTGGTCACCAATGCCTTGATGCCGCTGTTCTCCGACGACAACAGCAAGCGATTCATGGTGGAAAACTTTGGCCAATATCTCGATGTGGATCCGGGCGAAGGAGCCAGCAGCCTCTCAACGTTGCAACAGGCTTTGGGCCAACCACTGATCGTGCTCAAGGAACTGATCTCCCCCCCAGGTCAAACCTTTTTGTACTTGCTAGGTCATGGCCTCCCCTTCCTGATGGTTCCCCTGATCAGCCTTGATGCATGGATTCTTTCAGGCCCATCACTCCTTGGCTTGTTTCTGGCCCAAGGCAGCAATGACCCGCTCTCGATCACCATTCGCTACACGCTGCTAGTGGTACCCGGCTTCAGTCTCGGGACCCTGCTCTGGTGGAGCCGTCGCCAGCAACCGATCCCCGGCCGCCACGCTCGCCTGGCCTGGGGAATTGCCATCAGCCTTTCTCTCCTGCTCACCGTGAGCAGCAACCCCCATCGCAGCCTGTCATGGATCGTGCCTGACAGCATTAGTCCGATGGTTTTTAGCAGCCCGATTCAGCAATGGAGGCATGGACAGGATGCCCGCCAAGTTCTTCGCCTGATACCCAGCGATGCTTCTGTGAGCGCCAATACACCGCTCATTCCGTTGATCGCTCAACGTGAGGTTGCGGTGCGTTACCCCGAATCTCTGCATTACCTCGACCGAGACAAAAACAAACTTGCGGTGGATTGGATCGCCATTGATCTCGACTGGTTAGAGCGATACAGCGTGGCGTTTCGAAGCGATTGGCGTGAACTGAGACGTATCAAGCAAGAGTTGCCAGATCAGATGGGCGATTACCGAGTGCAAGCCATCAAGAATGGCATCGCCGTTTTGCAACATGACGGACCTGAAAAGCCGCCATTGGAGCGGCAATTAAGAGAAGTGCTTGCGACGCCTCTGGCGCCTCACCCAAGCCGACCACCGAATAAAAAGTCCTAAAACGATGCCCCCGACCAGAAACTGGCCGGGGGCTCTCGCCGGGTCCGCTCTGGCGCGGAACCGATTGATCAGTCAGAAGACAATGCCGTCAGCCGGCGTTCTCCGCGATCAGCAGACCCTGGGTCAAACAACTGGAACTCATGGACACCTCCTCCTGGATGGATAGATGAACGCCGGTGATGCATTCGATCTCATTCTTGAACCCGAAGGTTGAGGATGAGACCACATCACTGCGATCTAGTCCTTTGCAAGATAACGGACGCTGGGGGCTTGTGACAGTGCAATTGCCGCTTTTGCTCTGGTTGCTCACCCTTCTGCTTTGGCTCCCTTGGTTGGGCAATCTGCCGTTGCGCGATTGGGATGAAGCTCTAGTGGCAGGAGTCTCCCGTTCCACCGCAGCACAACCGGCTTGGGACTGGCTGCTGGCCGTTAAAAACAGTGAGGCGATTTACCTCAACAAACCACCAGGACTGCACTGGCTGATTGGTGCATCGATCAAGCGATTTGGAGATTACGAATGGGCCGTACGCCTGATGCCAAGTCTGATGGCCAGCTTGGCCGTTCCACTCATCGTGATCCTCAGGCGCCAACTCAACAATGGGAAAGGAACTGAGCGTTCCGCACTTTGTTCCGGTGTAATCCTGATGACCCTGTTGCCCATGGCTCGCCATGGGCGGCTGGCGATGTTGGACGGGACTCTTGTGAGCTGCAGTTTGCTGCTGATCAGCGGTTGGCTCAGCAGCAAACGCTGGCCTTGGCACGGCTTCCTTGCCGGATTGGGAGGGAGCGGCATCTTGCTCCTCAAGCCACCAGCCCTGATTGGTTACTTGGCCATATTGGGAATCATCACCCTTCTAGACAGACCCTCCAGCAGAAAGAGTGCTGCCTTGGGCTGGGCGATGAGCGGCCTTATCCCGGGAGCGATCTGGCACCTCTGGCACTTTGGGCAGCGCGGCAGCGATGCACTCGTGATGTGGGGCGGGCAGGGGTTTGGTCGCGTCACCGAAGTCGTAGGGGACAACAGTGGGGCCTGGGTGATGCCACTGATAGAAGTTCTTGAAGGGGGGTGGCCCTGGATCCTGCTCCTACCCAGCGGCGTGGTCTGGGCATGGCGCTATCGCAAAACCTCTACGGGCCTATGGGAACTAGGCCTTCTGGTCGGTAGCGCGCTGATGGTGTTGCCCTTAAGGACCCAATTGCCTTGGTACAGCCACCTGCTCTGGCCACCGATCGCCCTTCTATGCGGAGAAACCCTGGCTGGGCTCCTGAAGGAGGGTCGCCCCCACTGGATCCCACAAGTCTGGCAATGGATCGGAGCTCTCCTGTTGATCAGCACCATGGTTGTTGTAACGATGAACGCGAGCGCGGCGCTTCCATTCCCAGCCTTGGTTGCCGCAGGCCTTGGCTTGCTCATCGGTGGGCTGAAGCTCTCGAGATCTCAACAGGTTCAACGCCAGCAGGGGCTCGCCGTAGTGATCACGGGTTGGAGCCTTGGACTGCTTGCGCTTTGGCACAGCCATCTATGGCTATGGGAACTCAATGAAATCTGGGATCCCAGGCCCGTAGCAGCACAGATCCGATTGCTCCCACCTGATGCGGTTGTGATGCTGGACGGATCCACTCGCCCCTCACTCAACTGGTACGCAAAACGTCCTTTAAAAGAATTGAATTCCAATCCTCCAGCAGAGTTTTGGCTGGTGAGCAAGCGCTCCCGCCCAAACTGCTCAACTGCGACGAACAGTCCTCACACGGACGATTGGGCTCTCTGGCACTGCTCTTCCTCTGAGAAACCATGAACAGCACTCCTCATGCACGCCTCTGGTGGACATCCATTGGCGTTGGATTCATCGGTTGGGGGCTAGCGGCTTGGCGCCATTGGCTGCTGCAAAGCAATGCCTACGACCTTGGATTGTTTGATCAATGGGCCTGGCTGGTGGGCAATGGATTACCACCCATCTCCTCGATGGAGAACGTTCATGTGCTGGCTGATCACGGCGCCTGGCTGTTCTATTGGTCCGGCTTGCTGTATTGGTTTCATCCATCGATTCACTGGTTGCTCGCAAGCCAAGCTCTAGCCCTGAGTCTTACCGCGATCCCTCTTTGGTTGTTGGCAGCTCAAGCCGGTCTATCCAGACGCCTCTGCTGGTTCAGCTGTCTGCTGTGGTGGCTCCAACCTTTGGTCTTCAACGTCAACCTTTTCGATTTCCACCCAGAGGTTTGGGTAATGCCAGCACTGGCCATGGCGATTTGGTGCCAACGCCAGAAGCGCTTTGGTGGGTGGCTTTTGCTTTTAGTTTTGATGCTGGGAAGCCGCGATGGCCTCGTTCTGATCACACTTGGGCTCAGCCTTAGTTTGCTGATCCAACGGCGCTGGAGTTGGGCGATCGCTGGCGCAGGACTATCCAGCGCCTGGATTCTGCTGCTGAGCCAGTGGATTTATCCCTTGTTCCGAAATGGAGAAGGACCAAAAGCAGCCGGTCGGATGTTTTCCCATCTCGGCAACAACTTCGGCGACATTCTGTTCACAC
Source organism: Synechococcus sp. SP2 MAG (assembly GCA_030756895.1). Taxonomy (GTDB): domain Bacteria; phylum Cyanobacteriota; class Cyanobacteriia; order PCC-6307; family Cyanobiaceae; genus Synechococcus_C. Next base: position 4,651 of record JAVBIX010000063.1, read on the forward strand.
TGATGAGCCAACCATGGCTTGCCTTCACACACATCGACTTAGGCGGCGGCGCTTTCTACCTCCTGGTCTTGATCCTTCCCACCCTTCCTTTCTGGAGACGGCGCTCCCTGGTGATTTTGAGTGCAGCGGTACCGCTATTGCTCGTCAACCTCAACGCAGAAGCATCGTCCTATCGAACTCTGATTCACCACTACAGCCTGCCTCTTGCCGTCCTCAGCGTGACAGCCGCAATCGACGGATTGGCACTACATCAAAGAAAGGCTTTCCCTTGGAAAGGTGTGATTTGGGCAGTGACTCTCTGGATTGCATTGGCAAAGCCCTGGTTTTTCACTGGTCCCTATCTCAATAGAGTGAACATGGTTGGTGATGCACAACAAGCCATCTCCAAGCTCACACCACAAGATCGTGTCCTAACAACCAGTTACTTAGTTCCACAGATCAGTCAAAGGCAGCACGTTGCATTCGCGAAAAAATCTCAAAGCAAGCAAGCCTTTGAAAATAACTGGACTGTGTTCTTACTCAATCCAAACCAACCAGGATGGGGGTCTAAAAAGAGTATTCAAAAGCGCTTACTCAATCAGGCAGAAGACAGGAATTGGACTTGTCAGAGCTGGAGTTCTGGCCTTGAACTGTGCCGGAAACCCGACTCAAAATCACAGCTCCATCTTCGCAAAACACCCGTTCGTAACGTCCCTCAGCAATAAGTACTTCCAATTCATTCAGGATCCCTCGTTGCTGTTCCGTTTCTCGTTTAAACAACGGCACCAGAGGGGAGTAGTAACCAGGAAATGCCGCGACCCAATCCACCTCCTGAATTTCCCCCTCGCGATCGAGATAACGCACACCATTGGGGAAGCGAATGGCCACCTCACGCTGAGCTAGCCATGGGAGCAAAGGAGTATCGGCGCTCACCGAAGCTGTCGGAGGGATCAGGGAGAGAGCTTTAATCCCCACTGCGCGTCGCTTCAGCATCTCTAAGGGCGAAACATGAACCCATGGCGAAAAGCTATCTGGAACCACTGCCGAAAAGGTTCGATGTGGATTACTAACAATGGTGAGCAAAAGCCCAATACTCAACGCAGTAGTCCAGAAGGGTCGCAACCAGCGCTTCTTCCAAATCGACGGGTTGGACTGCCACCACAACAACGTGCCTATGTACAAACCTGGAACCAGAGCCAGCACATAGCGAAGCGTCACTGCAAGGGCCGTACGACCCTGGGACAACAAAGCAATCAGCAAGGGTGCACTCACCATCAATGCCACATCAACTGAAAACAGTGGTACCAATAAGAGCGGCAGGGAAAGTGAAATAAGGAAGCCCACTGTGGCGCCTGGCGGACTTACCAAGGCTTCCAAAAGCGCTGCTGGCTTTTGCAACATCTGGAACAAAACTGACAACGTTCCACCAGAGACATCCTCAGCAAGATGTCCAAATTTTTCTTGAAGAAAACGATCAGATAAGGAGGTATCGACAGAAGGCTGAATCAAACCCGTCACAAGAAAGACCCAGGCACATGACATCAGCATCAACCCGAGCCCAATCCCACGCAGATCAGGCCTACGAACAGCGGCCCAAAGGCCAATCGAAAAGAGCAAGAGACCACTGTCTTCTCTTACCAACAACAGGGCGATGGACGAGAAAATGACCAGTCGCCAGCGCCGATCGAGCAATCCCCCCAGGATCAAAAATCCAAGGAGCGGGTACCACATCAGGTCGTGAAAATTCTCCAACATCGGGCCAATCACAGCCCCACTCAAGAAGTAACTCAACACGAGACGCCACGCCAACTCCTCAGGCAAACGCTGTTGAGAGATACGCCACAGCACTAAACCTGCAGCAGTTAAGGCTGTGGCTTGTGCGAAGGGAAGAACAACCCAACCGAAAGCAGCAACTGCTGGAGCTAAAAGCAGGGTTAGTGCATTGGCGTGCTGCCCCAAATGCAGATAGGCAACATTCGGCAGGTCGCCATTCACCGCAACAGCAGATGACAGAACTGATGACAAACTGCTTTCGAAAGGGCGGCCTTGCGCAGTCGACCACAACTCTTGAAGGAATAAGGCCTGGTCGTAGGTGGATCCAAAACTTTCAAGCCTCCAAATTTGAAGTAAAAAACCAATCAGCCAAAAGCCAGCAGCTAAACCTAAAACTGCAGGAGGCCAATATCTGAAGAAGTAATTCCAGATCTTGAACGATGCGATCGGATTCGAGGTTTTTCCCAACACGTCCCTACTAAAAAGCGCCACGAAGAAAGACCGAAGCGATAGCCACACCACCATCTTGCTCTATAGACGCAAGCAGACACTCAACGGGGCATCAAAGCTTCCACAATCCAGGCAATCATGCAACCACCAAAAAGGCCATAACACCTTCAATTGAAATGCATCAGTCCTTCATGCGACACAAGCGGATATAGCTATTGGGTTGATCACAATTCATACCAGACAACTTCGCCGCTTCAATAGTTTGTCTCATTTTGCCACCGATCTTTGTCTTTCCGACCTCCCGCAGCCGACCCCTTACATTAATCAAGGCATTTTCACTGGGAAGAAGAATCACGTCAAAAGGCCATTTTTGCTGATAATCATCTTTTTCTATTTGAGATATATGCTCACGCCCAGCCAAATGAACTACATAATTAGAAGAAGCAAGAACAGACTCTTGTGGGCCAATACCAGAAACAACCGACTGAAAAGCAACCGCCTCTGGCAAACGCGGCAGGTATCGGGACTGAAAATACACTATTCGCGAGTAACCCAAGAATGCAACCAAGGATAAAAACAAGGTGGCATTGAATATGTTCTTCTGAATCTGACTCGCTTTAACTGCTAAGAATGGCATAGAGTCAAGACAACCGGAAATCAAAAAGGCCAATATTGGAATGGAGTAATGATGATTCAACTCACGCTGAATACCCGATTCTGAAATGATATTCATCAAGTAAACAGGTGCCGCACCAAGCAAACATGCCAACGCTGGCTTACGCAGAAGAGCAAGAAAGGGAAGCAAGAGTCCCAAGGTGTAGAGGAAAATATCTGAAGGAGTTGCAACGCTAAAAACAATCCAAGGACGCATCAGCAATGTCGAAAGCATCTCTAGCTTCGTCTCACCCAAATAGCCCAAACGGATTGCAACATGATCGCCCCCCGCGGAAGAAAGGTTCGTTGCCAAGAACCACCAAAAGGTTGAGACTACAATCGTAATTAAACCTCTTATATATCTACCCCTAGCGATCGCATACAAACCTAAACCAAAACCGAATAAAGCCTGAGCATTCTTAGCGAAGAGCGCAATTAAGAGGCAAAAATAATAGCGCCATCTCCGCCTCTGGGTCGCCTCAAAAATAGCGACAATCATGAATGGGATCGTGAGGACGTCGGGGTGAAAGTCCCCCCTATTAACCAAAAAGCTATAAGGGCAAAGAACAATGGCACAGATTAATGCCCAAATAAGCCGGGCCTTGATCTGACGCTTAACAGCTAAATAAGTAACAACAGCAGGGAGCGACCCCAAAGCAATCGATTGCAAGCCTATCAAGGAGAAAGTAGAAGGAAAGACCTTATAAATTGCCCCGAGGGGAAGAAGGAGGAGCGAAAAATGATCCTCCAAAGGAGCGACCTGCCTCAAGCTACTAATCGCAGCAATCTTGCCTTCACCAATCAGCCAACTAAATTGCTCAAAAAGTCCAATATCCCAAACTTGAGTACCAAACAGATAATGCTGAACAGCAGCTGTTATAAACAGAATGATGGCGTAAGCGACAGAAACGAATAAGGCTGCACGCTCAATCGATGGAGCTTGTTTAAGATTGAAATTCATTTCGCCTCACACCAATCACAAGACCCTCAATCAAGTCGAGGCAACGACGTTGACCATAACTCAGAAACACCACTCCTAGCTCCTATAAATTCAAGGCTCAATCCTTTGCTAGACAAAGCACTGAAAACTCGTCACTAGCCCACACAATTACAGCATTGAACCCCTCTTGGCTGCGTTAATTCCATCACGAACCAGTCGCAAGTCAATATTGCATTCAAGCGCTTGTCAATATTGCATTCACTTCCATCACGCACCTATCAATAATTACCTTTAATCAGATACCCCCAAATGAGCATTAAAAAGCCCCCTTAAGGGGGCCAGATGAAAAACCAAGCTGAAAATCAGAGAGCGTTGCCGCGGGGCAGAACCTCTTCAGGGAAGACGAAGTTTTCGTGCGGCTGGTCAGCCGGTGCCATCCAGGCACGCAGACCTTCATTCAGAAGAATGTTCTTCGTGTAGAAGGTTTCAAATTCAGGATCCTCAGCAGCGCGGATTTCCTGTGACACGAAGTCATAGGCACGCAAGTTGAGTGCAAGGCCGATGATGCCGATGGAACTGGTCCACAAGCCCATCACTGGCACGAACAGCATGAAGAAGTGCAGCCAACGCTTGTTGGAGAACGCAATTCCGAAGATTTGGCTCCAGAAACGGTTTGCTGTGACCATTGAATAGGTCTCTTCTTCTTGGGTGGGTTCGAACGCCTTAAAGGTGTTCGACTGTTCACCATCCTCAAAAAGGGTGTTTTCCACAGTTGCGCCATGAATGGCGCAAAGCAGTGCACCGCCAAGAATGCCGGCCACTCCCATCATGTGGAATGGATTCAGGGTCCAGTTATGGAAGCCCTGGAGGAACAGCAGGAAGCGGAAAATTGCTGCCACACCAAAGGAGGGTGCAAAGAACCAGCTGCTCTGTCCCAAGGGATACATCAGGAAGACACTGACGAACACCGCAATCGGACCTGAGAAGGCGATGGCGTTGTAAGGACGAATGCCGACGAGACGAGCAATTTCAAACTGACGCAGCATGAAGCCGATCAGTGCAAAGGCGCCGTGGAGAGCAACGAAAGCCCAAAGGCCTCCCAGTTGAATCCAGCGGACAAAATCACCCTGGGCTTCTGGGCCCCAGAGCAATAGAAGGCTGTGACCCATCGCATCAGCGGGGGTGGACACAGCAGCGGTCAAAAAGTTGCAACCCTCGAGGTACGACGACGCAATGCCGTGTGTGTACCAGGAAGTTACAAATGTGGTTCCCGTTAACCAGCCACCAATCGAGAGGTAGGCCGTGGGAAGAAGGAGAATGCCGGACCAGCCGACAAAAACAAATCGGTCGCGTTTGAGCCAGTCATCGAGGACGTCGAACCATCCCCGCTGCGGCATGCGACCTGCAGCGATCGTCATGAGATTGCTTCATGAAGCTTTACATCCGGAGACTAATGGCTTGAGCTGTTTTTGCAGGGGCAACAAAGCCGATCAACCCATAGATGAGTGAAAATACTCAGGCCTCCGTTTCGCGCTTCTGGTGAGGAGAATGGAACCACAAACATTTTTTTATCTGTGTACGTCGTCGAATTAGCTCTGCGCATGAGCCCGATGCCTATCTCTGTTCAACGCAAGGAATCGGGAGATGCCGAATCTGTTTACCAACAGGTTCGACAAGCCCTTGAGCAAGGTCAGCCGCGATTGCTTGAATTGACCTGCGAAAAAGTAGAAGGCAAACGACTCAGCGTTCTTACGAGCGACGTTTTAGCTGTTCAGACCTACGAGAAGACGGCGGCATCCGGGGGTAGCAAACGCCCGGGCTTTTCACTCGACAGCTAACCCCTGTGGGCACGGACACCAACGAACGGATTCTTCGATTTAAGAAGGTGAGTTTTTGCTGGCCCTGCGGGACCCGCGCCCTGGACCGCTGCAGCTTCAGCGTTCCAGGGCCAGGTCTGTGGATGCTGGTAGGCAGCAATGGCAGCGGAAAAAGCACCCTATTTCGAATGATCGGAGGGTTGATCCAACCTCAATCAGGAGGAGTGGATTGCAATGTCCAAACGGCCTTGGTGTTTCAAAATCCCGACCATCAGTTGTTGCTCCCAAGTTGCGGTAGCGACCTTCTGCTCAACCTTCCCCCCACGCTTGCTCCTTCCTTGAAACGCAAGCGGATCGCCCACTTGCTGGAGCAGGTTGGACTCGCTGGCATGGAAGGAAGGCAAATTCACACATTGAGCGGAGGCCAAAAGCAGCGTCTGGCTATCGCTGGTGCTCTAGCCAGTGAAGCAAAACTGATGTTGCTTGATGAGCCGACAGCACTGTTGGACCCATCGAGCCAAAGCTCTGTCCTAGCAACAGTTCAACAGCTTTGTCACCGCTCGCTCAATCCACTCACAGCTCTTTGGATCACGCATCGACTGGATGAACTGGACCATGCTGACGGCGCAGCGCTGATGAAAAATGGCGCGATTGGCCCTTGGGAGAAAGGCCAAGCTTTGCGGCGCACGCTCAAGGCACTTGCCTAAGTCAGGGCCAGACAGTTAAGGTCTCGTGGTCTCAATCCTCGGTAGCTCAGCGGTAGAGCGGTCGACTGTTAATCGATTGGTCGCAGGTTCGAATCCCGCCCGGGGAGTTTCAGACGAATGTCATCACTCTCAAAGTGGTGACATTTTTTTGCCTTTTCGGCAATGCAATTTCTTCAATCCGAAGAAATTGCCCCTGCTTGCCATCCAAATCAGAAGATTTCCTGTAGAGCCGCGCGAGCTGATCTTCGAGTTACTGCGCTAAATCCCAGTCAGTCAAACAATTTTCAGGGACATGCCAACCATGAAAGGGGAGAACCTGAATTCTGCACAAACTGGTTGATCTTGAGAGAATTACTCCTTAATGACGCGGCACTACCTCGTCCACTCGTTTTTTTCGCCAGCACTTAGATGAAGCCTTCCATCCTGCTGATCGAAGACGACCGGGACATGAGCGAACTGGTAGGTGGGCACTTAGAGCACAGTGGTTTTGACGTGCAACGAGCCGATGACGGTATCAAGGGCCAGGCGCTCGCACTTCAATACATTCCAGATTTAATTCTTCTGGATTTAATGCTTCCCAATGTTGATGGGCTCACGCTCTGCCAACGACTGCGCAGAGATGAAAGGACAGCCTCCATTCCGATCCTGATGCTTACAGCTCTGGGTGGTACGAAAGACAAAGTGAGCGGATTCAACTCAGGCGCAGATGATTACCTCACAAAACCATTTGATCTCGAGGAACTCCAAGCGCGTGTAAAAGCGCTACTGAGGCGAAGTGACAGAGCTCCTATCGGAACATCTGGAAATCATCATGAAATTCTTAGTTATGGGCCTCTGACCTTGGTGCCCGAGCGCTTTGAGGCGATCTGGTTCGATCATCCGGTACGTCTCACCCACTTGGAATTCGAGCTTCTGCATTGTTTGCTCCAGCGCCACGGCCAAACGGTTGCCCCCTCTCTCATCCTTAAAGAAGTTTGGGGTTATGAGCCAGACGACGACATTGAAACCATCCGGGTTCACGTCCGTCACCTACGCACAAAGTTAGAACCAGATCCACGTAAACCCCGTTTCATCAAGACGGTCTATGGGGCCGGCTACTGCCTCGAGCTGCCCACGGGTGCTCAACTTGATGGACTTCATGATGTCCTTGCTCAAGCCCGCAAGGATCGAGAGCAAAAATCTGAAGCATCGAATCGGGCCACAGCCTGATTGACAACGATCAAAGTCCCATCAAATCCAAAAATGTGACTTCCCAAGCCAATCTGGGTTGCACAAACGACAGCAATTGAACGCGTAGTCGCTCAAGTTTTCGAAGAACCACCTCACTTTTTTGTAGCCTCCAAAGGTGTTGCTGCAGCCAATTGATGAGCCAAAGCTGTTGCTCTCCATCAAGAACCTCAGTGAGATCACGGGCGAGCGCAAGGGCTTCGATCGGTTGGGTTGGCAGGGAGTGCAAACGTCCCATCAGTTCGGGGGAAACACGTGACCACTGCCTGACATGGCCCAGTAGCGCACCTGGCGAACCACCAGCCATTGCAACCAACTCTGGCTGCATGAGCCCTTGCTTTACTGCCTCTTGGTCGACTTCAGCGGGCAAACGTTGGAGAACTGACTGCATGTCTTCAGCACTCAGCTGGATCAATCGAATCAGCTGACAGCGCGAACGAATGGTTGAGAGCAGCCGTTCTGGAGCCGCTGAGAGCAGGATCAACACTCCATGGCCCGGTTCCTCAAGAGTTTTGAGCAAAGCATTGGCGGCGGCTTCCGCCATCGCTTCCGGATCCTCGAGCACCACAAGGCCGCGCGACGACTCAAGCGGTTGCCGTGACAAGAAGCGGCTGATGTCTCGAATCTGATCCAACCTCACGAGGGGAGGGGTTCGCCGACTTACTCCTTCCTCCTCAGCTTCAGAGCGGGAGATCAAACGCCCCTGATGGCTGTAGCTGGGTTCGACCCAGAGGAGATCAGGGTGGTTGCGTTCTGCCAAGCGCCGCCTCTGGCGTTGGTTGCACTGGCCCTCACTGATCACACCCTCGAGGAAGCGAAGAACAGCTAGGCGACGGCCAACGCCTTCTGGGCCAGCAAAAAGATAGGCAGGAGCAAGGCGCCCTTGCGTCAGGGCTGCCTTTAAAAGGGTCACAGCCAGAGGCTGGCCCACCAGATCAGCAAACAGATCTTGCTCTTCAAGCAACACGTCGCTCATCACCGCCAAACCGCAGCTCTGGAGAGCAAGGCCGTTTGAATCGCTTCCGCGACCTTCAAAAGCGGACGGTCAGCCACAACCGACACCCAGCCACGTGCCTTCGCCATGTCAGAAAAGCCCTTGGACACACGCTCCAAGAAAGCAAGTCCTTCCGCTTCGATGCGATCTTCCTCGCGACTTCCACGCCGCTGAACGCTCAAGGCCAAAGGAATATCAAGCCAAACCGTCATGTCGGGGCTGAGGCCTCGTGTGGCAATGCGCTCGAGATTAGTGATGAGCTCCCGATCGAGACCTCGTCCATAGCCCTGGTAAGCCATCGTCGATCCAGTAAAGCGATCACTGAGCACCCAATCACCTCGCTCTAAAGCGGGCTGAATAACTCGGTCTACGTGTTGGGCACGATCCGCTGCATACAACAACAACTCTGCTGTAGGCCCCGGGTCAGCATCTTGAGGGGGATGGAGCAAAAGCTGTCGAAGACTTACCCCCAGGGCCGTTCCGCCTGGTTCTCGGGTCACAACCAACTGAGATCCATCGGGCATCAGTCCGCTATTGGGGAGCCAACTGGACAGCTGCTCAAGCTGGGTAGTTTTTCCACAACCATCGATACCCTCCAGCACCAACAGTCGCCCCCTGCTCCTGGCCATGGTTAGCGAAGCCGCAAGCTGAGGGCATTCAGCACAACAGACACCGAGCTAAACGCCATGAGCAGTGCTGCAAGGGGCGGTGACAGCAGAAGACCAAAGCCAGGCAAAAGCACACCAGCCGCAATCGGCAAAGCGATGAGGTTGTAACCAAAAGCCCAAATCAAATTCTGACGAATCTTGGACATCGTTCGCCTGGCCAAGCAAAGCGCCTCAGGCACAGCCTCAAGCCGGTCACCGAGCAGCACAAGATCAGCCGTGTCCTGAGCGATCTGAGTCCCTGTGCCGACTGCGATGCCGAGGTCGGCTGCCGCCAAAGCAGGGGCATCGTTGATTCCGTCACCCACCATCGCCACAGCACCCTGCTCTCGCAAAACCTCAAGGCGTTCAAGTTTTTGATGAGGCAAGAGCTGCCAAGCCAAATCGGCGTCAGCGAAACCAAGCTCACGTCCCACCCGTTCAACGGTCTGGCGACGATCACCACTCAACATGGCAACGGACTGACCCTGGTCTCGTAAGCGCTGGATGGCGAGCGATGCATCCGGTCGAAGTCGATCGTCGACGGTCACGAGGCCGAGAGGAGTCTCAGCCAAAGCAACAGCCACTAACGACTGCCCACGCTGGATAGCCGAATCAAGCATTTGTTGCTGTTGCTTCGTCCAGAAAACACCTTGATCACGCAGCCATTCCGGCGAGCCGACGCGCACCAGACCATCCACGCCCTGCAAGCGACCTTCCATTCCTGCACCCGGAGTGGTGCGGCTGGACTGAACCCCCAAAAGAGGCAACTGAAGCCGTTGCGCCTCCTGCAACAACGCATGGGCGAGTGGATGACGGCTCGTCTGCTCAAGACTTGCCGCCAGCTGAAGCGTTTGAGAGGGATCTTCGCTGGCCAACACCGAATCGACCAGGGGCCGTCCGAGCGTGAGAGTGCCGGTTTTATCGAACACCATGCGCTGCACGGAGGCTGCCAACTCGATCACATCTCCGCCTCGAAACAACCAGCCCTGCTTCGCTGCCAAACCTGACGAGACAGTGATGACGGTAGGAGTGGCCAATCCCAGAGCACAAGGACAAGCCACCACAAGCACCGCAATGGAAAGTTGGAGAGCAAGACCAAGCGGCGTCTCAGCCCCCGCACCGAGAGAGCCATGCAGACCATGCGCATGGCCGTGATCCATCAACGCGACAGGGACATCAAGAACCTGAGGCCAAAGTCGACAACCGACCTGCCACCAAAACAGGAAGGTGAGAATGGCAAAACTCACCACCGCATAACAAAACTGGCCGGCCACGCGATCGGCAAGACCCTGAATCGGCGCCTTCCTTGCCTGGGCTTGCTCCACCAAATCAATGATCCGAGCCAGAGCGGTTTCACGACCAATCCGCTGAACCTCAATGATCAAGGTGGCCTCAAGGTTGAGGCTCCCTGAACTGAGCTCAGCACCTGGAGAGGCATCCAAAGGCAAGGGTTCCCCAGTGAGGCTTGAGAGATCCACAGCCGAATGCCCTTCACGCACAATTCCATCCACAGGGACGCGGTCGCCGGCCAAAAGCTGCACACATTCACCCGGGCGTAGCGCCGAAACCGACACCTCACGGATCGTGCCATCGTCCATCAACAGTCGAGCACCATCAGGCTGGAGAGCCGCCAAGTCCTGCAGTGCCCGGCCCGTACGACGGCGCGCTCGCTCTTCAAGAAAGCGTCCCAGCAACACAAAACCCAAGAGCATCACTGGCTCGTTGAAGAAGCAGGGCCAACCCACCTGAGGCCAAGCCAAAGCAACCAAGCTCGCCAAATAGGCACTTCCAACACCAAGGCTCACCAAGGTGTCCATCGTCGGCACCCCCATGCGGGCGGATCGCCATCCGGCAATCAGAATGGGGCGGCCAGGCCCCACCAAAGCAACAGTGGCCAAGCCTGCGTGAAAAGGAAGCGAGCCAAGAGGTGGAACATTGACCGTTCCGGCTTCAGCCAGATGACCGACCACGGACAATACGAGCAGGACAAGCGCGACGATTAACTGACGCCACTGCTGCCACCAACCCCAGCTGCGATCTGCCTCAACCGATGAACCGAACGCGTTCGTTTCTCGAGGGTGGGCACTGAAACCTCGCGCCGTTAAAGCCTCAACGACGCCAGCAAGATCAGCAACGGCATCCTCTTCAAAGCGAAGCCAAGCGCTACGAGTGACCAGATTCACGCTGGCTTCGCACACACCGGGTTGATCTAGGAGCGTGCGTTCAACCGAACGCACGCAACCACCGCACTTCATGCCATCAACGTCTAGGAGCATCGTGGGGGGTGACTTTGTGGCGTTGGCGGAATTTGTCACAACTGCAGAACGCATAAAAGAACGCTAGGCAGGGCTGCTGATTCCAGTCAGGATGGAGTCACACCTTTTTTGGCTTCCTGTGCCGCGCAGCAACCGAAACGACAATTTCATCGACAAAAGCTTCACGGTCATGGCCGATCTCATCGTGAAGCTACTGCCGATTAATGCCCGTGCCAAAGAAGCTTATGTGTATTACCGCGACGGGCTCTCAGCCCAGAACGACGGTGATTACGCCGAAGCCTTGGAAAACTACGAGGAAAGCCTGAAGCTGGAAGAGAACGCGATCGATAGGGGCGAGACCCTCAAAAATATCGCCATCATTTACATGAGCAATGGGGAGGAAGAGCGCGCGCTAGAGACCTACCAAAAGGCATTGGATGAGAACCCAAAACAACCGTCATGCCTGAAAAACATGGGCCTGATCTATGAAAAACGCGGCCGCACTGCTGAAGAAGAGGGTCGTCGTGATGATGCGGATGGCTGGTTTGACTTAGCAGCAGATGTTTGGACCCAAGCCGTCAGGCTGAATCCAGGTGGCTATCTCGATATTGAAAATTGGCTCAAATCAACCGGCCGCAGCAACGTGGACGTGTACTTCTGAAGGTCATGCTTGGTCATCGGAAGGGTTAACACCAAGGGCAAGGACCAGCGCTTCGGTGATCGAGCCAGCTTCGTGCAGCTCCAAGTTCAAGCTGGCCTCCCCCGTTCCGAGTCCGCACCCTTTCGGAACCACAGCTCGTCTGAATCCAAGACGGACGGCCTCTTGCAAGCGCAACTCCAACTGACCAACAGGCCTGAGCTGCCCCCCAAGACCAAGTTCACCTAACAGGACGGTGCCTGCCGGCAAGATGAGATCGCGATAACTCGCCACAACAGCTGCAGCCACGCCCAAATCAGCCGCAGGCTCCTCCACATCAAGACCACCCGCCACAGCGAGGTAACAGTCAAAACGGGACAGAGGCAGGCCCATGTGCTTTTCCAGCACCGCCAAGATCTGATGCAAACGATTCACAGCAATCCCTGTAGCCGTTCGTCTTGGACTCGCATAGCTCGTTGTACTGACCAAGGCCTGTAGATCCACCAAAAGTGGCCTAGTACCCTCACAGGCCACAATCGTGGCGACACCGCTGGCCTCATCTCCACTCAGGAATAACTCGCTCGGGTTATTGACCTCCACAAGACCTTGGCCTTGCATTTCGAACACGCCAAGTTCATGGGTGGCCCCAAAGCGATTTTTAACGGCACGCAGGAGTCGATGACTCGCAAAACGATCCCCCTCAAAGGTGAGCACGGCATCTACCAAATGCTCGAGAACCTTCGGACCTGCCAACATCCCCTCCTTGGTGACGTGGCCGACAAGCAGCAAAGCCGTGTTCTGACGCTTGGCCAATCGCTGCAGAGACGCGGCGCATTCCCGCACTTGAGCCACTGATCCCGGAGCGCTCGACAGGTTGGCGTCATGCAGAGCCTGAATGCTGTCGATGATCGCCACATCGGGCCGCAGAGCCTCGAGCTCTTCCAACACCAACTCCAGATCTGTTTCAGCAAGCAGTTGGAGTCCCTCGCTCTCTCCACCCAAGCGCAACCAGCGCAACTTCACCTGCTGAGCTGATTCCTCAGCGCTGACATACAAAACGGAAAGGCGATTCGCCATGACAGATGCGCTTTGCAGCAGCAGGGTGCTTTTGCCGATCCCTGGGTCACCCCCTACGAGCACGAGCGAACCGGGTACAACTCCACCGCCCAAGACGCGATCCAATTCTGGGTAGCCACTCTCAAGACGCTCAATCGGTCGATCACCCAGATCGGCCATAGCGGTGGAACGTCGCGCCACTGGAGCCGCTGCTGACTCAGCAGGAGCGCGCCTGCGCCGGCCGTCGTGTTTCGGAGCGGTTTGCTCGACCAGAGAATTCCAGCTCCCGCAACTGCTGCAGCGGCCAAAAAACTGCCGAGTCTGCGCACCACAGCTCTGGCAAACGAAGATTGAAGCGGGTCGGGACACGTCGAACTATGAAGAAAGTTGGCTTTCGATGAATGAATGGGGCCTCCGTCCCTTTATGTGTAGCCAATACCAGTACGAAATAAGTTCGGATATGACGGCCACAGCCGCCAGCAAAGAAACCATTCTCGTTGTCGACGACGAGGCCAGTATCCGACGCATTCTGGAAACTCGTCTGTCGATGATTGGTTACAACGTAGTAACCGCCTGCGACGGCACTGAGGCTCTCGAGAGCTTTGAAAAGTGCAATCCAGATCTGGTGGTTTTGGACGTGATGATGCCAAAACTTGACGGCTACGGCGTCTGTCAAGAATTGCGCAAGGAGTCGGACGTTCCGATCGTGATGCTCACCGCTTTGGGTGACGTTGCGGACAGAATTACCGGCCTTGAACTCGGTGCTGACGACTATGTCGTCAAACCATTTAGTCCCAAAGAGCTTGAAGCAAGAATCCGCTGCGTTCTTCGCCGAGTTGAGAAAGAGCAGGTCGCTGGAATCCCCAACTCTGGAGTGATTCAAGTAGCAGATCTACGCATCGACACCAATAAGCGCCAGGTGTTCCGTGCAGATGAACGGATCCGCCTCACTGGAATGGAGTTCAGCCTCCTGGAACTGCTCGTGGGTCGCTCCGGCGAACCATTCAGCCGCGGTGAGATCTTGAAGGATGTGTGGGGATATACACCTGAACGTCATGTGGACACCAGGGTCGTGGATGTTCATATCTCACGGCTTCGCTCCAAACTCGAAGACGATCCGGCCAATCCCGAGCTAATCCTGACGGCTCGGGGAACCGGTTACTTGTTCCAGCGCATCATCGATTCCGTTGCACCCGAAGGATCCTGAATTAAGCCCGGCCGACGAAGCCCGGAGCAAACCACGCCGATCCAAGGCGGTGAGAAGACTTGTGATTTGGTATCGGCGCAACAGCGCAGTTACCAGTCTTGTTGACACTGCTACCACCTCTGCCAGCGCTGCGGGCAATGTGGCTGAATCGGTCGGATCGATGGCAGGAAGCGTCGTCACCAACGCCGGGAGCATGGCTGGACAGATGCTCCAACCGGTGATGGACCCTCTGCGCCGCCTGCAAACCGCAGAAGTCGGTGATGACGGGCTCATCAATGACAGTGATCGCCTTTGGGTAGCCGTGGATGGAATGGGTGGAGACCACTCTCCTGGGGAGATCCTGGAGGGCTCTCTTCAAGCCATCGATCGGCTTCCCTTGCGGATCCGCTTTGTCGGCGAAACCAACCGGATCATGGAGGCCGCTGAGATCTCTGGACTCACAGCACCGCTCAACAACGCGATCAACGCAGGGCACCTTGAGCTGATCCCCAGCGGACCTTCAGTGGAGATGCACGAGGAAGCCACTGTTGTCCGGCGCAAGCGTGATGCCAGCGTGAATGTGGCCATGGATCTGGTGAAACGCGGAGACGCCTTGGCGATTTACTCCGCGGGAAATTCTGGTGCTGTGATGGCTTCGGCCATCTTTCGCCTCGGTCGCCTAGCCGGGATCGATCGCCCCGCCATTGGAGCCCTTTTCCCCACCAAAGACCCCGGCCAGCCCGTGTTGGTGCTGGATGTGGGAGCGAATATGGACTGCAAGCCCGCCTACATGCATCAATTTGCTTTGCTCGGCAACATTTATTGCCGCGACGTCCTCCAAGTCGATCGCCCTCGAATTGGCTTGCTCAACATCGGCGAAGAGGAATGCAAGGGCAATGAACTAGCTCTACGCACCCACGAATTACTCCGGGAGGAAACCCGTCTTCATTTCGCAGGAAATTGCGAAGGAAGAGATGTGCTCTCCGGTGAATTTGATGTGGTGGTTTGCGATGGCTTTACGGGCAATGTGCTGTTGAAATTCCTTGAATCCGTCGGCAGCGTTCTGCTCGGCGTGCTCAGGGCTGAATTACCTAGGGGACGCCGCGGCAAAGTTGGCTCAGCCTTCTTACGCAGCAATCTCAAACGCATCAAGAAAAGGCTCGACCATGCCGAACATGGCGGCGCACTTCTGCTTGGCGTAAATGGGATTTGCGTTATCGGCCACGGAAGCAGCAAAGCCCTATCCGTGGTGAGCGCTCTGCGCTTGGCTCACTCTGCTGCAAGTCATGGTGTGATGGACGATCTCGCCGAACTCAGCAAGCCTGCACCACTTAAAAGCTAAAGAACCTTTTCTGGACTGTGATTGACTGACGCCACTCAAAGCGCTTCCACTTTGGCTGGCTCTCCCCCACCCTTCCGTGGCATGGCTCTGGTCGCAAGTGGCAGCGCCCAGGCGAACCAAACCATCAGCAACACTGCCCTCAGCGAGCGGGTGCAGACAAGTGACGAATGGATTCGCACCCGCACCGGAATTCAGTCTCGACGCGTCAGCACCCCGGACGAATCGCTGAACGATCTGGCTGTCCGTGCTGGGCAACAGGCCCTGGCGATGGCCAAATGGGAGCCAGACAGCCTCGACCTGGTGTTACTTGCCACCTCCACCCCTGACGACCTGTTTGGATCTGCACCAAGGGTTCAGGCCGGATTGAAAGCGCGCAATGCCGTGGCTTTTGACCTCACGGCGGCCTGCAGCGGCTTTCTTTTTGCGCTTGTTACAGCCGCCCAATACCTGCGCACAGGCGCCATGCAAAGGGTTCTGGTGATTGGCGCTGACCAGTTGAGCCGCTTTGTCGACTGGGACGACAGAAGCACCTGTGTGCTCTTCGGAGATGGGGCTGGAGCCGTTGCTCTCGAAGCCACTTCTGCAGAGGACGACGGTTTACTCGGTTTCCGGCTACGCAGCGACGGCAGTCGCGGCCATTCCCTGACCTTGCCGCAGATCCCCACCAGTCTTCCTTTGGTCAACACCACCCGCCATCAATGCGGCGGCTATCTGCCGATTCAGATGAATGGACAGGAGGTCTACAAATTTGCCGTGCGCGAAGTCCCAGCCATCCTGAAGGAGCTGCTAGAGCAAACAAAAACAACCCCCGACCAACTGGACTGGCTTCTGCTTCATCAAGCCAACCAGCGTATTTTGGATGCGGTGGCGGATCGCTTTTCTATTCCTCACTCCAAGGTCTTGAGCAACTTGGCGAACTACGGCAACACCTCTGCCTCCACGATCCCGCTCATGCTTGATGAAGCCGTGCGCGACGGCCGCGTGGCTCCTGGTCACCTTTTAGCGAGTAGTGGCTTTGGAGCTGGCCTTAGCTGGGGAGCCGCGTTGTTGCGTTGGCAAGGTCCCGCTTAAGCTCCCAGCCATCTCTACCTGCCAACGATGACGATTGCCTGGGTGTTCCCCGGTCAGGGGTCTCAGAAGTCGGGCATGGCTGCGCCCGTGCTGACCCTTCCTGGAGCGGAAGAACGGTTTGCACTTGCGTCCCGCCTGCTTGGCAGAGATTTACTGGCGATCTGCCAAGGGGCGGCCGATGCACAAGCCGATCCTGCTGATCTCAACGACACCCGCAACACCCAGCCAGCGCTCTTCATCGTTGAAAGCCTGATTGTGGATGAATTGCGCAGGCAGGAGCGTGAGCCGGCCTTTGTCGCTGGCCACAGCCTTGGAGAACTTGTGGCGCTTTACGCCGCGGGGGTCTTCGATGTGACCACTGGCCTTGCCTTGATGCAGCGGCGCTCCGAGCTCATGGCAGCCGCTGGAGGAGGAGCGATGACTGCCGTCATCGGCTTTGACCGCGATCAGCTTGAAAGCCTTGTTAAGGATACGGATGGTGTGGTGATCGCCAATGACAACAGCGCTGCTCAGGTGGTGATCTCAGGGAACCCTGAGGCTGTTAAGAGCGTGAGTGACCAACTCACCTGCAAGCGCGCGATTCCTCTGGCCGTCTCCGGAGCTTTCCACTCGCCCTTGATGGCAGAAGCTTCTGCAGCATTCAATCTCCATCTGGAGGGCCTGACTTTTAAAGATGCTCGCTTCCCTGTGCTGAGCAACACCGATCCAACCCCCTGCAGCGACGCCTCCCAATTGAAACAACGCTTGTCTCAGCAGATGACCACGGGCGTTCGCTGGAGAGAAACCATGGAGACGCTGACATCAGCGGGGGTCGACACCTTGATCGAGGTGGGGCCTGGGAATGTGCTCAGTGGCTTGGCCAAAAGGGCCATGGCTGGTGTCACAACCGCCCAGCTCTCGAGCTCCGCTGATCTAGGTCTCTAAGAAGCCATGCCCCCTCTTGTGTCCAGCCCGAGCAATGGCTCTGCCGTTGTGACGTCCGTCACGCCAAAACCGAGCCTGATGTATCAGCTCGTGAGCTACTTGCTGGTGTTTCCTATCTTTCGAGGACTCTTAAAGGGGCGCACGAGCGGCAACGCCTTGGTTCCCCTTCATGGACCGTTGGTGGTGGTCGCAAATCACGGGTCCCATCTCGATCCACCTTTGCTTGGCCACGCCCTGGGCCGTCCTGTGGCGTTCATGGCAAAAGCCGAACTGTTCCAGATTCCAATTTTGGGGAGCATTATTCGCGCCTGCGGTGCTTACCCCGTGAAACGGGGAGCCAGTGATCGAGAAGCGATTCGTACAGCAACAGCTCGACTTGAAGAAGGCTGGGCGATCGGTGTCTTTCTTGATGGCACCCGTCAAACGGACGGCCGCGTAAATCAACCAAGACCAGGTGCAGCCTTGCTTGCTGCGCGCAGTGGAGCCCCCCTTCTCCCTGTAGCAATCATCAACAGCCATCGCGCCCTAGGGGGTGGAAGAGGCTGGCCAAGACTCGTTCCCGTTGCACTTCGCATCGGAGAACCAATCCCAGCGCCGACCAGTCGAAGAAAGCCTGAACTAGAAGCCACTACCCGGGAGCTTCAGCGGCGAATCAATGCCTTGATCGATCAAGGCGTGGGAAATCCTTGAGGCCAATTCCGTAGCGCCCAAGGTTTGAGGTCCTGACCTGTGATAACCCAGGTCAACGCCCTGATCCCATCACCCAAGCGCTTGCCAAATGTCTCCTTTCGACAGGAAGGCTGACAAGAGACGGACACCCCAGTGAGACGAATTCCTCGACTTCCCGCCACCAGCCGTCCCACGGTCATGGCACGGGGCAAATGATCTTCGCTCGTAACCAAATAAACGTGGCTCACACCATCGCGTTTCAAGTCATCCACCAAAGATGTGAAATTGGTGAAGGTGTCTTTGGCTCTGTAATCGAGCACAACCCGGCTTTGATCCATCCCCGCATCCCGTAAAAGCCATTGC
This sequence comes from Synechococcus sp. SP2 MAG, assembly GCA_030756895.1. Classification (GTDB taxonomy): domain Bacteria; phylum Cyanobacteriota; class Cyanobacteriia; order PCC-6307; family Cyanobiaceae; genus Synechococcus_C. The sequence goes on from JAVBIX010000063.1 coordinate 23,342, forward strand.
GCGTACTCCGGATTGCTGCCGCCACTCACCAGCAAAGGAAGCTCCAACTGCTGCGCCAAGCGCAGTCCTACCCGTTCGCGATCGAGATCTCCACCCAGCACGAGAATGCGTTGCGGGGGCTCAACCGTAAAGAGAGCCTGACGGAAAGGCTTTAAGGGCCCTGTAGTGGTCGCCCACGCCAGAGCAGCAAGGATCACGAGCGAGGAGCGCCAACCTAGGGCCATTAGACGGGTCCAACAGGCGATGTGGGGTAAATGGGCAGCACAGGCTCCCATGGGCCTGGAGTGTCCTCCTTCTCCCATTGGCAACAAAGCTCAAGTAATTGCTGCACATCCGAGCCAACATCGAGCTCCATGGTCAGCGCGGGAGATGGGGCCTCGTCCTCTCGGAGTAAACGAGGACGTTCCAGCTCCTCCACAGGGGCTGAGCCTGAACGTAGGCGGTAGCGCCCAGCCACTCGACCCCGACGGGGAAGGGTCTGCACGATCGAGAAGGGCTCTAAGGCCTTACTGGCTGGCAAGCCCACAGATAACCGTGCGGCCATCAAGGCGAAACTGCTCACACCATGCAAAGGACACCCCAACTGCTGGGCCAGGGTGCGTGCCATCACCACGGTCAAGCGAGTCCCCGTGAACCCTCCTGGACCTGTACTCACTGCCAAACGGCCAATCGAAGCCCATTCCGCTCGAGGGAGCAGTTCCTCGACAGCAGGAATCAAACCATTGGTGAGCTGACGTCCCATCTGGCGAGACAGAGTGCGAGTTCCCCCAGTGGGGTCTTCAGCGTTGCAAACGGCAAGGCCGAGGGTTTCACTCGAGCTATGCATAGCCAGCAGCCAACGGCTCATCGGGGCAACTCCTGCTCAGGGCGCAATCGCTGCCATCGTCCATGATCAGCCTCAAAGCTGGCGCAAGCTTGCACATCCCATTCCACGCCGACGCCACCCCCGCCGAGGTCATGAAGACTGATATGAATGCGTGGATCTTGGGGACTCACGTCAGGCTTATCAGTGAGATGAGTCACACCATGCTGCCGTTCCACCGCGTGATAGGCCTGACAACGATCCACCCAGCGGCAATTCACGCAGATGCACATGCACCCCACCTCTGAAGAGGACTCCATTCTGGAGGGGGAGGTCGGCCTCATGGCGCGTCAACTCATGACAAGGCTGCAGCCGCACCGCTGGCCGATCCCACTCGATCGTCTACCAGCCGGAACGGTGCTGGTGGGCGGAGCCGTCCGTGACGGATTGCTGAACCGTTTGCCCGAGCATCCAGATCTAGACATGGTGGTTCCAGCGGATGCGCTGGGACAGGTCCGCAAGCTCTCTCAAGAGTTTGGTGGTGCCTGCGTGGTGCTCGACCGAGACAGGGACATGGCCCGCCTGGTGCTGGGGCGCTGGACCATCGATCTTGCAAGACAAGAGGGTCATGACCTCACAACAGATCTCTTGCGGCGTGACTATCGAATTAACGCGATTGCTCTCACCCTCACAACTGAACCAAAACTGTTGGATCCCAGTGGCGGGATTGCTGATCTACGCGATCAACGCATCACTGCCGTCAACGAACTGAACCTGCTCGACGATCCCTTACGGCTGTTGAGAGCCCTAAGACTGGCTGCGGAGCTCTCGATGACGATTGACGAAGCCACTATTGAGATGATTGCGCGCCATCGCCATCACTTGCCCAAGGTGGCACCAGAGCGAATTCAGGCTGAATTGCTGAAGCTGGTTCAAGCCAACAACGCTGATCAGGCGATCCATTTGCTGCACTCCTTGCAATTGATCGCGCCATGGAGCTCCGATCAACCGCAAAGGACGTTCAACGCAGAAGCATTGACAAAACAAGAAGAACAACTCGCCTTACCGCTCGCACGCTTAACGCAGTTACTCAGCGATCAAGGCGTGAGTGATTTGCGCTTCAGCCGGAAGCAAATTCAACGCTGCTTGCGACTGAGAAGGTGGTGGATGCGAGATCAACAGCAAAGCGCTGACGCTCTAGAGGAGCGGGATCGCTTAAAACTGCATCAAGAGCTTGATGACGATCTTCCTGCGTTCACGCTGGCTTGGCCAATGGAGCGCCAAAAGGAATGGCTGAGTCGATGGCGTGATCAGGACGACAAGCTGTTCCATCCCAGTACACCACTCAATGGTCGAACATTGCAGGCGGAGCTTGGCTTGCCTCCAGGACCCCGACTAGGGGAACTCATTGATCATCTTTGCCTTGAACGAGCCTTTGGAAGAATCCACAGCCAAAACGACGCGATTCAGTGCGCACGCGCTTGGCTTCACAAGCCGCTGTGATTAACTGACTTGCCTTAACGACAGCGATCGGCCTGATAGGCAGTTTTCTTCTCTCTCTCCCCCCCCTCACATGAGCGTGCGTCTTTACATCGGCAATTTGCCGCAAACCTTTGAAGCCAAAGAGTTGGAGACCCAACTCACCAGCGTGGGGGAAGGAATCCGCTTCAAAACCGTTCTCGACCGGGAAACGGGAGCTTGCCGCGGCTTTGGTTTCGCCAACGTCGACGACGAAAAAGTTGCTGATGCTTTGATCGAGCAATTCAATGGCAAGGATTTCAATGGCAACACCTTGCGGGTCGAACGCTCTGAACGACGCGAGAGCAACGCAGTTGGAGCAGGTGGCCGTCGTAGCGGTCCAGGCGGCCCTGGCAACGCGCCAGGCTCAGCACGAAAGGCTGTAAACAAGGTCGTTCACAGTGACGCCAAAGCCGAATCAGCACCCGACCCACGATGGGCCGGGGAATTATCCAAGTTGAAGGATTTGCTCGCAGACCAGAAAACAACGGTCTGATTTAACTGAGCTTTGTGATCACTTAGCGAGACTGGGCGATCACAAAGCATCTGGGTAGCTCGAGCGCCTTGCTTAGTTTGCCAACAAAGGCGCGTCGATTGAAGACGTCGTAGTTGTTGCGTTCAATTGCGTCAAGAATCCCTCTATACATACGAAGAGAAGTCCAAACAGGCCAGCGCGCGTCTGCAGACAGCCAGCGAACACCTTCCTCAGAGCGAAAGAACCATTCTCTAGCGCGCGCCAGCTGAAATATCATCAGCTCAATCCATGCCTCGTTAATCTTTCCAGATAAAAGATCCTCCTCACTCACTCCAAATTTGCGCATATCTTCTTGAGGAAGATAAATACGACCGCGTGCACGATCTTCTCCTACATCACGGAGAATATTAGTGAGTTGGTTCGCAATTCCCAAAGCAACGGCTGAGTCAGAAGGATCAGGACACTGACTCCAAGGAGCAGAAGTGTAAGCATCGTCGAGACCCATAACTCCCTGGGTCATCAAGCCAACGGTACCTGCAACCCGATAACAATAAAGATGTAGGTCTTCAAAAGTGGGATAGCGTGTCCATGACAGGTCCATTCGTTGGCCTTCAATCATGTCGAGGTAAGGCTGAATATCTTGCGGATATCGCTGCAACGTATCCAACATCACCATGTCTAGATCATCCTTAACTTGACCAGAAAACAATGCCCGGGTCTTTGCTTCCCAGCGATCAAGGCGATCAGACAATTCGGTTACAGATTTTGACTGAGCTTCCTGACTATCCATCAACTCGTCGGTACGTCGGCACCATACATAAATTGCCCAAATGGCCTTCCGCTTAGCAAAGGGAAGGAGAAGAGTACCCAAATAAAAGGTTTTGGCCCACTCAGCAGTTTCTAGACGACAAGCCTCGTAAGCGGAATCCAGATCAGCAGAGCTACACGCCGCAATGGACATACAAGTGAGATTGTTCTTAAAATGGTAAAATCAGTTTACGACAGAATGAACTCAATTGGCGAAACTCAACGGAGAAAAACTTTTAAAGCAATAACCCCTATAAAACACCAAGAAAACCAAAACATATATTTGTCATTTATGACTCATAATCATCAATTCTAATGCCAACATAGGGCTACAAATCATCACGAAAGGTGTTTAGTGCAGAGTATTTCTCAGCCTGTTAAGGCTTGCTTTTCATAAATCAAGAGCGAGTGAAGTGATCGCTCCAATCCACATCAAGCAAGTTCTTGTGTAAATCTTTGGGCTGGCCTTGCTCATGCCCTTGTGACAGCCTCAGCACACATTTTGCCGCTCAACACAGCACCTTCCATNGAAGCCAAATAACGTTGCATGGTGTAATCACCTGCCAAGAAAAAGTTTTTAATTGGAGTAGTCTGATCTGGACGAAGCTGCTGACAGCCAGGCGTGGTTTTGTAAACAGATAGTGGAGTTTTTACAACTTTTGACTTACGAAGTTTCGCGGGGTTCTCAGTCCCAAAATGCATTGGAAATAACTTCAGGAGCTCTCCCATGGTGGCTTCAATGATGTCTTCATCACTACGTCCAATCCAATCCTTCGCAGGCGCGAACACAAGCTCAAGCATCGATCGATCAGGATCTTCGTACTCCTTACAGGCGATGCTCATATCGGCATAAACACTCAGCAGCGGTGAGCGACTGAAAAGCAAGTGATCGATGTCAGTGAGCTTTCGGTCAAACCAAAGATGAATATTGATCACCGGCACTCCACGGAGACCATCCAACTTTCGGAATACATCCATTTTCTGCCATGGCTCTGGGATCAACAGCTTGAAAGGATCCACAGGAAGAGCACTGACGTAAGCATCAGCAACGAGATCAAAACTTTCCTTACCCTTTACGCCTCCGATATGGAAAGCAGCAACACTTCCATCAGGGTTGAGCTTGATCTCTCTCAACGGGCTATCAAGATGCACCTCACCTCCAAGGGATTGAACATGCTCGACAATCGGATCACATAGCCGCTCTGGAGGTGCTCCATCGAGAAATGCCATCCGAGAACCATTCTTTTCCTGAAGGAACCGATTTAGAGCGGTCAGCAAGACCGTTGACGAGATTTCATCAGGATCAATAAAGTTCAATGCCTTGCTCATCGCAATGAAGACTTCGTCATTCACGCGTTCTGGAATGTTGTGCAGCTTGAGCCACTCGGTCCAAGAATATTTATCGCACTCTTCCACATAACCCTGCCCTCTGAGCATTGCAGGCACTAATCCAAGACCAAAGCTGATCTTTTCTGGCCAAGACAACATGTCGTTGTTGCCGAGAATTGCCGCGACACCATTAATAGGAGCCGGCAAATCTGGAAAATCAAAGCGGCTATAAGTGCCAGGCTCTTCTGGCTGATTGAAGATCATCGAATGGCTCTTCCATTGGAGCCTGTCCTCAATATTCAGCTCTTTGAACAACTGCAGCATGTTTGGGTAGGCACCGAAAAAGATATGCAAACCCGTTTCGTACCAGTCGCCGTCTTCATCTTTCCAAGCCGCAACCTTGCCGCCAAGAACGTCCCTGGCCTCCATGAGGATGGGGGTATGACCCGCGTCCGCCAGATATTTCGCGCAGGAGAGACCAGCCAGACCTGCTCCTGCAATGGCGATACGCATGCTTCAAACCACAATTTGAAAACAACCTTAAAAGGATCACGCCCCGGTTCGCTTCCTAAAGTCGAGACCAACCGCAAGCGCGGTGTCCTTACGCAATGCAAGCCCCCATGGCCGACACCCTGCTAAAGAGCACCACTCGCCACGTTCGCCTTTTCACAGCTCGCGTGTCTGACGGGAGGCTCCTCCCAGATCCCAATCAGCTCACTCTCGACCTGGATCCAGACAATGAATTCCTTTGGAACGACAGCTGCGTTCAAACCGTTCAACAACGCTTCCGTGAGCTAGTTGACGCCCACGCGGGCCAGCCTCTGAACGATTACAACCTCCGCCGTATCGGCTCTGAATTAGAAGGAACGATTCGCCAGCTCCTTCAGGCCGGCCAGCTGAGCTACAACCCTGATTGCCGAGTTCTGAATTACTCCATGGGCCTGCCCCGCACACCTGAACTTCTGTGAGCCGCTCCCCCTACGACCGCCCACGGTCCGGAAATCCACGTCGGCCTGATGAGAGCAGAGGAGCTCGTTACAGCCCACCTCCACAGGGCAACAAAGATGGTGGAGATGGAGGAGGTCGTTTCAACACCACCAGAATCGCTGTCCTCGCCGGAGTGCTGGTGGTGGGGATCGGCATCGGCAGTGCCGTCACGAGCACCACAGGGGGTGATCAAGGCAATATCGCCAGCAGCCAACAGTTGGATATGGCGGTGCCTGATCCTGAGTTTTGCAGGCAGTGGGGAGCGAGTGCTTTTGTGATGGACATTGAGATGTACACCACACTCAACCCATCCAGCAGCTTTGTCACGCAGCCCACCCTCCAGCCTGGCTGCGTGATTCGCCGAGAAAACTGGTCTGTTTTACGCAAAGAAGGCGCTGTCACCGCTGCTCAGGAAAGGCAGTGCAAACAAAGGATGAACACCTTCGCTTACATCGGATCCGTGAGGGACAAACCGGTTGTTCGCTGCGTCTACCAAACCGATATCACTCAGAACAAATTTCTAACCAAAGGGATCGCCGACGACACTGTTGGTCTCACACCGGAAGCTGATCAGTTTTAAGGCGTGTCGAGATCTGCGACCAGGGGCTCTGGCCCTTCGGCCGCAGGCCTTGGCTGACGCAAAGGACTATCGGCGCTGGCAAATACCGGCAAAACATCACACCGAAATGCTTCTGCAGCCCGAGAGCAGTAGCGAGCGGGATGGGTAATCAGCCTTAATTGGCGCCGCACTTGCAAGCCCACCACTGATGGCTTGTGCAAACTTCCTGCTGTGAGCTCCCGCTCAATCGAAACCACTGGAAGGAAAGCAGCTCCCAAACCGGATTGCACAGCATTTTTGATGGCCTCAAGGGAATTGAGCTCCATCTCAATCCTCAACCTCTGCACATCCAAGCCAGAACGAGCCAGGAGCTGGTCCACCATTTTCCGAGTGGTGGACTGAGCATCTAAACAAACAAAACCCAATCGGTACAGATCTTCCTTACTGAGTTCTGGCAAACGAGCCAGGGGATGCTTCACCGGAAGCACAAGCGCCAATTCATCACTTGCGTAAGGAACCACCTGAAGCAACTCATTCAACTCAGCAGGTAATTCACCGCCGATGATGGCCAGATCGATCTGACCATTCGCCACGCTCCAGCCCGTTCGTCTCGTGCTGTGAACATGCAGCTGCACTGCCACATCTGGAAATTTTTGGCGAAAGAGACCAATCATTCTGGGCATCAGGTATGTCCCCGTGGTTTGGCTCGCACCCACCACCAGAGATCCTCCCTTCAAGTTGTGCAAGTCATCCAGAGCACGACACGCCTCATGGCATTGACTGAGAATTCGATCGCAGTAACTCAGAAGCAAGTGACCGGCTTCGGTGAGCTGAGCCTTGCGACCGCCACGATCAAACAGGGACACGTCAAGCTGCTTTTCCAAGTTCTGGATCTGCAAACTGACCGCTGGCTGCGTGACGTAAAGACTGTCAGCAGCTTTTTTGAAGCTGCCTTCGCTGACGATGGCGCGAAGGATACGCAGCTGATCCAGTGTGAAAGGCAGATCGGCCATAAGCGACAGCCGACCCGGCAGGGATAGCTCAAAAACTTTAGAGGGAAGGAACCCACCGCCCGTCAGAATTACCTCTCATGCAGCAACTCTTTGGATGAGCTCCTAAGCGGCGGAATGCATCACTCCAGCTTGGTGATGCTCTTGCTGCTCTTGGTTTTCGCTGTCATTCACAGCGGTGGGGCTGCCCTTCGCACTCGCGCTGAGGCCAAAATCGGGGCTAGAGCCTGGCGAGTGCTTTTCGCCACCTTGAGCATTCCCTCGGCGATTGTCGTGATCGGCTACTTCCTTGCCCATCGGTATGACGGCCTCAGACTCTGGAATCTTCAAGGTGTGCAGGGCTTAGTACCCGTGATCTGGGTGCTAACAGCCATCAGTTTTCTGTTCCTATATCCAGCCACATACAACCTGCTTGAAATTCCTGCTGTCCTGAAACCGCAAGTGCGTCTCTACGCCACCGGGATCATCAGGATTAGCCGACACCCTCAGGCCGTTGGTCAGGTTCTCTGGTGCTTTAGCCATGCCCTTTGGATCGGAAGCAGCTTCATGGTCGTGACCTGCATCGGCCTCATCGGACATCACCTTTTCGCGGTATGGCATGGAGACCGACGCCTAAAGGCTCGATTTGGTGATGACTTCGTAAAGCTGAAACAAAGCACCTCCGTGTTGCCTTTTGCCGCTGTTGTAGATGGACGCCAGACCCTGGTTTGGAGTGAGTTTCTGCGGCCAGCACAACTCGGTATAGCGATCGCCGTGGGAGTTTTTTGGTGGGCTCATCGCTTTATCTCACTAGGAAGCATCGCTTTCCTTCACTCACGTCTTGAGGGGCTTTTGAGCTGAGCTGCCTACACTCAAAACACTCTGCTTCACTCGGATGCCTTCGGCTGCCGATTTTGCCTGGCTGATCCCAGTGCTCCCTCTCGTTGGGGCATTGATCACAGGGCTTGGTCTGATTAGTTTCAATCGCACCATCAACCGGCTTAAAAAACCCGTTGCCTTGCTGCTGATCAGCTGCATTGGAGCTGCAGCGGTCATTAGTTACGCCGTTCTGTTCGAGCAGTTGGGTGGAGCTCCCCCCGTCGAGCATCTGTTCATTTGGGCGAGTGCTGGAGACTTCAGCCTTCCGATGGGGTACGTCGTCGACCCACTTGCAGCTGTGATGCTCGCCTTGGTGACAACGGTGGCGCTGCTGGTGATGATTTATTCCCACGGCTACATGGCCCACGACAAGGGTTATGTGCGCTTTTTCACCTATCTAGCCATCTTCAGCAGCTCCATGTTGGGGCTCGTGGTGAGTCCCAATCTTCTGGAAATTTATGTGTTCTGGGAGCTGGTGGGGATGGCTTCTTACCTCTTGGTGGGCTTCTGGTACGACCGCGAAGGCGCCGCTCATGCCGCCCAGAAAGCGTTTGTCGTGAATCGCGTTGGCGATTTCGGACTCCTGCTCGGCATTCTCGGGCTCTATTGGGCCACCGGAAGCTTTGGATTCCAAGGCATTGCCGATGGATTATCAGCAGCGGTCAGCAGTGGTGTGGTGCCTGGATGGGCAGCGCTCGCACTCTGCCTGTTGGTGTTTATGGGGCCAATGGCCAAGTCAGCCCAATTTCCTCTCCATGTTTGGCTGCCTGATGCCATGGAGGGGCCCACACCGATCTCTGCTTTGATCCACGCAGCCACCATGGTCGCTGCAGGCGTTTTCCTTGTTGCCAGGCTGGAACCTCTTTACAGCCAGTTCCCCGCTGTAGGCACATTCATCGCCGTCATTGGAACGATCACCTGCTTCTTAGGTGCCTCGATCGCTCTGACCCAGATGGATCTCAAAAAGGGCCTCGCCTACAGCACTGTGTCGCAGTTGGGCTACATGATGCTGGCCATGGGTTGCGGCGCTCCCGTTGCTGGCATGTTCCACCTGGTGACCCATGCCTTCTTCAAAGCGATGTTGTTCCTTGGCTCTGGATCTGTGATCCACGCCATGGAGGATGTGGTGGGTCACGAACCTGTCCTCGCCCAAGACATGCGACTGATGGGTGGACTTCGCAAAAAGATGCCGATTACGGCCATCACTTTTTTGATCGGTTGTGTTGCCATTAGTGGCATCCCACCCCTGGCTGGTTTCTGGAGCAAGGACGAGATTCTTGGCCAGGCCTTCAACAGTTTCCCGTTGCTCTGGGCAGTTGGCTTTGCCACTGCGGGCATGACCGCTTTTTATATGTTCCGCCTCTACTTCCTAACCTTTGAAGGTGAGTTCCGAGGGAACAATTCAGCTCTGCAACAAGAGCTCATGGCTGCAGCAGGCAAAAAAATAGAGGAGGGTCACGATCACCACGCCTCAGGAAGTGTCCATGAGTCACCTTGGTCGATGACGCTTCCGCTCGCGGTTCTCGCTGTTCCCTCGGCCCTAATCGGCCTGCTCGGAACACCCTGGAACAGTCGCTTTGCTGGGCTGCTGAATCCCGAAGAGGCAGCGGAAATGGCCGAACATTTCAGCTGGGGAGAATTCCTTCCGCTCGCAGGAGCCTCCGTAGCCATTTCAGTAACCGGGCTAACGGTGGCCGTCCTTGCCTACGCCCTGCGCCGCATCGATCTAGGCGAACTTGTTGCCGCTCGCTTCCCAACCATCAACGCCTTCTTGGCAAACAAGTGGTATTTGGATGCCATCAACGAGAAATTGTTTGTTCGCAGTAGCCGCAAGTTGGCCCGAGAAGTCCTGGAAGTAGATGCAAAGGTTGTGGACGGGGTTGTGAATCTCACAGGTCTGCTCACCCTTGGCAGCGGCGAAGGCCTCAAATACTTCGAAACCGGCAGAGCCCAGTTTTATGCCCTGATCGTGTTCGGTGGAGTGATTGCATTGGTGGTCCTCTTTGGCGCCCTGGGCTGACCGGATCCTCCGACTTCCAGACTTTCAGGAGTGAGGGTTATGTGTGTCAACGCCTATCGAGTGGATGCGCGTTCGCCCAAGATTTCTACACTCCGAGCAGTGGTGAAAGACCTGTCTCGTGCTCGAATTTGCCGTTAGTGCACCCTTTGATCCGGCATTCGACATCTCAAGCGGTATCGTTCCGGCCACTTTCCCTTGGTTGAGCCTTTCGATCCTGTTCCCCATCGTTGGGGCTTTCATCGTTCCATTCGTTCCAGATGATGGTGATGGCAAGAAGGTGCGCTGGTTTGCGCTCGGTATTGCGCTCACCACCTTCCTCATTACAGCTGCGGCGTATCTCACGGGATATGACCCCAGTTACAGCGGACTCCAGCTGTCGGAACGGGTGAGCTGGCTGCCCAGTCTCGGGCTCACATGGGCTGTTGGGGCTGATGGCCTATCGATGCCTCTGATCCTGCTAACAAGCTTCATCACGGCCTTGGCAGTTCTGGCCGCCTGGCCCGTGACCTTTAAACCCAAGCTGTTCTTCTTCTTGATCCTGGCGATGGATGGCGGCCAAATTGCCGTCTTCGCCGTCCAAGACATGCTGCTGTTCTTCCTCGCCTGGGAACTTGAGCTGCTTCCGGTCTATCTCTTGCTGGCCATCTGGGGTGGAAAGAAACGTCAATACGCAGCTACAAAGTTCATTATTTACACAGCTGGAAGCTCTCTCTTCATCCTCTTAGCAGCCCTGGCCATGGGCTTTTTTGGCGGTGGAGTGCCCAATTTTGAGTACAGCGTGCTGGCCCAAAAAGGATTCAGCAGTGGATTTGAGCTGCTCTGTTACGCGGGGTTGTTGATCGCATTCGGGGTGAAATTACCGATCGTTCCCCTCCATACCTGGCTTCCAGATGCCCATGGCGAAGCCACCGCACCTGTGCACATGTTGCTGGCTGGCATTTTGCTCAAAATGGGTGGCTATGCGTTGATGCGTTTTAACGCCGAAATCCTGCCCTTAGCGCATGCCCAATTCGCACCCCTGCTGGTGGTGCTGGGAGTCGTGAACATCATCTATGCAGCGCTCACATCCTTCGCGCAACGCAATCTCAAACGCAAGATCGCTTACAGCTCAATCAGCCATATGGGCTTCGTGCTGATCGGCATTGGCAGCTTCAGCGAGCTAGGTACAAGTGGGGCCATGCTTCAAATGATCAGTCATGGTCTGATCGGAGCCAGTCTGTTCTTTCTCGTTGGTGCCACATACGACCGTACCCACACCCTTCAGCTGGATGAGATGGGTGGTATTGGCCAAAAAATGCGCATCATGTTTGCCCTGTGGACTGTTTGTTGCCTCGCCTCCCTTGCGTTGCCTGGGATGAGCGGATTTGTAAGCGAACTGATGGTGTTCACAGGTTTTGCTACTGATGAGGCTTACACCCTCAGCTTCCGCATCGTGATTGATGGGCTAGCTGCCATCGGAGTGATCCTGACGCCTATCTATCTGCTGTCGATGTTGAGAGAGATTTTCTTCGGAAAAGAGAACAGCGAACTCGTCTCTCACTCCAATCTTGTGGATGCTGAGCCCAGGGAGGTCTACATCATTGGTTGCCTTCTGGTTCCAATCATCGGCATCGGGCTCTATCCAAAGCTGATGACTGATAGCTACAGCAGCACAATCTCAGCTCTTGTGAGGCGTGATGTCGATGCGATGGAAAGGATCACGAGACCAACAGCACCTTTAATCCGCAGCACTACCCCTGTCCCAGCTCTGTTCTCAGCACCAAAACTGACAGAGGCCATCCAGCCCATCTCGTAAAGATCTTCTTCCTTTCTCTGCGAATGCGATTCAGACACTGAATCGCTCCTTAATTTTTAGACGCTTGTCGCACACTCTGTTCGCCATGCGTCAGATCAATTTCAGTCTGATTTTCATCTTCGGACTCGGCACAGTGTTTTTTACGTTGGAAAACACCAACCCCACCACGGTGAACGTTTTGCCGTGGATGCAATACACCTTGCCTCTGGCCGCACTGCTGCTGCTATCAGCGGGAATCGGTGCTGCTGCTGCTTGGCTTTTTGCTAGCTGGAGCGGAATGCTCAACACGGTGGAACGATTGGGCAAAGCCACTGACTTCGAAGCCCAGCAGGTTCGCATTCAAGAATTAGAAACCGACCTCGATCGCTACCGCTCAACGGTGCAGACCCAACTAGGGCTCCTGCCCTCAGGCAACACCGACTCGGCCTCGACTTCAACGGCAAATCCGACCATCGACATCGATCCCCAGCCCTTAAAAGTGAAAGATTGACGGGAACAAGCAAGCGAATCTCCTGTGGGGACTGGCGTCCCCGGGATTGGGCCGATACCTTTCGATCAGATTGAGGTTGTCTTTGTCTGATGCCGGCCTGACCTCGAAAGCTGATGCCGGCGCCCGTCTTGCGATCCGTCTTCTTCAGGATGCCGCCCAAAGCGGCACTCTTGATCCGTGGGATGTTGACGTCATTTCAGTCGTAGACGGATTCTTAGACCAACTCAGACAACGCATCGAAGTCCCCAGACGCGTTGCCGCTCAGCTGGGCCAACAGGGAGGTAGCTACGAGCGTGATCTAGCTGAGAGCAGCGAAGCCTTTCTCGCTGCTTCAGTGTTGGTGGGACTTAAAGCGGAGGTGCTTGAAGCCAGCACTCTCACTCCAGAACCAATGGTGGAAGACGCCTTTGACGCTGACTTGATGGAGCAGGGTTGGCTGGATCCCCGCTTCAATTTGCCCAGACATCCTGAACGCCACCTTCTAAGACGCCCTGTTGCTCCACCTCCCCTAAGGCGGCCAGTCACGCTTGGGGAACTGATCGAACAGCTGGAGACCATCGCTGAGCAATTAGAGACCGACGAACTAGACATGCGCCGGCGGCAGCGGCAGAAGCGCTTCAGCAATCGCGAAGCGATCGCTCAAGTGGCGGCGTTGGCCCACCGGGAAAAACTCCCTGAAACGACTGCAGCCTTGGGGATTTTCTTGAAAGAGTGGGAGCAGGCCTTGTACTGGATTGATTTCGAATTTCTCGTCAACCGCTGGGCAGAGGCGGCTGCAGCTGACCTCGACACCGACCGCGTTGGGGTGTTTTGGGCCCTGTTATTTCTGTCCTCTCAGGGTCAGGTGGAACTAGAGCAAGTGGGCTCGCTGCATGCACCCATTCGTTTAAAGCGTCTGCTCCTTGCCGGTGAAATCACTCAGTTGCCGATCAATAGTTTGGAAGTGCCAGATATCACGCCGACCTTGCCCGCGATTGCCGCTTAATCACCCTCTTATGTTGATGAACACTTTTTCAAGCTTGGTACGTCAATGAAGGCCATGATCCTGGCCGCAGGCAAGGGAACCCGGGTACAGCCGATCACACATGTGATCCCAAAGCCGATGATTCCGATCCTGCAGAAACCGGTGATGGAGTTCCTGCTGGAGCTCCTCAAAGAGCATGGTTTCACTGAGGTCATGGTCAACGTGTCTCACTTGGCCGAGGAAATCGAGAATTATTTCCGCGATGGCCAGCGTTTCGGGGTCGAAATCGCCTACAGCTTCGAAGGCAGTATTCAAGACGGCGAACTGATCGGAGACGCCCTGGGGTCTGCTGGAGGCCTCAAAAAAATCCAAGATTTTCAGACCTTTTTTGACGACACCTTTGTGGTGTTATGTGGTGATGCCCTGATCGACCTCGACCTCACCGAGGCCGTTAAGCGTCATCGTGCCAAAGGGGCTCTTGCCAGCCTTGTCACCAAAACGGTCCCAAAGGATCAGGTGAGTAGTTATGGCGTGGTGGTAAGTGATGACGACGGCAAAATCCAAGCTTTCCAAGAGAAACCAAATGTTGAGGAAGCTTTAAGCGACACGATTAACACCGGCATCTATCTCTTCGAACCTGAGATTTTTGAGCACATTCCCTCAGGGACATCCTTCGACATCGGAGCTGATCTATTCCCCGCTTTGGTCAAGCAAGGGGCTCCTTTTTATGCCCTGCCCATGGATTTTGAATGGGTCGACATTGGCAAAGTGCCTGATTACTGGCAAGCCATTCGCAGTGTTCTACAAGGAGAAGTTCGCCAAGTTAGCGTCCCTGGGAAAGAGGTCAGGCCTGGGGTCTTTACGGGCCTGAATGTGGCGGCCAACTGGGACAAAATCAACGTTGAAGGCCCGGTCTACGTGGGAGGGATGACCAAAATTGAGGATGGTGCATCGTTGATCGGGCCCACGATGATTGGACCAAGTTGCTACATCTGCGAAGGCGCAACCATCGACAACTCGATCATTTTTGATTACTCCAGGATCGGGTCGGGCGTGCAGCTTGTCGAGAAGCTTGTGTTTGGCCGCTATTGCGTTGACAAAGAAGGCGATCACATTGATCTCCAGGAAGCGGCACTCGATTGGTTGATCACGGATGCTCGCCGCCAGGACTTAGTGGAGCCTTCTCCTCAACAGAAAGCCATGGCTGAACTTCTGGGCACCGATCTCACCCAGGCAAGCTGACGCCAGCTTGCTTCAAAATCGCTGGGATGCGTTCCTCTGCCTTGATTGCCATTAAATGAACGCCTTGAGCCACTCCTAGGTATCGCTGAACCTGTTCAGCGGCAATTTGAATTCCCTCTGCCGCCGGGTCTGCCGCGGCCTCCAATCGGGCGATCAAGTGTTCGGGAATGCAAGCACCAGGAACCATCCGATTGATAAAACTTGCATTGCGCGCCGACTTCAGCAAGAACACACCCGCGAGGACTGGAAGCTGCATGGGCTCAGCTATTTCACGACAAAACCGTTCCAACACAGCAGCATCCATCACCATCTGGGTCTGAATAAAACGTGCTCCTGCATCTTTTTTTCGCTGCATGCGTCGTACCAAGCCTGACCAGCTCGCACACTGGGGATCAGCCGCCGCTCCAGCGAAGATGTCGGTCGGGCCATCGGCTAGCTCACCCTTCACCGGATCATCGCCCCGATTGAAGGCAGTGACCTGCTGTAGCAATCGCACTGATTCCAGTTCATTTACAGGACGTGCTTTGGGCTGATCACCAGCACGAACTGGGTCACCTGTGAGGCAAAGAAGATTACGAATCCCCAAAGCATGGGCGCCCAAGAGATCAGCTTGAATTGCAATGCGATTTCGATCGCGACAGGCCATCTGCAGCACGGGCTCAATGCCCTCCTCCAAAAGGAGGCGAGCCAACGCAAGACTGCTCATCCGCATGACCGCGCGACTGCCATCCGTGACATTGACGGCATGGACATGACCCTTTAGGCCCCTTGCCATCTCGAGAGCATGGGATGCGTCTCCACCACGTGGAGGCATCACTTCAGCCGTAATGGTGACGGCCCCAGCCTCGAGGCTGCTTTGCAGCGCTGAACTCAAATGAACGATCGCTACTACAGAACACTATGGAAGATCAGGTTCTCCATACCTGCTTAAGATGCAAAGCATGGTCCAAGAAGAATGGCCATCGGCTAGGAGCCCTGTTCAATGACTGTTTCCCTCTCCAGCCGTGAAATCGAGATCATCGAACTGGTTGCCGAGGGGCTGACCAATCAAGAGATCGCTGAACGACTAACGATCAGCAAGCGCACGGTCGACAACCACGTCAGCAACGTGTTCACTAAAACCGGCTCAAAAAATCGAGTAGCCCTGTTGAACTGGGCTATGGATCACGGGAAAATCTGTCGAGACGGCTTCAATTGCTGCACCCTTCCCCCTGATGCCTCCGACGAGACCTGACCGGAAGAGGTACAGGGATTGGGATATCTGTAAGGGAGCAGCTTGCCAAAGAAAGGCCAAATAGACTGGCATAGGCGAGACAGGCTTCTCGATCCAAGCCTGTGAAACGCAGAATGCCATCAGAGTCGTAAAGACCAAGCATGCCGTTCACCTCGCGAGCCATGCTCCAAATCTAAAGGAAATCAAAAGAATTTTTAGGTTTGTAGCTGATATTGGTCAATCCAATCCTTGGGCCACATTGAAAGTGGTTGGTGAGCGAGTGCTGCATTGCTCCAGCGCTGATCCCCTGTGATTTCAACGCCACACCAGTCGGGGATTGTCAAAGGGCTATCGGGGGCCTCGAGCTCAACCTCAGCAAGGATCAAGGGTGAATTGCTTCCTTCAAAGCAATCAACGACCCAGTCGCCTCCTTCCTGTTGAAGGGAATAGCGCGTTTTAAGCACGCGATGGGGCGCCAATGCCCAAAGCTCCTCCGCATCCGTCGCCGGAATGTCGTATTCGAATTCATGGCGAGCAATCCCCGCGGCAGGAGCCTTCAACGTCAGCCATGCCCTGCCATCTGCGCGCAAACGCATGCGAACAGTGAATCCATCCGGCGAAGCGGATAAATATCCCTGTCGCAGCGATTGCGGGGGTCCAGCCACAAGCCGCCAGCCGGGATTTGTGACTAGGAATCGCCGTTCAATCTCCAGTGCCATCTCAGTTTGAGGAGGGAGCACTATCCAGCAAACTTCCTGCCCAGTGAAGTTTGCGTGACAGGGTTCGGTAATAGGAGGGGCTTTGCTCCAGCTGCACCATCAACGCGTGATGAGCAGCCTGCTGAATCACGCAGCATTCACCTGGACCAAAGACCTCTCCAGCAGCCCCATCTTTCCAAAGTTTCACCTGCCGGCTGGCATCACCAAGAGGCCAAATCACAACCCTGGATCGGGGAGGCAACACCACGGCGCGACTCGACAAACTCATCGGACAAATCGGACTGACGACAATTGCATCGATGCCTGGATGCAAGATCGGGCCGCCCGCTGCCATCGCATAACCCGTCGAGCCCGTAGGGGAGGCCAAAATCAAGCCATCGCCACGGACTTGGTCAACGACCTCTCCATCGATCTCCATTTCAAGAATGCAGGTTGGAGACAAATCCTCGTGATAAGGCTTCAGGTAAAGATCATTCAGTGCCCAGTGAATCTCTTGATGCTCAGGAGGACCCTCTTCTGTGCCAGAGGCTCCCTTGGAACCTTGAAGGTCACCCATGCGCTGGATCACCGCCTGCAACATCATCCGCCGTTCCAAGGCAAAACGATCTTCCAGCACGCGCTGCCAGAGCCCTTCACTCCGAAGCAAGCCGGGATCATGCGTAAGAAAGCCAAGATGGCCTCCCACGTTGAAACTCAGAATCGGGACATCCAGAACAGCGAGGTGTCGGGCAGCACCAAGCACGGTTCCATCACCACCCAGCACCACCGCAAGATCCGGCAGCCGAGGCTCAGAGGCCAGCAATCCAGGGAAAGGGTCTGCCGTAAGGCCACTCATCGCCAAGACGCAATTCACACCAATCGTCTCAAGCTCATCGGCGCAGCGACGAGCTTCTTTCAACGCCAGTGGGCTATCAGCGCGATATATCAGCCAGACCCGTTGAAGACGCATAACAGCGTGTCGCTTTTACCAGCGCAAAAGGTTGAAGCGCTCCATGTCCACAGTGACTCTGTTCCGGTAAAGCGATAACAAGATCGCCAAACCGACCGCAGCCTCAGCTGCTGCAACTGTGATCACAAACACCGAGAACACCTGACCACGAATCAGTTGGCCATCGACATAGGACGAAAACGACATCAAGTTGATGTTCACTGCATTGAGCATCAACTCAATGCTCATCAACACGCGGACGGCATTACGGCTGTTGATCAGACCCCAGACCCCTGTGCAAAACAGGACTGCTGCCAACAGCAGATAGGCCTGGAGAGGAACGGAACCGGAAAGAAGCTCAGAGAGCATCACAAAAAAGGAGAAAGAATTCAGGCGCGAGGCTGGTCGACAAGTAAGGGGGTGCGTGCCTTCTCGATAAGGCCCTGATCAACCTCTTCACCCGTCACTGGATCCTCCGAAAGAACGTCACGACGGGCCAGAACAATCGCTCCAATCATGGCCATCAACAATAAAACAGATGCCAACTCAAAAGGCAGCAAGTAATCGGTAAACAAGTGCTCACCAATGCGCACGGTTGCTTCTTCCCCAATCGGCATTGGGCCCTTG
The DNA here is from genome assembly GCA_030756895.1 of Synechococcus sp. SP2 MAG. Taxonomy (GTDB): domain Bacteria; phylum Cyanobacteriota; class Cyanobacteriia; order PCC-6307; family Cyanobiaceae; genus Synechococcus_C. The sequence goes on from JAVBIX010000063.1 coordinate 41,685, forward strand.
GTCCAGGGCGTGGTGACAACCACACGCGTCAAAAGAGCAAAGAGGCCCACGCATACACCCCCAGACAGAAGACGGCGTATGAGGAGCCCAGGAATGGGAGCCAGATCCTCCTTTTTGTTGACCAACATGATCGCGAACAGGATCAAGACGTTGACGGCACCCACATAAACCAGAACCTGGGCCGCAGCCACAAAACTGGCGTTCAGCAGGAGGTAGAGACCTGCCACGGCCAAAAACACACCGCCTAGAAGAAAGGCTGAATAAACAATGTTGCTTAAGAGCACAACACCGAGAGCTCCCAGCACGATGACGGCACTGAGAGCCAAAAAACAAATGAGCTGCGTTGACGCGGCGATCGTCATCCTGCGCTCTCCTCCTCGTTGGAAGCTGATGAGGATGATTCTCTCCCATCATCCTCGGCAGTCTTGATGGATCCAGCGGCCTTGAGTTCCTCAAGGATTTGCTCAGGGAGCTTGCCCGCTCGGGGACGGTCAGGAGAAACCCCATGGGGGTGAACTTCCCCAGCAGGCAAATACACCAATTCCCGCAACGGCTGGACCGATGGATCTGTCGTCACACTGGTGGGTAGGCGACCCAAAGCAACGTTGTCGTAATTCAGGCTGTGGCGATCGAAAGCTGCCAATTCATATTCTTCAGTCATCGACAAGCAATTGGTGGGGCAGTACTCCACGCAGTTGCCACAAAAAATACAAACTCCGAAATCAATTGAATAATTTCGTAGCTCTTTTTTCTTCGTCTCCTTGTTCATCACCCAATCAACCACTGGGAGATTGATGGGACATACGCGCACACAAACCTCGCAGGCGATGCACTTGTCGAATTCGTAATGAATGCGTCCTCGATACCGCTCCGAAGGAATCAGCTTTTCGTAGGGATACTGCACCGTGACCGGACGGCGCTTCATGTGATCGAAGGTGACCGACAGGCCTTGCGTGAGATTACGGGCCGCATCCACTGCCTCCCTGGTGTAATCACCAACCTGTTTGAGGAAGCCGAACATGGTTTGGAATCGGGGAAGTGAACGATCGAAAAATCAAAACCCGGCCCTCATGATGCCGCCGGGAATGGGGAAGTGACGAGATCAGCCGCCAAAAGCGACCGGGAATGCCAACTTGAGGGCTGCTGTGACAAGGAGGTTGACCAAGGCCAAAGGCAGCAAGAATTTCCAGCCAAGATCCAACAATTGATCAATCCTGACCCGTGGGGTGGTCCAACGCAAAAGGATGGCGATGAAAACCAGCAAGTAGGCCTTCAAGATAGTCATCACAATGCCCACGGTGCCTGTGATCAGCTGCACCAGAGGCGCGTCAATGGGCTGACCTAACCATGAAGCAAGCCATTCAACCGGGATCGGGAAGCCCCATCCACCCAGATAAAGGATGGAAACGAGGAGAGCCGAAAGAACGAGATTGATGTAACTGCCCAAGTAGAAGAGGGCAAATTTCATTCCCGAGTATTCGGTCTGATACCCAGCAACGAGTTCTTCCTCCGCTTCTGGGAGGTCAAAAGGCAGACGCTCACATTCCGCTAGAGCACAGATCCAGAAAATCAAGAAGCCAACCGGCTGGCGCCAGATGTTCCAACTCAGAACACCAGCTCCAGTTTGTTGATTAACAATATCGACGGTACTTAAGGAATTGCTCATCATCACGACGGCCAAGACGGCCAACGCGAGTGGGATTTCATAACTGATCGACTGAGCTGCCGCACGGAGGCCGCCCAACAAGGAATATTTGTTGTTTGAGGCGTAGCCACTCATCAGAAGGCCAATTGGCTGAACGCTGCTGAGCGAGATCCAAAGAAAAATACCAACGCCCACATCGCTGATCAACAGGTTCTGACCGAAGGGCACGATCAACCAGGACAAAATCACTGGCACCACCACCAGCACAGGGCCAAGGGTGAAGAGAATGCTGTCTGCACGATCAGGAATGATGTCTTCCTTGACGAGCAGCTTGAGGCCATCGGCAAGAGGCTGAAGAACCCCGAGTGCTCCGGCGTACTCAGGCCCAATCCTTTGTTGCACGGCAGCNGAAATTTTTCGTTCAAGCCAAACCGTGACCANAACCCCAACAACGGCGGCCACAAGGACCAGCAACATCGGGAAGGGAAGCCAGAGCATGCGNGCAGCCTGGGCCGAGAGCCCAAGCCCCTCCAGNGCCTGACTGAAGCTCTGCTCAAGATCAAGACCCGGGCTCACCAGAGCCGGCGCGGTGGTGGCGAGGGAAGTCACCATGGTCGGAGAAGAGATAAATGCAACTTAAGCGCCCGCGGCATCTTCACGCTCGTCGGCAGGGACCCAATGACGGGCAGATCTGCCGGTATAAATCTGAGATGGGCGGAAAATTCGATTCGCACCGAGCTGTTCCCTCCAGTGAGCCAGCCAACCAGCCACGCGGGAAATCGCAAACACAGGGGTAAACAGATCTCTTGGAATCCCAAGCTTCCTGTAGACGAGGCCTGAATAAAAATCAACGTTGGGATAAATCCCCTTCGGCCCGAGTCGAGTAGCGGCAGCGGTCTCAAGGGCATGGGCCACGTCGTAGAGCGCGTCGTGACCAAACCGAGCAAACANCTCCTCAGCCAAGGACTGAAGAATCACCGCCCGCGGGTCTTTGACCTTGTACTCGCGGTGGCCAAAACCCATCACTTTGCGTTTGCTCGCCACGGCTAACTCGAGGTAGGAGTCGGCCTGCTCCGGAGTCCCGATCTCCTCCAACATCGCGAGCACATCTTCATTCGCGCCGCCATGGAGAGGGCCCGCCAACGTTCCTACGGCCGACGCCACGACGGCGTAGGGGTCAGTCAACGTGCTTGCCGTCACCCTGGCGCTGAACGTGCTGGCATTAAGGCTGTGCTCAGCGTGAAGGATCAAACAGCGATCAAAGATTCGCGAGGCGAGAGGGTCGGGCTCTTGCTCCGTAAGCATGTACAAAAAATTGGCTGAGTAAGCCAGGTCGTCGCGGGGCTGGATTGGATCCTGGCCTTTACGGATCAACTGAAAGGCCGCCACCATCGTTGGGATCTTGGCGATCAGCCTGACAACAGCGTCGTAGATGTATTGAGGATCATCAATAGCCCGACGGGAATAGAAGAGTCCTAAAGACGCCGCGCTCGATTGAAGAGCATCCATCGGATGCCCGTTTGCAGGGAAGCACTTCATCATGTCGCGCACCCGAAAGCTGACACGACGATGCATCTGCACTTCGTGCTCGAAATCACGAAATTGCTGCGGTGTCGGCAGTTCACCCCAGATCAACAGATACGTGGTCTCCAGGAAACTGCTGTGAACCGCCAGGTCATCGAGGGAATAGCCCCGATAGGAGAGCCGCCCCTGCAGGCCGTCAATGTCGCAAATCGAGGATTGGGTGGCGGGGACACCCTCCAGACCGGGCCTAAACACCAACCCCGTGCGTTCATGCCGGATTTCGTTACCGCCGGTCTGACTCACCACCACCCACTACAACAACTCATAAACGCAACTTAAGCGCAGCCCGACAACAACAGACGTGGCCTTAGTAACGCCTGCAGCTGCGCTACACCGCGTGGATCTTGATGGGATGGGTCCCAACGGAGATGGCAAAGCCCTGCCTTGCGCAGACGCAGGCCACCAGATCGCGCACCCATTAACTCCGCAGCCAGCTGGCTCAAATCAGGTTCGTGCCCTACAAGCAAACACGAGCCTTGTAAGCGCTGAACCAAGGGCCATGGATCCCCTCCAGGCTCAAGACAACGGGCGAACTCGAACTCAGGGGCTAAACCGCTTTTCACCGCCAGCTCAGCTGTTTCCCGCGCTCGGCGACAAGGACTGCTGTACGCGCGGTCGGCGATCAATCCGAGCTCGCGCAGACGGCAACACACTTTGAATGTGCGCTCGACTCCCAGAGGCGTCAGACAACGATCCGGATGATCCACACCTTGGTGGCGCTCAACCGCGATGCCGTGACGCAACAGCAGCAGGTCAACCAAATCGCAGCTGAGCGCGGAGTCTTAAGCGGTTGGAGCCTGCTTGACCAACGCCCTCCTCTTGGTCGGGACCAGCGGCCATAGCAAGTTCCTGCACCGCCGGGAGCAGGGGCCGGCCGGCCACCGACTGAATCAAGCTCCAGGGCCGCCACTTTTGGAGCTGAGCGCGACTGGGCTCTGTCGCCAATGCCAACTGCTGTGCCAGAGGCGCCGCCCCTTCGTCCTGCAAGGCCCGTAATTGATCCAAACGCGGCTCAATGGCTGAGTGATCCTGACGCGTTGTTAGAGCATCCAATGTTTGCCCCCACCAGTCTTGGCCGGATTCACGTTCTAAAGCCACCGCAAGTTGGGCCTGTAGAGAAGCTTCACCCCGCTGCCGCTGCCGGGCGAGGCGGGTCCAAACCTCAAGAACTGAGCCATCAGAGGGCAGGGCCGAGCGCACGAGACCCTTGGCCTGCAGGTCTGCATCCACGGCCTCCAAGCCGGGCTGATCTGAGGATGTTCCCAACAGCCAACCCTCTTCTCCCTGCTCCCATAGCAGTGGGCCCGCATCCAACCCCACCACAGCTGAAGCCCCCTCGTCCCCAAGAGTTTGGAGAGTCTCCTCAAGAACAGGGGCTAACCATTGAGCGATGGGGTCCTCACTTTGAGGGCTCAGTAAACCGGCAGGATCCGAGAGCAAAGCCAGGGCCGATGCCGAGCCACCGGCTGAACGCATCAAGGACTGCGACAGCGCTACCCCATTCCCGACACTTCCAAGCGGCTGACGAAAACGCAACACTGCGTCCAGGTTGAGGGCAGTCCCTTTGGGCTCGAGTGCTGCCACTAGACCAACCAGGTCATCGTGATCAGAGATGGAGCTCGGCATTCCAAGCCACGTCGCCATCGCTACGGGATCGGCAGTCAGCAGGGCCGCACCCCGACCGAGCTGCTTTAAATCAGCTTCCAAAGCTGCGTCGCCCAGCTGGTGCAGAGCATCCAGTTGGGACACATCCAGGGACTGTTCCAGCACACCACGACTGGACGCAATCAAAAGCAAGTCATCGTCAATCAAGGCTGTAGCGATGGGCTGTGGCTCTCGACCGAGAAGCGCTCCGCGGCCGCTGATCACGCCCATTCCCCGATAACGACTGATTTGAAGATCGGTTCCAGCCAAACTGCGCGTTTGCCAAAAGCGTTGGAGGAAACGCTTGGCACCGTCTTGATCGAGGCTGGTGAGCGCAAGCACCCAGCCCGCCGGCGCATCGGCTACGGGAGCAAGCAAAGAGAGGCTGACCTGAGGACCGATCCAATCCGCGAGTTCTCCCACAAAATCCAAGCCCGCCAACGCAAAAGCTCCATCCCGCAGTTGCCGCGTGCTGTCCCGCGCTTGGCGACGGCGTGACACCGGAGCCACCGCCTGGGCATAAGCAGGCATGCGCACAGGATCAGAGAGCCAATGCAAACTGAGCGATGCGTCTTTCGGTACGAACCGAGCGGCTCTTGGCAACACCAGCGGTTGGCCGACAAGCTTCAGGGGGCTCTGCTGTGCCATTGCCCACCACAAGCCCAATGCGGTGGTGAGCAGCACTAACACCGCTGCAGCGACAGCTAAAAGGAAGGAACGCGCCTTCATGAAGCAGCAGGCGTGGGGATGGCCTCATCTTTGTTCATGATGAATCCCATGACATCCTCTTCGCCCCAATCCATCAGCGCCAGAGACCTTCACACGTGGCTGTCGAGCGGCAGCGCCCTTCAGCTCGTTGATGTTCGCGAGCACTCCGAACTGGAGATCGCTCCCTTCCCCGGGCAGGTGGAACATCTACCGCTGAGTGAATCCAATCTCTGGCTTTCCGATCTGCCCGCAAGGCTGACCACCAGCAAGCCCATCGTGGTGATTTGTCATGCCGGGATCCGCAGCAGAAACTTTGGCTGCTGGCTCTTAGAGCAAGGACAGGATTACGACGTCTGGAACTTGGAAGGTGGCATTCATGCCTGGAGTGTTGAGGTCGATCCGAGCGTTCCTCGTTACTGAGCAGCGGTTCATGACAACGCCACCAATCCAAGAGAAAACCTCCGTACGATCAATCTGCTGATTTTGTGCCTGTGCAGCCGCTGCCCCGCCGACAACAGGAGGTGCTCAAGGCCACGGTGCACCACTACGTTGACACCATTGAGCCAGTGGGGAGCCGAACCCTCGTTCAGAGGTTCGATCTGCAAGCCAGTGCTGCCACCGTGCGTTCAGCCATGGGGGCTCTAGAGCAAAAGGGTCTTTTGACCCAACCACACACATCTGCAGGACGAGTTCCAAGCCCAAGTGGGTACAGGCATTACGTGGATTGCCTTCTCCCTAGGCCCGGAACGATCGCCCAACATCTCGATCAGGAGCTAACCCAACTCAGTCTTCGCTGGGCGGCTCTTGATGATTTGCTCCAAAACATGGCAAGACGGCTTACCGATTTCACGGGACTGATGAGCCTGATTACGCACCCCACCCAGAGGCAGCCCGCGCTGGAAGCCATCCGACTGGTTCGCAGCGAGGAGCGCTTGCTAGTGATGTTGGTGGAGAATTCCAGCCAAGCCAGTCACCTCAACCTGCGGCTGCCCCACGGCAGTGAACATCAAATTGAGGGGATGGATCAGTGGGCGCGTCGGCAGCTCGAGTGCAATGGCAGTTTGAATTGGAATGCACTTCCAAGAGAACTGCAGGCCTGCGGCAGGGCGCTCCGCGATGCCATTCACAGTCATCAGACCCTGCAGACCTCTCAAGAAACCAAATCCTTGTTTCATGGAGTGTCTCGGCTCATTGCCGAGCCTGAATTCAGCCAAAGCGCCAAGATCAGACCACTCCTGGAACTAATGGATCAGAGTCCCGCAGCCCTGACCCTCTCCGCTCCCCGCCCTGGATACGGCGTGTGGATTGGCCAAGAACATCCCGAGCAAGCCCTTCACCACTGCTCAGTGGTCCAAGCCACCTATACAAGCGCCACTGACGGAGTGGGCTATGTGGCGCTTGTGGGTCCGATGCGCATGGCCTATGCCACAGCCCTTGCTGCTGTGAAGAGTGCAGCTCATCATCTCGACAATCTCTTGAACTGAAATGGCGCTCCAAGGGAGAACATTGAAAACACGCCTCGCAATCGTCCTCGGACTCGGCATGGCGGGGGCATTGTTTGCCATTTTGAGCGGTGTCAATCTGACAACAAAACAGGTTGATTTCTGGACCGCACAAACCACAACGATTGTCTCCAACGATGCAGACCGAAGCGTTGATAGTGAGAACCTTGATTCACTTCTCGACGAAGTACCTCGCCCTTGGTTACTGGCACAATCACCAAGATCAGTAAAAAGTCCCAAAATTTCAGACTAAGGCCAAGTTTCCTGGGGTACTTCAACAAGCGCTGAAGCACAGTCTTCAAAGCTGACTTCCGAGTTTTTCTGCCACGGTATTCACATCTTTGTCACCGCGACCGGAACAATTAATCACGATTTCGCAGCCATCAGGAAGCGTTGGGCACAACGTTTCCAGCCAAGCAAACGCATGAGCCGTTTCCAACGCTGGGATGATCCCCTCCAACTCACTCACGAGCCGTAACGCTGAGATCGCCTCATCATCCGTCACGGCACCATATTCAGCGCGGCCAATTTCTCGCAGATAACTGTGCTCTGGTCCCACGCCGGGGTAATCAAGGCCAGCGCTGATGGAATGCGCTTCTTGCACCTGACCGTCCTGATCTTGAAGCAAAAGGCTCATCGCCCCATGCAACACACCCACTCGACCCTCAGTAATCGTGGCGGCATGACGACCGGTTGCCACTCCATCACCAGCGGCCTCAACGCCAATCAGGCGAACAGAGGTGTCTTGCACGAACGGATGAAACAGCCCCATCGCATTGGAACCTCCACCCACACATGCCAACAACACATCAGGGAGCCGCCCAAAGCACTCCATGCACTGCTCACGGGCTTCATTGCCGATGACTGCATGAAAGTCACGCACCAACATGGGATAGGGATGGGGGCCAGCCACAGATCCCAAGATGTAATGGGTGCTTTCCACATTGGTCACCCAATCGCGGATGGCTTCGCTCGTCGCGTCTTTCAAGGTTGCCGTCCCTGCCGTGACCGGTTGAACGGTGGCTCCCAATAAGCGCATGCGGAAGACATTCAGCGCCTGACGACGCATGTCTTCCGCACCCATATAAACCACGCACTCCAGGCCAAAACGAGCGCAAACCGTTGCCGTAGCCACGCCATGCTGACCGGCACCGGTTTCAGCAATGATCCGCTTTTTGCCCATGCGCAAGGCCAACAAAGCCTGACCGAGGGCATTGTTGATTTTGTGGGCACCCGTGTGGTTTAAATCTTCTCGCTTCAACCAGATGCGTGGACCACCATCGGAACGGCGGTAGTGAGCGGTCAGCCTCTCAGCTTCATAGAGCGGAGTGGCTCGACCTACATACGATTTCAACAGCCTGTTCAGCTCAGTCGTGAAGGCTGGGTCCTTCCAAGCTTCAGCCGCCGCCTGCTCAAGCTCGGCCAGTGCTGGCATCAGCGTTTCGGGGACGTACTGCCCTCCGTAACGTCCAAACCGACCGTGAGCTTCAGGACGAACCGAAGGCTTCAGGCTGGCGGGATCGGGTGTGCTGGCAGTCGGCAGAGTGCTTGTCACAGGTCTGGCAGGCCGCTGAAACGGCGTCTTGCGATGCGTCAGCGTAAACAGGCGATCACGCGATGTCGTGGATCACAGGCCGTAATGCGCAGATCTCGAAACCCAGCCTGGAGAAGGGTGGCACTCATATCGAGACCGAAATAGTCCTCGATATAGGGTTCCGTACTCTTCAGAAGGGTCGCAACGGCAGCTGGTAAGCGTTGCAAGACCGATGAAGCTGGATCCTGATCCACCATCAGCAGCACCCCCCCAGGCTTAAGAAGTCGCGCTGCTTCCTCCAGGACCTCACGGGTGGCGTTTTGAGGCAGCTCATGACAAACGAACTGAAGACTGATGAAGTCGACCGTCTCGCTCGCCAAAGCGGTGTGTTCGGCGGCGGCATGGCGCCACTCACTGATCAAACTGTCGCGATCTCTAACCCGTGCCACAGCCAGCATCTCAGGGGAGAGATCTAAACCGATCAGCCGTGGCCTCTCCAGTCCATGTTGATCTGCTCGGTGGTTCAACCAACGGGCAAGCGCCTGGGTGCTGACTCCAACGGAACAACCCAAATCCAAAACCTCGTGGATGGAATCGCTTAAAAGCGGTTCCATCACCGCATGGATCGCATCACGGAGTCGCGTCTGAGCCTGCAGCGGTGCAAGCTTCTCCTCAGGCCAAATACGCAGGGCCATCGCATCGGTGGCTTGCTCAGCCTCCGCTGCTGCCTGCCAACAGAGGTTGCCCTGCTCGTAAGCATGAAAGCGCGCTTGGTAGTAGGCGGGAGGAACCAGACCCTCGCTGCGGCTCTGCACCAGAAAAGGAGCAGCAGCAGCCATCAATTCAGACCGTCGCTTTCGCCATGGAATCCCGTTGCGCTCTGCCGTTCGGATGATCAGCTGTCGCGCTTGAAAAAAAAGCGGGCGACGCAATAGACGAATGCCGATCAACCGTTCAATCCAGCGGCCTAGCCCCCGGCTGGAATCGGCCCATTTAGGAGCAGGAGCGGACTCACTCATCGTGAGAAGCGGCAGGATGGGAGGGAATGCGAATGGCTCATGCGCAAGGGAGGTTGGCAAGAATTCAGCAGTGCTGACAGTCTGCAACGCCCCACTGGACCCTCGGCAGGCGTTACACCGAAGAATGAGCAGGTCGTTCGCGTGCAGCCCACGCGAGGCGGGAAAGGGGGCAAGACCGTGACGGTGATCAGAGGTCTTGAGTTGGATCCAGATGGCCTCAAAGCCCTTTTGAAAAAGCTGAAAACTCGGATTGGCAGTGGCGGCACGGCAAAAGATGGCGTGATCGAATTGCAAGGTGATCAGGTTGAGCTCAGTCTCGAGTACCTCAAGAAAGAGGGTTACAAACCCAAGAGGGCTGGAGGCTGAGACCTCGCCGGCTTCGTGCAGAGATTGCGCCGTGATCGTTTGCTCCACGAGACAATGCCATCTTTCGCGTTCCGTTCATGGCCGCCGCCGACAATCCAAAAGCCACCAACATCGTTTGGCACCAGGCCTCGGTCGATCGCGACACGCGCGCTAAGCAACGCGGGCACCGCAGTTCGATCCTCTGGTTTACAGGCTTAAGCGGGGCGGGCAAAAGCACCTTGGCCAATGCCGTGAACGCTGCTTTGTTTGAACGCGGACTTGCCACTTACGTGTTGGACGGCGACAACGTTCGCCACGGCCTCTGCAAGGACTTGGGCTTTTCCGACGCCGACCGAGAAGAAAACATCCGTCGCATCGGCGAAGTGGCCAAGCTGTTCCTCGATGCGGGCGTGATCGTTCTGACTGCGTTTGTGTCTCCTTTTCGGGCTGACCGCGACAAAGCCAGAGCCCTTGTGAGCGAGGGAGACTTCATCGAGATCCACTGCGCAGCCGATCTCAGCGTTTGCGAAGAACGCGATACCAAAGGGCTCTATGCCAAAGCGCGTGCAGGAGAAATCAAGGAATTCACTGGAATCTCCAGCCCCTATGAGGCACCCGAACAGCCTGAGCTCAACATCAACACAGGCAACAACAGCCTGGACAGTTGCGTTGAGCAGGTCATCGGTTATCTGGTCGACAAAAAGATCATTCCTGCGCAGAGCTGATCGTTCTTGATGGGAGATCAAAGCCCTGACGATCAGCCCAGGCGTCGATCAGGGTTTTGATACAGCTGGCCACTGGCACGGCTAACAACAGACCTAGAAGCTCTCCAAAACCAAATAGGGCGCCCGCTCGCGCACCAAGCGGTAGAGCAATGAGCAGCCAAGCCGGCTGCAAGCCAACGATGCTCCCCATCAAGCGTGGCTGGATCACCTGATCCACGATCTGACCCACGCCAATCGCTGCCGCCAGAATGGCGAGGCCCATTCCGGGATCTTGAACAGCCAACAAAACACTCACCGCAACGATGGTGAAGGCACTGGCATAGGGGATCAACGTGGTTAAGCCAATCAAGACGGCAAACAACACGCCATAAGGAATCTTCAGCAATGTGAACACCGCAATCTGACCGGCGCTCAAGATCAAGGCGAGCACGACCTGACCAGCGAAATAGCCCCGAAAGGTGCGCGTGATTGTGGTCACAACCAGCTGGCGCCACTCCTGCGGCAACCAACGCACCAACCCTGCAGTGATGGACTCTCCTCCCAGCAGAAAGAACACCGCCAAAACCAGGACGATGACAGTGTTGATGGTGGTGCCGAGGGTTGCACCAAGGATGCTGAGCAACTGTTGACTGAATTGACTGGCTAAGCGACTGGCACGCGTCAGCACATCGCTGCTCAGATCTCCGAATTCACTCGGCAATCCACGGGCCATCGCCCATTCCTGGAGACGGCCGATCAACCCTTGGGATGCTTCAAGCCAACCTGGCAAGGCATTGATCAATTGCGCGAGTTGATCAATCAAAAGGGGCACCAACGTGATGCCTGAGATCACCAGGATTCCTATAGCCACCAAAAAAACAAGGGTGATCGCCAGCCAACCCGGAAGCCCCCTGGCACGAAGCCAGCGGGATGGGATGTTGAGCAGGAAGGCGATCAGAGCTGCCGTCAAGAACAACCCCGGAAAGGGCGCTAGCGGCACAAGCAACTGACGCAATACAAATAAGTTGAGCGTTAACAGAGGTAGGGCAAGTCCCCAACGCATCCAGGAAGGACCGAACATCAAACGTTTCGTTGAGAATGAATTGTGAAACGGACCACGACTGAAGCTGTGTGATCAGCTACTCGACATGGAATCCAGGTATGCGTCAGCACCGAGATCTTTGAGGCGGGCATCCTTGGCAACCACCATGTCGTGGAGTTGCTGGCGGTACGCCTCCAGACGTTCAGAAAGAGCCGAATCACTGATCGCCAGAATCTGAGCGGCCAGCAAACCAGCGTTTAGTCCTCCGCCAATCGCAACCGTGGCAACAGGAATTCCCCCAGGCATCTGAACAATGGAATGCAGGGAGTCGACCCCCGAGAGAGCTCGACTTTTCACAGGTACACCGATCACAGGAAGCGTGGTGAGTGAGGCCACCATTCCTGGCAGGTGCGCAGCACCACCGGCACCGGCAACGATCACCCGGAAACCCTGCTGTTTGGCATGACGGGCAAAGTCCACCATTTCCAGCGGAGTGCGATGGGCCGAAAGCACACGCACCTCAACGTTGACGCCTAGTTCTTCAAGAGCCGCAACCGCTGGCTTCAGGGTCGGCAAATCAGAATCACTCCCCATGATCACTGCAACACGGGGAGTGATAACGATTGTGGGCTCCGATGGCTTGGACACAGCAAGCTTGCAGCGAGACTGCCATCGTCCCGCACTGGCTTCAGAGGACCATTCCCCATGCGCCGGATCACACAGGTCTGTCTGCCCCAGAGCACTGCTAAAGCCGTGCACTCTCAGCCGTGGTGGCTTCAGATCGATCAGCAAGACCGGATTGTTGATCTGGGAGTCATGCCTGATGGGTCTGCCATGGCCGGTGAAAGCTGGGGTGGAGATGTGCTTAGCCCGATGGGTGTGGACCTCCAGATCAATGGGGGATTTGGACTGCCGTTCCCAGAGCTGACAGATGCTGCGTTGCCGCAACTCTTGCAACTCCTCGATCAGCTCTGGCGTGATGGCGTGGAAGCGATCAGTCCCACTTTGGTGACCTGTGGCGTTGAGCCTTTGCGCCGAGCCCTTGCTGTGCTCAGGCAGGCGCGTACCGCTCACCAGCCCTTGCGCTGCCAGCTGCTTGGTGCCCACTTAGAAGGCCCTTTTCTTGCCGATTCAAGACGGGGAGCCCACCCGCGCCAACACCTCGCCAGGCCATCCATGGCCGAACTCAAGGCACGCATCAGCGGCTTTGAGCACGAGATTGCACTGGTCACGCTCGCTCCAGAACTCGATGGGGCCGCGGCCTTGATCGAACACCTGTGTGGGCTGGGCATTCGCGTAGCCCTTGGGCACAGCACAGCGGATGCAACCACGGCCAACGAGGCGTTTAACAGGGGGGTCACGATGCTGACCCACAGCTTCAATGCGATGCAGGGATTGCATCACCGCAATCCCGGACCGATCGGAGCCGCCTGCCAACGGGATGACATTGCTCTCGGCCTGATTGCTGACGGGGTTCACGTGGACCCCACGATGGCGGTGCTCTTGCAGCGACTGGCCGGCGATCAACTGGTGCTCGTGAGCGACGCACTCGCCCCTTACGGATTAAAAGACGGGGTTCATCACTGGGATGAGCGTGCGCTTCTGGTTGCGGACGGCACCTGCCGGCTTGAGGATGGAACCCTTGCAGGCGTGACCTTGCCGCTGCTTGAGGGAGTGAAGCGGCTTGCGCGCTGGAGCTCCCATCCAAGTGCTGCCATTCATGCCGCAACCGTTGCACCCAGGAAGGTCCTGAATGCTGAGGCAACGTTCCAGCTGCTGGGACGACCTCTGAACGAACTGTTGCGCTGGCATTGGGATAGCGAGACCAAGATCCTCAGCTGGCAACACGCTTACTAAAATTCCACGACCTTTCCGTCTGACGCCATGTCACCCGAGTCCCTGCTGGACGACACGCAGGCTGAAAAGCAGGAGGTAAAGGGGTACTTCGAAACCACAGGCTTTGAACGCTGGAATCGCATCTACAGCGAAACGGATGATGTCAACAAGGTGCAGCGCAACATCCGTATTGGTCACCTGAAGACCGTGAATGAGGTGTTGAGCTGGATTAAGGAGAGTGGCGAGCTCAGCGACGTGAGCTTCTGTGATGCGGGCTGCGGTGTGGGCAGCCTCAGCTTGCCCTTAGCAGAGATGGGCGCTGGCTCAATCAGCGCCAGCGACATTTCTAAAGCGATGGCGAACGAGGCGCAGCGCCGGGCCGAGGAGGCAGGCTTGAACATGAGCAAGCTCAATTTCTTCGCCAGTGATCTCGAAAGCCTCAGCGGCTCGTTTCACACCGTGTGCTGCCTGGATGTGTTCATTCACTATCCACAACCAGCAGCCGAGGAGATGGTTCGCCATCTCTGCAGCCTCACCGAGCAAAGGCTGATCGTGAGCTTTGCCCCCTACACCCCTCTGCTGGCATTGCTCAAAGGCATCGGCCAACTGTTCCCTGGCCCCAGCAAAACCACCCGCGCTTACACCCTGAAGGAAACAGGCATTGTGCAAGCAGCTGAACGCTGTGGATTCAAAATGGTGAGAAGAAGCCTCAACAAAGCGCCCTTTTACTTCTCACGCCTGGTGGAGTTCCAAAAGGACTGATCTCAATTCACTGATTTCAATCAGCTCGAATCACTTCAGTGGTTGATCGTCGCTTCATCGCCCAGCACCGTCTTGGTCTCTCAACAGCTTGGGAGGCTGAGCATGGAGCGATAGCAACTTGGTGGGCGGCCAAGCCAAACCCTCCAGGCGCCAAGCGTGCAATTGATACCCACCATCCCCTGGCGTTGCAGTTGCAGACAGCCCCTGATCGGATTGATACAAGGGATCTCCGAGCAAGGGACACCCCTGTTGGGCGAGATGAATGCGGATCTGATGGGGGCGGCCCGTATGAATCAACACTTCCAAAAGGTCTGCCGTCTCCCTTCGCTCCCTCAGTTGCACTGAAGAGTGAGCCGATAAGCGCTTACGCAATGGCTCCGGCATGGTTGGCTCTGGTCCCCACATCCAACCGAGCAACGGATGTTGCCTCTCCACAACATCGCTTTGGATAACAAGCGTCTGACCTTGTTGAAGACTCTCCATACGCTGCGTTAAGGCCAGGTACGTTTTTCGGCAATCACCCTCAGGTCGAAATTGCTTCGATAAGCCGGCCCGGGTTTCAGGCCGACGGGCGCAAACCTGAAGGCCAGACGTGAACCGTCCGAGGCGATGAATAGGCTTTGGCACCAAGGCTTCTCCAACAGAGCGGCTCCTACGCTCCAACAAGGACGTCAGTGTGTGGGTAAGGAAGCCGCCACCTGGCATCACCGGCAATCCTGAGGGCTTGTTCACGACCAGCACATCGCCGTCATCGTGAACGACCTCCCATTGATCAGGAACCGCAGCCTCCACCCAGGGAGGACGCGCCCAACGAATCCAATCGCCAGCCTTCACCTCGACGTTATCGGCACAAGCAAAACCATTCAGGGTGATTTCGCCGCTCGCCAAGCGCTGCTGCCAGATCACTGCACAGGAATGGCGATAGCGCTTTGCAAGAAGATCACCCAATCGAGAAGACGATTCCCCTGCTCCAACCCGATCGCAGTACGTCCAGCCGTTGTTCAACGCCGCCGGTCGCCATCCCGCCGGCTCCGCCATCAGTTCACAAGGTGATGTTGAAGGGCATAACGCACGAGCTCCGTGCGGCTGGAGGTTTCCGTTTTGATGAAGAGCCGGCTCACGTACTTCTCCACATTGCGAATCGAGGTCTCGAGCTGCCGCGCGATCTCCTTATTCATCAGACCCTCTGCCACAAGCTGCAACACACTTGCCTCCCGTGGCGTGAAATTGTGTTGGACCGGGTCCTGATTGGGTAGGGCATCTGCCTGGGCGAGAAGCGAGCGGATCTCTGTGATCTGCTTGGCCATCTGCCCCATATCGGTGTCAGCGAAGCGAGCTGCCTCCTGCAATAAGCGCTGCTGCCGTTGGGCAACATTTCGGACCCTCGCGACGAGTTCATCGGGGTCAAATGGTTTGGGGATGTAGTCATCCACGCCTGCGAGATACCCCTGAGTGCGATCCGCCGTCATTCCTTTGGCGGTCAGAAAAATCACTGGCGTTCCTCCCAGACGCTCGTCTTCGCGGAGCTTGCGAAGCAAGCCATAGCCATCGAGGCGAGGCATCATCACGTCGCTAATGACGACATCGGGCAGCATTTGCTGGGCTTTACTGAAGCCTTCTTCCCCGTCCTCGGCCGTCGTGACATCAAACCCTTCGTCCTCTAAGTAGGCCTGAACGGCGGTGCGCAATCCAGGCTCGTCATCGACGAGCAGTAGCCGTGGGGTCACAACCTCGCTAGGGGTCTCCGTCATGGACCTGACATATCTACGTGAAATCTAGAGGCGCTATTGGCTTGGCAACTGCAAAATTTCTTGGGATTCCACCTGCAGAGTGGAAAAACCCAACTCCTTGGCCTTGTCTTTCAACAAAGAGGGATCTTGACCACCAAGCTCTGGCTCACAGGCAGCCCACCACACCAGATGATGCTCTCGATTCGCCGGGGTAATCAAACCACCAGGGTTGAGTCGATTGAGGTAGATCGCGGTCTTGTCGCGCGTCACACGCATGGGCTCAGTACGACTACAACTCACCGATTCCGTTGGGATGATCAGATTTTCAGGCGATTCCCTCCAAAGCTTGTATCGCTTTAGATCAGGATCAGCCGAATCCACCTGGACGGCAAAAATTCCGAGCGTAGAAGTGCCTCCCACCTCACGCGTCTCGAGCACGACCAGATCGGCAGGCCGCGACGCCCGCATTTGTTCAAGCACTTTCTGTCGCACGGATTTCTCTGCCCAGCCTGGCTGCACGACACTGATCGCGAGCAGACTCAAGCTGGTGATCCAATAAGCCGCACGCATCAGATAGGACGACAAACTCACACCATGCTGCCAAGCCCTGAAGCCGTCTTGACTCAATCGGCACCTATTGCCCTCGACCATCAAGCCACAACGCCGTGTCACCAGGATGTGGTGACGGCCATGGAGCCCTGGTGGACTGAACAGTGGGGAAATCCTTCTAGCCGGCAACATCGGCTCGGGCTGACGGCCGCCGCAGCCGTGCAAGTGGCCCGAGAGCAATTAAGCGATTGCCTGAACTGCTCAAGCGAACAGCTGATCTTCACCAGCGGGGCCACAGAAGCCAACAACATTGCCCTGCTCGGACATGCACGAGCCATCTCCCGCGAGAGAGGAAAAGCAGGGCATCTGATCAGCATGGTCAGCGAACATCATGCTGTTCTCGACCCCCTGCGGCAGCTTCAGCGCGAGGGCTTTCGCATCACCCTTCTCTCGCCAGAGCCAGATGGTCTCCTCGACCCCAAAAAGCTTGAGGCCGCCATCACTGAAGACACCCAATTAGTGAGTGTGATGCTGGCCAATAACGAAATCGGCGTCATCCAGCCACTCCCTGAACTCGCGGCCATTTGCAGAGATCAAGGGGTATCGCTGCATAGCGATGCCGCTCAAGCCTTCGGCCACATCCCCTTGGATAGCAAAAGTCTTGGCGCAGATTTTCTCAGCCTGAGCGCCCACAAACTGAACGGACCGAAGGGGATCGGCGCTCTGATTTGCAACCCAGACCTACCGATCGAGCCACTGCAATGGGGAGGGGGGCAAGAACGGGGGTTGAGACCTGGAACCTTGCCGGTGCCACTCATCATCGGATTTGCCAAAGCGGCTGAGTTGGCACGAAGCGATCTCGCTAGCCGCAGTCAACGCCTCGAAGGTTTGCGCAATCGGCTTTGGGAGGGCTTGAAGCAGAGGCAACCAACGGTGCTTCTCAACGGAAATGCCATGGCTCGACTGCCGCACAATCTCAACATCACCGTTCCAGGCGTCTCGGGAAGCAAGCTGCATCGTGCACTGCGGTCCAGCGTGGCCTGTAGCAGTGGGTCAGCCTGCAGTCGCGGTGAGCCGTCCCACGTGCTGATGGCCTTAGGACGAAGCCGCCAAGAGGCGGAAGCCTCCCTACGACTCAGCCTGGGGCGCAGCAGCACTGAGCACGAGATCGACCAAGCCATTCAGGCCATTAACGGCGTCATCCACCAATTGCGTCATAAACCATGAAATAAATGGTGCTGCTCGCTACTTTCCGGCCAAGCCTTCTCATCAACATCTGGCCATGAGCGACACCACGGAGAGCAGCAGGCTCCACGTCCTGCAAGCGATTGAAGATGGCTGGTCAGGCTTCTGCAAAGCCCCATTGCCCTTTGTGCTTTTCACCCTGCTATCGGGGGCGTTAGGGCTGATCTTTCAGGTGATGAGCCATGCAGCCACCGTCAGATCCTCTGCAGGGTCAGGCTTCGATCCAGGCACCGTCCTGCTGATGATTGTCTCCGTGATTGGCAGCACCGTGATCAGCCTATGGGCGGTTACAGGTCTGATTCGCGGAGCATGGAAGGCCCTTAGTGGCCATAAGCCCTCATTTGGAGACCTCACCCACTGGGATGGCCAAGCCGCAGGTCGCCTGTTCATTAACCAGCTAGTGCTGGCCGTAGTTCTTGCGATCATTTTGTTCATCGCCATTGCCATTGGCACTGGCCTGTTCCAGATCAATCAGGCCTTGGCCGTGATTCCTGGCCTCGTGGCTGGCATCGTGTTCCTGTATTTGGGAGTAAACCAAAAGTTCCTTCCCTTCATCGCGATCATGGGAGAGGGCAATCCTCTTCAAAAAATCCAGCGCGGCAGAGCCGTCGTGGATCCCAGCTGGGGGTGGATGCTCTTGCTCCTGATCGTGGAAGTTGTGATCCTGGGCCTTGGACTTCTACTCAACGGAGTGGGCCTTCTGGTGGCTAGCCCCTTGGTGATCTGCATCTCAACAGCGGCCTATCGCCAACTGTTTGGCACAGAAGACCAAACCGGTTTTCTTAGCGAGAGCTGAGTCCGATAAAAGCCACCAGGCCGAGCAATGCCAAGGCCAATTGAGCCAGACGACTCACCAGAAGTCCGGCCACAACAGCCAATCCCACCACGGATCCCTGGCGCAGGGCCTCAAGCCACCCCAAATTCCGGGGTGGCTTTTTTGTGACCCAGGTCTCCACCACCAGCGCACCAAGCCAAGGGCCGAACAAGGCCCCAAGCAGTGGGCCTCCAAAAGGCAAGGCCGGAAGAAGGCCCAACACTGCCAAGAACAGCCCTACCCCCGCCCCTGCTGCAGACCAAGGGATGCTCATCCTTCGGGCCGAGCGGTGTCGGGCCTCCGCCTGGCAATTCTGAGTTTTGCGCTGCGACTGCGCGGATTGTCTGCCTGCTCCTGTTCTGACGCCATCAACGGTTTGCGCGTGACCCGTTCGAGCCGCTCGTCCTGAAGAAAGGCGGTTTTAACCCGGCGGTCCTCCAACGAATGAAAACTGATGATCGCGAGGAGACCATCAGGCTTCAGCCAACCGGGCGCAATCTGCAGCAATCGGTCCAGCACTCCCAGTTCATCGTTCACAGCAATCCGCAATGCCTGAAAGGTGCGCGTGGCGGGATGAATCCTTCCCCGCCTGGCTTTCGGGGGGTAACAACCAGCCACGGCATAGGCCAACGCCGCCGTGCCCGAATAGGCGCCTTCTGCCTCCAGATCCGCCTTGATCCGTCGAGCAATCCTGCGAGACAAGCGTTCCTCGCCAAAGGCGTAAATCAAGTCAGCCAGGGCATTCACATCCAGCCGCTCGATCAGCTCCGCTGCCGTTTCAGCTCCAGCCGCTGGGTTCATGCGCATGTCCAAAGGACCATCCAGCCGGAAGCTGAATCCTCTGGAGGCCACATCTAATTGGGGACTGCTCACCCCAAGGTCTGCCAGCACCAGAGACACCTGTTCCTGTGGTTTAAACCCAGCAAAGTTGACCGGCACGATCTGGACGCGCTCAAGGAAGCGCTCCAGCTTTGAAGCAGCAGCAGCCCTGGCCGTGGGATCCTGATCCAATCCAATCAATTGCAGGCCAGGACAGCGTTCCAGGATGAGTTCGCTATGACCACCACCGCCAAGAGTGGCATCAATCACAGCTGTGTTTTGCCAAAGGGATGGGGGCTGCTCAGACAAAACCTGCATCAGCGTTTCAGCCAATACGGGCACGTGGCTAAACGCCACACCAGAAGACAGCGAGTGATCGGGCATCGGTCCTTCCTAAGATCCCGATAACGCAATGAACCTCGGCTCACCATGACGCAGCTGGAAACGCGCACCGAGCCGATGGTGGTCAACTTCGGCCCCCATCACCCCTCCATGCATGGGGTGCTGAGGCTCGTCGTAACCCTGGACGGTGAAGACGTTGTGGATTGCGAGCCGGTGATCGGCTATCTCCACCGCGGCATGGAGAAGATCGCCGAGAACCGCACCAACGTGATGTACGTGCCCTACGTAAGCCGTATGGACTACGCCGCGGGCATGTTTTACGAAGCGGTTGTGGTGAATGCTCCAGAGCGCCTCGCCAATATTCCTGTGCCCAAGAGGGCTAGCTATATCCGGGTTTTGATGCTGGAGCTCAACCGGATCGCCAACCATTTGCTCTGGCTTGGCCCCTTCCTCGCTGATGTTGGTGCCCAAACACCTTTCTTTTACATCTTCCGTGAACGGGAGATGATCTACGACCTCTGGGAAGCGGCCACGGGTCAGCGACTCATCAACAACAACTATTTCCGCATCGGTGGTGTTGCAGCCGACTTGCCCTGGGGCTGGTTGGAAAAATGTCGCGATTTTTGCGATTGGTTTGGTCCGAAAATCGATGAGTACGAAAAACTCATCACCAACAACCCAATCTTCCGACGCCGCATCGAAGGACTAGGCGTGATCGGCCGAGAAGAGGCGATTAATTGGAGCTTGTCAGGTCCAATGCTGCGGGCCTCTGGCGTGCCTTGGGATCTCCGCAAGGTGGATCACTACGAGTGTTACGACGATTTCGATTGGGATGTGGTCTGCGAGAAGGAGGGTGACTGCTTTGCTCGCTATCGGGTGCGCATCGAAGAGATGCGTCAATCACTAAAAATTCTCCGCCAAGCCTGCGACATGATCCCCGGCGGCCCCACAGAGAATCTCGAAGCCCACCGGATGGCAGAAGGCAAAGAGAGCCCCTTTGCCGGATTCGACTATCAGTACGTGGCCAAAAAAGTGGCGCCTACGTTCAAGATCCCGAATGGCGAGCTGTACACCCGCCTGGAATCAGGCAAAGGCGAAATCGGAGTTTTCATCCAAGGCAACAACGATGTGACCCCCTGGCGCTTCAAGATCAGGGCCGCTGACAGCAACAACCTCCAAATCCTTCCTCACATCCTCAAGGGACACAAAGTTGCCGACATCATGGCGATCTTGGGCTCCATCGACGTGATCATGGGATCCGTTGATCGTTGATTTCTCTAGATCCAACTTGTCATTAATCCTTGGCTTTTCGATCGCCAAATGAGTGGTTAAAGCTTGAGCGCATCGTTCGCTTTGGTGATACCGATGCAGCTGGTGTGATGCACTTCCACCAGCTTTTGCGCTGGTGCCATGAAGCATGGGAGGAAAGTCTTGAGCGCTACGGGATTGCCGCAGCGGATCTTTTTCCTGGATGCAGGGCAGCACAAGATCCACCAACTATTGCTTTGCCAGTGGTGCACTGCGCAGCCGATTTTTTACGTCCCGTACATGGTGGCGATCACTTGATTGTGAGACTCAAGCCGAACAGGGTGGATCCAAGCCAATACGAGGTGCGTTTCCTCTTTCAACTCGACGAAACCAACGTTGCCCAAGGAATCATTCGCCAGCTGGCAATCAACTCTGAAACGCGCCGGCGCTGTGCCTTGCCAGAAGCAATCGATCGCTGGTTGGAAGCATCAGCAATCGGCACCCTCGGAACCGTTTGAATCCTTTAGCCAAGCCAACCATCGAGCTCGCTCCCACTTACCAGCGCTAGTTGGCGCAAGATTTGGGCAGTGATGCCAGCGTCGGGGGCGCTCTGCAGGCAACCAATGTTCCGTCATCGTCTGGAGCCGCAGTAAAAACGTTTCGCCTACGCCCGGCTGACGATCCGCATCCTGCCAACGCACTAAAGCCACCAGACGTTCCCCCCATTCGGGGTCCTGCACGCCAAGAAACAGCACTGCTTTGAAAGGGAGACCAACCTCTCGCGCAGCAGCCATCAAGCGACCCTCTAGCTGCTCTGGGAAGACCGTGACTCCACCGGAGTGAATCGCACCATCGAGGCGGCCCAGCAGCGTGAGCTGTGGAGTTTCCGCAGACCCTTTAAGACGAGCAGCGTCTCCAGAGCTCCACCAGCCATCCGCATCGGCCAGGGGGCTTAAGGACGGCTCCGTTAATCGTTCAGCCAGCGATCCATCCCCATCAGGCTTCCAACGGCCTATCGCCAGACGCCTGCAGCGCACCGCCAGCGCCCCATTCGGCTCCACCCGAAGCTCAATGTCATCAAGGGGCTCACCCACTCCTTCTTCTCCATCCAAAAAACGCTCTGGGGATTGAGCGACAACCATCGCGGCCGTTTCTGTAGACCCATAACAAGGCGCCAGCTTGATACCCATCGTGCGGGCCTTCTCCGCAAGTTCGGATGGCAACGCTGCTCCACCCACCCAGATCAGCGCCATCGCTTGCAGCCAGCGCACACCTGCAGGATCGGCCAACAAGCGCCCCAGCTGCGTGGGCACGAGTGAAAGCAACATCGGCATGGAGTCCCAATCGGAGCGCTGATAGGACTCCTTCAGCAAAACCTGAGGGCTTTTCATCAAAGCTGGTGACAGCCAAACATGGGCAACATTCCACTGCTGAGCTCGCCACCAAGGCATTAAGCCACTGACGTGCTGAAAGGGCAGCGGATTCCAAACGATCACTTGCGATGGATCCAGTCCGAGCGCATACAACCATCGGCCAGTCGCCGCAGCCGATCGATCCAAATGAATGGATGGCTGAAGACAAAGCTGTCGACCACCGCTGCTTCCACCGGTAGAAAGCACCAATCCAGGCCCAGCGGGAAGAGCCTTAGGAGCCTCAAGCCGAACATCCTGGGGACCAAGTAAACGCACCCAATCCCCCCGCCCGAGGGCAGCCAGGAGAGCTCCAGCCGCTGCGATTGGATGGCCTGGATCACAACGCAGTTGTTCAAGGCTGCTCATCGCACTCCTCGCTCACATCGGCTAATGCCAACAAATCCGCCGCGGCCCAGACCTTTTCGGGATCGGGACTAAATAACGAGCTATCCGGACACCACCCGGGAGCCAGCCCAGGAGCCGCCGGTGTTTCGCCTTGAGCCTGGAGGGCCGCCAGGTGCGCCAACCAGCGGCCACCGATCCCGGTTTCAAACGTTGTGCTCAGCATGAGGCGAGGCTTACCCCGAAGCAAATCACGCAGGAGAGGCCTGGGGTCTCCCTCCAGCAACGGTCGGCGCACTTGCCAGCCCTCCCACTGATCACGCCAGGCGGGATGGGCCTGCAAGGACTCATCCAGAGCCACCGGCACCACAGCAGCGATGGCGTGAAGGCCCTCCCAATCATCGGCCGCAAGCGGTTGCTCGAACCACTCCAGCCGTGGATCCCCGCGCAGCTGCTCCACCCATCGCCAAGCCTGAGGCCTGTCCCAGCCGCCATTGGCATCGAGCCGCAATCGGGCGGAAGACGGAAGCTTGTCGAGCAGACCCTGCAGCAGGCACAACTCCTCATCGGGGTCGCAGGCCGCCACCTTCCACTTCAGCGCGAACGACAGGTTGGAGTCCACAGAGGACAGCAGGCGATCCAGCGCATCTCGCATCGCGACTCCTGCCGGCAACAAGAACGCCGACCTTGGCGCCTGTAGCCAACCAGCAGAGGAGACACTCCCCAGCTGGCCATCCAGCTCAGCGAGGGCAGCACCAATCGCGAAAGCCAACGCAGCTGGCACGGTTGCGAGCAAGTGTTCAAGGCTGCTAACAGTCCAGACCACCCCAAGCTCCATCATCCGAACCAAGGCGGAATGGCAAGCCTCATGCTGTTCAGCCTCCAAGGGCGACACCTCTCCCCAACCGAGACGGCCGGCCGAGTCCTCCAAGCGCAAAAGCCAACCTCGACGGTGCTGCAACACCCCGGCAGCGGTGTGCAAAGGCCGGCTGAGCTTGAACGCATAGGGCTTGATCTGCAACCGAAGCTCCATGACTTTCAACTCAGTAGGGGGCCCAGCGCTAATCCCGCACTTAAGCCAAGACCGTTGAGAGCTTGAAACCGGAGCGCCAAAAATTTGCTGCCAGCGATTCGATCGGGTTCGGCATGGTGATCACGAAGCAAACGAATCAGCGCTGCCGCCGCTGGTAGGCCAATCCCGCTGAATAGGGCCGTGAGCGGCCAATCACCATGAAGAACTGGCACCCATTCGAGCGCGAGGGTGCCGGCTACAAACCAAGGAATCAAGGTGGCAGCTTTGGCCGTACCCAAGCGCACCACCGGGGAGCGTTTGCCATGGGCCGCGTCCTCATCCACCTGATGGAAATGGGAGCAGAACAACACCAGAGACGTGGCCAAAGCCGGACCTGAACCCAGCATCAGCGCAAGCTTCCAAGGCACTGCTGCTTGCTCAGCAGGAGCCAGCACCAGCAGAGCCGCCGCCGTCGCAAAGGGGCCAAAAGCCAACCAGCAAATCGGCTCCCCCCATCCCCGATAGGCCAAGCGAAAGGGTGGACCTTGATACAGGTATCCGAGTGCACAGCTCACCAGCACAAGGGGGAGCACCACGAACGAACTGCGCAGAGCGAGGATCAGCATCAGGCCTAGGCCCAGCATCAAAGCCAAACAAGCCCAACGCCGGACAGGCTTTCGTTGCCCTACCAGCGCCACGATCGAATGGGGCTTGCCAACAACATCCACCCCGGTGTCGGCATCAAATAGATCATTGCTGAGGTTTTCCCAAAGAAGCAGCAGCACCGCCGCGAGCAAAAAACCTGAGAACTGGGACCAACGCACCGACTCCTGACCCCCTAGGCGCCAACCTGCCGCCAACAGCACGGGCATCACGGCAACCGAATACATCCGCCACTTGATGGCGGCCTTCCAAAGGCGTCGACGATCGGACATGGAGTAACGGGTTGCAACAGCCTGGGGATCTGGCATGGGCAGGATCCAGACACACTGCGATGTGGCTCATACATTTGAGCAGGACGCTGCACTGATTCGCCGAGCCATGACAGCCGCACTTCAAAAACAAACGGCTGCTCAGCGTTTCGGCACGCTGCTCGACACTGCTCAGCGCGCCTGGGATCAGCGCCAAGTAGAGGAGGGCACGTTCAGCATCGCCGTGCAGGTTCCCGCTCAGGATCCGCTGAAGCAATTGCCATGCCTGGCGGGAGAAAGCTCTTTCCGGTTCCTGTGGGACAGCGCACCAGGCCTCTGCCTCGCTGCAGCTGGTCAATGCCAACACCTTGAGTTAGCGGGTCCGCGGCGATTCGAGCTGGCCCAACGTTTCAGCGACACGACCCTGCAACGCCTGATCGATGCCAGCCCTAAGGCACCTTGCCAGGCCCGTTCTCGCGTTTTGCTGGCCTTTAGTTTTTTTGAGCAGAGCAGGGAACAAAAGGGCAGCGTGGATGCGGCCCCCTGCTTACAAGCGCTGCTCCCACGCTGGCAATTAAGTAGCCATGGCCAAGAAAGCTGGTTGCGGATGCATGGCCATGCATCCGATGCATCTGATGTGCGCGCCTTAACGGAAGCGCTTTGGCAGATGGCCGAAGCGCTCAACGCAACTTCGCCCCACGATCAGCCAGACGATGCAACGGTCCTGGGCACCCCCGTGGGCTGCTGGCAAGAGCGCTATCAACCAGCACTCGAGCAAGGGTTGGCATTGGTGAATGAGGGAGCACTACACAAGCTGGTGCTGGCTGTGCGGCAGTCGATTGAACTCACTACACCTCTCTCTCCCTTACCCCTGCTGGAGAGGCTGCGGCATCAGCAAACCGGGAGCTGCCGCTTCCTTTGGCAACGAGGTCTCAATGATGCTTTTTTTGGAGCCTCGCCGGAGCGACTACTCAGCCTGCGCAGCGGACGGTTGCGGAGCGACGCCCTAGCCGGAACTGCTGGGCGAGGCGAAGGCGGCGACACCTTGATGCAATCGGGCAAGGACCGTCACGAACATGAGCTCGTGGTGCAGGCGATCAGCGAAAGCCTCCGCGAGGAAGGACTTCAACCGCAAAGCCCTCGGCGGCCACAACTCTCGCGCCATGGCCATCTAATCCATCTGCACACCCCGATCAGTGCCGATGCTTCTGGGCACCAAGCCCTTGCCTTAGCGGCTGCGCTTCATCCGACCCCGGCGGTGGCAGGCCTACCAAGGAGGGAGGCCATGCATTGGCTGCAAACACTTGAGCCATTCGAGCGCGGGGGCTATGCAGCACCCATCGGTTGGATCGACAAAGCCGGTGATGCGGAATTGCGCGTTGCCATCCGCTGCGGACACCTGCGCGGAAACCAACTTGATCTCACCGCAGGTGCTGGCCTTGTGCGGGGTTCGATTGCGGAGCGGGAACTACAAGAGGTCAGCCAAAAGCTGGCCGTCCTAGCCGACCAGCTTGATCTCCATTCAGGGAGTGGGGAGCGAACGCAGACGCCACTCCATCGATGACTGCTTGATGGTGTCTCCTTCCTGAAATCAGGTCGAAGACGCACTCAGCCGAGCAATCACCATGTCGGCCAAGGGCACATTCATCAGGCGCTCCACCTCGCGAATGCCCGTTGGGCTGGTGACGTTGATTTCACTCAGCATCCCGCCAATCACGTCGATACCCACAAAGAACAAACCTTCTGAGCGCAAGGCCGGAGCCAAGGCCTGACAGATCAAGCGTTCACGGTCCGTGAGCTCCGTGGCCTCCGGAAACCCCCCAACGGCGAGGTTGCTACGAAATTCCCCCTCTTTGGGTTTGCGGTTCACGGCTCCCAGCGGCTCTCCATCCACGAGAAGAATTCGCTTGTCGCCATCGGTAACGGCAGGAAGAAAGCGTTGGGCCATCACCGGAAGAGATCCCTGTTCCGTAACCAGTTCAAGCAACGCCCCAAGCCCTGGCGCGGAAGCTGAAACACGCACAACACCTAAACCAGCTCTTCCCCCGAGGGGCTTCAGAACCACTTCCTCTTGCTCGCGCGCAAAGGCCGATAGCTCCGAAATGCGGCCCGATACCAAGGTCGGGGCCATCCAACGGCTGAAGCGCAGAGCACCAAGCTTTTCATTCCAACTCCGCAGTGATGCCGGACGGTTCAGCACCAAGGCACCCGCTCGCTCGGCCACATCGAGCAGGTGGGTTGCATAGAGATAGGCCTCATCAACAGGAGGATCCTTCCGCATCCAGATCGCTCCAAAGCGATTGAGCGGACAGCGCTCTGGTTCGCCGATCTCAATCCAAGGATCGGGCTGCACTGGCACCGCAACCGCTAAGGGCTCATCACCCAAGGCAATCAAGTCAGCAGGCGTGGACGCCCAGACCTCATGCCCAGCGCGCTGGGCCGCCTGCATCAAGGCGGCTGTGGAATCTTTTGCAGGGTTGATCCGATCCAGCGGATCCAACACGAAGAGGTGGCGCATGGCTGACACCTCTTCAGGCCTGACCGGCGAGCAGGGCATCTAGTTTCCCCGCACGCTCCAGGCCATGCAGTTCATCGCAGCCTCCGACGTGTTGGTCATCGATAAAAATCTGAGGAACGCTGCGCTTGCCGTTGCCTCGGGCCGCCATCGCATCACGTCCAGGCTCATCCCCATCCACCGAGACTTCGGTATAGGCCGCACCCTTTCGATCGAGCAGACCCTTGGCGCGCACGCAAAACGGACAGGTGCTCCAGGTGTAGATCTCAACCTTGGCCATCAAGCTGCCGCATGGGAAGGCTGAATCTTATGCAGGACGACCGCGCTGATAGCGTCAAGTCCAGAAGACTCCGTTGCCCAATTGCTGGACCTCACAGACTTCAAACGCGATCTTTCCGAGCTCACTGACCGCCTGGGCCATGCCCAGGACTGTCTTTGACGTCCCTGCACTGAATGCAAGGCAGCAAGATCTCGAACAACTCGCTGCTCAGCCTGATTTTTGGAACGATCAGCAAAACGCCCAGAAGCAAATGCGGCGCCTCGATGAAGTCAAGGCGCAGCTTCAGCAACTTGTGGATTGGCGTGGAGCGATCGACGATGGGCAAGCCACCCTCGAGCTCTATGACTTAGAGCCTGACGAAGACCTCCTCGGTGAAGCGCAGCAGGGACTCGATCAGCTGAGACAGGCTTTGGATCGCTGGGAGCTGGAGCGCCTTCTCAGCGGCGAATACGACAAAGAAGGTGCTGTTTTAAGCATCAACGCCGGTGCCGGGGGCACTGACGCCCAGGACTGGGCCCAGATGCTTCTGCGCATGTACACCCGCTGGGCCGAAGACCAAGGGATGAGCGTGACCGTCAATGAGTTGTCGGAGGGTGAGGAAGCAGGCATCAAAAGCACCACGATTGAGATCGAAGGTCGCTATGCCTACGGCTATTTACGCAACGAGAAGGGCACCCATCGACTGGTGCGGATCTCGCCCTTCAATGCCAATGACAAGCGGCAAACGAGCTTCGCGGGTGTGGAAGTGATGCCCAAGCTGGAGGAAGAGGTAAAACTCGATATTCCTGAAAAAGATCTCGAGGTCACCACCTCCCGCTCTGGCGGAGCAGGTGGGCAGAACGTCAACAAAGTGGAAACGGCCGTTCGCATTCTTCACGTGCCGACCGGCCTGGCGGTGCGCTGCACCCAAGAGCGCTCTCAGCTTCAGAACAAGGAGAAGGCCATGGCCCTTCTGAAGGCGAAGTTGCTGGTGATTGCCCAAGAGCAGCGTGCAGCGGAAATTGCCGACATTCGCGGCGACATTGTGGAAGCCGCCTGGGGGAATCAGATCCGCAATTACGTCTTTCACCCGTATCAAATGGTGAAAGACCTGCGCACCCAAGAAGAGACCACAGATGTGCAAGGCGTGATGGATGGCGATCTCAACCCCTTCATACAAGCCTTATTGCGCCAAGGTGTTGATCGCCCAGGCAGCGATGACGACAGCTGACCGACGTGCACCCATCACGATGATTCCTTCATGACTCAGGCTCCCGAAAACGACAGCAGCTCCTCTAGTCCCCAAAGCGACGACAAGGGAACGCCACCGCCAAGTTTCGTGAAATTGGCCATGCGCAACATGGTGCGCAAAGGGGGGCAGAGCCTGTTCCATTTCGGCCTGACCGCTGCAGGCGTCATCGGTTTCATTCTTATGGTGGCCTGGTTGGGGCGACCAACACTCCCACAGTGATTACCCTCGACCTGGCCTTCAGCCCCGCAGCCGCTGACCTCATTGATGCAGCGGATGACGAAGGCACGCGCTCGAGGCTGCAACAAGCCAGCGACTGGGAGTGTGAATTAAGCGCCTGGATCGAATCCCTTCGTCAGGACCTCGACAACCACTGTCCCGACGTTGTGAGGACCTGCGACTCGGTCAGCTTGGGGGTCACGCTGCTCGATGATGCCAGCATCGCCGAACTCAATCTCCGCTGGCGCCAGAAAGCCACTCCAACAGATGTGCTCTCCTTTGCTGCTCTGGAGAGTGAGATGCCGATGGGTGAAGGCCAGGAACTTGAGCTAGGGGACATCGTCGTGTCGGTGCCCACCGCCCGTCGTCAAGCTCTCCAACAGGAGCATGGCCTGGAGAGGGAACTGCGCTGGTTGGTCAGTCACGGGCTTCTGCACTTGCTGAGCTGGGATCATCCCGATGAAGACTCGCTCGCTGCAATGCTGAAAAAACAGGAGCACCTGCTTGGCATGGGCGGTAACGTTCCTTCCTGAGGTGAGATCAACTGTGAATCAGCAGATGAAGTCACTGCTGAAACCTGAAGACGGAGCACCGGTGTCGGAGGAGATCAGCCAGCGCAGCACCCATCGAGCCCATCGTGCAGCCAAACGGGGCGCCTGGCGGATCGCCGGGGACCTCCCCTCCAGCTTTCGATACGCGGCCCAAGGTCTGGGCTACGGCTTCGTGAGCCAGAGGAACTTCCGTATCCACGTTTGTACGGGAGCTGTGGTTTTAGGAATGGGGATTTGGCTCCAGCTTCCCTCCATCCAGCTGGCGGTGTTGGTGCTCACGGTTGCTGTTGTGTTGGTACTGGAGCTGCTCAATACGGCCATCGAAGCGGCGGTGGACTTGGCGATCGGCCGGCGGTTCCATCCCCTCGCCAGAGTTGCCAAGGATTGTGCGGCTGCCGCTGTTCTTGTCTCAGCGATCAGCTCGATGCTGATCGCGATCCTGCTTCTTCTTCCACCCCTGATCCTGCGCCTGGGCCTCTGACCATGCTCTTGGTTATCGATAACTACGACAGTTTCACCTTCAACCTGGTGCAATACCTGGGGGAACTCGCCAGCCAGTTCCCGGTTGCGACCGATTGTCGTGTCGAGCGAAACGACGCTCTCACCATTGAGGAAATTCGCGACCTCAATCCATCCGCCATTTTGCTTTCACCTGGCCCAGGCGATCCGGATCAAGCCGGTGTTTGCCTCGAGGTCTTACGCCAACTCTCACCCACCATTCCAACTCTCGGTGTGTGCCTCGGGCATCAGTCACTCGCTCAGGCTTACGGCGGACGCGTTGTGAGAGCCAGAGAACTGATGCATGGGAAAACATCTCCTGTTCAGCATCGCGGTGAAGGCGTCTTCGCCGGGCTCCCCCAACCCCTTACTGCGACCCGCTATCACAGCCTGATTGCTGAACGAGAAACGCTTCCTGAGTGCCTTGAAGTCACCGCCTGGCTGGATGACGGAACGATCATGGGGCTGCGCCATCGCGACTACCCCCACCTACAGGGGGTGCAGTTCCATCCGGAGAGCGTGCTCACAGAAGCAGGGCACCAGCTGCTGGCCAACTTCCTGCGTCAAGCAGAGCCCCAGTGACATCACTGCTAACTTCCTGAGCAAAAGACGATCAACAATGTCGGTCCACGAACGGGTTCAGAGTCTTTTCAGCCTTGTTGTGAGTGGTTCAGCTCTGCTGGCGATCGGAACGGTTGCTCCCGTTCGGGCCGCGGGCGTCTCAGTAATCAATTACGGCCATAGCGCCTTGCTGATCCGCGGAGGCGGCAAATCCGTGATGGTGAATCCGTTTCGGGCCGTGGGCTGCGCCAAAGGGCTCGCTGAACCTCGCGTGAACGCAACAGTGATCCTTGCCAGTTCGGAATTACCCGATGAAGGGGCCCGCATCGGAGGCGGCACCTACCTGGCCAAACCAGGTTCGTATCGAGTCGGCGGACTCAAGATCGAAGGGTTCGCAGCTCCCCATGACCGGGTGGGTGGCCGTCGCTTTGGCCAAGCCACGGTGTGGCGCTGGCAACAGGCAGGCCTCAGCTTTGCCCATCTCGGAGGCACCGCCGCCACACTCAGCGGTGAGGACAAAGTGCTTCTCGGTCGCCCCGATGTCTTAATCATCGGCGTCGGAGGCGGCGGCAAGGTTTACAACGGAGAGGAGGCGGCGAAGGTGGTGCGTGAACTCAATCCCCGCAGGGTGATTCCAGTTCAATACGTCAATGGGGAAGCTCCTATCGGCTGTGACCTCGGCGGAGTCCAGCCTTTTTTGGATGCGATGTCCGGTACAAAGGTGCGCAAGGTGGGGCCAAACCTCAACCTGCCGGGAACCCTCGGTGACAACACCGTGATCGATGTGATGCGTTGATCGGGCTTGGCGCTTAGCCCTCGATCATCGTCATCGATGCCAACAGGTCTGAAAGCTCGGCTCGCTCCATCCCAGCGATCAAGGCCAAAAGGAGCAGAATTCTCGCCTTCTGAGGACTGAGTGTTCCTGCCGGCAACAAACCAAGCTCATCCTGCAGCGCACAGGAATGAACAGGCCCGCTACCGCAACGACTCGCGCGCAGCATCAGGGGCAACACACCAGGCCAGGCTTTGATGGCTTCACGCTCCCCCGCAGATAACTGACCGGCCCCGGTGCCGGTCCATACCAACCCCTTCACCCCTGCGTGAAAGAGGGCCGAAACCATGGCCAATGGAGGATCCACACAGCCATAAAGAATGGCCACTTCGGGCCATTGGGCTGGCAAGACAAGCGTGGCGAACGGAACGGATCGGGCCCCGGATGCCACGGGCAAGTGCACTCCGCTGTCATCCACCCAGCCCAGGGGGCCCAAATCTGGACTTTGAAAAGCACCCACACCTTGGGTGGCCACCTTGGTGACAGCCCTGGCTCCATGGATCTTGCCATCCATCACCACAAGCACCCCGTGCCCGCAGGCTTGTGGGCTCCGTGCCACTTGCACCGCTTGAAACAGATTCAGCGGACCATCGGCACTGAGGGCTGTGGCCGGACGCATCGCTCCCACCAACACCACGGGCCGCGGATCATCAATCAGCAGCTCCAACAACCAGGCGGTTTCTTCCAAAGTGTTGGTGCCATGGGTGATCACCACTCCCTCCAGTTCAGGGGACTGAGCAAAAGCCTCACGGATTCGCTTCACCAGCTGGATCCAATGCTGAAACTGCAGATCAGCACTATCCAGGTTGGTGAGTTGTTCCACCTGAATCTGGGCCACCTCCTGCAGCTGCGGCAGCTCCTGGAGTAGCTCCGATCCCGCCATCGTCCCCGCGGTGTAGGCGTTGAGGGAGGTGCTGTTGGCAGCACGCCCGGCAATCGTTCCGCCCGTGGCAAGCAGGAGCAACTGCGGGGCTGATGCGGACTGATCGACCATCAAGACTTTGAATCGATCGCTTGATAAGCCTGCCAAAAGCGCTGCATCTGCTCAGTGGTGCCAATGCTGATG
The DNA here is from genome assembly GCA_030756895.1 of Synechococcus sp. SP2 MAG. Taxonomy (GTDB): domain Bacteria; phylum Cyanobacteriota; class Cyanobacteriia; order PCC-6307; family Cyanobiaceae; genus Synechococcus_C. The sequence continues at coordinate 74,184 of JAVBIX010000063.1, forward strand.
CGCAGCGAACCATCGATCTGGGGCTTCCCAGCCATCGATCTCACCAAAATCCCCGCCGCCCGCAGCTCGACTTCAACAGCTTCAGACGAACGACGAGGCCATAGCAACAGGTAGTTGCCGCCGGCCACATGGTGAACGACACTATTACGCGTCAGATGCGAAACGATCAAGTTACGGGCGCGTATCACCTCATCGACATAAGCGTCGGTATAAGGCTGATCATTCAAGGCCGCCATCGCCGCCGTGACAGCCAAACTATTGACGTCATAGGGGCCAGTCACCCTGCCGACCCGGTCCACGACATCGGGATGGCCAAGGGCAAACCCGATTCGCAAGCCGGCAAGGCCAGCGGTTTTCGCCAACGACCGGAGCACGAGCAGATTGGGAACGGCGCAAAAATCAACCGACGGCAAGACGCTGTCTCCTGTGAACGCCTCATACAACTCATCCACCACGACAAGCGTTTCAGGCGCCGCAGCCGCAAGGCCCAACACTTGATCCGCCGGCAAGCGCGTTCCCGTGGGGTTGTTTGGATTGCACAGCATCAAGATGCGCGGCTTGCGCAATAAGGCGGCACGAATCGCCGCCAGCGGGAACACAAACCCGGGCAGCTCGTGGGGCACGGCCTCGATCGCCATCCCCTGCATTCCCGCACAGGGGGCGTAATACCCAAAGGTGGGACTGGTGGTCAGCAGCGTGTCACCGGCCGCGCCATAGGCATGAATGACCGCATGGATCGCAGCATCGACCCCGTTAAACAACCCAACGTGCGCAGTCGTTAATGCAGAGGCCAAACCTGCTGGCGACGACTCGAGATTGGTAATTAGGGCTTCCCGAAGGCCGTCGTATTCGGGATAAATCGCGATCTGATCAGTCGAGAAAGCTCGGATCGCCTCCGTGACCTTTGGGCTGGGTCCAAGCGTGTTTTCGTTGAAATCAAGCCGCAACAAACCTCTTCGCCCCTCTAGGGGAGCGCTGTATCCCTTGAGCTGCTCAACCTCTGGCCGAGCGCGCGGTGCATCGCGTTGAGAGTGTCCGCTCACAGCCAATCCCCAGTCACCAAACGATCAAAGCCTGACGGCAAATTCGAACCACAGCACCTGCACTTGCCAGTCATGGTGTCACTACATCCGCTCCAACGTGGCAATGCCCAAAAGTCCCAATCCTGATTTGAGGGTATCGGCAGTGAGACGGCACAACGCCAAACGGGATGACAGGGACGTGCTCTCAGCCTTGAGCACTGGAACCTGGTCGTAGAAACGATTGAACACTTGCGATAACTCGAACAAATAACTGCAGAGACGATTGGGCAGCAACTCCTCCTCCACCTCGGCGATCACCGCATCGAATTTGAGCAGTTCCCGCACTAGGGACCACTCCTGTGGCTCGCTGAACTGCAGCATTCCTGCCTCGGCCTCAAGATCGCCACCCTTGCGCGCAATGCCCGCAATTCGCACCACCGCATACAGCAGATAGGGGGCTGTGTTGCCTTGCAAGGCCAGCATGCGATCAAAGCTGAACTGGTAATTGGTGATCCGGTTCTGACTGAGGTCCGCGTACTTCACAGCCGCGAGCCCCACCGTGCCAGCCACGTGCTCGATAAAGCTCTCATCCTCCTCACGCCCCTCCTCCTCCAAGCGCCGGCGTAAATCGGCTTCTGAGCGTTCCACCGCTTCGTCGAGCAGATCGCGCAGCCGAACCGTGTCACCCGAACGGGTTTTAAGTTTCTTGCCGTCTTCGCCCTGGACCAGCCCGAAGGGCACATGCTCCAGTCGGCCGCCCTCTGGGATCCAATTCGCCCGTTTCGCCACTTGAAACACACCAGCGAAATGATTCGCCTGCCCCGCATCGGTCACGTAAATCACGCGGTGCGCACCATCTCCATCCGAGGCCAGCGCAAAGCGATAACGGATCGCTGCAAGGTCGGTGGTGGCGTAATTGAAACCACCATCACTCTTGCGAACAATCACCGGCAAGGGCTTGCCATCCTTCCCGTTCACGCCCTCAAGGAAGACACACTCCGCACCGTCATCGGTGACGAGCAAGCCAGCCTCCTGCAGGCCACTGAGGACTGACGCCAAATAGGGGTTGTAGAACGATTCACCTCGTTCGCTCAGTCGAATATCAAGCCTGTCGTAAATCTTCTGGAACTCGCGCCGCGACTGGTCGCAAAGCAATCCCCACGCCTTCAGTGACACCGGATCCCCGCTCTGAAGCTTCACCACCTCTTCGCGGGAGGTGGTCTGAAAGGCCTCGTCGTCGTCGAAACGCTTCTTGGCCTCGCGATAAAAAGCCACCAAATCACCAAGGTCAACCGCATCGGCCCTATTGAGGGTCTCGGGGGCCACCTGTTTGAGATGGGTGATCAGCATTCCGAACTGCGTTCCCCAATCACCCACATGGTTGAGGCGCAGCACCCGATGGCCGCGGAATTCGAGCACCCGAGCCAGAGAATCGCCAATGATCGTGGAGCGCAGATGGCCAACGTGCATCTCCTTGGCGATGTTGGGGCTTGAAAAATCCACCACCACCGCTGCATCGTTTTGCACCTCAGGCACGCCCAGGCGCGGATCGCCAAGCCGTGCTGAAACCTCAGCCGCTAAGCGCTCCGGCCGAATGGTGAGGTTGATAAATCCAGGGCCAGCGATCTGGGGCTCTAAACACAGGTCGGTGAACGCTGGGTCCACCTGAAGAGCTTCCACTATCGCCCCGGCAATTTGGCGAGGAGCTTGCTTGAGAGGTTTGGCCAAGGGCAGGGCGCCATTGGCCTGGAAATCACCAAATTCCGGCTTGCTCGCCGGCGCCAACTGGGGATCGAGCAGCGCATCCACCTCCGGGAAGGCCCGCTGCATCGCCTCACGCAACTGGGCTTCAAGGGCGTTGGCGATGCGCAGCATGAAAGGCAGCAGTGAACGAATTCAAGTCCTGATCATCCCTCGGCGGGGGAGAAGCGCATGCTCAGATCCAGCCAGAAGCTGCGGGTCATTGGCGCACTAGTTGAAATCAAATCCACCCCGGTTGCGGCATAAGCCCTCAACTCTGAGGGCTGGATACCAGAGGCCTCCAGAACGACCGGAGAACCACTAAGCCGAGCCTTTGCCTCAGATCGCAGCTGGGGCACCAACCCGATCAACTCCTCTGGAGTGAACTCATCCAGCAACACACCATCAGCGCCTTCAGCCACCGCTGCACGGGCCTCCTCAGCGGTTTCCGCCTCAACAATCACCCGTGAGGGCCAAGGGGCCTCGGCCCTCACGGCCTTGATGGCAGCCGAGACACCACCAGCCCAAGCCAAATGATTTTCCTTGAGCATGGCGGCATCGTCCAGACCCATCCGGTGGTTGATTCCCCCACCGCAACGAACGGCATATTTTTCCAGATCCCGAAGCCCAGGCGTGGTTTTACGGGTATCTGCCAACTGAACACCACTGCCCTCGAGCTCCGCCACCAAAGCTGCTGTTTCTGTTGCGATACCCGACAGCCGCATCGCCAAATTGAGTGCCGTGCGTTCCATCGCCACCAACATCTCCGCCGGTCCAGATAGTTCCAAGAGCCGATCCCCAGCCGCAATGGGTGCACCATCACAAACCAGCAGTTGAAGCTCCACCTGATGCCCAGCAGGTCCAACCAGCTCAGATAGCAGCGGCTTTAAAAGAACACCTCCACAAAACACACCGTTGGCTTTGGCGAGCCAATGCGCCTCGCCAACTTGTCCTCGCAGCGCAGGCGCAGAAAGATCTCCGCGGCCCAGATCCTCCTGCAACCATTCGCCTAGCTTGCGACGAAGCCCCGGGGTTATTGCCAGCGTGCTGGACGCCATCAGAGAAGCTGCACAGAAGTCTCTTCATGATGATCCGCAATCCTGCGATCGATACCAGAGGGCATCGGGATCACTTGCCGATGCAGAAGCGAGAAAAGATCCGGTCCAACACCGACTCCGTGAGTTGTTCGCCTGTGATCTCACCCAAGCTGCGAATCGCCTGACGCAAATCAATCGTCCAAAAATCCCAAGGGAGACCATCGGCCGCCACCTGCTCACTGCGGGCTAAGGCCTCAGCCGCAGTGTCCGCCAAATCGGATTGACGCTGATTCAAGGCCAAGAGCAGAGGCTGTTCACTCAAGGCACCACAACGCTCCAATACGGCACGCACTAGGGCCTGTTCCCCGTCTCCAGTGACCGCGCTGAGGCGCACATCGGCAACCGACGCAACCTCCACATCAGCGTCAAGATGAAGGTCTGCTTTGTTGCCGACCCGTAGGCAGGGAACCTCCTCAGGGATCAGGGCGAACAAGGCCTGATCAGCATCCGACCAACCCTGGGCGAGATCAAACAACAGCAGCACGAGATCGGCACTCGCCAGGGCGTCGCGGCTGCGAGCAATCCCCAACTGCTCCACGGCATCAGTGGTTGCCCTGATCCCTGCGGTATCCAACAGGGTGATCGGTACGCCTTCAAGCACGATCTCACTTTCCAGTAAATCCCGCGTGGTGCCTGGCAAATCGGTCACGATCGCCCGCTCCCGGCGACTCAACAGGTTGAGTAAGGAGCTTTTTCCCACGTTTGGCCGGCCCACAAGCGCCACCCTCAATCCATGGCGCACAACAGATCCCCGCTCGCCATCAGCCACGAGCGCGAGCAACTCCAGGCGAACAGCTTGCAGCTCCTGCAAGAGCGCCTCACCACTTAAGGGAGGCAGATCCTCTTCAAAGTCCACCCGGGCCTCCAACTCACTGAGCTGATCAAGCAAACGCTCCCGCAAGGCCACCATTTTTTTTTGGATCCCGCCATCGAGACCGGCCATCGCCAACTGCGCTGCCCGCTGGCTGCGCGCTCCCACCAGATCACTAATCGCTTCCGCCCGGGTGAGATCAAGACGGCCATTCAGCACCGCGCGTTGGCTGAATTCACCGGGCAGGGCCCGACGCACGCCTGGCTGCTCCAAGACGCGTGCCAAGACCTGCTGCACAGCGATCACACCGCCGTGACAATGAATCTCGACCACGTCTTCTCCGGTGAAACTGCGGGGCGCCAACATCACCAGCACCAGCACCTCATCGAGCCGTTCCACACCACCGGCAGCCACAACATGGCCATACAGAACCCGGTGGCTGTGCCAAACCTGTTGGCCAGGAATCACCGTGATCGCGTCAACAGCGTGCACAGCACTGGGACCCGACAACCGAATCACGGCGATGCCACCCTGCCCCGGTGCCACAGCGGTAGCGATCGCAGCGATCGAAAGCTCCTGATCTGGCCCAATCCCCGACATTCCCCGATCCCTGCCGCCATCACGCACTCCTTCCTACGATCCCGATGCTTCCTCAGCCGCACTAGCGGTCAGCAGTTTCGATGAAGCGGTTGCGGAACAAATTGCAGCGACGCTTGAACCGATGGCTGCAGTGGATCTGGCAGCAGGAGGGAACCCCTGGCCAACGCGCCCGCGGACTGGCCGCAGGGGTATTTTGCGGCTGCTTTCCCTTTTTTGGATTTCAAACCCTGCTGGGAATTGGCTTGGCCAGCGTTGTGCGCGGCAACCATTTGCTCGCCGCCGCAGGCACCTGGATCAGCAACCCGTTCACATACATCCCGCTGTTTTGGTTCAACTACCGCTTAGGGGCACTCATCCTTGGTGAAGGAGCTGGCTGGCCAGGGCTCAACAATCTCAATCAAGAACTGCTCGCCACAGCGGGGTGGGATGTGATGAGCCGACTCTTGCTCGGCTCCAGCTTGACCGGAGCCGTGTTTGGTGGCCTGAGCTGGTGGCTCACCCTTTACTGCCTGCAACCCCAACAAGTCGGCGGCACAAACCCTCGCCATCGAAAGCATGGGCGCAGGTAACACCTTTAGTGCGTTCTCAAGCCTTCATCACGGATGAAAGCCATCCCCCAACAGGCAACCAATCGTCCGCTTGATCGATGGGCTCCCAAAGCGATTCAATTAAAGAACGCGTGGGAGTTTGGCTCAAGTTCCAACGCCTCAACCGCTCAGGGACTGAGGCTTCTGGTTCAGGTCCAGGCGCTTCTCTGGCCTGGGTCTGCCACCACCAGGCATTGCGCCAGTTTTGCCACAACTCTCTTGCCGGTTCTGGCACATCATTCAAGACAACAGGCAAGCCCTCAGGCTCCTGGGGCAAACCAGCGGATTGAATAACCGAAGCAAGACCAGCAAAAAAGTCTCCGTAACCAACAGGCCAGCTCGCGATTAACTCCAGCGTTGCGCTCACCAAGTGCTCGTCACTCTCCGGATCAGGATTGGGCGTCAATCCCAATCGCCTCAATAAGCAGAAGCGATAGTGATTTTGATAGTTGCTTGCATACCGCTCAAGCGACTGTTCCATCGGCGGCCGAGGCAGCAACATCGCCAAAGGGTTTTGGAGGAGCTGCAAATTCTTTCGACAGATGGCTGGCTGACGCCCATAGGAATACAGCCCGGTCTGATCGAAATAAGCCGCTGTAAAACTCGGATCCCAGCGATCTAAAAAGGCGAACGGTCCGTAGTCAAAGCTTTCACCAGCGAGCGACATGTTGTCGGTGTTGAGCACCCCATGAACGAAACCTGCTGCCATCCACTCAGCAGCCATACGAGCCACTCGCTCCACCAGCTCGCCATAGAACGCGAGGAGCTGATGTTCCAAGGCCAGGCGATCTCCATCAGGCGCGGGGTGGGCCGCTGCAATATCGGGGTAATACACAGCCACCACATGGCGCAGTAGGCGCTCCAGCCCTTGAGGATCACGTAAATACAACAGCCGTTCACAGCTACCGAAACGCAGATGGGTGCGTGCCATCCGAACCATCACCGCACTTCGCGTTGGCGATGGTTCATCCCCACGCCAAAGCTCCTCACCCGTTTCGATCAACGACAACGTGCGGCTTGTGGTCACACCAAGACGATGCAATGCCTCAGAGGCAATGACCTCGCGAATGCCTCCTTTCAAGGTGAGGCGTCCATCCCCACCACGACTCCAGGGAGTGGTGCCACTCCCCTTGCTACCAAGGTCTTGCAGCTGGCCGGTTCGATCACGCAGTTGGCCATAGAGAAAGCCGCGGCCATCTCCAAGCTGGGAGTTGTAGGTGCCGAACTGATAACCGTGATAGCGGAGTGCAAGCAGGGGAACGCGCTCTTCAAAACGGCCATAGGCCGTCTCGAAGTCTTGATCCGAGACACCATCTGGCGCTAGCCCCAGCTGACGCAACAATGCGTCGTTGCGAAAGCGCAGCTGCGTTCGCGGAAACACCGCCGCCTCCACCACATCCCAATAAGACCCACCCAAACCCTCGATTGAGGGTTCGAATGGCAAGGCCAAAAGCGGATTGCTCAACTCTGGCCAGTACGCGCGATGTCGATCACATCTGCCATCGAGCGGATCTGAGCCATGGTGCGTTGCAACTGCGCTGCACTTCCCAGTTCCACCATCAAATCGATCCGGGCCGGCTTGCCATAGGCCGTTCTCACCTGAGCATCACTGACATTGATCGAACCATCAGACAAACGCATCAAAATGTCTTTCAAAATTCCAACGCGATCAATCACCTCAATACGCAAGTGAGCAGGGAATCGAGACCCTGCTTCTTGCAGCGATGGATTCCAACGCACAGGTAAGCGACGTTCCGTCGGAATCGCTTCCAGATTGGCGCAGTCTTGACGGTGGATAGTGATGCCGTGATTACCAAGCGCCACAGCACCCAAGATCGGTTCTCCTGGTAGCGGACTACAACATCCACCAAGGCGATGATCTAAGCCTTCAACACCAAGGATGGGCGCCGCTCCTGAAGACGGAACCTCACGATGGAGCGCGTGCTCGGACTGCTTGACCAGTTGCTTGGCAACATCCTCATTGCTCAGAGGTGCCTCCACCGCAGCCGTTTGCAGACGAATTTCTTCGCGCAGACGATTAAGCACCTGATGCAGCGTTAGAGCACCAAACCCAAGACCAGCGAGCAGATCTTCCGTGGTTTGTAAGTTGCAGCGCTCAGCCACCCTGCGCATCGCTTCACTGCCAAGCAGAGCATCAAAACCACTGCGTCCCAGCTCGCGTTCAAGCAGCTCTTTCCCGCGATCGATCGTCTCGTCACGATGGCTGCGTTTGTACCACTGCCGAATGCGATTTCGTGCCGTTGGAGTGGCTACAAAATTAAGCCAATCCAAACTTGGATGGGCATTTTTTGTGGTGAGAATATCAATGAAATCACCATTTTGAAGCGGAGTCGACAAGGGCGAAAGCCGATCATTAATCCTCACGCCATGACAATGATTTCCCACCTCAGAGTGAATGCGAAAGGCAAAATCAACTGCGGTTGAACCCTTACGAAGCCCCACCACATCACCCTTAGGCGTGAATACAAACACCTCCTCGTCAAATAGATCTTCCTTGATCGAAGCCAGGTAGTCGTTGTGATCATCAGCGCCTCCCTCCTGCTGCCAATCCACGAGCTGACGCAACCAGTTGAAACGCTCGGTATCACCACCGGTTGCGGGGGATCCGCCCTCTTTGTATTTCCAGTGAGCAGCAATGCCAAACTCCGACACCTGATGCATTTCCCAGGTGCGAATCTGCACCTCGATCGGACGATGCCGTCCGATTACGGCGGTGTGAAGTGATTGATATCCATTCGGCTTCGGGAGCCCGATGTAGTCCTTAAACCGTCCTGGAATTGGCCTAAAGGTGTCATGGACAACGGCCAAAGCGCGATAGCAACTCTCGACATTGGGGGTGAGGATCCGCAACGCAGCAACGTCGTAGATCTCGTGAAACTCTTTCTGCTGGCGCTGCATCTTGGTCCAGATGCCATAGAGATGTTTCGGGCGACCACTCACCTCACAGCTATCGAGGCCAACAGCAGCCAAACGGTCACAGAGCAACTGAACCGTGACGGAGAGGCGCTCCTCGCGTTCGCTGCGCTTGGTTGAAACCTCCTGCTGCATTTCGCGAAAGGCCTCGGGCTCAAGCAACTTGAACGAGAGGTCTTCGAGTTCCCATTTGAAGCGACCAATCCCCAAGCGATTAGCAAGCGGAGCGTAGATCTCACGCGTTTCCCTGGCGATGCGCTGTCGTTTCTCCTCTTTGAGCGCGCCAATCGTGCGCATGTTGTGCAGACGGTCCGCCAGCTTCACCAACACCACACGAATATCACTGGCCATCGCCAGAAACATCTTGCGCAGATTCTCTGCTTGGGCCTCCGTGCGATTAGTGAAATGAAGGCCTCCCAGCTTGGTGACGCCTTCCACCAGTTCACGCACCTCAGGTCCGAAATGGCTTTCGAGCTGATCTGGTGTCACATCGGTGTCTTCCACCACATCGTGGAGGAAACCGGCTGCAATCACGCTGGCACTTGCCCCAATATCCCGCAGCAGGTCTGCCACTGCCACCGGATGCACGATGTAAGGGTCGCCGCTGGCGCGGAACTGCCCCTCATGCAGCTGAAACGCAAAATCAAAAGCAGCCGCTAACAGGGCCTCTGGATCGGTCGGACAACTGTGTCCAATTCCGGGAGGAACGTGAATCAAACATTGCCGCAACCACTCGGGAAGCTCGATGCCGTAGCCATCGGGCGAGCGAAGCGGACGTTCGAGCAATGCCGTTAAACCGCAGGCCGCAAGAGTTGATCCAGACTGAGTCTGTGCGGGATCGGGTGCAGAGGTTGCGTTGAGCATCCAACCCGGCGGGTGCATCCATGGTATGTAGGCATGAGGCTTCGTGCTTTCTTTCATGCCGAACGCGCCAGGAACGGTTCTGACGCTGAATCAGTTGCGTCTGCGCTACCCAGGAAGTGAGTCCTGGACGCTGGATGGATTGGATCTCAGCCTGAAATCAGGAGATCGCTTGGCACTTGTTGGGCCGTCTGGATGCGGAAAGAGCACCGTGGCGCGAGCTGCCTTGCAGCTCTTACCTCCAGGCAGCTGCTGCGAAGGAGATCTACTTCTTAATGGCCAAGATCCACGCCAACTGAGCCGACCTGCCCTGCGCGCGCTGCGCGGGGAAGCGGTAGGCCTGGTGTTTCAAGACCCGATGACTCGGCTCAATCCACTGATGACGGTGGGTGGCCACCTACTCGACACCTTCGCCGCGCACCGGCCGGCCATGGGGCATCAAGAACGGAAAGACCGTGCTGAAAGCCTGCTGGAACAGGTGGGCATCGGGGCCGAGCGCTTTCGGGCCTATCCCCATGAATTCAGTGGTGGCATGCGTCAGCGCTTAGCGATCGCGCTGGCCATTGCCCTCGCACCACCGCTTGTCATCGCCGACGAACCAACTACCAGCCTGGATGTTGCGGTTGCCGGGCAGGTGATGGAAGTGCTGCGCACTCTCTGCGAAGAGCTGGGAAGCGCCCTCCTGCTCATCACCCATGACTTGGCCATGGCCAACCGCTGGTGTGAAGACATGGCGGTGCTGGACGGGGGCCGTCTTGTGGAACAAAACAGCAGCACACAAGTGCTCACCCATCCCCAATCCGGCATCGGCAAGCGGCTGGTCACAGCGGCCAGGGCCAGAGAAGGGGGTCATACGCCGGAAACCCCAGATGGCACAGCAGTCCTGCAGGTAGAAGAGTTGCGCTGTTGGCACAACCTCGGAGGCGCTCCCTGGTCTCCCAACTGGCTAAAAGCGGTGGATGGCGTGAGCTTCACCTTGCAATCCGGTGAATCGCTGGGCGTGGTGGGCGGCTCTGGCTGCGGGAAAAGCACCCTTTGCCGGGCCTTGATGGGACTCACCCCGATTCGGGGAGGCGACGTTTGGCTTCAAACCCAAAACCTGCTCCAACTGCGCGGCAGCGCTGAACGACAAGCAAGACGCACCATTCAGATGGTGTTTCAAGACCCGCTGGCCTGCCTAAATCCAGCCCTCACCGTCGCCGACGCCATCGCAGACCCTCTGCTGATCCATGGTCTTGCCTCACGGGCAGCCGCTCGAGAACGAGCACGAGAGCTTTTGGAGCTTGTGGGATTGTCACCAGCGGATCATTTTCAAAATCGGCTACCCAAGCAACTGTCTGGTGGACAGCAACAACGCGTCGCCATCGCACGCGCTTTGGCACTTCGCCCGCAGGTGCTGATCTGCGACGAAAGCGTGAGCATGCTCGATGCAGAGATTCAAGCCGAAGTCCTTGCACTGCTGAGACGTCTGCAGCAAGACCTAGGCCTGGCGATGATTTTCGTGACCCATGACCTTTCAGTAGCGAGTGGCTTCTGTCACCGCGTGATCGTGCTCGATCACGGGCATGTGGTGGAAGAAGGTCCTGGAGATCGGTTGCTACGCCACCCAGAAGCGACCATCACCCGCACATTGGTGGAGGCCTGCCCGCTGCTGCCAACCAGCAGCCCTTGAAAATCACAGTCCCAAAAGCAGACATTTTTTCTCCGCAAGACACGAAACCCTGAGCGTTCTGAAGCAGGCTCAAGCTCAGCATCTGTTGTTGATTTCTGAGCAACAAAAAAATTAGATCTGGCCTCGATCTACGCCAAAAGATCAAACACTTGAATCTTTGCTTAATCAACTCAATCACTGTTGAACAAAATCATCCTTTTTAAGGATGCTCATTCCCATCGAATGGGACGGGAGCGGAGAAGCACAACCACTTATCTCTGCCTTGAAAACATTCAGACACAGGTTCTGCTTTTGCAGTCAGAACTTAGTTGGACTTCAGAGCTGAGATGACATCGTCCCCCCTATCAAGGACCATGGCATCAACGAATAGCTTGCAAACCTCCATCAGCGGTGATCGCTGGTGGGGAGGATTCACGGCTGAAATAACGCTCACCAACACATCCACACAAGATCTCGCGAGCTGGAGCTTCAGCTTTGATAGCCCCCACCTCATTGATTCGGCTCCTTGGGGAGCAGAGGTCAGCGCGGTTCTTCTCGACAACGGGCTAACGCGCTACACCCTGACCGGAAAAGACTGGGGAGAACAGATTCCAGCAGGAGAGGCAGTCACCATTGGATTCAATGGGACCCAAGGCGCTGACCTGGGCAATGAAGGAGAGCTGTCTGCGGCGATGCTCTTCGCATCAGACACCATGGAAGCCGTGATGTCTCAAGCAAGCGAAGAGAGCGCTGAGAGTTCAAACAAGCCTATTGAGCTAGTGGTTGAGTCATCTCCGATGACGTCACCGATGGCGGAAAACGGCATGGGTGATCACGGGATGCACCAAGGCCAAACCATGCAGTCATCCACCGTGAGTGGAACCGGCGGTGGCTTCACAGACATCAACAGCTGGGGATCGTTTCACAGCTCCAATAACAACTCCGAGCACAACGAACTCGTGGGTGGACGAACAGCCATCACCACAGAAGCATTGCTCGCCTACAACGGCCTCAGAGATTTCGCAGGTTTAGCCCCATCCAGCATCGAAGCGGTTGGCTCCTGGGCTTTTGAGAATGGGCTTACCAACAACAGCCAGCCCGGTGTCAACGATCTTCAAGGGGTTGGCCTTTGGTTTGCCATGCAGGGAGCCAAGGTGGGCTGGATCGCTGATGGGTCCTACGTCCCACAAATCCTGGCCGACATTCAACGCACAGCCCGTCTAAGCAGTAGTGGCGAAGTCATGCAGATGATTGAGCAGCTTGGCCATGAAGGTTTTGCCGACTATTTAAAAACCAATCAACTCGAAGAACATTTCATCAATACCCTCAAGATGGAGCCGCATTACGGAGGCTGGATGCATGGACGCACCCACGGCTTTCGTGACATCGAAGGCGTAGCGATTGCCCACGATATTCATCACTTAACAGTCTTGGGATGGGATCAAAGTGAACCCTTCATGAATGACACCTTTGACTGGCCCCAGTGGCCGGCCCTCAATGTCAGCGATAACACAGTCATCAACTATTACCAAGGAATTGTTGCGCTAGAAAATCCACTCTCTGAGAACCTAGAAAATCTATCTGGAGCCACAGCATCGCTTGATCCCGGAGCTGGGAAACCAGATCCCCTCACTGGCTCCCCCCTCGAGATTCAGGTGAGTGGTGATCTTTGGGAGGGTGGCTTCACGGCCTCGCTGAACGTCATCAATCAAAGCAATCAATCATTAAATGATTGGGGGGTGAGTTTCATCAGCGAACATCATTTTTACGGAGAATCCTGGGGAGTTGATGTCTCCACACAAGAGATTGGAAACGGCCTCTACCGCTACGAGATCCAAGGCGCTGATTGGGCGCAAACACTCTCTGCTGGTCAAGCCATGACGGTGGGTTTCAACGCCTTGAGCGGAGAGGACCTCAGCGGAGAAGTGTCTCTCAGACCCGAACTGCTGATCGCCCCAGGAACGGAGCTCATGCTCCTCTAAGCACTTCTTTTCCGCAGCACGGTTAGCAGCTTCTCCATCACAGGAGGAGTTGGGGCCTCAAACAACATCCGCTCTTTCGTAATCGGATGATCGAGGCCCAACTGAAAAGCATGCAGGGCTTGCCCAGGAAGCTCCACCGGCAGTTTCCTGCAGCGGCTGTAGGTGATATCTCCCACCACGGGGTGATTGATGTGGGCGCAATGCACGCGGATCTGGTGCGTGCGTCCCGTATCGAGCTTGAAGCGCAACAAGGAGTAATCGCCGAGTCGCTCTTGGAGGGTCCAATGCGTGCGGGCATAGCGACCGCTTTCTTCACTCACCACGGCATATTTTTTGCGATCTACAGGATGGCGGCCGATCGCTCCAAGGATCGTTCCTGAATCTCCTTGCGGCACCCCATGCACCACAGCCAAATACTCGCGGGAAGCAATCCTTTGTTGGATCTGCGCCTGCAGACGCACCAACGCCTCCTGAGATTTGGCAACCACGATGCAGCCCGTGGTGTCTTTATCAAGGCGATGGACCACGCCAGGCCTCAATTTTCCGCTGATTCCTGGTAAATCCTGGCAGTGATGCAGAAGCCCATTCACGAGGGTTCCATCTTTATTTCCAGGGGCCGGATGCACGGTCAAGCCGGCTGGCTTGTTGATCACAATTAAGTGCTCGTCTTCAAACAGCACATCGAGATCCATCGGCTCAGGCTTGAGGTATGGAAGTGGTTCGGGTGGCGGCATCCACAACTGCACCTGATCACCGTTGCGCAAGGGGGTCTTGGCCTTCCCGGTCTTGCCATTCACCCGCACGTATCCGGCATCAATGAACTTTTGGATCCGAGACCGGCTTTGCTCAGACCGCTGACTCACCAGCCAGCGATCCAAACGCATCGGAAGTGGCTTGGGATACGTAAGGGTGACGAGTTCTCCTTCCCCCTCTCCGAACCCATCCGTAAACACTTCCTCAGGCAAGGGGGGGCGCACAAACCCTTGACCTTGAACGCTCAAGACTCCTCCTGTTCCGGTAATTCCAAAGAGATCGAACCCAACAGCGAGCGACGAAAATCATCAAGCAACCGCTGTGCCATCCGTGCCGTATCCCCAGAGGTATGGCGTTCGGCCGTTGCTTCCAGCCAGAACGCCGGGTCAGCCGTATGCCCAGCCAATGGCGTTCCATAACGTTGCTCAAGGACCGACAGCACAACCCCTGAGGCCTCCCGTCCCTGCGCATCGATCAACAACCGCAAGAACGCCTGAGCCACCAACTCGCCGTCGTAGGCCGCTTGGCCAATGTCATCGCACAAGGCGAGATGCAGCGCTGCCCGTTGATCATCCAAGCGAGGTGGCAACACGCCAGGGGCATCAAGCAAATCCAAGTCTTGGCCAAGCCGCACCCAACGCAGGGTGCGGGTCACACCAGCTCGACGGGCACTCGCAACCACTTTCTTCTTGACCAGCCGATTGATCAAGGCCGACTTGCCCACATTGGGAAAGCCGAGGGTGAGGGCGCGCACAGCCCGTGGGCGCATTCCCCGGTTCTTCCGCCTCTCATTGAGCTGATTCCCCGCCCGAATCGCCGCCTGCTGCACCAGCTTCACCCCGGTGCCGGCCTTGGCATCACACCAAACCGTGCGCTGTCCCTGCGCCTTAAACCACTGATCCCAGGCCTCCCATGCCGCAGTCGTGACCATGTCGCGTCGATTGATCACCAGCAAATGCTGCTTCCCTTTCAACCAACGGTCGAGATGGGGGTGTCCGGTGGCTAGGGGAATGCGGGCATCACGCACCTCAATGACCAAATCAACCTTGTCGAGGTTGCGCTTCAGCTGCTGTTCCGCCTTGGCAATGTGCCCCGGATACCACTGAATCGGAGGTGTTTTCACGGCACCACCAAAACTGGACAAGGCGCGAGCTGAATCACTCTTGCTGCCGTGCCGCCACTTTCGGCTTCAAGATTCACGCCGCGGGTGCCCATCACAATCACATCCACATTCAACTCGTCTGCCACGTCGCAAATCACAAACGCTGGCATCCCCTCACGCTCCACCACGTCACAGGACACCCCGACCTGCTCAAAACGGGCTTGAGTTTCGGCCAATAACGTTGCTACCACTGCATGGTCATCCATCTCAGGTTGCTTTGGCTGAACCACGGACAACAGGATCAACTTGCTGTTGTGACTGCGTGCCAAGTTCAAGGCTTTGGTTGCTGCCTCAACAACTTCTCGGCTCTGATCAAGCGGAAACAACACGGTTTCGAACACTGGGCCACCTCCGCTAGTACCCCTCTTTTTCAGTGCTAGCGCGTAATCGGGTTAACCTCGCCCCGATTTCACACCTCACGACATAACCACATGGCGAAGCGTTCCCTGGCAAAACTGAATACCGGCGACTTGAGCGGAAAACGCGTTCTTGTGCGGGTCGATTTCAACGTGCCTCTGAACGACGCCGGTGCGATCACAGACGACACCCGCATCCGGGCAGCACTGCCAACGATCCATGATTTGATTGGCAAAGGCGCCAAGGTGATCTTGGCAGCTCACTTCGGCCGTCCGAAGGGTCAGGTCAACGACAAGATGCGCCTTACCCCAGTAGCCGCACGTTTAAGCGAGCTGCTCAGCAAGCCTGTGACCAAAACCGACAGCTGCATCGGACCTGACGCCGAAGCCAAGGTGAACGCCATGGCCAATGGCGATGTGGTTCTGCTCGAGAACGTGCGCTTCTTTGCTGAAGAAGAAAAGAACGATCCCGCCTTTGCTGAGAAGCTCGCGGGCCTCGCCGACGTTTATGTGAACGATGCCTTTGGTGCCGCTCACCGTGCCCATGCCTCCACGCAAGGCGTCACCAAGTTCCTCAAGCCATCTGTTGCGGGCTTCTTGATGGAGAAGGAACTTCAGTACCTCCAAGGCGCCGTGGACGAGCCCAAGCGTCCTTTGGCCGCAATCGTTGGTGGCTCCAAGGTGAGCAGCAAGATCGGCGTCCTCGAAGCCTTGATCGACAAGTGCGACAAGGTGCTGATCGGCGGCGGCATGATTTTCACCTTTTACAAAGCTCGCGGTCTTGCTGTTGGCAAGAGCCTCGTGGAAGAAGACAAGCTCGAACTGGCCAAGGAATTGGAAGCCAAAGCAAAGGCCAAGGGCGTTGAGCTGCTGCTCCCTACCGATGTCTTGCTCGCCGACAACTTCGCTCCTGATGCCAACAGCCAAGTGGCAGACGTCACAGCGATTCCCGACGGCTGGATGGGACTCGACATCGGTCCTGATGCGATCAAGGTGTTCCAAGCGGCCCTGGCTGATTGCAAGACCGTGATCTGGAACGGCCCCATGGGCGTATTCGAGTTCGACAAGTTCGCGGCAGGAACCAACGCCATTGCCACAACCCTGGCTGAAATCGGTGGAAAAGGCTGCTGCACAATCATTGGCGGTGGCGATTCCGTTGCTGCTGTTGAGAAAGCAGGCCTGGCCGAAAAGATGTCTCACATCTCCACCGGTGGTGGAGCCAGCCTCGAGCTGCTGGAAGGCAAGGTGCTTCCCGGCGTCGCTGCACTGGACGACGCTGCTTGATTTAAGCCGCAACACCAAACAGCTGATCGATCAGCTGAACTCAGGGCCGTTCCAATTGGAGCGGCCTTTTTTTTGAAATCTTCGCCTCTCTGGCCTAGGCGGAAGTCCCAGTCGCTGCCGCTCGGCCGTCATGGCAGCGCGTGCCTCCCTAAACAATTCGCGTTTGCCTTGGCGTTGCTCTTGCTTACACACACGAAAAGCATCGATGGTTTTGGCGGATTGGATGCAACGCTGCTTGGCTGCCAACAACGCTTTTTGCTGGTCAACACTGCTCAACTCCCAGCGGCGCCGCACCTCAAACAACTGCTGCTTTTGAGCATCCGTGAGCGTTGATTGAGCCGCGCGCGACTGCATTGGAGACTCAGCCCAGCCTGTAGCGGGGTGTAGAGCGGCGGCGGCAAACGCGGCACAAGGGATGACTAGATAACGCTTCCAAGGCTTAGGCGTAACCATGCGAATCATTCACAGAACGCACTCATGCTGAAAGCAAGGTTCCGTTGAAATCTGACCCACATGGGCCTCAAGCATGACCAGATCTAACCAAGACGATTGAGCGTTCCGCTCCACTGCGATACCTGAGAAAATGAAACAGCTGTCGACCACCCAGGAGCACACCCACTCTGAAACTCGCCAATGATCAACGTCTACCCCTGAATCCGCCGGCTGCGGTGGCGGTGGTGGGGCTCGGCGCTCTGGGCTTACCCATGGCAATCAACCTGCGACGCGCTGGCTACAGGCTCAACGTGCATACCCGCAGCCGCTTAGCGGAATCGTCGGCAGAGCTTGTTGACGATCAAGGCCCCAAGGTGACCTGCAGTCGTTCGCCGGATGAGGCCACAGACGGCTGTGGGGTCTTACTGATTTGCGTCAGCGATGACGCCGCCGTTGAAGCGGTGCTCTGGGGAGAGAACGGAGCCGGCTTTGCCCTCAAACCAGGAAGCTTGGTGATCGATTGCTCCACGATCGCGCCAGCCACAGCGGAAGCTATGGCCAAGCGGCTGGCGGAACGCAAAGTGCATTACATCGATGCTCCTGTGACAGGAGGCACGGAGGGCGCCAAGGCAGGCACCCTCACCGTGCTTTGTGGTGGCGACACCGTGGTGCTGGAGCAGGCCCGTCCGCTATTGGAGGTGATCGGTGGCTCGATCCATCACTTCGGGCCCGTTGGTAGTGGCCAACAGGTAAAAGCGGTGAACCAGGTCCTGGTGGCTGGAAGCTATGCCGCTGTCGCAGAAGCGATCGCCCTGGGGCAACATTTGCAGCTCCCCATGGAGCAGGTTGTGGCGGCACTCGTTGGAGGCGCTGCAGGATCGTGGGCCCTGCAACATCGTTCAGCCGCCATGCTTGCCGATCAATACCCGCTCGGCTTCAAGCTCGCTCTCCATCACAAGGATCTGAAGATCGCGCTGGAGGCAGCAAAGGAACAGCAATTAGAACTTCCGATTACCCAACGCGTGCTTGAACAGGAGTCGGAACTGATGCAACAGGGACTCGGGAACGCCGATGTATCCGCCCTAAGGCGCTGCTACCCAGCGAATCCCAATCAAGGCTGAAG
>JAVBIX010000064.1 GCA_030756895.1 Synechococcus sp. SP2 MAG
CTACATCGATGCTCCTGTGACAGGCGGCACGGAGGGCGCCAAGGCCGGAACACTCACCATGCTTTGTGGTGGCGACAGCATGGTGCTGGAACAGGCCCGTCCACTATTGGAGGTGATCGGTAGCTCGATCCATCACTTCGGGCCCGTTGGCAGCGGCCAACAGGTAAAAGCGGTGAATCAGGTGCTGGTGGCTGGAAGCTATGCCGCTGTCGCAGAAGCGATCGCCCTGGGGCAACATCTCCGGCTCCCCATGGAGCAGGTTGTGGCGGCACTCGTTGGAGGAGCTGCGGGTTCGTGGGCCCTGCAACATCGTTCAGCCGCCATGCTTGCCGATCAATACCCGCTCGGCTTCAAGCTCGCGCTCCATCACAAGGATCTGAAGATTGCGCTTGCCGCAGCCAAGGAACAGCAGTTGGAACTCCCGATCACCCAACTCGTGCTCGAACAAGAGTCGGAGCTCATGCAACAGGGACTCGGGAACGCCGATGTATCAGCCCTGAGGCGCTGCTACCCAGCTCATCCCGGTTAAGGCTGGAGCTGACTTTTGTCATCCACAACGCGCACCTGCTTGCTCACACTCACCACACCCTCGGGATGCACCAACAAGGCAGCCCAGGTTTGGATGCCCGGCTTAAAAGGAGCTTGAACAGACTTAAATAGGCCGCCGCCGCCGAGGGGCTGGAGCTGGATATCTGGACTCTCTTGCCCCAACACCTGCTCAGGGGTAAGTGCAATCAAACCGCCCGCCAACAACGCATCACCTAAGGGCTTTTCCACCACCACATCCACGTCGTACCGACTTCCCGTGAGCACACTGTCGGGAATGAGCAAACTGATCGGAAGCGACTCTTTGGCACTGGTCATCACCGATTGATCGCTAAGGATTTCCTGGTTGGCAATCAAGCCGCTTTCGGTGGTCACAGCAAGACGCTGATTCGCATAAAAGGAATAACTCAAACCGTCCTGTTGGCGTGTACCGCTGACAGCGATCTGCACGGTCGAACGACCATCTGATGTGGGAGTACCAGGCCTCACCGACCAGTTCAACTGAGGGAAACGCCTGCTGAACTGGAGGTAACGCTCCTCCAAGCCACCAAATTGCTCAGACGTAAATAGGGACTGCAACGC
>JAVBIX010000065.1 GCA_030756895.1 Synechococcus sp. SP2 MAG
ACAGCCCGACTGGACAAGGGCAAGGCCAGGGCGGAGCCAAGCAGCAATGACACCAACGAGGCACGGAGAGCCCGAGACATAAAGACATCCCCTGAATCCAACTAAGTTAGGTCGCCCTTTCTCATCCCGCTCGAGCTCATGCCTCGGCTTCTTGTTGCTGCCAGTGGCACCGGAGGGCACTTGTTTCCAGCCCTCTCCGTTGCTGATGCCCTGCCGGAGCCATGGAGCGTGCGCTGGGTGGGCGTTCCCGACCGCCTGGAAACAAGCCTGGTTCCAGGCCGTTATCCCCTCACCACAGTCAAGGCCGGTGGATTGCAAGGACGAGGACTGCGCAAACTCATCCAACTGATCCAATTGCTGGCCGCAAGCGGCAGCATCCGCCGCCTGATCCAACGGGAACGCATCGATGCTGTCTTCACCACCGGCGGATACATCGCTGCACCAGCAATCCTGGCGGCGCGGTGGTGCGGCATCCCCGTGGTGCTTCATGAATCCAATGCCATTCCCGGACGGGTCACACGCTTGCTGGGACGCTTTTGCACCCGTGTTGCCGTGGGGCTTGAAGCTGCCGCACCACGCATCCCGGGCTGCCGCGCGGTGGTAACCGGCACCCCGGTGCGAGCTGCTTTTCTCCAGCAACATGCCCTACCGACGTGGGTGCCTCAGGGCAATGGCCCCCTGCTGGTGGTGATCGGCGGAAGCCAAGGCGCTCTGGGGCTGAATCGGATGACGCGAGTGATCTTTCCTGCCCTGCTCAGCAGCGGCTGCCGTGTGGTGCATCTCACCGGCAGCAATGACCCCGATGTGGGATGCATCGAACATCCCTTGCTGGTGGAGCGACCGTTCAGCGATGAGATTCCGGCCTTGCTCCAACACGCCGACCTCGCGATCAGCAGAGCCGGAGCCGGCAGCTTGAGTGAACTGGCCGTAAGCGGAACACCCAGCGTGCTGGTGCCCTTCCCCCAAGCCGCCGATCGCCATCAAGATGCCAATGCCGTGTGTGCGGCAGCGGTGGCCGCTGCCGTGATCGTGCATCAACACGACCCCAGCGAGACGACACTTCGCGACACGGTTTGGCGCCTGCTCGGATCCAGACTTCAAAGAGGCGATTCAGACGACGACCCACTTCCCGAGATGGGGCAGGCCATGCGAGAGCTGGGCGTGGAGGATGCGGATCAAAAACTAGTGGCCCTGCTCGAAGGCCAGTTGGCTTAAGCGCGCTGGAGAGCGCTAAGGATGCGTTGATTCCCCCGCCGGTCTTGCAGACCAATGCGCAGCCAACGCTCCCCCAACCCTTGGAAAGAACGGCAATCCCTCAGCAAAATGCCCTGCTGTGCAAGCTGCTCGCGCAGCTCCAGCAAAGACTGCTCTCCTTGAATCAGCAGATAGTTGGCAGCTGAGGGGTAGGCCTTCAATCCAGGGATGGCATCGAGCTGTGCCCGAAACCAGGAGCCTTCTTTTTGCACCCACTGCTGAACGCGCTGTTGCCAACGCTGCAGTCCAACCGGATCGTTCATCACAGCCACTCCAGCAGCAATCGCCAAACCATTCACAGGCCAAGGATCTCTCCATCCATGCCATCGCTGCAGACGATCCGGTGCCGCAACGGCATAGCCAAGACGCAAGCCCGCAATCGCAAACAATTTCGTGAGACTGCGGATCACGACAAGATTGGGATGGTCGGCTACCAAGGGCAGTAACGACTGATCTTCACCGCCTGGCACCAGAGGCAGAAAGGCCTCATCACAGATCACCAGCGCGTATCGAGCCAGCAATGGTTCCAACGAAGCACGGCTCCAAAGCTGACCGGTGGGGTTGTGGGGATTGGTGATCCAAATCACCTCGCTCGTCTCCTTCAAGCCAGCCAACGGGAAGGGTTGCGGCCAGCCATCTCCCCACTCCAAGGGCAAAGGCAGCTGCTCGATCGCGCCACCCCAACAAGCCAAAGCGCGGGAATAATCGGCAAATCCAGGCTGAGGCAGAACATTGAGACCAGCAGCTGTCGCATCACGAGCCGCCCATGTGAACAACTCTGCGGCCCCATTCCCTCCCAGCACCTGATCCGGATCCAGCCCATGCCATGACGCGATCGCTGAGCGCAAATCAGCCTGAGCGCGGTCGGGATAATCACGCAGCGCCTGGCCCTGAATGGCAGCGGAAAGAGCTCTACGCAGAACGCGAGGGGGACGAAACGGCACCAACGAGGCGCTGGCATCGAGCAACTGGGATGGCTTCATCCCAAGCCGCCGGGCTTCCTGGCTGAGATTGCCTCCATGGGGAGGAAGGCCGTT
>JAVBIX010000066.1 GCA_030756895.1 Synechococcus sp. SP2 MAG
TGATTCCCATCCGTTGTCTTGTCAAAAAAGCTCAACCTGAGCTTGAGCTCGGTCAGCGGTGGGCCCGCAGGAGCCCCGTCGGCATTGGTCTCCGGCGGGACGGCCTTGAGCTCTAGATCACTGGGCTGAACCAGGAGTTCCAATGTCTCCATGGCGCGCAAGAACTGCAGCACCCCTGCGTAGGGTCCACTCACCTGCAGCAGCACCGCCGTTTTCTCATACCCCTTCATCTCTAGAGGGGCTTTGGCCTTGTCCTCGCCTGCTTGGTCCTGATCCCTGGTTCTTTGCTGAGGAGAGGCCGTTACACCAGGAGCCACTGAGGCCGGTTCATAGCGTTCGATCACCACACCACTCTCAGTCGCTGTACGACTCAACTGGGTGAGGAAGGTCTCGATCTGGCCGCGGCCCGCCACCAAGTTCACCACCAGATCTTGCTGTTGTTGGGCCGCCACAAGCTTTCGCTTTGCTTGCTTCGCCCGAGCCTCGATCAACGGCAGGGACTGTTGCTGCACTTTGAGCTCAGCAATTCGACGCGTCCGTTCCCCTGATGCCAGCCAATGAGGAAGTCCGGCAATCGCAAACAAACCAGCACCAATCAACGCACCAACGAGGAGTGGGGCACCGATCAGCAGCCGCTGACGGGTGAGATAGTTCTGCCAAGAGCTGCCTGTGCCATTCAGGTTCGTCATAACTGCACCCCCTGCTGCTCGAGCAGGCGGTAGCGCTCTGCCAGGCCGATGGCTCCCAGCTCCTGCAGTTGGATCAGGGATAAGCGCACCTTCGGATTGAGCGCCCACTTCACGCTGAAGGTCACAGCAGGATCATCCCCGTCCTCCCTCGTGATCTTCATCACCTTGACGCCCTGTTCACGGGTAATGGGCAGTTGAGACAGGGAGAGCGCAAGGGCATTGATGCGTTCCAGAGGCCCTGGATTGTTTCCGATCTGCACCCGGCCAGACAGTTGAATTTGCGCTTCAGCAACCGACAACTCCTGCAATTGCACGCCAACAGGAGTGACGCGTCGGAGCTGCTCCAACAGGGGAGATCCGCCGGGGAAAGCCACCAGCTGTTGCGCAGTCCTGATGGTCTCCTTGTTCACTGCAGCGGTCTTCGTTCTCAGCCGCCGCAGCTGCGTTTCTGCCGTTGTGAGCCGTTGTGCCGTCGGCGCCAGCGCCTCCAGCTGCTGCTGCTGCTGCTGTCCCCGCCAGTTCAAGACAGCTGTCAAGACAAGACTTACAAGAAGAGCAGCCCCACCCAGCAACGCACCACGCCGCAACAAAAGGCGGGTTGGAACGAAAGGGGCGGGCTGAGCAGGCAAGCCCAACTCGATGCGCCGCTCCTGGAGCAGATCAACTGGGGCTTCTGCATGTTCCCTCACGGCTTGCTCTCCGCGGGAGGAGCCTTCAAGGCCAACTGAAGCAGTGACATCTCACCATCGGAAACAAGCGGGCCATGGAGATCCGCACCATGACCTTCCTGCCATCGTCCCTTCCAACTTGGCCCCGCTGTAATCCACCAGCTGCGCCGTGCACCCGCATGCCTTTGTTTCTGGTCCCATGCAGCGAGAAGAAACAGCACCTCATCTCTGACGGACGGGAGCTCCGTCGCTTTCAACGCAACATCCAGTTCAGGCAGACCTTCGCGCAGCAACACAAGACGCCAAATCCCTTCGGACTCAATCAACCAAACACACTCTCCCTCAAGTGGTGCATTGAGAGCATGCAGAGCTCGCCAAGCAGCAACCAACAGCCACTCCGCTTGGCAGAGATTGAGATCTGCTGAAGCCACCGTGTCGATCCAAGCCTGCAGGATCAAACGATCGGCGCCCACCACCAACGCCATATTCCTGTCGTTCAACGCGGTCAAAGCGACATAGGACTCCTGCCATTGCAGCGGCCAGGTCATCTCAGGCGCAAGCGTTCGCAGGGAGGTGGCATCACCCAGGCCAGCAGCACCCTCCAGCAGTCGCCAATCGCAAATCGGCAGAGGCAGCAACAGTTCCAACTCCACAGACACAGAGGAAATGCCCTTTTCAATCAGCAGCTCCGCAACCAGCTCAGCCAGCACCTCGCGTTGGAGCGGCACCCCTCCCTGACAAAGGTCCGGAGGAAGATCGGTGGTGATGATGCGCTGCTCACCCTGTTCCCACCACGCCAAACTCAGAACACGATCAGAAGCAGCAAGAACCACACGCCGCCGAGTGAGGAGGCCGGTGATCTGAACCAGCAGGCCATCGAGGGCAGGGAAGCGATCACGCAGATCAGCCAGCTCCAAGTTCTGCTCCTCGATGCGTCATGAAGGATGTGCAGGAAGCGTATCGACTACTTCCAGGGCGCGCCGCTTCCGATCGCCTCACTCAGATGGCGAAAGCCATGGAGATCGAGCTGGCTGATCAAACCCTCAAGGATGCGTGGAACCAAATCGGGACCTTCAAAAATCCAACCGGTATAAAGCTGCACGAGGGAAGCGCCAGCAGCAATGCGTTCCCAGGCCGCCTCGGCGGATGAGATTCCCCCCACTCCAATCAACGGCAAAGCCGGACCGGCGCTGGCACGCAGTCGCCGAATCACCTCTACAGCGCGATGGCGCAGAGGGTCACCGCTGAGGCCCCCCGCCTCTTCCGCAAGGGTTCGGCCGGTCTGCACGATCAGCCGCTGTCCCAAGCCCAGTCGATCCAGACTGGTATTCACAGCGATGACGCCAGCCAAGCCCTCCTCGTAGGCCAATCGAGCGATGGCATCAATGGCATCATCCTCAAGATCCGGCGCGATCTTCACCAGAAGGGGCGGGCAAGCTGGCAGCCGACGCAAGCGCTCGACCAAACGACGCAATTGGGTTGAATCCTGCAGATCTCGCAAGCCAGGAGTATTGGGAGAGCTCACATTGATCACGGCGTAGTCCGCCCAGGGCGCAAGACATTCCAATGACGCGGCGTAGTCATCGGGGGCCTGGTCCAGAGGCGTGAGTTTCGACTTCCCGAAATTGATACCAAGCACCGCCGGACGATGGCCTGGCGCCGGCAACGCCTGCCGCTCAAGGGTGCGTTGCATCGCCTCAGCACCGTTGTTGTTGAACCCCATTCGGTTGAGAGCAGCCCTTTCAGCAGCAAGCCGAAACAACCGGGGCCTGGGGTTGCCTGGTTGACCATGCCAAGTAACGGTGCCCACTTCAGCAAATCCGAACCCAAAGCAATCCCACACCCCAGCTGCAACTCCGTTTTTATCGAACCCCGCTGCCAAACCCACTGGATTGCTGAATCGACAGCCAAACAAAACTTGCTCCAGCCGCAGATCCCGTCGCTGAAGCTCCGTGGTAACTCCCTCAAGCACGGAAGAGATCCCAGGCCAGCGGCGGCGAAGGCTTACCTGAGCGAGGGCCTGCAACGCCGTCTGGCTGAGTTGTTCTGCATCCACCCCCTCATCCCGAGCCAATTGCGGGGCCAACCATCGCCGATAAAAGCCGGCGGTGGACAACACCCCGGGGGATGACGCATCAGCCATCTGGGCTCCTAGGTCTGTTCCGATCCTGCCGGGTCGCGTCGCAACCGCCAACGATCATTCTCCAAAGGCTCCACCATCCAGTCACGCCAACGCCAAGAACCTTGACGTTCTGACAAACGATTGAGGGGCTGCTCCACCAACTGAGCCAACTCCACAGCCGACAACGCATACCCCCCGGATGCCAAGCGATCAGCCAGTTCCATCCGTGTGAGGAGCTTCTGCAAGGAAACAGGTGCCGAATCCACCAGGGTCTGACCTTCAGCAGCTGGACGTTGGGCAGCTGAAGAGGGAGGCGTTTGCTTCCGTCCTTTGGAGTAAGCCACCGCAATTTGATCCACCCTGTCGTTATCAGGGTCTCCGCTGTGACCTTTCACATAACTGAGCGGCACCTCAGCCAACCGAGCTTGATCAAGCGCCTGCCAGAGATCCTGATTGAGCACTGGCTTGCCTGCCGCAGTGCGCCAGCCCTTGCGCTTCCAACCGGCCATCCAACTGCCGAGTCCGTCGATCAAATATTTGCTGTCAGTGCGGAGCGTGAGATCCGGATGCAGTGGCAATTCAGCCAAGCGTTGCAAGGTGGCAAGCGCCGCCTGTAACTCCATACGGTTGTTAGTAGTAGCCGGATCCGCACCGCCAAATTCCTCCACGCTGCCGTCTTCGAAACGAATCAACGCACCCCATCCGCCTGGCCCTGGATTACCGCTACAGGCACCATCGGTAGCTGCAGCCACGACGCGACCACGTCCATCAGGTCCATCAGCCATTGATTCCACCACCGGATGTTCGGTACAACAGGTCGTTGTTCTCCAATTTGGAGCCCCCGTTTATGCGGCGAACCTACCTCCGGAGGCTCCTTCTGATCGGAACGGCAGTGATGTTGGCGGCCAGTTCCTCTGCGCTGCCTGGGCGAACCCGTTCGTTGTTTGACAGCAAGCCACTCAAGCAAGACCAATTTGCGATCCTGGCCCGAGCCGTTGGCCGTGACGGTTGGAAACTCTTGGTCCTTGAGCAGATCAAAGCTCGTCCTCTTTGCTGGAAAGATCAAGCCGATGGGTTGGTTGAACCATCGCTGAACAGCTTTGATTTCACAGGCATTTGCAGCCGATATCTCGACAGCAATGGCTATTCACTGCGTACGGCAGGAGAAGACACCAAAAAATCCGTTCGCTTACGTCTGCGGCAAGGGCGAAATGGACTCGAGCTTCACGCACTAGACCCAAACCGCAACACAGCGGTGGTGGTGGCCACGGCCAAACAAGCCAGACGCAACAAAAACGCTTTCGTCAAACTCAACCTTGAACCGGGTTGGCAACTTGAGCGTCGGGCCTATCAAGGGAGAACGCTGAGCCACGTTTATTTCTCCAACAGTGAATCGTTGAATCAACTGAGAGCGAAGGCCTCAAAGCGTCCAAACCGTTCGGTTCGGATGTCGACAGTGGCCCAAGCGCCAAGGGCACCAAGACCCCCTTCCGCATACGCCGGTAAAGGGCCCATCCCTCTCGAAGTGATTCCATTCCGCCCCTGAACAAAGCATTGAGGACAGTTGGATGAGCGACATCCTTCAATCACCCCAGCCAAGCAATTCTGCCTAAATTGTTTTTGTGAGGAGTGCTGTACGCCTCTTCAGGGTCGAAACAAGGAAAGACTCCTGAATGCGTTGTTCTTAAAAACCCTGCCTTTGGCGGGGTTTTTTATTGGCGAACAGCAGTGCGCGTTACGCCATCAAAAAGCCGGTTCAAAGAACCGGCTAAAGACGATTGAACGGATGGAGCCCTATTGCTTAGCAGCAGGGGCTCCAACAGATCACTTGATGGTGACCTTGCCACCCACCTCTTCGATGGCCTTTTTCAAGGCTTCAGCGTCATCCTTGGAGACGCCTTCCTTGATGACCTTTGGAGCAGCCTCGACCATGGCCTTGGCATCGCCCAGGCCAAGACCTGTGGCTTCGCGAACAGCCTTGAGCACTTTGATCTTGGCGGCAGCATCAAAGCTTTCCAGCACAACATCAAATTCGGTCTTCTCTTCAGCCGCTTCACCACCACCAGCAGCGCCAGGAGCAGCCATCACTACACCAGCAGATGCAGCAGCAGACACACCAAAAGCGTCCTCGATTTGCTTAACAAGCTCGGAAGCTTCAAGCAATGAGAGCTTTTTCAGTGATTCAAGAATTTCGTCGGTTTTTGCAGACATGATTGGGAATCAGCAACAGATCAGGAAAAAAAAGTGAGGTCGAAGACGTTCAGCTTTCGCCGCTATCGGCGTGCTGCTTGAGCGCTCTTGCAAGACCGGATGGAACCTCGTTGACACCCACAGCAACCTTGGTGGTAACTGCGTTGATGGCGCCGGCGATCTGGGCCATGAGCTCTTCCCTGGAAGGAAGCTCCCCAATAGCTTTGATCTCGTCCTGAGACAGAAGCTTGCCTTCAAAAAGGCCGCCCTTGGTCTCGGATTTTTTTGTCTCTTTCTGGAAAGCTCCAAGAGCTTTACAAGCACCGCCAACATCACCCTTAACGAGGATGAAAGCGTTGGTGCCACTCAGAAGAGAGTCGAGGCTTGACCAGACACTGTCGCCATCAATGGCACGACGCATCAAGGTGTTTTTAGTCACCTTGCAAACACCGTTGCTGGCCTGCAGACGAGTCCGCAAATCAGACATTTCTTTGATGGAGAGGCCCTGATAATCCAGGACCAGTGCCATTTCGGCCTCGCCAAGAAGCTTTTTAAGCTCCTCGACGATCTGTTGCTTGCTCTCCAGAGTGCGGCCCATAGGGATTAGATCGGAGGAACAAGCTGGACACGCGGACGTTTCAGTGCTCCCGAGGGAGACGAGGCCGCGTGTCGATCCAACCCAATGGGAAAAAATCGTCGCATTTTCCTCGGCAGGGCTTATGAAACATGCTCAACGCTGTTGAGATGGAACAACCTGCTGTCTTAGGCCGGGCGCGTGCCCGTGGACTGGCTATTGCCAGTCCACAAACTTACATCACTGTGATCAACCGTCTTGGTCGATGTCCTGCAACACAGTGACATCAACTTCAACAGAAGGTCCCATCGTGGATGTGACGTACAGACTTTTCCAATAACGACCTTTAGCACCACTGGGCTTGTTGCGATCAATGGTTTCCTGCAAGGTCTTGAGGTTTTCCAGCAAGGCCTCAGCAGTAAAACTCGCTTTGCCAAAGCGAACGTGCACAATTCCGGTGCGGTCTGCACGAAATTCAAGCTTGCCTGCCTTGAATTCCTGAATTGCAGACGCCAAATCGGTGGTAACCGTTCCAGCTTTGGGATTTGGCATCAAGCCCCGTGGACCAAGAACGCGGCCCAATTTGGCCACCTTCGGCATCATGTCCGGGGTCGCGATCAGAAGGTCGAAATTCATTTCGCCCTTGGAGATGGCCTCAACAAGGTCCTCATCACCAGAAAGCTCAGCGCCGGCGGCCTTGGCCTCAGCAACTTTTTCACCGCGGGTAATCACGGCGATACGAACGGTCTGACCCGTTCCCTGAGGAAGGGCAACTGTCGTACGCAGTTGCTGGTCGGTGTATTTGGGATCGATACCAAGGCGCACATGCGCCTCCATGGTTTCGTCAAATTTGGCGTTGGCGTTCTCTTTCACCAACTGAATGGCTTCAAGAGGTTGATAGGCACGGTCCTCGATTTTGGTAACGAGGCTGGCCAGGCGTTTGGAAAGTTTTGGCATGACAGGTGTGGGGTTCAAGCGGCGCTGAGGCCTCCCCCGAAATCAGTGAACGGAACAAACAACGAACGCAGTGCGTTCAGTCGCTAACGGCAACACCCATGTTGCGGGCGGTGCCTTCAATAATGCGCATCGCCGACTCAACACTGGAGCAGTTGAGGTCGGGGAGCTTGGTCTTGGCGATCTCCTCCAGTTGGGAGCGATTGATGGAGCCAACACTGCCCTTAGCGGACTCACCGGAACCCTTTTGAATTCCAGCGGCCTTGGTAATCAGAACCGAGGCAGGCGGGGTTTTGGTGATGAAGGTGAAACTGCGGTCTTCGAAAACCGAAATTTCAACCGGAATCACGTATCCGGCCTTGTCCTGGGTGCGAGCGTTGTACTCCTTGCAGAACGCCATGATATTGACCCCGTGCTGACCGAGGGCAGGACCCACCGGCGGTGCGGGGTTGGCTTTGCCGGCCTGAAGGGCCAGCTTGATCACAGCTACGACTTTCTTGGCCATCGGCAAGCGGAGTTAAACATCTGCGGATCACCGACCCCGAAGGGCGGTGCGGCGAAATGGCGAACCATCTCTAAGGCCGTCCTCCGCAGGAGACGGCCGCCGAATCAATCAGTTCTGTTTGCTGATTTGAGAGAACTCAAGTTCAACTGGCGTTTCTCGACCAAAGATCGACAACAACGCTTTGAGCTTGCTGCGCTCCCCGGACACCTCGATGACCTCGCCTTGGAAGTCTTTGAAAGGACCAGCGGTCACAAGGATTTGATCGCCCTCTGCGAGATCGACTTTGACAACGGTCTTCTTCTCGGCGGCGCGCTTGAAAATTCGATCCACCTCCTGACGACTCAGGGGACGGGGCTTGATATGGCCACGGGCCTTGCCGGTGGCACGACGGTCTTCAGCACCAACAAAATTGATGACGTTTGGCGTGCTTCTCACCGCCATCATCGTGTCTTCATCAAGAACCATCCTGACCAACACGTAACCCGGGAATACCTTCTCCTCGGTGGATTGACGGCTTCCATCTTTTTTGACTTTTATCGCCGGTGTCTCGGGAATTTCGATCTCAAGGATGCGAGTACTCACCCCAAGCGTGACAGCGCGCTGCTCGAGGGTGGCCTTGACCTTTTTCTCACAACTTGAGGCCACCTGCACCGCGTACCACCGGGCGACCGATGTGCGCGCAGGCATCGACTCGAGCGTGCCTTCCTCTCCCTCATTGGGTGCTGCCAGATCAAGCACCTCGGTGCTCTCCTGCTGGGTGGTTTCGAGGTCAGACACGGATGCGGACGAACAATTGGGACAAATGTGATCTGCTGCGAAAGCAACAGATCAACGGAACACCTGAGAAGCGGCCCAACCGTAAAAACGGCTGAGGGCTGAGATAGCCGCGGCCGAAAGGCTCACCATCAAGATCACAGCCACTGATTCACTGAATAGCTGCTGACGGCTGGGCCAGACCACCAGCTTCAGCTCTTCAAAAGTGGCAGCTAAAAAACCACCCCTCCGGCCTGTTTCAGCCGGTGTTTGCGGGGAAGCTGTTTCGGTGTCCTCGGAAGTAGGGCTGGTCACGAATCTTGCGATGCCGGAACTGACGCCGGTGCCTTGGGCACGTGACGGCAAACAAGCATCCTACTGGACGCTTATCAAAGTCTTATTCAGCTTCGAATCGAAACGATTCCGTTGAGGCATCGCCAGAGTGCACCCGAACCGCCTGAGCCCCGTTGAATCGCTCTTCGAGCAATTCGGTCGCCAGCGGATTTTCGATGCGGCGGCGAAGCACCCGACGCAATGGCCTGGCCCCATATTCCGGCTCATAGCCCAGGGTCGCCAACTCATGCGCCACCGCATCATCCACCCGCAGTTCAAGTCCTTGTTCTGCCAACAAGCGAGCTAGATCGTCGAGCTGCAAACGCACAATCCGTTCCAGGTCTTCCACGCCAAGCGGACGGAAGCGAATCACTTCATCGATCCGATTCAAAAATTCTGGTCTGAAATGGTGAGCCAATGCACCCTCCACTGCGGCGTCGAGCGCCTGCGCGGCGCCGGCCTCATCCCCCGATTGGGCTTGCCTGGCCGAATCAAGAATGGCCCTGCTGGCCAAATTGCTGGTCATCACCACCACGGTGTTGCGGAAGTCAACGGTGCGGCCCTGCGAGTCGGTGAGCCGTCCATCGTCAAGAACTTGGAGCAGCACATTGAACACATCCGGATGGGCTTTCTCCACCTCATCCAGGAGCAACAGCGCATAGGGGCGACGCCGAACAGCCTCGGTGAGTTGGCCACCCTCCTCGTAGCCCACATACCCCGGAGGAGCACCAAGCAAGCGAGCCACGGCATTGCGCTCCATGAACTCACTCATGTCCAGACGAATGAGGGCCTCCTCCTCGTCGAACAAAAGCGCTCCAAGCGCTTTTGCCAACTCCGTCTTGCCCACTCCTGTCGGTCCTAAAAACAAGAATGAGCCCACCGGACGGCGTGGATCTTTCATGCCAGCACGGGCGCGACGAATAGCCGCTGCAACAGCCTGCACCGCCTCCGGCTGGCCAATCACCCGTTCAGCAAGACGCTGCTCTAGTTCCAACAACTTTTGACGCTCACCAGCGAGAAGACGCTGGATCGGAATCCCAGTCCAACGCGCCACAACATCGGCGATATCAGCCGCCTCCACCTGTTCTCGCAACAGGGCAGACCCTTCCGCCTGTGCCTCATTCAGCGACTGTTCAAGATCGGCGCGGCGTTGCTGAACACGATGCAATTGGTCGTACTGAAGACGGGCAGCCTCCTCCAAATTTCCGTCTCGTTCTGCTTCGGCCATGGCATGGCGGAGGTCTTCATCGTCCTGAAGCAACTGACGCAACTCCTCCAGCTGCTCTCGTTCCGCCTGCCAACGCTCCCGAAGCTGACTCAGTCGGTCAGACGCCTCAAGACGATTGCGCTGAAGCTGAACCCGTTCCCCTTCCGGTGCCTGCTCCGCAGCGAGAACCGCCAACTCCACTCGGCGCAGATCAGCTTCTGCATCCTCCACCACCTGAGGCTTGGAGGTCACGTCCATTTTCAACTGCGCGGCAGCTTCATCGATCAAATCGATCGCCTTATCCGGCAAACAGCGGTCACTGATGTAGCGATCCGCCAACCGTGCTGCCGCCAGCACCGCCTCATCGGTGATGGTCACCCCGTGATGCAACTCGTAGCGCTCCTTCAAGCCACGGAGGATGTCCACGCTGAGTTCAATCGATGGCTCCTGAATCGGCACCTTCTGAAAGCGCCTGTTCAAAGCCGGATCCTTCTCCACGGTGCGGCGATAGTCCTCTGGAGTAGTGGCAGCGATACAACGCAACTCCCCGCGTGCCAGGGCTGGTTTCAACAAACTGGCTGCATCAGCACTGGATCGATCACTGTTCACCACCGTGTGGAGTTCATCGATGAACAGCACAACAGCCGCTTCCGGATCGCTCACCTCATCGAGAACGGCGCGCAGACGTTCCTCGAATTGACCGCGGAACTTCGCTCCGGCGATCAAGGCGCCTCCATCCAGGGCAACAAGCCGCAAGCCCTGCAGTGATTCAGGTACCTCGCCAGCAACGATCCGTTGCGCCAGGAGCTCTGCCACCGCGGTTTTACCCACGCCAGGCGCACCAATCAGCACAGGGTTGTTTTTGCCGCGTCGCGACAACACCTTGATCAAGCTGCGAATCTCGCCATCCCTGCCGATCACTGGATCAAGCAGTCCAGCGGCCGCAGCAGCGGTGAGGTCACGGCCGTAGCTCTCCAGCGCGGTCGGCTCGCTGATCAGCTCATCAGACCGATCCATTCCATCGCCCTGCGCCGGAGGTGATGCGGCCGTTTGCCCTTGCTGTAACTGAGTTGATGGCTGTTGAGTTAGAGGCTGTTGAACTGGCGGCATCTGCGCAGAAGGCATGGACGCTGGGGCAGGGGGCACTGCCGGAGGACGAGATCTAGGAGGAGGAGGCGCGACAACGCTTGAAGTTGACCGATCGGGAGCACGGGTCAGTTCTGCTTCAAGGCGATCGGCGGGCAGTCCAAATTGAGCGAATAACTCTGCTCCCACACGAGGGTCTCGCCCCATCGCAATCAAGAGATGGGAGACATCGATCAAGCGAGAGCCCCAGAGCGAGCGCACCCGATCCGCCTCCTCCAGCAAGGATTCGAGATCCTCTCCAACGAACAGATCTTCGCCCCGAGCCATGGGCTGCTCAGCCAGAAAGCCCTCGAGTCGATCGAGCAGCCGGTCCATCGGCAGAGGCAAGGCGCTAGCAACCCGGCGATAGCGCTCATCGCTGAAGAGCACCTGCAGAAGATGCTCAACATCCAGATCCTGATGACGCCAACGACGGGCCACATCCTGCCCAGACAGCAAGAGCTCCCAAGCATCGTCACTGAAACGATCAGGCTCTGACGTCAGGCTGCTCGGAGGCTCAAGGCTGGTGCGGGAGGTCGAAGTCATTGGGTTTGGGCGCGATTAGGCCGCTTCTGATCGGGAGGAGCGCTGAATGAGTTCCACCTTGTAGCCATCTGGATCGGCCACGAAAGCAATCACGGTGTTGCCATGTTTCATCGGACCAGGCTCACGCACAACCCGACCTCCCTTTTCTGCAATCGCAGTGCAAGCCGAATAAATGTCATCGAGTCCAAGAGCGATGTGGCCATAGCCATCACCAAGTGCATATTCATCTGTGTCCCAGTTATGGGTCAGCTCAAGAACGGTGTTGTCGCGCTCGTCCCCATATCCCACAAACGCAAGCGTGAACCGACCGGATGGATAGTCCTTACGACGCAGCAATTGCATCCCCAAGACCTCGGTGTAAAAGCGGATTGATCGCTCCAAATCGCCCACTCTGAGCATGGTGTGAAGCATGCGCATGCTGATGATTCCGCCTGTTTTATCCACATGCTGCCAAAACGCAAAGAGACACGGCAGCGGGCGTTCCATAGGATCTGTTCAATCTTGTCTCCACCGCCCGTGCTCGATTCCCTCGATCTCGTCATCGACACCATCGTGGCCAGGGAGGTCTTGGATTCCCGTGGAAACCCCACGGTGGAAGCAGAGGTCTTGCTGGAAGGCGGTGCCAGTGGCCGCGCCATTGTCCCCAGTGGAGCCAGTACCGGCGCCCATGAAGCCCATGAGCTCAGGGACGGTGGAGACCGCTATATGGGAAAAGGCGTCACCAAGGCGGTGGATCACATCGAAGATCGGATTGCTCCCGCGCTCTGTGGCCTATCGGCTCTGGATCAGGCCAGCGTGGACGCAGCCATGATTGAACTCGACGGCAGCGACAACAAATCCGGGCTGGGCGCTAATGCCATCCTCGCGGTGAGCATGGCGACGGCTCGTGCCGCAGCCAACGGCTTAGGCCTGCCTCTCTATCGCTATCTCGGAGGCCCGATGGCAACGCTGCTGCCGGTCCCTTTGATGAATGTGATCAATGGGGGCGCCCATGCCGCCAACAACTTGGATTTCCAAGAGTTCATGCTCGTTCCGCACGGCGCACCCAACTTCAGAGAGGCGCTGCGAATGGGCACTGAGGTGTTCCACACCTTGAAGAACCTGCTCAGCGAACGTGGCATGAGCACCTCCGTTGGCGATGAAGGCGGCTTCGCTCCTGATCTCGGCAATGAGGAAGCCGGGGAAATTCTGGTCCAGGCCATCGAGAAAGCTGGATACAAGCCAGGGGAACAAATTTCGCTGGCGCTCGACGTTGCGAGCACTGAGTTTTACAGCGATGGCCGCTATGCCTTCAGTGGCGGCAGTTATTCCAGTGCCGAGATGGTGGACCAGCTGGAACAACTCGTGAATCGCTTCCCGATCATTTCGATTGAGGACGGCCTCGCAGAAGACGACTGGGACGGTTGGGCCCTGCTGACCGAGCGCCTTGGCAAACGCGTTCAACTCGTTGGCGATGACCTGTTTGTCACCAATACCAAACGCTTGCAGCGGGGCATCGATGCCAATACTGCCAATTCGATTTTGATCAAAGTGAATCAAATCGGCACACTCACCGAAACGCTCCAAGCCATCGACCTGGCCGGTCGGTCTGGGTATACCAGCGTGATTAGCCACCGCAGCGGTGAAACGGAAGACACAACCATTGCTGATTTAGCCGTCGCCACGCGCGCTGGGCAGATCAAAACTGGTTCGCTGAGCCGTAGTGAGCGCGTCGCCAAATACAACCAGCTGCTGCGGATTGAGGACGAGCTTGGCAATCAGGCGGTGTATGCCGGTGCTGCAGGCCAAGGACCACGAGGTCGCGACTGACGCTTTCATCCTCTGTTCTCAGTCGAGGCATCTAGCGGATCGCGAATCACAGGGTCTTGGCTTGCGCTGCTCATCCCAATAGCCCTATGAGCTTCAAGACGGTTGATCTCCTCAGCCGCGTGAAATCCCAAACAGGCACTTCCACTCCAATCTCCTATTTAAAAAATATATAGCGGCTCAAGCTTCAATCGCTTAGAAGAGCAAATATTCATAACGAAAACATTGGAATAACTAACTACTTCTTCTCTCGCTGATGAATAAGTAGCCTCAACGAAGAAGAAATAAGCCTTGACGCTCCTGGGCCTAGCAATGCAATGGCTTCCAAAAAACCACTTATACGTCTCATCATTAAATTTTGACCACTCGAGCATGCACTGGAGCTGACAAAATAGATTGAAGATTTGAGAGCGTACAGCAAGAATCACCCCCTTAAATGCACATTAAGCTGGGAAAAGTCAAAAAACACTAATAGCGCTCTAAAGTAACTGTCTAAAAGGTCAGCGAGCTCAAGGAATCTCCAAGTGCATTTAAAAGGCCCTAAAAAACATTTCGCACTTGAAAAAAGATTCCCTTCAGGATGAACGCTCAGTTCCTGACAACGTCTCAATCCGTCCATCCCGGCGCAATTTCAGTTGCAGATTCAGCCAGCCCATTCCGACAGGTAGAGCCGCTCCTAAGGGAAGTAAAGCCCAAAGTGGCCTAGAGCTAGCCCCCATCAAAGCGGCCGCCACGGCAAGGCCGCCAAGTAAAACCGATTGACCGATCGAATGCTGGGCCGTGACCATTCTCCGAAACTGACGGTCTGATTCACCCATGCGGATCTGAAGTTGCAGATCCCCTTGCTCCAGGCGCTCCAGGCTTTCATCCAACCGACGAGGAAGGCCAACAGCCCTTGAGCTGATGGCACCGACCTGACGGCCAAATTCATTCAAAAGATCGTTAGAGCCAGATCCACTGGAAGTCATGAGCGGCAGCAGATAGGGCTTGGCAATCGCCACAAGGCTAAAGCCGGGATCAAGACTTTTGCCGACCCCTTCAAAGGTAGAAAGAGCACGCATCACAAAGATCAGCTCCACTGGCAACCGAAACGGCTGCCCGTACACCAGTGCGTAAAGGTCGCCCGAGAGTTTTTCAATCACAGAGCTACTAAACGGAGGGGTCAGTGCCTCCTTGAGCATGAGACGCACCAAGCGGCGCACAGGGCCCACATCAACACCAGTGGCGATCACTCCAGCCGCTTGCATCTCATCAACAAGCGAAGCAGCATCCCTAGCGGCGGCGGCCCTCACCATCCCTCCTAAACGCCTACGTAGACGCTCGGAGAGTTGCCCCATCATCCCGAAGTCGTAGTAGATCAGCGCTCCATCGGCCGCAACCGCCAAATTCCCCGGATGGGGATCGGCATGGAAAAAGCCGTAACGCACAAGCTGCTGTAAGTAGCTAGCCGAGCCGATCTCCGCCACCTTGGACGGATCGATCCCAGCGTCTAAAAGAGCCGCACGATCATTAATTTTGATCCCTGGTAAATAGTCAAGACACAGCACGCGTCTGGTGCTGAGCTCCCAGATCACCCCAGGCACCCGGATGTTCGGATCATCGAGAAATTGCTGTCGGAACCGTGCGGCGTGCTGAGCTTCAAGACGGAAATCAAGCTCTCGCAGCAACACACGCCTGCACTCCTGCGCAATTGCGACCCAATCGCGCCCACGTCCCCATTTGGGATGACGCTGCAGCACAGCAGCCACCTGCTGCATCACTTCGAGATCCAGCCGAAATACACTCTCCAATCCGGGGCGCTGAATCTTCAGCACCACCTGGCGACCACTGCGAAGACTCGCCCGATGAACCTGGGCCAGGGAAGCCGCTGCGATGGGTTGCTCGTCTAAATCAATGATTTCTGCGCAACGGGCACCAAGCTCCTCCTCAAGAACAGACTGGGCACGGTCAAAGGAAAAGGAAGGAACACGGTCCTGCAATGCCGCTAATTCAGTGACCCAACCGGCTGGCAACACGTCAGGCCGAG
This sequence comes from Synechococcus sp. SP2 MAG, assembly GCA_030756895.1. Lineage (GTDB taxonomy): Bacteria > Cyanobacteriota > Cyanobacteriia > PCC-6307 > Cyanobiaceae > Synechococcus_C. The sequence goes on from JAVBIX010000066.1 coordinate 15,499, forward strand.
CCGACAGCAACTGACCGAGCTTGATGAATGCCGATCCAAGCTGAAGCAGCTCCTGCGTCAGCCAGCGTGCACGCAACTGCTGGCGAGCTTCACGACGCTCCGGAGTTGGTCCACCGGGATAACTAAAGGCTCTGGCATCCCACCACAAGAAAAACAGCAGGGTCAGAACAGCACCCCAAATACGCAGTCCCCGGAACGCTCGACGCAGCAAAGCCTTCAAGCGACTGAACAGGATCACGACCGCTCCTCCATGCGAATCCCTAGTGCAGAGACCCGGGCTCGCAGCTGGTCAATCTTGGTTTGCAAGCTCTCCTCCTCCACGGATGAAACAGGAGAAGACACCGCATCCGCGACCCGTCCATCTCCTTCTCGCCCAAGTCTCTCTGCTTCAGCCTTCACTTCTTCCTGGAACAAGTCCCATTCCTGGCGAACGCGATCGGGCGCGTCTTGTACCAACACTGCCAATCCAGCGGCGGCATCGGCCACGCCGTGACCCATCCGCGCGATCACACGATGCATCGCCGCTCTAAGCAGAGCATCTCGGGAGGTCATGGACATTCGTCTCAACCTTTGAACTGTGGCAGATTCAGCCCCCGACCAGCGAGGTTCGATCAAGGAGCGGGAGGCGCCTCGATTGGAGTGAAGAAGAGATCTGTTGGCGACGGCGCTGGTTCAATAACGACGGAATCAACCACCACTGGAACGTTCAGCTCGGCTGCGGGAGTCGGCTGGGCCCATTCGGGGGCCTCAGCCGGCAAGGCATTGGGAGCCGCCAAAGGGAGCTCGGAGTCCAGCAAATCAGTGGAAGCGTCCGTCTCAAACAGAGTCGTTTCGTTCAGCGTTGGCATGTCTTCAAGGGGACGGGGCGTGTTCAGCACGGCTTGCTGACTGCGATCACGCTCCATCGCGGCAGCAGCGATGCGCTCAGCCTCCTCTTGGGCTTTGCGCTGCTTTTGGTCCTTGGCGAGCTTGGCTTTTTGCAGCTCATTGGCCTGTTTGGATGTCTTCGCATCAATCAATTCTTTCGCCGCTACGTCAGCCTCAAGAGTTCCAGTCTCTCCGTGACGAAGCCGAAGCGACTCAAGGCTTTCTCCTGGGAATGCCCGTGCGCTAAAAGACTGAGGCTCAGATTTCTCCAATCCAGATCGGAGCAATACAAAGCGCTGTGTGATGCCGTAACCGAGGGCGAAACACGCCCCTGCAACCAGAGGACCAACCCAGAAGCGCGGACGCGCCGGACGCTTGGGCTTCGTCGTGGAGGGATTGGTCTCAGCGGGCATCTGTAGGTCCTCCTCAGCGCAACCATCCTCGCAGCGATGTCCAGGCTTCAGGTTGTGTAGTCGGCATTGATGCGCACGTACTGATCGGAAAGATCGCATCCCCAGGCGATTCCTTGGCCTTCACCATCACCAAGAGACAGGCGAATCTGCACCGTGTCATCCACGAGATAGCCACCACAAGCGCGTTCACTGAGATACGCAGACGCTGCAGCCCGGTCAAATAGCAATGGCTGCCCCGCTGACATCAGCTGATGCGGGCCAATCCAAAGGGCCACCGCATCGGCAGAAAACTCGACACCAGCCCGCCCAGCTGCCGCCACAATTCGTCCCCAATTGGGATCCCTTCCGTGAACAGCCGTTTTGACCAACGACGACCCACAAATGGTGCGAGCAATCTGTCGCGCATCCTTCTCTGAATCAGTTCCCTCCACCTGCACTTCCATCAGACAGGTGGCGCCCTCACCATCACGGGCAATCGAGCGCGCCAAATACTGGGCGACCATCGTCACCCCCTCCTCCAACATCTCGAGCTGATCCGTGGGCAGCCCATCACCTGCTGCAAAGGCCAAGAAGGTGTCGTTAGTGCTGGTGTCACCATCCACGGTGATGGAATTAAACGAACGATCGACGGCCCGTTGCACCATCGCTTGCCACAGATCACAAGGCACAGCGACATCGCAAGTGAGATAACCGAGCATCGTTGCCATGTTCGGGTGAATCATCCCTGACCCCTTGGCCATCCCGCCAATCCGCACCCTGCGCCCACCCAGCTCAGCCTCCAAGGCAATCTGCTTCTCCACCAAATCCGTGGTGAGGATGGCCTGAGCAGCTGCAGCGCCCCCATCAGGGCCCAAGCCGCTTACCAGTGGATCCACCGCAGCAAGAAGGGGGTCGATCACGATCGGCACACCGATCACCCCGGTAGAACAAATCAAAACTTGGTCCGCTGAGAGGCCCAGACGATCAGCTAGTGCTTGCGTAATTCGCAGGCTGTCGACCAAACCCCGATCACCGGTGCAGGCATTGGCCTGCCCTGAATTGGTCACCACGGCACGAACGCGACCGGAAGAAGCCTGCAGACGATCAGCACAAAGATCCACACAGGCGGCGCGGACAACGGATGTGGTGAAGGTGCCAGCACAAACAGACCCTTCTGGTGCCAGCAAAAGGGAGAGGTCAGCTTTTCTGGATGCCTTGAGGCCAGCGCTTAAGCCCGCCGCCTGAAAGCCATTGGGTGCAGTGATTCCTCCAGAAATGGGTGACCAGATCACAGATTGCGTCATGGATCAGGGTGCAAGGCCAACCGAGCCGCTTTATCTATTCTCATAAGGATGGCATCGCCAAGCTCTGAGAACGACTGCAAGGTCATAATTTCTAGAGAGGTAGCCCAATTCCTTGAGTGGAGTAGACAGCTGGCAAGGACTGCAACGGCGCATCGGCCTAACCGGTGGGATCGCTAGCGGCAAAAGCAGCGTTGGCAGTTACTTACTCAGCCAAGGACTCCCCGTATTAGATGCTGATTTTTATGCGCGCGAAGCTCTAGCTCCGGGAAGCAAAGCAGCAGAGACAGTGCTTCAGCGTTTTGGCTTCTTGGTCCATGCCCCCCAAAAAAGCAGAACAAAAGTCGATGCAACATCCCAACAGATCGATCGCCAAGCTCTTAGCCAAATTGTGTTCAACGATGCAATCGAACGGCTGTGGCTTGAACAATTAATCCACCCGATTGTCAAAGAGCGCCTTGAGCAAGAGATTGAATTGCACTCAAAAGCTTCTGCCTTAGCGCTTGTCATTCCCCTGCTATTCGAGGCTGGGCTGGAAAAGCTATGCACTGAGGTGTGGGTTGTGTCCTGCTCGGACAAACAGCAGCAAGAACGTCTGATGGCCCGCAATGGTCTTTCAGCCATCGAAGCCAAAAGACGCATCGAGGCCCAATGGCCACTCGAACGCAAACGGGAGCTGGCAGATCATGTCATTAACAACGATGGAGAACCCCATAGCTGGCAAAAACAGGTGCTCCAACTTCTCTAAGCGAAAATTCAATTTGAAAGGGCTAATTCAAAAACTGCTCGAAACATCAAATCTATGAGCATGAATTGAAACGTACTCATAACAACAGAGTAAGAATAAATTTCTGCTGAATACTATTCACCCAAAATCTCAGCAATCACCACTTCGAAGAAGCTTGTCTAACTGCGCACCAAGCCTTCAGCCCTTAAGCTTTTGACTCAGAATCTGATTGGCCAATTTGGGATCAGCCTTGCCGCCGGTTT
>JAVBIX010000067.1 GCA_030756895.1 Synechococcus sp. SP2 MAG
CGATGTTGACTGCCAAATCGCCACGGATCGTTCCAGGCTCTGCTTCCAGAGGCTTGGTGGCACCAATCATTTTGCGAGCGCTAGTGATCACACCATCGCCCTCCCAGACCATGGCCACTACTGGGCCTGATGTGATGAAGTCCACCAAACCAGCAAAGAAGGGGCGCTCTTTATGCACTCCGTAGTGCTGTTCAGCCAGCTCACGGCTTGGGGTGAGCTGCTTCAGCCCCACCAACTTGAAGCCCTTGCGCTCAAAGCGACCCAGGATCTCGCCGACAAGACCGCGTTGAACGCCGTCGGGCTTGATAGCAATGAAAGAGCGTTCGGCAGCCATAACGTTGAAAAAACCGTCGTCATCGTCAACGCCAGATGCCCTAATTGGCAAGCACCGGTGTGGCAATGGGGGTGAAGCTCCTTAGATTCCCCCCATCTGATCGATGTCCGTTTCCATGGTGCTCGCCGACTCCATCACCTGGACGGGGAGCGATAGCGCCCAGCTTTATGGGCTGGAACGCTGGGGTGATCCTTACTTCTCCATCAACCCACGCGGGCATGTGAGCGTGCAACCACGCGGAGACCGGGGCGGCAGTCTTGACCTGATGGAGCTGGTGGCTGGCCTGCAGGACCGCAGCCTTGGGCTGCCCCTCCTGATCCGCTTCGACGACATTCTCGAAGACAGGCTGGAACGCCTGCACGCAGCCTTTGAACGAGCCATTACCCGCTACGACTACGAGGGGCGATACCAAGGCGTCTTCCCGGTGAAGTGCAACCAACAGCGGCACGTGGTGGAAGAGCTTGTGACCTGCGGGAGGCGCTGGCATTTCGGTCTAGAGGCGGGCAGCAAAGCCGAACTCCTGATCGCTCTTTCATTGATGGATGACCCGGAGGCCCTGCTGATCTGCAACGGCTACAAAGATCAGCGCTACATCGAAACTGCAATTTTGGCCAGACGGCTTGGCCGCAGGCCAGTCGTGGTGATCGAACAACCGGACGAAGTGCAGCGCATCATCGATGCCAGCCAGGAGCTCGGAGCCGCCCCACTCATCGGCATTCGCGCTCGGCTCTCCAGCCGAAGCACCGGACGTTGGGGTAGCTCCGTCGGAGACAAAGCGAAGTTTGGGCTACCCGCTCCTGAGATCATCGGCGCCGTTGAGGCCCTGCGGGATGCAAACCTGCTCAGCGAGCTGCGCCTGCTTCATTTTCATGTAGGCAGCCAAATCAACGACATCGCCGTTGTGAAAGATGCCTTGCAAGAGGCCTCGCGTTTGTATGTGGAACTGCACGCCCTTGGGGCCCCGATGGGCTACTTGGATGTAGGCGGTGGTCTCGGAATCGACTACGACGGCAGTCGCACCGCCACAGCGGCATCAACCAATTACTCCCTGCAGAACTACGCCAACGACGTTGTTGCAACAGTGAAGGAAGGCTGTGAACCCAGAAAGGTTCCCGTACCAACACTCGTCAGCGAAAGCGGTCGAGCGATTGCAAGTCACTTCTCAGTGCTGGTGTTCAACGTTCTCGGTAGTGGTGGCCTCCAGCAATCTGCGCCGCCGGTTGAGCAGGATGAACACCTGATCGTTCGCAATCTGCGCGAAACCTTTCAAGGCATCGAAGACTTGCCTACGGACACGCCTACTGACCTATCGCGCCTTCAAGAAGCCTGGAATGATGCCCTCAAATTCAAAGAAGACGCTTTAGCCGCATTCCGGCTCGGCTATCTGAGCTTGAAAGAGCGGAGCATGGCGGAACAACTCACCTGGGCCTGCGCCAGGGCCTTGCTCGATCGTTTATCCGACGAGCCAAAACTGCCCGATGACCTCAAAACACTTTCGGCGGTCTTGGCAGAGACCTATTACGCCAACCTTTCGATCTTCCGTTCCGCGCCGGACACCTGGGCCATTCAGCAACTCTTCCCATTGATGCCGCTGCATCGTCTCAACGAACAACCCACACGTCTCGGCCATTTCGCCGATTTAACGTGCGACTCCGATGGCAAGCTGAATCGCTTCATCGACGACGGGAACAACAAGCCCCTGCTCGAGCTTCATCCCCTCAAGCCCAATGAGCCTTATCTGATCGGGATGTTTCTCGGTGGTGCCTATCAAGAGGTGATGGGCAATCTGCACAACTTGTTTGGAAGCACTGATGCCGCTCACATCCGCCTAGCCCCAGGCGGCGAGTACCAAGTGGATCATGTTGTGCGTGGCGACACCAACGCCGAAGTACTGGAAATGATGGAACATGACCCAGATCAGCTGCTGGAACGCTTGCGCATAGCCAGCGAAAAAGCCATCAGCAGTGGGACGCTACGCATCAATGAGTCCCGACGATTGATGGATCACCTTGAAATCAGTTTACGCCAGAGCACCTACTTACAAAGCTAAATCGACAAACGCAGGGACTACATTATGCACGTAATTGTTCTTTGTTTTACCAAATCAGCAAGCCAAGCTCTGCCGAGGAGACAAGAATAAGTTCCGAGCAAAAGCGCCTTCTCAAAGACAGCGAAAACCTTGCAAGCTAAATACATTCAAACATTTTCAATGCGACTCAATTGCACAAACACCTTCAACAAGAATCAACCATAAACATCTATTTTGCGCGTTGTTGATCGCAGAGCAAGGAAGCTTTCTAAAAGCAGAGAGGCCAATAACAGTCCACTCAATAACAACAGTGTTCGAATGCTTCTCAAAGAGAAACCACAATCACAGTCATTCCAACTTCTGCTTTAAGTCGGCGGTAGCCGCCTCAAGCGTCCCATCCAAAGCTCCTCCATCGCGCCCGCCCGCCTGAGCAAGATTCGGGCGACCGCCGCCGCCGCCGCCACAG
>JAVBIX010000068.1 GCA_030756895.1 Synechococcus sp. SP2 MAG
CCTGTAAGCCGTCACCATCCACACCATCAAGACGGGCCACCAAGAGCTGGTACTCACCAACCGCTACGGCTTGGGTTGCCAGGGCCGCTGACTTCGCAACAGCGAGTTCAGCCCGAGCGGCAATCAACGCTTTTTGGCTGCTCTTCAGTTCCTCCTGCAACGCCGACACGCGCTCAACGATCTCGCCGGGCTGGGCCTTAAAGCGATCACCGAGCTGCTTCACAACAACCTCCCGCTCATTGAGATACGCCAGCACAGAAGCACCGGCCACCGCTTCAATCCTGCGGATCCCAGCAGCAACGCCGCTCTCGCTCACGATCTTGAACAGACCAATCTCGGCCGTGTTGCTCACATGCGTGCCACCACACAGCTCCATCGATACACCGGGAACATCAACCACGCGCACGACATCGGCATACTTCTCGCCAAACATCGCGACGGCACCAGCAGCCTTGGCTTGTTCAATCGCCATCTCATTGACATCAAGACGGTGCGCATCGCTGATCCAGTCATTGATCAAGGTTTCGATCTGCTCAAGCTCCACCGGCTTCACCGCCCGCGGACAGTGGAAGTCGAAGCGCAGCCGCTCGAAATTGACCAGTGATCCAGCCTGGCCGATGCCTGGATCCACCACCTGTTTGAGTGCCGCTTGGAGCAAGTGGGTAGCCGTGTGATTCGCTTGAGCGCGGCGTCGGCAGGCGCGATCGACTTGACCATGCACCACATCACCAACTCCGAGGCGGCCACGTTGAACCCTGCCGCTATGCACAAACACCCCTCGGTTGCGGCTGACGCCCTCAATGACAACGATCAAACCGTTGCCATCAGCTCCATCGCCTACCAGAAGGCCGCGATCACCCACTTGACCACCGCCCTCGCCATAAAAAGTTGTGCTGTCCAGCAGCACCTGCACCTCATCACCATCCGAGGCTGATGCAGCCGCTTCACCGTTGACCAATAACGCCAGCACCGTGCTGCTACTCGCCCCTGAAAGTTCATACCCCTCAAACGCCGTGGCCTTGAGATCTGACGCCACTTGATCGATCGCATCCTGCAGCGTGAGATCGATACTCACCGCCGCGGCCTTGGCCCGCTGACGCTGTTGCTCCATCGCCTGCTCGAATCCGGCCAGGTCCACATCCAGGCCCTGCTCTTCGGCAATTTCCTGGGTGAGCTCCAGGGGGAAGCCATAGGTGTCATAGAGCTCAAAGGCTTGGGCGCCACTGATCTGTTTGGGCTTGCTCTCGAGAACCTCTGCCAGCAGCTTCTCCCCGCGCTCCAAGGTTTCCAAAAAGCGCGACTCCTCCCTCTGAAGCTCAGCCAAGATCACCTCTTGCCGCTCAAGCACCGACGGATGGGCGTCCTGGAGGAGTGCGATCGAAGCCTGTCCCATCGTGACAAGGAAAGGCTTATGGATACCCAACAAACGGCCATGCCGCACCACCCGGCGCAAGAGACGGCGCAGGATGTACCCCCGCCCCAAATTGCTTGCCGTAACGCCATCACAAATCAGCTGCGTCACAGCACGGCTGTGGTCACCAATCACTTTTAGAGACGTTTGTTTTGCAACGTCGAGCTGGTGATAGTCGACCCCAGCAAGATCAGCCGCCGCTTGAATCAGTGGAAAGATCAGATCTGTTTCATAGTTGTTGGGCACCCTCTGCAGGATCTGAGCCATACGCTCCAGGCCCAGACCGGTGTCGATGTTCCGATTCGCGAGCGGCGTGAGGGTGCCCTCAGCGTCGCGGTTGTATTGCATAAACACCAAGTTGTAGAACTCGATGAAGCGGTCGTCGTCCTCGAGATCGATTCCTTCATCACCCAGTTCGGGCTTGAAGTCGTAGTAAATCTCCGAGCAGGGGCCACAGGGTCCGGTCGGGCCAGACGCCCAAAAGTTGTCCGCTTCGTCCATGCGGATGATTCGCTTGGGGTTCACCCCCACCACATCGCGCCAAATCTGTTCGGCCTCATCGTCTTCTCGGAAGACGCTCACCACCAGATGCTTGGGGTCGATGCCAAAAACATTCGTACTCAGCTCCCAGGCCCACTCAATCGCCTGCTGCTTGAAGTAATCGCCAAAGGAAAAGTTACCGAGCATCTCGAAAAACGTGTGATGCCGCGCCGTACGGCCCACGTTTTCGATGTCGTTGGTGCGAATGCACTTTTGGCTACTGGTGGCCCGCGGCGCTGGCCGCTTCTGCTGCCCGAGGAAGACCGGTTTAAACGGCAACATCCCCGCAATAGTGAGCAACACCGTGGGATCCTCTGGAATCAGGGAGGCGCTTGCCATCACCTTGTGGCCCCGTTCCTCGTAAAAGCTCAGGAATGCCGCCCGAATTTCAGCACCAGTACGGGGGGTGGCAGCAGCGGATCGCGACGAACGTGCAACAGCCATGGAGGATTCCGCGTCAACAACAGATCGAACGGCCATGATCGCCCCTGAGCCGCCGCGCCCCGTCGTCGCACCGTCTCCTTCCACCGACAGCCGTGATCGACTGCGCCGCCTCTCCGTTGGCTGGGCCTGCCTTGCTGGCGTAACAGCTGGCCTTTGCAGCCTTCCATTCGGCCTTGAAATGGCGGTCCGATCCGGAGGCTGCGGATTGTTTTATGGCCTTCTGGCCTTCCATCTGGAGCGCGTTGACTCCAACGACTCACACCTGCGCGCTGGGCTCGTTGGAGCGGTCTGTGGGTTACGAAGCCTGGGGATGTCGTTACCTTCCCCCTTGGCAGGGGCCGATGCCCTGGCAGTATTAGTCGTGGATCTCCTCATTGGGTGGTTGCCGTTGATCGGCAGTGCACTCGTGCTTTACGGAACCCAACGCATGTTTTCTGTGTCGCGGCCATGAGCCTGCTGCACGCCACCTGGCTTCCGGCCATTCGTACTCCTACCAGCTCTGGACGAGCTGCCCTATTGGTGTGGGCTGACACCTGGCGCGTTGCCGAACCTGCAGGCCCAGGCACAACCCCTGCGCTTCACCCCTTCACCCTCAGCCCAGATGATCTCAGGGCCTTGCTGACGGAACGGGATCTCTTGCCCGACGGCATCATTGATGCCACGGCATGCCTCACCCTGCCGAGCCGCAGCGTGAAGCCCCGAAAGAAACGCGGCACAGAGACCAGCAGCACTGAAGAACCGGGCTGGACAGGCCTTCCCTTGCAAGCTGGAGAGCCGATCCCCAAACAAACAGAGTGGTGGCCTTGGCAGGTACAGGGCCTCGCCATTGAACCCATGGCGGCTACCGCCTGGCTCTCCAAACTCCCTCTTTCAGGACGGCATCCTGATTTGGCTGATGAGCTGCGCTGGTGGAGTCATATGCAGCGTTGGTCCCTCAGCCTCGTTGCCCGAAGTCGCTGGCTACCCCAAGTGGAGCTGAGCAAAGGCGAGGGCTATCCCCATCGCGCCCGCTGGGTGCCGCTTCTCAATCGGGAAGAAGACCGGCGCCGTCTTGAGGACCTGGCCTCTGGGCTTCCTCTCGTTGCCACCTGTGCCCTGCCTTGGCGAGAACCCACTGGCAAACGCAGCAACCGGATCACCAGGCTCAGGCCAGAAGCCATGCGCGCCGCGAATCCAGTGGCTTGCTGCCGGCCTCGCAGCGGACGACTACGGGTCGCCACGCTGTTGGCCGACCTGATGGACGCGCAACTGCGCAAAGGCTTCACCCCTGACCATGACGGTTTGGATCCCCTGCTACGGGCCTGGGAAGAGGCCTTGAGCTCGGATTCCGGTGAGCTCAAGCTCAGCGATGAAGAAACCGAACGCCTAGCCACCGCCAGTCATCACTGGCGTGAAGGGGTTGCTGGAAATGTGGCAGCTGCCCGCGCCTGCTTGGAGCTAGCAACACCAGCAGACGATGAGGACCTTTGGCCGCTTCGCTTCTTTCTGCAAGCGGAGGCAGATCCAACCCTCAAGCTCCCCGCGGGAGCGGCCTGGGCTGCAGGCCCCAGCGGCCTCCAACTTGGGGAAATCAAGGTGGATCAACCCAGCGAGGTCTTGCTCGAGGGCATGGGCCGAGCTCTGACCGTGTTCGAGCCGATCGAACGCGGACTGGACAGCGCCACACCCGAGAGCATGCAGCTCACACCGGCTGAAGCGTTTGTTTTGGTGCGCACAGCAGCCCGGCAACTGCGGGATGTAGGCGTAGGCGTTGACTTACCACCAAGCCTGTCTGGAGGGCTGGCCAGCCGGCTTGGCCTCGCCATCAAGGCAGAGCTCTCCGAGCGCTCGCGAGGCTTCACGCTCGGTGAAAACCTCGACTGGAACTGGGAACTGATGATCGGCGGGGTGACGCTGACCCTGCGAGAGCTTGAGCGATTGGCTGGAAAGCGCAGCCCTCTGGTGCGTCACAAAGGCGCTTGGATCGAACTACGCCCCAATGACCTAAAAAATGCCGAGCGCTTTTGTGCCGCCAATCCAGACCTAAGCCTCGACGACGCGCTTCGACTCACCGCCACCGAAGGCGACACGATGATGCGCCTGCCCGTGCATCAATTTGATGCCGGTCCGCGGCTGCAAGCCGTGCTGGAGCAATACCACCAGCAAAAAGCGCCAGACCCCCTCCCCGCCCCCGAAGGATTTTCGGGTCAACTCAGGCCCTATCAAGAGCGAGGACTCGGCTGGCTTGCCTTCCTGCATCGCTTCGACCAAGGCGCCTGCTTGGCCGATGACATGGGCCTCGGCAAAACCATCCAGCTGCTGGCCTTTCTGCAACACCTCAAGGCAGAAGACGAACTCAAGCGAACGGTGCTGTTAATTGCACCCACATCCGTGCTCACCAACTGGAAGCGGGAGGCAACAGCGTTCACACCTGAGCTCAATGTGCATGAGCACTACGGTCCAAAACGCCCCAGCACCCCAGCAGCACTGAAAAAAGCGCTGAAGGATGTGGATCTCGTGCTCACCAGCTACGGCCTGTTGCAACGCGACAGTGAACTGCTCGAAAGTCACGATTGGCAAGGCCTCGTGATCGATGAAGCGCAGGCGATTAAAAATCCCTCCGCGAAACAAAGCCAGGCCGTCCGTGACCTGGCCCGCCCGAAAAAGAACAGCCGTTTTCGCATCGCACTCACTGGCACACCGGTGGAAAACCGCGTCAGCGAGCTCTGGGCCCTAATGGACTTCCTCAATCCACGGGTGCTGGGAGAGGAAGAATTTTTCCGACATCGCTATCGCATGCCAATTGAGCGTTACGGAGACCTGTCATCCCTTCGCGACCTCAAAGCCCGAGTGGGACCGTTCATCCTCAGACGATTGAAAACCGACAAATCGATCATCTCGGATCTGCCCGAGAAGGTGGAATTGAGCGAATGGGTGGGGCTGAGCAAAGAGCAGAAGTCGCTTTATGCCAAAACCGTTGAAGACACCTTGGATGCCATTGCTCGCGCGCCGCATGGCAAACGTCATGGTCAGGTGTTGGGTCTGCTCACCAAGCTCAAGCAAATCTGCAACCACCCTGCCCTTGCCCTCAAGGAGCAGGGTGCAAGCGAGGATTTCCTCAAGCGGTCCGCAAAGCTGCAACGTCTCGAAGAAATTCTGGACGAGGTGGTTGAAGCTGGGGATCGAGCCTTGCTGTTCACCCAGTTCGCGGAATGGGGCAAGTTGCTCCAGGATTATTTGCAGCGTCGCTGGCGCAGTGAAGTTCCCTTCCTGAGCGGCAGCACCAGCAAAAGTGAACGACAAGCCATGGTTGATCGCTTCCAGGAGGATCCGCGCGGGCCTCAGCTTTTCCTCTTGTCACTCAAAGCTGGCGGAGTCGGCCTCAACCTCACGCGCGCCAGTCATGTCTTTCACATCGACCGTTGGTGGAATCCCGCCGTTGAGAATCAAGCCACGGACCGTGCTTATCGCATCGGCCAAACGAACCGAGTGATGGTGCATAAGTTCATCACCAGCGGCTCCGTTGAGGAGAAAATTGACCGGATGATCCGTGAAAAGTCCAGACTGGCGGAAGACATCATTGGCTCCGGCGAAGACTGGCTTGGAGGCCTTGAAATGGGACAACTCAAAGAGCTAGTGAGCCTCGAGGACAACCAATCATGAGCATCACCCCACCAGGCGGCATCAACACCTCGATTAGTGACGACGGCCTGTCCCAGCAACCCTGGTGGGTTGAGCAGTGGATGGAGCTCATCAATTCCTACCGCTTTAAAAAGCGCTTGGAACGGGCCTGGGCCTACGCGCGAGAAGGTCATGTGACCTCCATTCGCTTTGAAGGCAGGCGGGTGCATGCCCGCGTCCAAGGCACAGATGAAGAGCCCTACAAAGTGAAACTCTGGCTCGACGTTCTTAAAGATGAGGACTGGCGCTATGTGCTCGAGGCGCTCACGATGAAGGCCCGCTGGTCCGCGCAACTGTTGGCCGGGATCATGCCAGCCGACATCGAACGGGCCTTCGCTGCCAGCGGTCGGCGTCTGTTTCCCTTCAAGCTTCAAGAGGTGAGGAGCGAATGCAGCTGTCCAGACAAAGCCAACCCTTGTAAACACATCAGCGCCGTTTACTTCTTGATGGGAGAACGGTTCAGCGAAGATCCATTTGTACTGTTCCAGCTGCGTGGTCGCACGCGAGCCAAGTTGCTGGAAGACCTTGCGGCGTATCGACTGCAGGCATTACAGGCCATTGCTGAAAAGGCAAACCAAAATGGCAACGCAGATGCGCTTGCGATCGATGTCAGCAGCAGCGAACTCAATCCCCCCCATCCCGCGGTTCTCGATCCAACGCTCTGGTGGCGTTACGACGCTGGCCTCGACGGAGACCTCGTGGTGATCACCCCGGCGATGGAAGGGGACACGGGACTGGACGCTGCCGGTGAACTGCCTCTCGCTGAAGAGCCCCGCTTTCCGGAGGCCAAGCCCCGGTTCTTGCAGCACCTACGCGAACAGGGACAAGCCTTGGCGCAACAGGCCATGTTGGAGGCGATGGCAGCGGGGAATTAAGCCATGACAGGCATGATTCCAAGCACCACCGCGCCTTGGTTGAGACCCGACGCCCAGGCGTTAATCAACCGCTTGCTGATCTCCTATCAACGGGCCTTTGCGCAACCCCTACTGGTGTGTGAACAGGGCATCCACTTTCAGCGCTCAGCAGCGCAAGAAGTTTTCGCGAGCTCGATCGCAGTTTTGGCTCATGACCACAGCGCTGACCCGTTACTGACCTATGCCAACGGCACTGCCCTTCGGCTCTGGGGGCGCAGTTGGCAGACCATGGTGGGCATGCCCTCCAGGCTGACGGCTGAAGAAAGTGCGCGCCGCGAGCGTGCAAGCGCCCTTCAGCTAGCCCATCAAAGGGCTGGCTTCAGGGGCTATTGCGGGATTCGAGTGAATCAAGAGGGCCGGCGTTTCATGATTCACAACGCTCGAATCTGGCCCCTACTGGATCAGAACAATGACCTCTGCGGACAGGCCGCTGCTTTTTCCAGCTGGTGGTGGCTTTAAGCAATGAGGTGAACAGCTTGACTGCTTGTTTAGGCACCCCAACCGAAAGCCGACCAACCGATAAATAGCAAGCTGAAGCCTGTCAAAAAGGCCAGGCCAAACCAAGTGAGCACCCGCATGGCAGGACCATCGCGATGCTCCACCGCCACCAAGTCACTGTTCATCGTGTCCATTGCCATCCAGGCAAATAACGGAGCTGTCAGAAAGCTTCCTGTCATCGCACCGAAGACAAAATCTTTCACTCCAATCCCGCCACTAAACGCAACCAGCAAGGCCACCAAGGCGGCCAATAGGTGCAGCACTAACCACACAGACAACCGACGCTGCTGAGGAGCTGAGGCCAAGTCCCCTCGATCAGACCCCTGCAGCAAGCCTTGGATCGCTGAAATACTGCGTGGATAGGCATCTAAACAAGTGAGCGTGGTACTAAACATCGCCGCAAAAGCAGCCGGGACAATCACCCATGCAGCCCAGCCACCCATCGCTTCGGTGTAGAGGCGAATGAGGTTCTGAGCAAAAGACACCCCACTGCCCGCAAACATTCCCTCACCGGTGCCATACATCGTGTATGCGCCCAGAATCACAAAGAAGACAGCCGTCACAACAGTGACCGCATAGCCAAGGTTGAAATCAAATTCGGCTTCCTTCAAAGACGCCGAATGCTTGCTGTCTTGAGCGCGGGAGAACATCCATAACGACGGCCACACGCACATCTCCACCGGACCCGGCATCCAGCCCATGAGCGGGATCAGGAATGCCAAGTTTGCGGCTGTCCAGGGAGAAGGAGTCGTGCCCACCCAGGTGGCTGCCACATCCCCAACAGAACCGCGAAACAGCAGTGTCAACGCAGCCACTCCGGAAAGGATGGTCAGCAGAACAACCAGCACTTTCGAAAGACGATCCAGCGCCCGGTAGTGCCCCAGCAGAAGGATCAAGCCACTCACAGCCAGCACGGCGATGGCCAAGCCGAATGTATTGAAATTCGCCAACAGCGGCACGTTGGTGAGCAAGAGCCCAGCGACAAAGCTGACCGCCGCAATCGTGAGCGTTCCCGTCACCAGACTGACGAGGAGATAAAGCGGCAGGTAGAAGCGATTACGGCGCTGAAACCCCTCCAATAAGGTCAATCCAGTCACTGCGGTGAAGCGTGTACCCACCCGCAGGAATGGATACTTCACCAAATTGGTAAGCAAGATCAGACCCAATAACGCAAAGCCAAACCTGGCCCCAGCCGTTGTGGACGACATCAAGTGAGACCCGCCTATACAGGCCCCCGCCATCAAAATTCCTGGCCCTAAGCTCTGCCTGAGACCAGATGCCGAACGTGAGGCAGAGGTAGCCATAGAAAGCCGAATGGTTGGCAGCCATCCTCCTGCCAAGCCTCGCGCCATGGACCATCCGTTCATCGGACGAGATCAAGATCATGCGCGGCTTGAACCCACACCCGCAGCGATCGAGCATGAATGAACATGAAAAAAGCCGAGCTTGCCTAATGAACAAGACCTCAATTTTCTTCCTTTCCAATTTCCTTTGCGATGAGCTCTAAGGAGTTCGCAAGCGAGAGCCTTCTGTCTCAATAAGAGGCGACTTAATCCAGATCAATCACACGTTCGGCTCTCACGACTTCTTAGTAGCAGCAACCGAACCTAGTGGTCTAGGCCGTACCCAAAAGGGCGGTTCTTACACTCCCAGCTGTGATCAATTCAGCGCAGATTGGCGTTGCGGGAAACACAAACTTCCTGAATTTCACAGCCAATTTGAGATTTACCCATGATCACTCTTCGTACATCACCCTTCGATTTGCTGGATCGCCTCGAGCAGCAAGTTTCACAAGCTGAACGCGTTCCTGCTGCTGAAGTGATCGAGACCAACGCCGGCTACACCGTGCGCCTGGAACTACCAGGCGTCGACCACAATTCCATTGACGTCAAAGCCACGGATCGTTCGCTGGTGATCAGCGCAGAACGACAACCCACCATCCCTGTTGAAGACAACACAACCCCAACCGAGGCAGAGGCAGACGCAGGCTCAAACGCAAATGCGCAGCAGCTGCTCAGTGAGTTCCGGACCGGAACATGGAGTCGCAGTTTTCGCTTCGCCAAGCCGCTCGATCGCGACCAATTGGAAGCCTCCTATCGCGACGGCATTCTTGAGATCAGGGCTGCAAAAAGCGACAACCGCACCACCGTGTCGGTGAAGGTGGAAAGCTGAAAAACGCTGGTGAGTACCAGTGCCAGACAACACTTGCAACGGGAAAGAAGGATCGGGCTCCTCGCTGTGGCGGGGGGCCTTTTTTAAGAGTGCGACCACGACGCCGATGCACAGAGATCGACGAGAAAGAACTGCTCGATAAAATCCAAACCTGTTCCGTCGATTGATCGACGGGCTTCCGGAGGACGCAAGCCATGCAACGACGGCAGCTGCTTCGCAGCGGTGGTCAAGCGGCAGCGGCAGCGGCAGGCGCCGCTGCTTTGAGTGCCTGCACGATCCGCCGAGCGGAAGAGACGCGCGCCAGCGGCCTCCCCCAAGTGCGCTGGCGGATGGCCACCAGCTGGCCCATCTCCCTCGACACGATCTATGGAGGTGCCATCACCATCTGCCAACGCGTCGAGGAGATGAGTGGTGGAGCCTTCCGGATTGAACCGTTTGCAGCCGGCGAGATCGTCCCTGGCCTGGAAGTGCTGGATGCCGTTCAAGCGCGTTCCGTTGAATGTGGTCACACCGCGAGCTACTACTACATCGGCAAAAACCCAGCCTTTGCCTTTGGAACAGCGGTGCCGTTTGGCTTGTCTGCCCAACAGCAAAACACCTGGCTGTATTACGGCGGCGGCAACGAGGCCATGAATGCGTTGTTTGCCGATTTCGGAGCGATGAGTTTCCCGGCCGGAAACACCGGCGGGCAACTTGGTGGCTGGTTTAAAAAACCGATCGAAAACCTGGCATCCCTTCAGGGCTTGAAGATGCGCATCCCCGGGCTAGGTGGAAAGGTGATGGCCAAATTGGGCGTGAACGTCCAAGTGCTTCCGGGTGGAGAAATTTACCTGGCTTTAGAGCGAGGCACGATCGATGCCGCCGAATTCACCGGCCCCTACGACGATGAAAAGCTTGGCTTAGCCAAAGCTGCTAAGCACTATTACTACCCCGGTTGGTGGGAGCCAGGTCCCACGCTGATGGCGCTTGTGAACCGCAAAGCCTGGTCCGACCTCCCGAAGGAGTATCAAGCCATGTTCAGCACGGCCTGCTACGAAGCCAACCTGGGAATGTTGAGCGATTACGAGCGGCGGAACAGCGAAGCCTTGCAACGCATCACCCGCCAAGGCATCAAGCTCGAGCGCTACAGCGACGACATCCTCAAGGCCGCCCGTAGCGCTAGCGCGGAGATTTTCAAGGAACTTGCGGATGCAGATGCCGGATTCAGAGATCTCCTGGAACGCTGGCGTTTATTCCGCCGTGAGGCCAGAACCTGGAACAACATCAACGAATTACCGCTCGCTGAATTTGATAACAGCAGCGAAGGAGATCAACCAGGAGACCAGCGATGAATGGTCGCTTTGCAGGTCTCGTGCGCGCGATCGACGTGATCAATGCCGCTGCAGCGTGGCTAGCGCGCTGGGCAGTGTTGCTGATGCTGGCGATCGGCTTCTGGAATGTGGTGGGGCGGTATGTGGGATCAGCGATCGGGGTCAACCTCAGCAGCAATGGGCTGATCGAAGCCCAGTGGTATTTATTTGCCCTGATTTTTCTGCTCGGCCTGGGCTGGACGTTGCAAAAAGACGGCCACGTTCGCGTTGATGTCCTGCAAAACCGCTGGAGCCCCCGCCGCCGGGATCGCCAAGAACTCAGATCCTTGCTCCTGTTATTGCTGCCATTCGCCTTTGGCGTCA
Source organism: Synechococcus sp. SP2 MAG (assembly GCA_030756895.1). Classification (GTDB taxonomy): domain Bacteria; phylum Cyanobacteriota; class Cyanobacteriia; order PCC-6307; family Cyanobiaceae; genus Synechococcus_C. Next base: position 11,313 of record JAVBIX010000068.1, read on the forward strand.
TGGCCCTATCGGTTGCGCCGGCGCTGCGCGCTTGGAGCATTGGAGAGATGTCTCCCGATCCGGGAGGATTGCCCCGCACCTGGCTGAAGTCACTGATCCCAGTGGGTTTTCTATTGCTGGGCCTCCAGGGAGTTGCGGAATCCTTGCGGCTGCGCTGGAAGCTGATGCACGGGGATGAGCCGTCCGATGGTCAGCAACCACCGCAGGGAGGCCCGGGCCTGTGATTGAAATTGAATCCATGGGTTGGGTGCTGAGCTTCGACCCATCAGCGGTCCTCGCACCCGGCATGTTTCTGGCCCTGATCGTGGCCCTTCTCAGTGGATTTCCCGTGGCCTTCTGCTTGGGAGGTATCGGCGTGATTTTCGCGTTGCTGGGGATGCTCAGCGGCGAAATCGAACCTCAGTTCGTCACCGCGCTGCCCCAACGGATCCTGGGAATCATGGGCAACTTCACGTTGCTGGCGATCCCCGCCTTCGTCTTTATGGGGTCGATGCTGGAAAGCTCAGGCATCGCCGAACGCTTGCTCGAGAGCATGGGTCGCCTGCTGGGACGCGTACGCGGCGGACTGGCCCTTGCCGTTGTGCTTGTTGGCTCACTCCTTGCCGCCACCACCGGAGTGGTCGCAGCAACGGTCACCACCATGGGAATGATTTCTCTGCCGGCGATGTTGAAGGCTGGCTACGACAAAACGCTGGCCACGGGCGTGATCGTGGCCTCGGGAACCCTCGGCCAGATCATCCCTCCAAGCATCGTGCTCGTCGTCCTCGGCGATCAGTTGGGAATCTCGGTTGGAGACCTCTTTATGGGCGCCTTGCTTCCTGGCCTGCTGATGGCCGCGGTGTTTGCGATCTATGTGCTGGTCATCAGTGCGCTCAAACCCGAGCTGGCACCCCAACTCCCTGAAGCTGAACTGGCCGCCACCCAGCCGCTGCAGCTGGTGCAATCAATGCTGCCGCCCTTGTCCTTAATTCTGATTGTGTTGGGGAGCATCTTTTTCGGCATCGCCACCCCAACGGAAGCGGGCGTGATCGGCGCAGTGGGCGCGATGCTTTTAGCCGCTCTCAATGGAGGCTTCAGCCGCAAGCAACTCTCCAATGTGTGCGAAAGCACGATGAGAACAACGGCCATGGTGATGGCCATCCTGCTGGGATCCACCTCCTTCAGCCTTGTCTTTCGAGGAGTCGGCGGCGATCAACTCATCGCTGACGTCCTGCTCAACCTCCCGGGAGGTCGGGTTGGATTCCTGGTGTTCAGCATGCTGATCATCTTTTTGCTCGGCTTCTTCATTGATTTCTTTGAAATCGCATTCATTGCGGTGCCGTTGCTTTTGCCAGCAGCACGGCAGTTGCTTGGCCCAGATGCTCTGATCTGGTTTGGCGTGATGATCGGGGCCAATCTGCAAACGTCATTTCTCACGCCACCCTTCGGATTCGCTCTCTTCTATCTCCGCGGCGTCGCACCCAAGCACGTGAGAACCCGGGATATCTATCGGGGGGCCTTGCCTTTTGTTGGTTTGCAGGTGGCCGTTTTGGCTTTGATCATCGCTGTTCCAGGATTAGTGGACTGGTTACCTCGCCTTACAGCTGCGATGGCACCTGGACCAGTGACCTGACGTTCTTCGTAGAGTTCAGGTCAGTGAGTAACTGCTATGGCCACCTCCAGCTTGAAGCCATCAGTGACTGCATCAAGCACCAGTCCGAGGCTCTCCCTTCAATCGGAAGTGATTGCTGCTGACAGCAGCACGATTCGTTCCCTCGACTGGGAGCGAAGTCGTTTTGATATTGAATTTGGGCTGCGCAACGGCACGACCTACAACGCCTTTCTAGTGCGAGGTGAACGCACCGCCCTGATCGATACGAGTCACGCCAAATTTCGCGACACTTGGTTGCCGCTCTTGAAAGAGCAAATCGATCCCAAGCAGATCGATTACCTGATCGTGAGCCATACAGAACCGGACCACTCAGGACTGATTGGCGACCTGATTGACCTCAACCCTGAGATCGAAATTGTTGGATCCAAGGTGGCGATTCAATTCCTGAACGACCAGGTGCATCGTCCCTTCCGCTCTCGAGCCGTGAAAAGCGGAGAGGAACTCGATCTCGGCATCAATCCTGAGAGCGGCGTGCAGCATCGCTTTGAGTTTTTGAGTGCGCCCAACCTGCACTGGCCAGACACGATTTTTTCGTTTGATCACGGCAGCGGGATTCTCTACACCTGCGATGCCTTTGGGCTCCATTACTGCTCAGAAGACGTCTTTGATAGCGATCCTGGCGCGATTGCCCCGGATTTCCGCTTCTACTACGACTGCTTAATGGGGCCCAATGCCCGCAGCGTGCTTCAAGCCCTCAAGCGTATGGATGGTCTGCCCGAGATCAACACCATCGCGGTGGGCCATGGCCCTTTGCTTCGCCATCACCTCAGCCACTGGATCAACGATTACCGCGAATGGAGCGGGCAACGCAATAAAGGCGAAAGTTACGCAGCCGTTTGTTATTTGAGTCAGTACGGCTTCTGTGATCGCCTCAGTCAGGCGATCGCCCACGGCATCGGCAAAACCGACGCTCAAGTTCAACTGGTTGATCTCCGTGCCACCGATGCCCAAGAGCTCACAGCACTAATCAGCGAAGCCAAGGCCGTGGTGGTTCCCACCTGGCCAGCGAACGCTGAGGCTGAGCTGCAAAGCAGCATCGGAACCTTGTTAGCTGCCTTAAATGGCAAACAGCTCGTGGGCGTCTACGACGCCTTTGGTGGAGATGACGAGCCAATCGATTCCGTTGCTGGACAACTACGCAGCCAGGGACAGAAGGAGGCCTTCTCTCCCCTCCGCATTCGCCAGCTTCCTCAAGGTGGCGATTACCAGCGCTGCGAAGAATCAGGCACCGACCTAGGCCAGCTGTTGACGCGCGCCAAAACGATCGCAGCCATGAAAAGTTTGGACGGCGATCTCGACAAAGCGCTAGGCCGTCTAAGCGGCGGGCTTTATGTGGTCACGGCAAGTCAGGGCGACGGTGAAAGCCTGCGCCGTAGCGCGATGGTGGCGAGCTGGGTCAGTCAGGCCAGTTTCACTCCACCAGGCATCACTGTGGCCGTGGCCAAAGACAGAGCAATCGAGACTCTGATGCAGGTTGGCGACCAATTTGTGCTGAATATCCTCCGAGAAGAGAACCATCAACAACTTCTCAGACACTTTCTTAAACGCTTCCCACCCGGTGCCGATCGTTTCGCTGGCATCAATGTGCTGGAGGAGGAGGCCGAAGGCGGCCCCGTCCTCGGTGATGCATTGGCATACCTGGGTTGCCGCGTGGAACAACGCATGGAAGGCCCCGATCACTGGGTGATCTATGCCGTGGTTGAGCAGGGCAACGTGGCCGATGCCAACGCCATGACCGCCGTACATCACCGCAAAGTGGGGAACCACTATTAATGGCGACATCCAACCTCGAGGCCCCTGCAGCAGCGACGCGGCAAGTGATCAGCCTGCCCATCGATGACGGACTCACTTGCCTGCGGGGGCTGAGCCCTCAACGGCTCCGATTTGAATTGGAGTATGCGCTGGAACGGGGCAGCACCGCCAATAGTTTTCTGTTCGCTGCCGGCACTGATTGCGAGGGCGAGCATCAGACCGCACTCTTGGTGCATCCTCCCGGCAAGGCTTACGACAAGGCTTTCCTGCCGGCTCTTGCTGGCCTGCTGCCCGCCCAAACCAGCGCCTTAAGGGTTGTGGTTGGCCACGTGAACCCCAACAGGGTGGCGCTACTGCGTGATCTGGCAGGCCTTTACCCAGAGCTCGAACTGATTGCTTCAAATGCTGGAGCCAAGCTCCTGGGTGAACTCTGGTCACAGCGCAAACCTGCAGCGCCTGGACAGGAGAGCGAACAGCCAGCCATCCCCGAACTGCCACCCATCCAGGTGATCCGCCAAGAGCAGACACTGCCTCTCAGTCATCTACACCAGCTTCAACTCGTTCCCGCTCCCACCCCCAGATGGCCTGGGGGTCTGCTGGCGTTTGAAGAGTCCCTCGGACTTTTAATGAGCGGCAAGTTGTTTTCAGCGCACATCTGCACCCATGAATGGGCTGAGTCCGGACGCAGCGCAACGGAAGAAGAGCGGCGTCACTTTTACGACTGCCTTATGGCACCGATGGCGGGCCAGGTGGACTCCCTGGTGGAGCGCCTTGAAGAGCTGGACATCACCACGGTGGCGCCGGGCCACGGTCCAGCCATCGACACAAGCTGGCGCAGTTTGTTCAATGACTATCGGCGCTGGGGAGAGAGCCAACAACAAGCGAGCTTGTCCGTTGCACTGCTGTTTGCAAGTGCTTACGGAAACACGGCTGCCATTGCTGATGCCTTAGCTCAGGGTGTTGGTCGCACTGGGATTCGCATCACCAGCCTCAATTGTGAATTCACACCTCCCGACGAGCTGATCAACACGATCAAACAAGCGGACGGCATTTTGATCGGCTCACCAACGCTCGGAGGCCATGCGCCAACCCCGATTGTTTCCGCCTTAGGGACGCTGCTTGCCGAAGGAGACCGCAATAAACCCGTGGGCGTGTTTGGCAGCTTTGGCTGGAGCGGTGAAGCCATCGACCTGCTGGAGAACAAGCTTCGTGACGGCGGATTTCACTTTGCGTTCGACCCCATCCGGGTGAAGTTCAGCCCCGACGCAGCGATGATTCGCACCCTCGAAGAAACCGGCACCCGGTTCGGTCGCGAGTTGCATCGAGAGCAACGCAAACAGCAACGGCGCAGCGGAGGAGGGCTCAGTGAAAGCCGCAGTGACCCTGCCGTGCTGGCCCTGGGACGGGTCGTGGGATCTCTCTGCGTTCTCACCGCGCGAAAGGGTGAACTCTCCGGCGCCATGATTGCAAGCTGGGTCACCCAAGCCAGTTTCACTCCACCGGGATTCACCGTGGCAGTCGCGAAGGATCGAGCCGTTGAGGCCCTCCTGCATATCGGAGATTGCTTTGCTTTAAACGTGCTCGCTGAAGGGCGCGAGAGCGGGCCTATGAAGCAATTCCTCCAACCGTTTGAGCCTGGAGCCGATCGCTTTGCCGGCCTGGAACTGAAAGCCAGTCCAAGTGAACAGCCCTTGCTGCCAGAGGCCTTGGCCTGGATGGAAGCAACGGTGAAACAACGGATGGAATGCGGGGATCACTGGCTGATTTACGCCGAGGTGTCCCATGGAGGCGTGCTCGACTCCGAAGGCGGTACGGCAGTGCATCAGCGGCGCAGCGGCGCGAACTACTAACGGACTGCGCCAATCAGACCCACCAATCCTGAGCGCTAACTCATAGCGAGTATGAGATAGGACTAGTATCAAATGATCGACTAGTGAACCTATGGATCTTTCCAAGCCCTCCACCCAGGCCAACATCGAAGCGGCCTTTGGCGGCGAAAGCATGGCCAATCGCAAGTACCTGTTCTTTGCAGATGTCGCCAAGAAACTCGGCCGCACCGATCTCGCCAAACTCTTCCGCGACACCGCCGCCCAAGAAACAGAGCATGCGTTTGCTCACTTCCGCCTGCTCCACCCCGAGCTTGTGTTCAGCGACCCCAGTGCGCTCAGCGACGACGATAAACAGGCCTTGCTCACCCGCTGCCTTGAGCTCGCCATCGAAGGCGAAACCTACGAATACACCACGATGTATCCGGAGTTTGCTGAGCAAGCCCGCAACGATCGCGATCACGGAGCTGAAGCGGAGTTCAAGGAACAGACCAGCGAATCCAAAGATCACGCAGGCATCTTCAAAACAGCTGCCAAGAACTTCGGGCTGCTCACGCCCATTGAGCAGCACCATGCCGAGTCCTATGGCGTTGCCCTTGAAGCCCTGCAAGGCAAGGGCCAAGCGGGACAGGCCGATGAGCCGGTAGCCGGCAAATGGATCTGCAAGGTGTGCTCGATGATTTATGACCCTGCAGAGGGCGATCCCGACTCCGGAATTCAGCCAGGTACCCCCTTTGAAGCGATTCCAGATGATTGGTCTTGCCCCATTTGCGGTGTTCGCAAAGCCAGCTTCGTGCCCTATCGGGAAGCGGAATTGAAGTCCGCCTGACGCTCGCCCCAAGCGTGCAAGTCATCCAGCACTGGTAGTCACTCAAGCCCGAGGTCCGTCAACGTGTATTTCACCCATGGCGAAACCTGCGGGCTCACCAATAACGACCGATCTGCCACGGCAGCCATGGCCTGAAAGCAGAGACATCAGGCAAGATTCAGCCTGCATGGTGGAAATTCTGGGCATGAGCAAAGCAAACACGAGCGATGTGTTGGTGATTAGCGCCAGCAACGGCGAAAACCTCAAGCTGGCCCAGCGCTTTGTTGAGACGGCAGGCAGCCTGGGCCAATCCGCCAACCTGCTCGATCTCACGACCATCGACCTGCCCTTGTTCACCCCCAGGGCTCAAACACAGGGCACACCAGAGGCCATTGCCCCCCTTGAGGCCCAACTGATGGCCTCTCCCCGCTGGGTAATCTGCGCACCCGAATACAACGGCTCGATTCCACCCTGCTTCACCAATGCCATTGCCTGGCTGTCTGTGCAAGGCCACGACTTCCGAGCGCTCTTCAACAGTCGACCAATCGCAATCGCCACCTTCTCAGGAGGCGGGGGCATGGAACTCCTTCTATCTCTGCGCATCCAGCTCACGCACCTCGGCGCTGAAGTTGTGGGTCGTCAATTACTCAGCAACTACTCCAAACCAGCGAAGGACGACAGCATCAAAGACCTGCTGCAACGCCTTGGACAAAGACAACCGATTCAATGATTCCGTCCAAGATCACAAACCAACCAGCTCCAGTGTTCCGTCCAGCCCGAGAACGCTTTCACAGTGTTCGTGACTGGCTCGAGTCATGGCATAGCTTTTCCTTCGCGGGTCATCACGATCCCGACTGGATGGGATTCGGGCCACTACTGGTTATTAATGACGACACGATTTCAGCAGGTCGGGGGTTTGGCATGCATTCCCATCGCGACATGGAAATCATCACGGTGATGATCGAGGGAGAACTCCAACACCAGGATTCGGCCGGCAACAGCGGCGTCATTCAGGCTGGAGATGTGCAGCGGATGAGCGCCGGAACCGGAATCATGCACAGCGAAATCAACAAAAGCGAACAAACCTGCCGGTTGCTGCAGATCTGGATCGCACCGAGCCACCAAGGACTCGAGCCTGCCTATGAGCAACGCAGGATTGCCATCACCGATCAAAACTGGATCCCAGTGCTGGATCCAAACAACAGCCAAGCCATGGCCATTGCGCGTCCGATTCAACTCTGGCGTTTACGGCTTGCCCAAGGCGAAAGCATTCAACTGCCAGAACTCGCCTATCCACAGGCGTGGATTCAGATGATCAACGGCAAGATCTCAATCTCAGGCGAAACCGAAGCATCCCAATCAGATCTTTGCAGAGGCGATGGGCTTGGATTTCATCCAAGCCATGCAGGCATGCGCCACATTCATTCCTCAAGTGATCAAACTGACTTACTCCTATTTGGGCTGAGCTAAAACAGAGCCCCAATTGGTACAACAGGCCCAAGACATTTGTTGTATCAAATGCCATCAAAGCGACTCTC
>JAVBIX010000069.1 GCA_030756895.1 Synechococcus sp. SP2 MAG
AGCTGGTTGGTTCGGCCAGAACGGAGTCCCATGCAACTTCTTCCATTTAGAACAGCCGTCTGTTCACTTGAAGACGCAAAATCACTTGTGGACTGGAAACTTAAAGCAAGTCAAAACTTGATTGAAGTTGCCTAATTAAAAACTTTTTTAAGCCGCTTGTGGAGGAGTAGGTGATCCATGGGGTTGCAATGGCAACACCAAGGTTGCCCAACGCTCTGGACGTTCGGGCCGTACTCGTTTGGAATGACGCACTCCAAAAGGAACGCGCACAACGTTGGTGCCCTCAATAACAAGCGTATGGCCCCTGCCTAACGCTGCCTGCAGACACTCTGGGAGTTCAGGCAACTGAAGAGAATCGCCTGCTGCAGCTGGCGTCAACGCCCCTTGACCATGAATGGTGGAAATGTCGCTGCTCATGTTGCCTCCTGAGACGGAGCAATTGCCGAACAGTGTGCAAACAGGTCAGCATGCGTGATTGAAATCGAAACGTTTATTTCCGATTTCCGTGAACTTAACGCATTGCAAGGGGTTCGGCCATCTCTTCAACGCTTGGGCAAGTGCAAATCAAATTTCGATCACCAAAGGCATTGTCAATGCGTGCCACGGAAGGCCAAAACTTGTTGCTGGATTGTTCAGGAAGCGGGAAAGCAGCCTGCTGCCGGCTGTAGGGACGATCCCAGTTGTCCGCTGTTACCGCAGCCAAGGTGTGCGGTGCACGGCGCAAAGGATTGTTCTCCCGATCACTGGATCCGTCTTCGATCGCTGCGGCTTCAGCGCGGATCGCAATCATGGCGTCGCAGAACCGATCCAGCTCTTCCAAGCTCTCGCTTTCAGTGGGTTCCACCATCACCGTGCCCGCCACAGGCCAACTCACCGTTGGGGCGTGAAAGCCAAAGTCCATCAAGCGTTTGGCCAGATCATCCACTTCCAATCCTGCGGTTCGCTTCAGGCCCCGCAGATCAAGGATGCATTCATGGGCCACCAGCCCACTCTCCCCTCGAAACAGCACGGGGTAGTGAGCATCCAAGCGATTCGCAAGGTAGTTAGCGGAGAGGAGGGCGATCGCCGTGGCCTGACGTAGGCCAAAAGGACCCATCAAACGCAAATACATCCAACTGATTGGCAAGATGCCTGCACTTCCCCAGGGGGCAGCAGACACGGCCTGGATGGCCTGATCTCCACCACAGGCCATGAGGGGATGTCCGGGTAAAAACGGCAGCAGATGCGACGCCACTCCAATCGGACCGACCCCTGGCCCGCCACCACCGTGAGGGATGCAGAAGGTCTTATGCAAATTCAGATGGCAGACATCAGCCCCAAAGGAGCCAGGCCTGCAAAGCCCCACCTGCGCATTCAAATTGGCCCCATCGAGATAGACCTGTCCTCCGTGCTCATGAACGAGCGCACAGATTTCGCGAATACGAACCTCAAACACTCCGTGCGTTGAGGGATAGGTGACCATCAAGGCCGCGAGGGATTCGCTGTGTTGCTCCGCTTTAGCGCGCAGATCCTCCACATCCACATTGCCCTCGTCATCGCAGGCCACCGGCACCACGCGCATGCCCGCCATTACGGCGCTAGCTGGATTGGTGCCATGGGCACTGGTTGGGATCAAGCAAACATTTCTAGACGCCTCGCCACGGGAGCGATGCCAGGCACGAATCACGAGCAGGCCTGCGTATTCCCCCTGCGATCCGGCATTGGGCTGGAGCGACACACCGGCAAAACCGGTGAGTGCCGCCAACCAAGTCGCAAGGTCCTCAACCATCCGCTGCGAACCCTGCTGCTGATCCAGCGGAGCAAAGGGATGCATCGCCGCAAACTCACGCCAACTCACAGGCACAAGCTCTGAAGCTGCATTGAGCTTCATCGTGCAACTCCCTAGGGGAATCATTCCGTGCACCAAGGAAAGATCCTTACTCACCAATCGCTGGATGTAGCGCATCAGCTCGGTTTCACTGTGGTAGCGGTGAAACACCGACTGTTGAAGCCAGGGCGCTTGGCGACAAGGAACGCCACTCAACTGAGCATCAGCATTCAGCTCACCGAGATCCGTTGGGACCGGAGCCTCCACCGCTTGCGCCAAAACCGCGATGAGACGCTTGATCTCGTTCGAATCCGAGAGTTCATCCAGGCTGATTCCAAATCCCTGAGCCGTCTCGACTGAGGCTCCGTCCGGCAAGACACGGAGATTGATGCCTTCGAGTGCTGCCAGGCGATGGACCTGCGGAGCCATCGATCCGTAGACATCAAAACTGTCAAAGCGAGGAGTGGCCTCAAGCGAATAGCCCAACTGACGCACCGCTTCCTCGAGCTGAAGCCGAAGTGCCACAAGCTTGTGAGCCATCGCCTCCAGCCCTTCAGGGCCGTGATGGATGGCATAAAACGATGCCATCACAGCCAGCAGCACTTGGGCCGTACAAATATTGCTGGTGGCTTTGTCGCGGCGGATGTGCTGCTCGCGAGTCTGCAAGGCCAACCGAAACGCTGGCTGGCCATCAGCATCACGAGACTGGCCGACAATTCGGCCAGGCACCTGGCGGCGAAACGCATCGCGGGTGGCAAAAAAGGCGGCATGGGGGCCGCCACCGCCCATCGGCACTCCAAAACGCTGGGTGCTGCCAACAGCGATGTCGGCACCAAGCTCGCCAACCGGTGCAAGCAACACCTGGGCAAGGGGGTCTACAGCCACCGTGACAAGAGCTCCGCAGTTGTGGGCAGCGGAGATGCAGGGGGACGGATCCCAAAGCCGCCCACAACGACCTGGAAGTTGGAGCAAAACCCCAAAGACATCGTCACCCCAGCGGAATGCTTCGGGCTCCACCACCTCAAGCTCCACCCCAATGGGTAGGGCCCGGGTTTGCAAAACGGCCAATGTCTGGGGCAATACAGCTGCGTCCACCAAAAAGCGCTTGGCCTCAGGCCTGCGGCAGGTGGCCAAGCTCAGGCCCATCGCTTCTGCTGCGGCAGTGCCTTCATCGAGCAGTGAGGCATTGGCGATCGGTAAGCCGGTGAGCTCGCTGATCAGGGTCTGGAAATTAAACAGAGCTTCTAGGCGCCCCTGCGCGATCTCAGCTTGATAGGGCGTGTAGGCCGTGTACCAAGAGGGATTTTCCAGCACCTGACGCTGAATGACCGCTGGCGTCACGGTGTCGTAATAGCCAAGGCCAATCAGTGATCGCCTGACCTGATTGGCGTCAGCCAAGCCACGCAGCTCCGCTAGTGCAGTGGCTTCAGTACACCCGCGGGGAAGGGCCTCAACAGGAGGCAATGCATCGAAAATATTGGCCGGAACAACCGCACGCAGAAAAGAATCGAGATCCTTAAATCCAAGCGCCTTCAACATCCGTTGTTGCGCCTGCTCTCCGGGTCCGATGTGCCGGCTTACGAAGGGAGACAGTGGCTCAACCACCGACGCGTCAGACACACGCTGTTCAAGCAAGGTCAAAAGGCCGGTTGCGGTGAAGGCGACTGTAAGGAAGTCCCTGTCGCATCGACGGCCCAACCGAGCTTCTGTTAGGCAGCCGCCACCTTGGCGGAGTAAGTCGCTGAATCCATCAACTCCTCAATCTGTGGAAGCTCCGACGGGCGAATCACCAAGAGCCAACCCTCCCCATGAGGATCGTTTTGAAGCTCCTCAGGATTGGCCAATACCGCTTCATTGCGCTGAACCACTTCACCCGTGATCGGCGCGTACATCTCCTCAACCGCTTTCACCGATTCCACGGTTCCAAAGCTGGTTCCGCGACTGAGCTCAGACCCCAGCTCAGGCAGATCCACAAACACAATGTCGCCGAGCTGATCGACGGCATAGGCGCTTAGGCCAACCCGAACGAGCTCCGCTTCCTGCCGGACATATTCATGACTATCGGCGAACCGAAACTGGTCGGGAAAGTCGAAGGCCATCGGGCCAGGAGATGCGGTTGTCACCCAGTCTGCGCCAGATCAACCCAACCTGCCGTCCGCAAAGCGCAAAGGGCCTTGATGAGAGCCAGTTCCACATGGGCGCGATGGGTTCCTCCTTGCACGTAGAGATTGAAGGGCTCTCGCAGGGGGGCATCCGCAGAAAATTCACTGGTGCTGCCATCGATAAAGGTGCCGCCGGCCATCACCAAATCACTGGCATAACCAGGCATCGGCCCTGGCACTGGGTCGAGATAGGACCCGATTGGCGAGATCCCCTGAAAGGCCCGACAAATCAATTTCAAGGCGTCTGGGTTTCCGATCTGCACCGCCTGAATGAGATCACTGCGTGGCTCCCCTGCAGAGGGTTGCACCGGATAACCAAGATCAGCAAACACAGCCGCCACCAAATCAGCACCAATCAAGGCTTCAGCCACCATCTGCGGTGCGAGAAACAAGCCCTGCAACAGCAGGCGATGCAGGTCAAAACCACTGCCGCCCTCGCTGCCAATCCCTGGAGCAGTCAGCCGGCAACAAGCCTGTTCCACCAACGAGGCTCTACCCGCCACGTAGCCGCCAGCGGGGGCGATCGTGCCACCAAGATTCTTAATCAACGAACCGGCCACCAGATCGGCACCGACCTCAGGTGGCTCCCGCTCCTCCACCAGCTCTCCATAACAGTTGTCCACGAAACAAACGCAATCGGGCTGCCGGTGGTGAATGCGCTCACAGAGGCGTTCGATCGTGTTGATGGAGAGCGAGGGCCGCCAGCTATACCCACAGCTGCGCTGAATCAACACCAGCTGACGAGGGATCTCTAAAGCCGCATCCAATGCCGCCTCATCGACGGCTCCAGAGTTGAGCAGGGGAAGTTCCTCGTACTGCACTCCGAAGTCACGAAGAGACCCCTGCCCCTCTCCCCTCAAACCAATCACCTCTTCAAGGGTGTCGTAAGGACGACCCGTAATCGAGAGCATCCGCTCTCCAGGGCGCAACACCCCAAACAAAGCAGCAGCAATCGCATGGGTGCCACTCACGAATTGAAGTCGCACAGCCGCGGCTTCAGCGCCGAGCACCCTTGCAAAAACGCGATCGAGCACCTCTCGCCCCTGATCGCCATGGCCATAGCCGCTTACAGACGCGAAATGCTGGGTCCCAACGCGCTCGGCAGCGAAGGCATTCAGCACCTTTTCCAAGCGAACCGACACGCCCGCCGTGCGTTGTTCTGCCATAGGCCTGAGCCGATCTCTCGCTTGCCGAATGCGCGCTTTTGCCCACTGCTCAGTGCTCGCAGCATCCCTTGCCTCATCCCCAGGATTTGAATCCATCTGCCCTTATTCGCACTTTTTGTGCTCAGTTCTTTTACATTCGCATCTTCCAGCCGACTCAAGATTCGCCGATTTCTCGTCGTCTGAATCTCTAGAACCGGCGCAAGGAGACTCTTTTGGTTACATCCACCCCGGCTGACGCAAGCACCCAACGCGAGCTGCGCATGCGCGCAGCTGTGATGGCTCCGCGTCAGACGCTCCCCTCAACGCAGCGCCGCTTCAAAGGCGGGACCACCAGCTTCATGGTGGTGATCCACGTGCTGGCAACAGTGGCCTTACTCCCACGCTTTTGGAGCTGGCAGGGGCTGGTTGCCTTCGGCGTTCTGTATTGGATGACCGTGCTTGGCGTCACCCTGGGGCTGCATCGTCTTATGGCGCACCGCAGCTTTGAAGTGCCTGGTTGGCTTGAGAGGGTTCTCGTAGTGATGGGCACCCTGGCCTGCCAAAGCGGACCGATCGATTGGGTGGCTTTGCATCGCCACCATCACCGCTTTTCCGATCAGCCCAGTGATCATCACGATGCAGGGCGTGGATTGTGGTGGAGTCACAGCGAGTGGATGCTGCATGACATTCCCGCTCTGAAAGAAAAGCATCGCTATGCGGGCGATCTTCTGAACGATCGTTTCTACGTATGGCTCGACCGCTGGTTTCTCGTACTCCAAATCCCAGTTGGATTAGCTCTGTATTGGTATGGAGAGGCAGCAGGAGTTCACGGTGGTGGTGTTGGCCTCGTTCTTTGGGCCATCCCTCTACGTCTCGCTGTTGTTTATCACGTGACTTGGCTTGTGAATTCCGCCACTCACGCGTTTGGCTACCGGAATTTCAACAGTCCTGATCTGTCACGCAACTGCTGGTGGGTCGCCGTGCTGTCCTTCGGAGAGGGCTGGCATAACAACCACCACGCCTACCCAGATAGCGCCCGCCATGGTTTGCGGTGGTTCGAATTCGACATCACCTGGATGCACATTCGACTGCTTCGCAGACTCGGACTCACCCGCAAAGTTCGACAAGCCCGCTACTCCGGCTGATCGTTTGGTGCTGACTTGAGGGGGATACGACGCCGCAATTCATCAAGGAATGCGGCCGGCGTTGCCCCATTTCGACCCTTCAGAGCGAGATAGGTGGCATGGAGATCGAGAAACTCTCCATCAAGCTCTTCTGCTGAGTAGTCACGCAAACCCGCCATGACGGCGGCAAAACGTTCGCGGCGTTGAATTTTCCCAATTGGGTAAGCGTTCATCAATTGATCGCGACACTGACGCCACGGCTGCCCTCGGCACAGACAATCTGCAAGCGCTGCGCTTAAGGGGGCTGCCTCTTCGGGATCAATGCGCCAATCGAAACCCGGTGGCAAAGGGGCAAGGCCTACAAAGATCTCCAATAACTGTCCTGCACCTAACGGTTTGCCGTTGGCGTTGACAACAGGCACAGCACTCACTTTGAGCACCTTGAGCAGATCGGGATGCACCTCAGCGAGATGCTCTTGGATCGGATCCAAGCCAGCCTCGAGGATCGCATTGGCCTGCCCGAGAGCCAGGAACACCTCGGGGCCGGGAGAGGCCAGCTTGCCGTTGCGCAAGTTCGAGATTTGGGAGTTGTGAACACGGCCGAGATCGAGGGCATCCGCGAGGGCTGGCAACACCTTGTGGGACCAGCCATTGCGCTCGTGCCACACATGGATCAAGTGCGCCATCGCCCGACGGCCCTCATCGAGCCGATCCCGGTAACCCTTGGTCACATGATCAGAAACGGCTTCTCCCTTCGTCACTTGATACGGATCCTTATTGGGTGTAAATTATGAACAGCAAGCGGATTAGCGATGGTTTTAAGCACGATCAGAACTCCATCTCCACCCAGTCGGCCGGCAGCTTCGCACCTGGCAGCAGCTCAAGCAAGACTTCTTCATCGTCCACGCAAAGGGCAGCCTGCGGCCAGCCCTAAAAATCACCAGCATTCCGTCACGATTGGATTCATGATCGTGATCCACTCCCTCGCGGTTGTGGCCCTTCTGCCGAGCTTCTGGAGCTGGCCTGCTGTGACCAGCCTGCTCGTTCTGTACTGGGTCACGGCCTGCCTCGGCGTCACCCTTGGTTATCACCGCCTATTAACGCACCGATCCTTCCGCCTACCCCAGTGGCTGGAACGATTTTTCGCAACCTGCGGCGCTCTGAGCTGCCAACACGGTCCGATCGATTGGGTGGGGCTGCACCGGCATCACCACAAGTTTTCCGATACGGATGCAGACCATCACAACAGCCATCGCGGCTTCTGGTGGAGCCACATGGGTTGGATGTTCCACCCGATCGAGGCCATGCCTGCAGTGCCCCGTCTCACCGGCGATCTCGTGAGTGATCCCTATTACCGCTGGCTAAATGCCCACTTCCTGTGGCTCCAGCTCCCCCTTGGCTTGCTGCTGTTCTGGATCGGCACCGCTACAGGCGCTGGCGGTTGGGCCTTGGTGTTGTGGGGCATTCCCTTGCGCTTAGTGGTCGTTTATCACGTCACCTGGCTTGTGAACTCCGCCACCCATTGCTGGGGAAACGTCGTCTACGACAGCGGTGACGCCTCACGCAACAACAAGTGGGTAGCAGCGCTCACCTTCGGCGAGGGCTGGCACAACAATCACCACGCCTTCCCCCATTCCGCACGCCACGGCATGCAGCCGGGTCAGATCGATCTCACCTGGGAACACATCCGCTTGATGCGCGCCTTAGGACTCGCAACCAAGGTCCGCCTACCGGTCGCGTCGTAAACTTCGCAATCGCTTCTCATCGTCAACCTCTTCTAAATCGCCATGGCCAAGCGCGTACAAGTCGTACTCAATGAGGACATCCTCAGCCTGGGCCGCAATGGCGATCTGGTTGACGTTGCACCTGGATACGCCCGCAACTTCCTGCTTCCCTTCGGGAAAGCTGTTCCCGTCACCCCAGCGGTGATGAAGCAGGTGGAGCACCGCAGGGCCAAGGAGGCAGAGCGCCAAGCCACCCTCAAGCAGGACGCTGTGGCGTTCCGCACCGCCCTCGACACGATCGGACGGTTCACCGTGAAGAAGCAAACCGGTGGAGACGACGTGCTGTTTGGCACTGTGACCAATGGCGATGTCGCTGAAGCGATTGAAGCGGCCACCAAGAAAGAAGTGGATCGCCGCGACATCACCGTTCCCGATATCCATCGCACGGGCTCTTACAAGGTGCACGTGAAGCTGCACAGCGAAGTCACAGCCGAAATCAACCTCGAAGTCGTTAGTTATTGATCGTTGGCATGGGCTTCACGCCCAGCCAGAGTGTGATGACTTAACGGCGCCAGTTCACTGCCATGGTGAGTGTCTCCCAACCAGATCACAGCGCGAGCGAAGGTGGGGGACAGCGTGGTTACGGCAAAGGCCGTCAGCGTGATGAGCCCAATTTCGAAGCCCTCCCCGACTCGATTCCGCCCCAAAACATTGAGGCAGAAGAAGCGGTTTTGGGTGGAATCTTGTTGGATCCCGACGCAATCGGCCGGGTTGCCGACGTGCTCCGACCAGAGGCCTTCTATCTAGGTGCCCACCGGGAGATCTTTCGGACCGCGGTGATGCTCCATAGCCAGGGCAAACCCACCGATCTCACGGCGATGACCGCCTGGCTCGCAGATACAGGATCGCTCGACAAGGTTGGCGGTAGCGGCCGTTTGGTGGAGCTAGTGGAGCGCGTGGCATCCACGGCCTCGATCGAACAGGTGGCCCGGCTGGTGATGGATAAGTTCCTGCGCCGGCAGCTAATCCGTTCCGGCAATGAGGTGATTCAGCTGGGCTTTGACCAAAGCCTGCCGATGGAGCAGGTGCTGGATCAGGCCGAACAGAAAATTTTCGCCATCAGCCAGGAGAAACCCTCCAAAGGGCTCACGCCCACCGCTGAAATCCTCACCAGCACCTTCAACGAGATCGAGAGCCGATCGCTTGGCACCTCGGTGGCGGGCATTCCGGTGAACTTCTACGACCTGGATGCGATGACCCAAGGCCTGCAACGCAGTGACCTGATCATCGTGGCCGGCCGCCCAGCGATGGGCAAAACCTCGATCGTGCTCAACCTGGCCAAAAACGTGGCGCAATTGCACAACCTTCCGGTGTGCATCTTCAGCTTGGAGATGAGCAAAGAACAGCTCACCTACCGGCTGCTCTCAATGGAGGTTGGCATCGAAGCAGGCCGCCTGCGCACCGGCCGGCTGCAACAGGAGGAATGGCCCTTGCTGGGCCAAGGAATCAACACCCTGGGGCAATTACCGATGTATATCGATGACAAACCCAACTCCGGCGTTCTCGAGATGCGTTCGCTCTGCCGGCGGCTGATGGCCGAACAAGGCAAGGAACTAGGGCTGGTGGTGATTGATTACCTGCA
>JAVBIX010000007.1 GCA_030756895.1 Synechococcus sp. SP2 MAG
TTGATATTGATAAATTTAAGGATCCTGAAGGTCTCACCTGGACGAAGCAATTCTCGATTTATGACGAGGCGGACGCGCAGAGTTTGGTGAAGGAGATTGTGACCCAAGAGTTGCAGCTCGATCCAAAACGATTTGAGCCCAAAAAAGTGCGCTGGGCGATTAGCAATGCCAAAAATCAAGGTTGGTCACCCGACGATTTAGAGGCCAATGCCGAGGGGCAGCGGGGCAAGCTCAGTGCAGATGTATACAGGCGCTATCGCAAGGCTCTGGCTGCAAATAATGCCCTTGATTTTGATGACCTTCTGCTCCTTCCTGTGCAGTTGCTTCAGCAAAATGAGCAAGTGCGTGGATATTGGTATCGCCGATTTCGGCACGTGCTTGTCGATGAATATCAAGACACCAATCGCACGCAGTATGAGTTGATCAAACTGTTGGTGACGGATGGAAAAGAGCCGCAGCAAGTAGACGATTGGTCCGGACGATCGGTATTTGTAGTGGGCGATGCTGACCAAAGTATCTACAGCTTTCGTGCCGCTGATTTCACGATTTTGATGGGGTTTCAGGACGACTTTGGTGACAAAGCACCTGACGACATCACGCGCACAATGGTGAAATTGGAGGAAAATTATCGCTCCACCGCCACGATTTTAGAAGCTGCAAATGCTCTGATCTCGAATAACACCGAGCGGATCGATAAGGTGCTGCGCCCTACACGTGGTGAGGGTGAGTTGATCTCACTCACCCGCTGCGATGACGAAATCGCCGAAGCTGAAGCGGTGGTGCATCGGTTGCGGATGATGGAGGCGGCCAATCCAGATCTCAGCTGGAAAGATATGGCCGTGCTGTATCGCACCAATGCCCAGTCTCGAGCGATTGAAGAATCCTTGGTGCGCTGGCGCATCCCCTATGTGGTGGTTGGGGGTCTGCGTTTCTACGACCGTCGCGAAATTAAAGATCTGTTGGGCTATTTGCGTCTTTTGATTAATCCCGCCGACACCGTCAGCTTGCTGCGGGTGATCAACGTGCCCAAGCGCGGGATCGGTAAAACCACCATTCAGCGCTTAACCGACGCCGCCAATCAGCTGGGGATTCCGCTTTGGGACGTGGTGAGCGATCCCGAGGCGGTGCGTTCCTTGGGCGGCCGTTCCGCAAGGGGGTTGCTTCAATTTTGCGAATTGATCAACGGCATGAAGGAGCGTATTCATGTTGC
Organism: Synechococcus sp. SP2 MAG; assembly: GCA_030756895.1. Lineage (GTDB taxonomy): Bacteria > Cyanobacteriota > Cyanobacteriia > PCC-6307 > Cyanobiaceae > Synechococcus_C. The sequence continues at coordinate 1,211 of JAVBIX010000007.1, forward strand.
GACCCCATCAGAACTCATTCAAGAGGTCATGGAGAAGAGCGGTTATGTCAGCGAGTTAATCGCTGATGGCTCCGATGAGGCCGAAGAGCGTCGCCGCAACCTCCAGGAGCTGGTGAATGCGGGTCTCCAATACCAGGAAGAAAATGATGAGGGTGACCTAGAGGGATTTCTGGCCTCCGCCGCGCTCGCCAGTGATGCGGACAGCAAGGACACGGCGGCAGACAGGGTCACCTTGATGACGTTGCACAGCAGCAAGGGACTCGAATTTCCAGTGGTGTGCTTGGTTGGGCTGGAGCAAGGCTTGTTTCCCAGCTATCGCTCCCTCGATGATCCAGCGTCGCTGGAGGAGGAGCGCCGGCTCTGTTATGTCGGCATTACCCGCGCTAAGGAGCGCTTATTCATCTCCCACGCCAGTGAGCGGCGCTTGTGGGGGGGGATGCGCGAGCCGGCGATGCCCAGCGTGTTTCTCTCCGAATTGCCGGAAGGTCTTGTTCAGGGCGACGTGCCTCGAAGCGGAGGAGCGGCGCTGCGGCGTGAGCAGCGCCTCGAGCGACTCACCCGCGTTGACCGCAATGACTCACAACGGGTGGCCTCTGGCGGAGCATCCGGAGTGCCAGCCAATGCCGTGCGCCGCCGCCAGGCCGGCCCAGCCCCAGGAAAAAGTTGGAGTGTGGGCGATCAGGTGGTTCATGCCAGCTTCGGTGTTGGGGAGATCACCCACACGTTTGGTAGTGGCGAAAAGGTGTCGATTGCCGTGAAATTTGCCGGCATGGGCCCCAAAATTCTCGACCCACGCTTGGCACCTATCGAGCCTGCTGGAGGCTGAGCGGGTGGAGCATCCAGGCCTTCCACCTCAGCTTTTACCAGCACTTCAGGCCATTGCATCAGCCTCTGGCGTGTCCCGTCTAGCTCTCGTGGGCGGTGCTGTCCGTGATGCCTTGCTGCATGATCAGCACTGCGATCCATGGCGAGACCTACCGGATCTGGATTTGGTCCTGGAGGGCTCGGCCTCCAAGTTGGCGGCGGCTCTGGAGCGGCACTACGGAGACCAGCGGGTCAAGGAGGTGTGTGTGCATCGTGCCTACGGCACAGCTGAGCTGTCGTTCGATGGCGTGCTGCTCGATCTCGCTGGGGCGCGGCAAGAGCATTACCCAGCTCCGGGCGAGAACCCTGTGGTGGAGAGAGGCTCCTTGGAGCGAGATCTGGAGCGTCGGGATTTCACGGTGAATGCAATGGCTTTGGAGCTGTCGCTCTCCGGCGATGGTGAGCCATTGCTCTTGGACCCGCACGGCGGCCAGGCCCATCTTGCGCGCCGTGAACTTGCTTTTTTGCACGCGTCCAGCGTGGCCGATGACCCAACACGAGTGGTGCGTGCCTGCCGTTATGCCGCTCGTTTGGCATTCGTTTTGACACCAGAAGCGCAGCAGCAGATCAACCAGACGCTCGAGGCCTGGCCTTGGTCTTGGACTCACGGCGATGCGCCAGCTTCCGCTCCTCCAGCCCTCGCCACGCGTCTCCGGATGGAATTAGAGCTGCTGTTTGAACGCGAACCATGGCCTGAGGCTCTTCTTGCTCTCCAGTCTTGGGGAGCTTTGAGGCTGCTGGATCCCGCGCTGCAGGCTGATCCCCGCCTGGTTCGGCGTTTGATTCAGGCGCAGCGCTTGCAGCTTCCATTGCTGCTAGCGCTCGTGGCTGGGGCCGATGATCCGTTGGAATTGGCGGCTCGGCTGCAGCTGCCGCAGCTGCAGCAGCGCTGGTTGCAGCAGCTGAAGGAGCTCAGCGCTTGGCTGCAAGCCAACGCGAGCGAGGACGCCTCGGCTGGCTGGACGGCGGCGGAATGGTGTGATGCCTTGGAGCAGCAGACCTGGGGTGCGGAAGCGGTGGCGTTGCTGGTGAGTCAGAACCCTCCTCAGAGAAGGCCTTTGTTGCGTTGGTGGGGGCGATGGCGCCATTGCCCATCTCCCCTAACCGCTAAAGATCTGCTGG
>JAVBIX010000070.1 GCA_030756895.1 Synechococcus sp. SP2 MAG
TTCACCTTTACCCTTTGTGTAGGCGTACGTGCAAGCACCAGGAACAGTGGCAATAAACTTTACTGTGTCAGTTTCATCAGCTGCAAGCGCAGCTGCAGGCATCAGCCCTAACGCCAGGGCTTGCAATGTAGCGATTGAAAGACGTTTGAAATTCATAAGAAAGATCCAAGCCTTTTAATTCTGACTTCCTTAGAAGCGAATGAGAGTGATCTGAGAGCCAGTTGAGTGCAATCAAGAGGCTGTGGGGTCAACTGGCCGAACAAACAGAATCTCAATAAGGATGATTGCGGCGCAACCCAGTGAACAAATGGGCTCATTTAACATCTGAGCACACGGGCGCGAACAAATGGGCTCACCAAAGCTCAGCCAATCTCATCCGAGCCTGGCGCCCAAACCCCCGTGCGAGTCGAACCATCTGCCGAGCAAGGCCATCCGGCGAGAAAAGCTTGCACGAATAGCTAGGAGCCAACTCGTTGTTTTCATTCTTGGAATCGGTTTCAGCGCAAGCCCAGCAATAGCTGCAACAAACAAAGTGACGATTCTGTTTTCTGGACGGGTACCAGCTTTATGCGATCACAAAGACAGTAAAAATCAAAGCGAAAGGGCCTCCTCACGAGGCAGAAGCACATGGCGTACTCAAAAACGAATCGGTTCTATTTACCAGAAGCTGACAACTTGCCTTGTCTATTAGGAATAAAACTCCCTGTTCATAAAAGGGGAGCAATAAGGTCTAACTTCTCCCTCAAAAAACTTGCATATTTAGGCGTTATCAAGAGTGCTGCCACTAGAGCCTCACTTTTTAGGCTCGTAAAACCAAATCAATCACCGACCTCATCAGGTTCGATGACCGGTACTAAAGACACTTCGGATTTCTACCAATCGCGAAACGGAGTGCACTGCTAATCCACCCCCCACGACCTGTTCTCTAAATACGGATAATGGAGACATGAGCTTCTCTGCTACCCCCACAGAAAGTTTTGACCTGATCGTCGTGGGGGGCGGCCATGCCGGTTGTGAAGCAGCAATTACAGCAGCGCGGCTTGGCCTGAACACCGCACTGTTTACCCTCAATCTCGACCGGATCGCCTGGCAGCCCTGCAATCCTGCCGTTGGTGGTCCAGCCAAAAGCCAACTCGTCCATGAAGTGGATGCCCTCGGTGGCGTGATCGGCCGCCTTGCCGATGCCACCGCCATCCAAAAGCGGGTCTTGAATGCCAGCCGCGGCCCTGCGGTTTGGGCCCTACGCGCCCAGACCGACAAACGCCATTACTCACGGGAGATGCTGAAGCTGCTGCATCACACCCCCAACCTGGCCCTACGCGAAGCGATGGTGACGGGCCTGGAAGTGGATGGGGATCCCAATCAACCAGGCAGCGCCCGAATCACAGGCATTCGCACCTACTTCGGCAGCACTTACGGAGCCAAGGCCGTGGTGCTCACCGCTGGCACCTTCCTTGGCGGCCGCATTTGGGTGGGCCATCAATCGATGTCTGCCGGGCGCGCGGGAGAGCAGGCCGCTGAAGGCTTAACCGACGCCTTGAAACAGCTGGGCTTCCACACCGATCGACTCAAAACCGGCACCCCTGCCCGCGTTGATCGGCGCAGCATTGCGCTCGACCAATTGGAAGCACAACCCAGCGATGCCGCTGATCGCTTCTTTTCGTTTGACCCAACGGCCTGGGCCAGCGGCGAACAAATGAGCTGCCACATCACCCGCACCACAGCGGCAACGCATCAACTGATCAAGGACAACCTCCATCTCACCGCGATTTACGGCGGCATCATCGACAGCAAAGGCCCGCGCTACTGCCCCTCAATCGAAGACAAGATCGTGCGCTTTGCCGACAAAGACTCCCACCAAATCTTCCTGGAGCCAGAAGGACGCGACACCCCAGAGATTTACGTGCAGGGGTTTTCTACGGGGTTGCCAGAAACGATCCAACTGGAACTGCTGCGCACCCTCCCAGGTTTGGAGCAATGCGTGATGCTTCGGCCGGCCTATTCCGTTGACTACGACTACCTTCCAGCCACCCAACTCAAACCCTCCCTGGAAACCAAAAGGGTGCGGGGTCTATTTAGTGCCGGGCAACTCAACGGCACCACCGGCTACGAGGAAGCCGCGGCCCAAGGGCTTGTCGCTGGCCTCAACGCTGCCCGTCTCATCGGTGGGCAAGAGCCCGTGCACTTCCCAAGGGAGAACAGCTACATCGGCACGATGATCGACGATCTGGTGAGCCAAGACTTACGCGAGCCTTACCGGGTGTTGACCAGCCGCAGTGAATACCGCTTGGTGCTGCGTGGTGATAACGCCGACAGGCGTCTCACCCCCCTGGGCCGTGAGCTTGGACTGATTGACGACCGGCGTTGGCAGCTGTTCAACGACAAGCTCCAGGCCATGGAAGACGAAAAACAACGCCTTGAGACTGTTCGTCTCAAAGTGAGCGATCCAGTCGCCCCCACCATTGAGAAAGAAAGCGGAGCTCCAATCCGAGGTTCAATCACGCTTGCGGATCTCTTGCGTCGATCAGGCGTCCATAGCTCTGATCTCGTGCGCCATGGTCTGGCCGATCCCGAACTTCCCCTATCGGTGCGAGAGGGCGCAGAAATCGACATTAAATACAGCGGCTACCTGCAACGCCAACAACAGCAAATTGATCAAGTCAAACGCCAGAGCCTGCGCAAGCTCCCCGCCGATCTTGATTACGCCAGCATCGGCACCTTGTCGCGAGAGGCACGCGAAAAGCTCACTGCCATTCAACCCACCACGTTGGGCCAGGCCACCCATATTCCTGGAGTCAGCCCAGCAGATCTCACAGCCCTGCTGCTTTGGCTGGAGCTGCAAAAACGCCGATCCCAAAAGAGTGAGGGCCTCGCCAGCAGCGCCAACTCTCGATAACTTTGCGTTAACCAAAGGTTTGCAGTGCCAACTCGCCTCTCCACATCCACGGCGTATTGGAATCTGCGCGCTGAACAGGTGATGGACCACGTCTTTAACGGAGCAACGCCTTCTCTGAAAGCCGTTGAGATTCAAGTGGAACCGGCCCAATCACCAGTTAACAACCCAGTTGCGGCCCCTTTGCCAACAACTCAACCCAGCACTCAACCCTGGCAGCAGCTCACCCTGATCGGTGTGACGCTCGGCGCCCTGCTCTGTAGTGCTTGGTTGACGCGCAGCTGGCAGCTCTCCGAGCAAGCCCTCTATCGCGAGCGCAATCTGGCTCTCACTGAAAAGCTCAAAGCACGCGCCACTTCCTCTCCCTCTGTACCTCCAAAACCAGCTGAACCTGAGGCGGTCGCCACACTGCCAAGCCTCGAACCGCTAACGCTGCCACTCAGTGCAGCGATTGCACCAATTACAGCCCAATCCGGCGCCTCCCCCACCAGCTCAGAGGCAGGTCCTGCAGCGCCAGCTGCGATCAGCCAGCCTGCTCTCGTGGGAGTTGTACACGCTGAAGTGGGCGGATCAGCCATCTTCCAATTAGACAATCAATCGCTTTCTGCCACTCCTGGCGAAAGCATCGGCAACAGTGGCTGGTCCTTGCTCAGCCTTTCCAACACCGGCGCTGTCATTGAACGCAACGGTGAACGCCAATCCCTCTCGATCGGAGGTGCCTTTTAAACAGGAAGATCCAAACAACGATCTGCCTATGGCCTGCATTTACTCAAAACGAATCATGCATAGGCCTACCAGTTTTCAATGGTTTTTGATGAAATAGAAGATTCACCAAAAAGGGAAATCGCTTCTAGCGAAGAGAGTCTCTGAAAGGCACTCTTCGCTACTCATAAGGCCTTAGATCGACTGTTTTGCAAAGTTGCAATCTCTCGAATGAGAGATACAACCAGTTCATTGTGGTTTCAGCCGGTGCATCGACAGACATTCGCCGTATTGCTGAGCGCAATTCTTGCCAGCACCAATGCAGAAGCCAAGCCTTCAAGGCCAAGGGATACGCCAATCCTGACGAGCGTCTCAAACATTGCACTTCTGGGGCCAAAAGTCAGACCACTGCCTCAACGCTTGTGGCCAATCAGACGTGGAGAGAGGATCAGACTCGAATATCCACTCCCCTATCTAGCCCAGGAAGTGAGCCCTTACGGTTGGCGATTTTCAGACCATAGAAAGAAGTGGCGCTTACATACAGGACACGATTTGATCGCACCCGCTGGAACAGGCGTCTTGGCTGCGCTCTCCGGAAAAGCATTAATGGTGCAACCTATTTCGGGATACGGACTAACCGTCTTACTTGATCACGGAAATGGCTGGCAAACGCTTTACGCTCATTTGCTCAGGGCACGAATCAGGCCAGGCCAACTAACACAAACCGGTGACCTAATCGGAAATGTAGGGAAAAGCGGCCATGCCAGCACCGCTCATCTCCATTTCGAGCTCCGTCGGTTCAAAAATGGACAGATGATGGCGATTGACCCTGCCCCGCTTCTGAATCAGTCATCACGACGTTGAACCAAAGGCAACAGTTGATAGCTCAGCAAGGCATCAAAACGCTGAGAGCAAGAAATCAAGCGAAAGCCTGACTACAAGTAAGTCAAAGTACTCATCAACACACGTAAAAATGATCCCTGGTTAGACATTTATAAATTTAGATCAGTAAATCAAGGTGTAGAAACGTTTCCTTTTGCCCAGCAAAGCTGGGGAGTTCAGCCTTGCTGCCACCAACTTCATGAAGTTGAGTGAAATCAGTGCAGCAAAAGCGTCTGATGATTGATTCATGAAACACGTCTCAATATTGGAGCTCGAGATCCCATTTAGATTTTTTGGAGCGTTAGTCGTGGGTTCTGCCCTAATGATCATGGCTCGTTCTTTTAAAGAAGCTGCATTACTTGGCGGAACCTTTCTCTGCGGACTTGGCGCTCTTGAACTAGCCCTTCGTTTCAGTGGGTACTGAGCAAAGCCATCCCCAGCTGCGAGCCAGGAAAGCAAAGCTCGTTAGTGTGCGCCAAATTTCACTGATGCAACAGAGTTTGCAAAGCAAAGCTCCCAACATCAATCGCGATTCCGTTTCGGTGGGAGGTGCACTCTGAGCTCACCTTCAGGTCTGGCATTGTCTTCTGAGCTAAGGCCCTCACCCAACTGTTTATGGGAAGCACCTGCCGAAATGGTTGCGGCCGGTGACAACCCAGGGGATTTACCGGGCCCCTGGAGACTGATGTTGCTCGGAGACGGCAGTCCAACCCGTCACCTGCGCCTGCTCACAGGACATCCTGTGTCTGTGGAATTAGTTGCCATGGCAGCAGAGCCAGGGGGACAAGCATCCATCGGCTGCCCAAGCGAGGTGCAGGAACTCACGCCACCGTTACTCCGCCGTCAGGTTTGGTTGAGCTGCGGCGAGCAAACCTTGGCGTGGGCTGAAAGCTGGTGGAACCAGGACGAAGCCAACCAGCACTTGCAAGACCGCAACCTGCCGATCTGGCTCAGCCTCACGCAAGGGCGCTCTGAGCTGTTTCGCGAAGTGGATGGCTTAGCGCTGGTGCAAGAACCCTGGCTTGAGGACAGGTTTGGCTGCTCGGGACCGTTTTGGAGTCGCCACTATCGATTTTTTCGGCAAGGACGGGAGCTCACGGTGATTCGTGAAGTGTTCAGCCCTGCCTTGGAACAATGGCTAGGAGCCACTCCACGCCAACCACTTCATCTTTCTAGATGAAGAAAGCCAGCGTTTTCGCGAAAATCGTGCTTTCGATCTTGCAGTAGGCCATGCGATCGGGATCATGTCGCCAGTTGCGATGGTTTCATGTCAACGTCCCAGTGGCTAAGCCTGTCCGACCTCGGACGCAGATTTGGCCTCTCAACAAGACATTGCGGCCGTGTGCTTAACCATGAAGGATGGAGCGACCGCAGCGGACATCCAACCCAAGCAGCGATAACAGCCGGTGCCGCCCAGCAGCACAACAACCATCACCACAGCCCCTCAAATCGCTGGAACGCGGACATCTGCGCCGCCGTGCTCTCCACCCACGGCCAACGTCCGATCAAGCGCAGCGAACAGGTTTCACAGTGGGTGACGTTGCTCGAGGCCATGGAAGAAGGCTCGGCCTCGATCTCCACGAGCACTGATCAAATGGCCGAAGACCTGCCAATCGATCTAATCGAAGAGGTGAACCTTCAGCTCAACCATCGAGGCTGTCGCTTTCAGGTTCAGCGTCTTAAGAAGATCAGCAGCCTCTGATCAACCCAACCTGAGGCCTTCAGCCTGGCGACGTGCCTTGTCGAGTTGCTCTTTCAGCAGGTCTTCATCGGT
>JAVBIX010000071.1 GCA_030756895.1 Synechococcus sp. SP2 MAG
CTGGGGCGCTGGCGCGATTGATGGGGGCGCTGCAGAACGGGACCAGCGCTCCACACGAAAGCTTTCGTCATCAGGCCAGCTGTTGTCATCCTCGCGGTAGGTGGGCTGAGACTCAGACACGGGCGCCACAATCTGCCGGCGTGAGATCGCATCGAGAGGCCGCTTACGACTTGATGCAGAAGGCGATTCAGTCCGCAGGGGTGGCTGAACCGGATCCCTCCAGTCTTCTTCTTCATCCATAAGCCAATCGATCTTGTCGCCGACCCAGCGACCCACTGTTTCGAGGTCCATTGAAGGACGCACACCACCGGCAGAACGTCGACCAGGTCGCGTGCCAGCCACACCATCCACAAGCTGACGGCCGGTTTCAATCCACTGATCCAGTCTCCGATCACCAGAATCCTGACTGCGCTGCCCCTGACTGCGCTGCCGCGGTTGAAAACGTCCATCCATTCTTTGACCTTAACGACGACGCTGCTGCAGCCAACGCTCCCGTTGCCAACCAATTAACGCGATCGACACCCCACCAGCTTCTAGGACCCAAAGAAACAAATCCATCTCAATCCTGAGCGGGGGCAGGTACATAACTGAGTAGACAACTCACATGCCAGTGACCGTCATGATGCCGATCACAGCACAACCTGCAAGCTGCTTGCCTAACCCGGCGCCGATACGGCGTCCGCTGCCCACAGATAGGGCAGATGGCAATCCAGCGAGGGGGGGTCTGCTGAACCGGAAAACGATGCCGAATGCTCACCTTGAATCGGGATTGAGAGGCATTAATCGCCGCCATCTGAGCCCGAAAACAAGGGCCATGACTCTCCCGTTGACCCAACACCAGATCCACCCAGGCATGAATCATTTCATGACAAAGAGTGCTTTCGGTGGCGCAGCGAGGCAAGGGATCCAGCAAGGGTTTTGAGAGCACAATCTCCCGTCCAAGTGGGGGAGCCACCGCCGGTCCGCGGCGGTAAAAGCCTGCCGTCTTTCGCATCCGCCCATCACTCCAACGCAAAGCAACCAGCGGGCCCATGCCGCGCACAAGGCGGCCATCAAAGTGTTCTCGATTGAGCCTGTGAAACAGCGGCAGCAGGGGCTCGAGGGGCATGGGGACTGCGAAAGAAGCCAAACAGGACGAAAGCCGGCCCAGTCTGCCTCGTTCCTGCATCCGGTCAGTCAGAATCTGCACTACTTCGGATGCACCCGATGGAACTGGGCTTGGTTCGCGAGATCGGTAGCAAGGCTTTATTAGCCGGGGGTGGAGCGCTGCTCCTCTACTGGACATTCACGGCGGTGAAGCTCGTGCTGAGCGCCCGTGGCATCAACCCGCTCATTAAGCAGTTCTTTACGCAAGTAGCAGCGGGAAGGATCGATGCCGCTTACCTGCTCACCACCAAGAACTATCGCCAGCATGTGAACCGTCAGCAGTTCATTCGCTATCTGGCGGGTTTAAAGCTGAACCGCTTCCGCAATCTCAAATCTGGTCGCCCGAGGCTGCAGGAAGGCAACATCATCCTGACCGTGAAGTTGATCGCAGACGACAAAGAAGAGATGCCTCTGGATTTCACCTTTATTAAGACCGATGATTCTTGGAAGATCGAGCGAATCGTCGACGTAAACAGCTGAGCACGAGGCGTTGAGCAGCTCGCAGCCGCTGAGATCGTCCAGCAGCTCTCAATCGCGAGCTGATGAATTGCGACGCCTGCTCAATCGGGCTGCTCACGCTTATTACGTGCTCGACGCTCCGGACATGGAAGATCCGGTGTATGACCAGCTCTACAGGGAGCTCCAAGAGTTAGAGCAGCAAGATTCAACGTTGGTGAGCGCAGATAGCCCCACCCAGCGAGTGGGTGGGCGCTTAGCGGAAGGATTCAGCAGCGTGCGCCACAGGATTGCCCTGTTCAGCCTCGACAATGCCTTTAACCATGACGAACTCCGCGGCTGGTATAGCCGGTTGCTCAAGGTGCTTGATCGTGCACCAGCAGAAGGATCTCCACCGCCAGCCCTGCCGATGGTGGGAGAACTCAAAATCGATGGCAACGCCCTCGCGCTGAGCTATGAAAATGGCGTGCTCGTCCGGGCCGCAACGCGCGGGGACGGCGAACAGGGAGAAGAGATCACCGCCAACGTGCGCACTATCAGCTCCATTCCCTTGCGCTTGCACCTCGAACCGGCACCAGCCTGGGTGGAAGTGCGCGGGGAGGCCTTCATCCCTGATGCCACCTTCCGTGCGATCAACAACGAACGCCTAAACCACGACGAATCTCTCTTTGCCAATCCCCGCAATGCCTGCGCTGGAACCTTGCGCCAACTCGATCCAAGCGTTGTTGCCTCGAGACGGCTGGACTTCTTTGCCTACACGCTTCAGCTGCCGGACGATTGGCAAGGACGCAGGCCGCTCACGCAATGGGATGCCCTGCAATGGCTTGGAGATGCGGGATTCAAGGTGAACCCCAATGCAGGTTTATTGCCAGATCTTCAAGCGGTAGAACAGTTCTTCGACACTTGGGACACAGAGCGACGGCAGCTCAATTACGCCACCGACGGCGTGGTGGTGAAGCTCAATGATTTACGGCTGCAGGACACCGCAGGCTTCACCCAAAAAGCTCCACGCTGGGCGATCGCGCTCAAGTACCCAGCTGAGGAAGCTCCAACCAAGATCCTGAGAATCAGCTGTCAGGTGGGACGCACTGGAGTGATCACTCCAGTGGCGGAATTCGAGCCTGTGCTTTTGGCCGGCACAAGCGTCAGCAGGGCCAGCCTTCACAACGCCGACAGGCTGCTGGAGCTCGACCTCCACAACGGCGACACGATTGTGGTGCGCAAGGCCGGAGAAATCATCCCGGAAGTGGTGCGGGTGTTGCCTGAGCTCCGACCTGCCCTGGCCCAACCCGTGGAGCTCCCCAAGACCTGTCCAGCCTGCGGATCCACCTTGGTGCGCGAAACCAGCGAATCGGCCACGCGCTGCATCAACAGCAGCTGCCCGGCGATCCTGCGTGGTGCCCTGCGCCACTGGGTCAGCAAAGGGGCCATGGATGTGGATGGCCTGGGCAGCAAGTTGATTGAACAACTAGTAGATCGGGGCCTCGTTCAATCGATTGCAGACCTTTATCGCCTCGATATCGCCCTACTTGGCAGCCTGGAGCGCATGGGCGCAAAGAGTGCCGAGAGCTTGATTCAAGCTCTGGACGCATCCCGCTTTCAAGGGTGGGCCAAACAGCTGTACGGGCTCGGCATCCATCACGTTGGAGACGTGAACGCCAAGGCGATTACCGCTGCTTTTTCCAATGCAGACAATCTGAATCAAGCGGCTTGCCACGCACCAGACAGCATCACCGCCATCTATGGGGTCGGCAAAGAGATTGCCCAAAGTTTGCAGCAATGGTTTTCCAATCCGGCCAATCAGCGGCTACTCGATGAATTGCACAGCCTCGGATTCAGCCTTTCGCTCAATGAGGAAGAACAAAAGCGAGCCACTGCGGCCGCCGCCAACGATCATTTATCTGGTTCCACCTTTGTGCTGACCGGCACCTTGCCCACACTCTCCCGGTCTCAGGCCAAAGAACAAATCGAGGCTTGCGGCGGGAAAGTCTCAGGATCCGTCAGCAAGAAAACCAGTTATCTCGTGGCAGGCGAGGAGGCAGGAAGCAAACTCACCAAAGCCAAGGAGCTGGGGATCAAAATCCTTGACGAAAATGATCTTCAGAACCTCCTGAAACCATGGCCATAAATAAACACCAATCAGACCTGCCTCAGCCTTTAAAGAACCTGGGATTTTTCACTGCCACTCTGCTGAACAAATCTCAGAATGATTATTTTTAGTCTTTCTGCATTATCAATGCACTCTATTTGGTACACACCCAAACTATTCTTCAACCACACCATCACTGAAGACAAACAACAATGAACTCACCCAAAGCCTTCCGCTGGATCAAAACAGACTGTGGTCGTGCAAAATATATTGATCTCTCCTCTCGCAATGGTGTCATTGCCAGCCTGAGGCTGGGATGGTTTGTACTTATTGCTTGCATTCGAGATATCAATCTGCCCAACCCAGATTAACCACTCAGAATAGGGTTTTATTCTGGCATTCACTTGTACATGCAAGAACACAGTATTTCAAGTTGCAAGTCATCATCCAAACCATTGATACGAAAGATTTTTGAAGATAAAGACAGGCCCACGTCACGTGCTTACATCAAAATTAGTGGTCCGTTGTTTCATCACTTAAAGCATTCTTTGCTGCGCGCCCAACCAACCAAACGACCGCGACCGTAGCTAACACGCCCACCACCCTCAGGATCCAGCCCTGTGCTGAGGCTTCCCCAGCGAGCACCTCACCAAAACGAGCAGCATCACCTGCCAAGGCGCCCAAAGCACAAAACAAAATGGTGCCGGGAATGATGCCAATTAAACCGATGCTGTAATCACGCAAGCTCACCTCACTGAGGCCATAGACCAAGTTCAATAATGAGAACGGAAACGCTGGAGATAGACGCGTTAAAAGCACAAGTTTGAGACCCTCCCGGCTCACGGCCCGTTCCACAGCCTGAAGCTTTGGGTATTGCGTCAAACGCTTGCTCGTCCAATCACGCAACCAATATCGGCCAAGCAAAAACGCTGCCTCTGCGCCGAGACTGGCCCCCACAAACACAATCAGGCTCCCCCACCAAGTGCCATAAAGAGCTCCAGCCAACATCGAAGCCCATACCCCTGGAAGCAACAGCGTCACCCAAACCGCATAAAGCGGGATGAAAACCATTCCACCCAAAGGAGAGCGCAGCCAGAGCATCAATGGCTCAAACCAGGACATTCCCTCAATCATGTGTTCCACACCACCCGAGGCCACCATTCCATCGTGATCGTTTTGGTGCCAAAGGGGAGCATGCCCACTTTTACGCTAAAGATTGGACAACTGTTCTAGAGGTATGGAAGCAAACCGCGTTTGTGCTCCGATCAGAAGGAACAGGTGCAGCATCGCTCTCGTGCTGAGCACATCGTTACTCGGGGGCTGCGCCATCACCGATAGCCAAGGATCGATCGTATTGAAGGTGGCTCAAGCCAGCAATGAAAACGAACAACACTCCTCTCATCGTTTTGAAGCAGAACGGAAGATCACCAGAGATTTTCAACATCAATTAATTCAAAAGCAGCCTGGGATCAAGCTGCATCCCTCGATCTATCCCGAAGAGTCTTTGGAGAGGGAGCTCAAAGTTCAAACCAATAGCGGCCTAGGACCAGACCTCGTGATTGCAGACAGCAATCAAGCCTTGAGCCTTCTTGCCTTGGGTCTGACCGAGCCGATCAAGTTGACGAAAGAACGTCAAAACTTGATTAATCCAGCAGCCCTAGAGCGCGTTAAAACAGCCACTGGATCTTTAGCGGGGCAACCGGTCTCGCAGTTTCTACAACTGGCTTGCTTCGATAAACGCAAACTCAAAAAAGCACCCACAACCTTGTCGGAACTGTCCGCAGACAGTGGCAAGGGCAAGATTTTTGGGATGGTCACCAACCTCCAGGATCTGTACTGGAGCCTTGGGAGCTTCGGGGCGGGCGAAGCACTAACTGCCTCGTTAGCAGGCAAAAAAGCCACTGAGGCGGCCCATGAACGGCTCACTCTTTGGATGCGTTGGCTCAAGGCATCCAGCTATCAGCAAAATATTGTGTTTTTGAGAAATCAAGCCGCCCTTCGAAAGGCATTCATCCAAGGCGAAATGAGTTGGATCAGCTGTTGGAGTTCCCAGCTACCGCAACTTCGTAAAGAGCTCAAAGATCATCTCGGCATTGCCCCATTACCCAGTGGAAACTTTGGACGAGCAACACCAATCACTCGCTTGCAGGTCTGGGCTCTTGGCAAGAACTCAAGCAAACGTCAACGAGCAGAAAGCCTGAAATTGCTCAATTTCATGGTGCAACCCTGGGCTCAGAAAACCTACGCCCTCAAATACCAGACGGGCTTTCCTGTCAATCCGGCGGCGGCACTGATCGTCAGCAAACAATTACCTGCAGGATTCTCTAAATTCAGTGAAGACGAAAACAAGCGCGTAAGCCGTGGTGATGCAATTGTCTCAGCAATTAATGCCAAGCCAAGATTAAGAAAAGATATTCAATCCACACTCAACAAGTTAATTTTTGATGGATTATCTCCTGAGAAGGCGGCTACTGAACTCCAAAATCAGATGAAAGCGAATCGATGACTCTATCTATGCCTTACCTCATCACTATTAACCCAGGGGCAATTCTCAACGAGCTCCTGAGCTGGTTGTCATATCTGAACCGGGGCACCGTTCTCCTCCAACTCTTTTTAGTTGGCATTGTGATGGTGGCAGAGCAACGGGGTGCGCTTCGACGGCGCATGGAGCTCAGGCTAGTTCCTGAATACATCCGAGTTCTGATTGGCCCCCTACTTCTCTTAATCAGTTCAGGGCTTTTCCTTCTAGTGGGCTTGCCATGGGGATTGCTGCGCTATTTCGGACTGCTCTGGCTGGGCTGGATGTCATTCACACCACTGAAAATACTACTTCTAAGTATCAACAAAAAATTCCCAGTTGATGAATTAGAAAGCACATTTTTAAGACCCGTCTACTTCATTGTGGCCACCATGTCCTTCATAAGACTGATGGGAAGTACGGAAAACTTGGCGCAAACTCCAATCGCTAATTTATTTGGAGTTGAGCTAACGCTAGGAAGAATTTATCTTGCAATCATAGCCATCTATGTCATTATGACCCTCTCCTCAAGGCCTGCAACATTTCTCGCATGGCTTAGTGGAGTGCTGTTTGGTGTCCGTCCCAAAAACAGGCGAGGAATGGAGCTTCTGTTCCGTTACAGCGTGATCATCATTGGCATCATTGGGGTGGCTTACTTCATCGGCATCGATGGCACAGCATTCATTGCCATAGCAGGTGGATTGTCTGTCGGAATAGGCTTTGGTATAAAAGAAATCATCTCAAATTTCATCAGCGGCATCTGGCTCCTGTTTGAAGGGTCAGTGCGCCCCGGAGAGATTTTGATGGTCAACGGCGACCCCTGCACCGTACGCAAACTGGGGTTAAGGGCAACACAATTACGTCGGGGACGCGATGGAGCTGAGCTGTTAATCCCGAATCAGATCTTCTTCACACAAGAAGCCACATCCTTCACCGCAACAGAAACATCCAGACGTGACAGTGTGGTGGTTGGCGCAGCCTATGAGCACGACCCAGATATTATCGTTGAGTTATTAATAACAATTGCCAAAGAGCACAAAAAAGTTCTAGAATATCCCCCAGTCAAAGCCTTTGTCATCGACTTTGCAGAGTCTTCTATAAACTATAAGGTTCTCTTTTGGGTAGCCAACCCCCTCGATTCCTTTGAAATTGGCAGTGATATTCGCCGAACAATCTGGAAACAATTTGAACAAAAAGGAATCACCATTCCGTTCCCGCAACGTCAGATCTATCCAATGGAATGGCCACCAAGTCTTCAACAAAGCATGCATTCAGCTGGAGGCGGAGGTGTAGTGACGCAAGGCATAGAACCAGAACTGACGGGCAGCGACGAAAAAGCCAACGGCGAGGCCTAACCCAAGCCACAACATGGGAGTGCTAGCTCGCCCCAGCACAACTTCAGCCGGAACAGTTGTGAGAAATGCCACCGGAATCACCAAGGTAAAGAGCAAACGCAAAGGAGCCGGATAAGCCGCTACGGGATAACGACCTGAGGCCAACACAGCGCGTAAAACCTCAGTGGCATTCCAGGTTTTCACAAACCAAATGCTGGTCGCTGCAATCAAAAACCAGAGCGAATACAGGATCAATCCACCAGCCAAGAGCATCAGCAACACCACCGCAATGCCTCCTGGCGACAAAGAAGCACCAGCCTGATGCCCGCCCCAAATCACCAGTAATAAGCCAAGAGCGATCTCCGGCAACCCGGCTGGCGAGATGGTGCGCAATGACAACCAGAACTGACTGTCAATCGGCTTGAGTAGCACGAAATCAAGGGTGCCTTCGCGCACATGGGTCACGATCGAAGAGAGGTTGGGGCGCAACCAAGTGCTGGCCATACCATCGAGAACCGTATAAAAGCCCTGAACAATCAAGGCTTCATGCCAGCTCCAGCCACCCAACGCACGCCCTGGACCAAAAAAGAGAGAGAGCATGAACAGGCTGCCAAGCAAACTCAAGCCAACGGCAACCAGCTCAATCACAACGTTGAGTTGGTACTCCAGCTGCGAGGCCACGGCTGTTCCCCAGAATCGCCGGAGACTTTTGAAGTAACGCCGCATTCAGGCCCCCATCGCGCTGTAACGCCGCACCCCAGCGCGCCAAAACAGAAGAACAAGTGGCAACAGCAGCACGATCCAGGCCGACTGGATGGCAAATCCAGCCAACAAGTCCACAGGCTGTTCGGCTAAAACACGCGCCGGGAAGTCAATCAAATAAGGGAAAGGAGTCCACTGAGCCAAGGTACGCACAAAGGGTGGGAATGCCGTGAGCGGAGCAAGCAGTCCAGACAAGAAAAGGAAAGGAATGAACAACAACCTCTCGAGAGCACTGGCCTTCTCACTCCAAAAACAAAGGGAGGCAATCAGGCTTTGCAACAGAAAAGCAATCGAAAATGCCATCCATGTGGCCAACCAAGCCAGCACAAAATGACCAAACGATGGCAACCAGAAAGCATTGGGCTGAATTAGAAAAAAGATCGCGGTAATCACCGCAGCAAAAGGCAAACGCGTGAGCTGCTCGCCAAGATGACTTGCCACGTAACGCCAGAGCGGGTGTAATGGCTGAAGAAGATAAGGAGACAATCTGCCCGTGAGAGCATCCTCTTCAAAGGCATAAATCATCCAAACAACAGAAAACTGACGCACTAAAAAGGCGCTCAAGAAATAACGATCAAGGCCCACACCATCCATCCCCAACGCATCGCGTGCATCACTGCCATTCCAAAGGCTGAGCATGATGAAAGGGAGCACTCCGGAAAGAGCCCAAAGGGCAATTTCAGCGCGGTATTCCAACATATGGGCGTATTCCGTTCCTAAGAGAACACGAATAATCTTGCGATTGAGTCCAAAAATACGCATTACACCTTTCCCTGCCGAAACAGCTCACCGATCAGCTGATCAATCGGAGGATCATTCACTTCCAGATCCCGCACCTCAAAGCGGTCAAGCAGTTGTGCCACCACAGCCGTGAGCTCATCAGGCTGGACTCGCAAGTTCACCTCGCAGTCGCAGCAGCTGTCGAGCCGGCCAAGGCCAGCAAACGCCTCAGCCCCCACTGGTGCAGCAAGTTCCAAACGAACATGGCGCTCAGGGGCGAGCCGACTTGCCAAGCGATCAAGCGGACCGTCATGGAACAAATTCCCCTGATGAATCAACAACACGCGCGGACATAGGGCAGTGATATCGGCCATGTAATGGCTCGTGAGCAGCACAGTGGCACCAGTTCTTTGGTTGTAATCCGCCAAAAACTTGCGCACCCGGGCCTGCGCATTCACATCCAAACCAAGCGTGGGCTCATCAAGGAACAACACATCAGGTTGGTGCAGCAAGGCAGCGAGTAACTCAGCTTTCATGCGCTGGCCCAACGACAACTTGCGAACAGGGCGCGTGAGCTCCTCACCCAACTCCAATAAATCCGACAGCTCGGAGATACGGCGCTTGGCATCCCGATCACTAATGCCATACACAGCAGCATTCACCCTCAAGGAATCCATCGGGGGGAGATCCCAAAGCAATTGCTGCTTCTGGCCCATCACCAGAGTGATCCGACGCAAAAAATCGGGATGACGCTTTTGCGGTTGATGACCTGCAACGACCACCTGACCTGCACTGGGATAGATCAACCCACACAACATCTTCAAGGTGGTGGTTTTCCCGGCGCCATTGGCACCAAGAAATCCCACCATCTCTCCCCGAGCGATCGTAAAAGAAACATTGCTCACCGCACACACATCACGGTGGCGCCGGCGCATGAAGTGCTGCAAGGTTCCACCCAAACCCGGTTGCTTGTCGGCAACCCGGTAAATCTTGCTGAGACTTTCAACCTCAATCACAACAGAACCATCAGCAACTCGTGGGTATAGCGAACGCGATGGCACACCACCAAGTGAAAGTTTAAAAGCTGAAGCATTCAGCCTGATCCAATGCAAAGGAGGAGGCAGACTGCATGCAGCAGGTCACGGTGATGACGCAATGAAAGAAAGGATCATTCAAGACGTGGATGTGATTCACTCCAATACCGGAGTATTGATTGGCACTGTTGTTCTTGTACTGCTCTGGCTTGTCCTTGGGCTAATGGAGCGGAGAGGACAACATCTTGGAGGGATGATCGCTAGAGCAATCCGCAAGCCATTGCTTCTAGGGCTCAGCGCCTCTCTGTACTTGGGCTGGCTCGGACGAGAAATCGCCAGCAACGTGGAGTGGCTGCATGGCAGCAATGCTTTAAAGCTCTCCGCCACAATCACAATCCTCGCCGTCATGTGGGCGCTGAGCCAATTGGGCCACACCGTCATGAAGACCAGACGTTTTGAAAGATGGCTCCAGATGGACGACCAGAAAGATGTGTCGATGGCCATCAGTTTTCTGGGCAGGATTTACACGATCTTGATTCTGGTGATTGGCGCTGGCGCATTGATGATCACCTTCGGCGTTCCCGCCACTGCCCTCGCCGCTCTAGGAGGAGGCGCTGGAGTCGGCCTCGCCTTCGGAACGCAAAACATCTCCCAAAACTTCTTCTCCGGTTTCATGCTGTTCTTCAACCGTCCCTTTAAGGAGGGGGACTGGATCAGTACGGACGGAATGGAAGGAACCGTTGAAAATATCGGCTGGTATCACACACGCCTACGCACCTTTGACCGCCGACCGATGTATATCCCCAACGCAGTTTTTGCCACCAATAGCATCATCAATCCTGGGCAGATGTATAACCGAAGAATCCTGGCAAATATTGGTTTGCGCTATGAAGATATACCTGCCATGGATACTATTACCAAGCAAGTTCGCGAACTTTTAAAAAGCCACAACGCCATTGACAACGGTCAAATAATTCTCGTGCATTTCAATGCATGGGAAAGCTCATCACTCAACCTTCAGATTTACTGTTTCACTAAAACCACAAACTGGCAGGATTACTTAGATATTCAGCAGGAGGTATTTCTGGAGATTGCGAAAATCGTGAAATCTAATAATGCCGACTTTGCTTTCGACTGCACCACCCTTTATCCAGCGCCAAATTTAAAACCAGCACAGCTCTTCCCATCGGCATGACAGGCACGATTCATCCCAAATCCACCAACCGTCTGCGCGCCAAGTCAGCCTGAGCCTCCGCTTCGGCAAGATTGGCCTTGCATTCAGCGACCACAGCGGCTGGCGCCTTATCGGCAAAGTTGGGATTACTGAGGCGTCCCGCCAATCCCTTGATCTCCTTCTCCGCCTTGGTGATGTCTTTTTCAAGACGGCCCTGAAGCGCTTCAAGGTCAACCAGGCCTTCGATGGGCAGCAGCACCTGCAACTCACCGCTGACGCCAGCGAGTGCTTTGGCAACAGGAGCAGCTTCGGCCTGAGCCTGCGTCATCAACTCCACGGATTCCGCTCGGGTGAGCGCGGTGATATCAGCCGTCCCTTCCTTCAACACTGCCATTAGCTCTGGGCGGCTCGTCACGAAACGAACGGGCACCGATTGAGATGGCTTCAAACCCGCAACAGCTCGCAAATTACGGACCACTCGGATCGCAGCGATCAACTCAGAGAAGGACGCTTCCAAGCCATCATCCAAAGCGCCCTCGTCCACTGCCGGCCAAGCCTGAAGCGCTAAGAAGGTGATTTCGGGCTCAGCAGTCACGCTGTGCCACAGCTCTTCGGTGAGGTGGGGCATCAACGGATGCAACATCAAATGCATTTGGCTGATCACCTTGGCCAGCACCTGTTTGGCCGTGTGCTGATCCGCCAAAGCTGCAGCGCTGGGCTCCTCTCCTGGATTCAAACGACGCTTGCTCAGTTCCAAATACCAGTCACAAACATCGTTCCAAGCGAATTCATACAAACCTTTTGCAGCTTCACCAAGGGCATAACTGCTGTAGCGGGATGCGGTTTCCCGGTTCACACGCGCCAAGCGCGACAAAATCCAGCGGTCGGCAAGCTGCAATGCCGAAGGATCAGGCTCACCGAGCTGTGCTGGTGTGCCCCCTCCCAGATTCATCAGGGCAAACCGGGTGGCATTCCAGAGCTTGTTCGCAAAGTTACGAGAGGCCTCAACCGTGGCAGATGTGTCCTTTTTTCGGTCGTAATCGAGGCGAATGTCTTGACCCGCACCGGCCACCTCGCGCACTAAAGCGAAACGCAGGGCATCGGTGCCATAGCGCTCAATCAACAACAGGGGATCGATCCCATTCCCAGCGCTTTTGCTCATCTTGCGGTTCTGCTCGTCCCGCACCAGCCCATGGATATAGACGTCCTTAAAAGGCATCTCACCAGTGAAAGCACCGGCCATCATCGTCATCCTGGCGACCCAGAAAAAGATGATGTCGAAGCCTGTGATCAGGGTGCTGGTGGGATACCAACGCTGAAAGTCAGCTGCATTCGCATCGGGCCAACCCAGGGTTGAAAATGGCCAAAGGCCACTGGAGAACCAGGTGTCGAGCACGTCTTCGTCCTGCTCAATGCGGGCCTCCGCTCCAAACTTTTCTTTGGCTTGGGCAAGCGCATCGGCTTCATTCCGAGCCACCACATAAGGCGTGGTGTCGGTGTAGGAGCCGCCGGTTTCACTAATCACAAACCAGGCGGGGATGCGATGGCCCCACCAAAGCTGACGGCTGATGCACCAGTCGCGAATATCCGTGAGCCAGTCGCGGTACACCTTCTCCCAGCGGTCTGGCAGAAAGCGCGGATCCTGCTGGGCGAGCGCCTCCCGACAACGGGCAGCCAAGGGCTCCGTTTTCACAAACCACTGGGTGGAGAGCAACGGCTCCACCGGCACCTTGCCGCGCTCCGAATGGGGAACGCTATGGCGGTACTCCTCCACCTTCACCAACAATCCTTCCGCTTCGAGTGCAGCAACAACGGCTTTCCGCGCTTCAAAACGATCTAAACCTTCAAACCGCCCGGCTGCGGCATTCATCGTGCCGTTCTTGCGCATCACGGTGATCTGTGGAAGACCATTCCGCTGACCGATCGCAAAGTCGTTGGGGTCGTGGGCCGGTGTGACCTTGACGCAGCCTGTCCCAAAGTCCTTTTCAACGTGGTCGTCCGCGACGATCGGGATCTGACGACCGACAAACGGAAGATCAAGGGTTTGTCCCACCAGGTGGGAATAACGCTCGTCGCTGGGATTCACAGCCACCGCCGTATCACCCAACATCGTTTCGGGGCGCGTGGTGGCCACTTCTAAAAAACCATCCCCACTGCTGAGCGGATAGCGGAAATGCCAGAGATGGCCATCCACCTCCTTCATCTCCACCTCCAGGTCACTCACCGCGGAGCCCGATGCAGGACACCAATTCACCAGGTATTCACCGCGATAGATCAAGCCCTGCTGATGGAGACGAACGAAGGCCTCTTTCACCGCCTCGCTAAGACCTTCATCCAACGTGAATCGTTGTCGCTTCCAGTCGACGGAATACCCCAACCGGCGCAACTGATCGACAATGCGACCTCCACTTTCTGCTTTCCACTGCCAGGCCCGCTCCAAGAAGGCCTCGCGGCCAAGGTCATGGCGCGTCTTGCCCTCCTCCTTCAGCTGCTTCTCAAGGATCGTCTGCACTGCGATCGAGGCGTGATCCGTGCCAGGCAGACAAAGCACATTTTTGCCCGCCAACCGTTGATAGCGCACGATCGTATCGATCAGAGCTGTATTAAAGGCATGCCCCATGTGCAGGCTGCCGGTGACGTTGGGCGGCGGAATCACCACAGCAAACGGTTCGCCCTCAGCCGCAGGATCCGGATGAAAGGCCCCCTCGGCCTCCCAGGCCTTCTGCCATCTGGCTTCCGTACCAACCGGGTCATAGGTCTTGGCCAGATCCGACACGGGTAGAACCCATACACACCATTCATGGTCGCAAAAGGGGTTTTCAGGCGGCTTGACAGCGATGATCAAACAGCATCAATGCCAAGGATCCATGGGCTCAACATCCAACGATCTCAGCACTGCCATCCAGCAGATGCTTGAAGCTGTGGCCCAGAACGATTAGCTCAAGAGGGGCTTGCGGATGGCCACCACAGCTGCTGCCGTTAGCGAGGTTGCAGCACAGGCAGGAATCCACATCGAACCTGCCGCACTGGTGAAGCATTACGCCCAAAGCATGCTCGATGCTTCTGATGCAACCGCAATCCACAATTTCGATCTCTGCAGCTGGGATGCCGGAGAGCTTCTCTGGACCATGAAAAATTGGCGTGTTCAGGACTGAGCAAGCCGCTTGAGGTAATCCTGCTGAGCGCCCGCATTGATCCAACCCGTGGCAATGGTCTTACTCAAATCTGGATTCACCCTGCCGCGGTGAATGTGAGATGGGCCCGCTGGGAATATCACTAATTTGCCTCGTTCAGCCGGTTCGTGATGGTTCTGCCAATGGAATTCCGTGCCTGCCTCTTCCACGCTGTCGCAATAAAGAATCCAAGCCAACACCCGATGCACGGGCTCAGTCGCTTCATCGCTGATGGTCCAATCGCAATGCCACTGCTTAAAACCTTCTCCAGGGGCATACCGCTGCAAGTTGAAGATCGGCATCACAAACAACTCTTGATCGGGGCAGACCGAACGAAACAGAGGTCTTTCATGCACATAGCGCTCTAATCCAGCAGCAACGCCACGCAAGATCACCTCAGACAATCCGAAGGCATCTGGATCACTGCGATCAATCGCGACCAAGCTGATATCCGTTGACACCTTGGCCGGCTCCACTCCACCGCCAGGCCCGAAAGCCACACCAGCCCGTTGCAAATCGGTGCGGCGATCAAAAAAGGCCATGGCACCATCCGCCACCGCTTCAAAACCGGCGTTGCAATACCGGGCGATCAGGTCAGTGGACATCAGGATTCAGGCCGTTTCCAAGGGATCGCAACAACGCCATCGAGGGCTTGCCACTCACTTTGATCAGCCGTCACACGCTCGAGCAAATCAACCCGCTCTAAGGCACGGGTTAGACGTTCCGGGGCCAGCACCGAGGGATCTTGCGGGGCTTGAGACAGCAACAGCACTTGAGCATCAGCTGGATCCGCAAACACATGGAGCTCAAGATCGCCCAACTCTCTTTCAAAAAATGTGCGACGCATCCGCATCGTGATCGTCTCCCCCAGAGACGTCGCGAAGTGCTCAAGGCTTGCGGTATCCCCGGAAAGGCCGCAATTCAAGGCAAGCCAAATCATCAATTTCGCCCAGCCATCAACCGTCCAAAGCGGTTGAAAACTGAGCCTGTGCTGTCGAATCAGCTCCAAAAGCGCAAAGTCCACAAGGGTTCCTTGCAGCTGATCAGGATCCGGAAGGCTCATATCAAACATCTTCTTCGAGACATCTTCCCTGCCGAAGGTCAAAATGGTGGTGCTATCGATCGACTGTGGCCATGACCCTGGATCTCAACGATCCCGAACTCGAGTTCTCGGATCTGGTGTACGCCTATCAGAGCTGGGTGATGGCCGTCATCAATGACGAGAAGCTCGAAGGCGATGACCTCCTCCTGACAGATGAGATCGCCGAGGATGCTCTCAACGCCATGAGATTCCTTCCAGGCGAAGTCACCAGTGCAATTGAAACGTCTCTTGCTCGTGTCTACGACGTCGATGCCGACGAACTAGCGGAACTGCTCTTCCCCGAAGACTGATCCCAACAGCGAGACTGGATCTTCTTTGACGCCTGCTCCATGGGTTGGACCCTGAAGGACATCCCAGACCAAACTGGTCGCGTGGCCCTCGTCACTGGGGCCAACAGCGGCTTGGGTTTGGAAACGAGTCGTGCGCTCTTAGGGAAAGGCGCAACCGTGCTCATGGCTTGCCGCAGCCAACGCAAAAGCGAAGAGGCACGACGTGACTTGCTGGATCAAGGCACCACGGGTGTTGACCTGTTGGATCTTGATTTGTCCGATCTCAATAGTGTTGAGCGCTGCGCCAACGTTGTTCAAGAGCGTTATGGCCGCCTGGACCTGTTGATGAACAACGCTGGCCTGATGGCGCCTCCTCGTCAGCTGAGCGTCCAAGGCTTCGAAATGCAGTTTGCCGTGAACCATCTCGGGCACATGGCACTCACCCAACAGCTGCTTCCACTGATGGAAGGCCGCCAGGATGCTCGGGTGATCACTGTGACGTCTGGAGCGCAATATTTCGGCAAAATGGCGTGGTCAGATCTGCAGGGCGAGCGGCGCTATGACCGATGGAGCGCCTACTGCCAGAGCAAATTGGCCAATGTGATGTTTGCACTTGAGCTCAATCAGCGGCTTGAGCAGCAAAACAGCAGCGTGATCTCTCTCGCCGCCCATCCAGGCCTGGCCCGGACCAACCTTCAACCGGTCTCCGTCGCCGCGACCGGAGCCTGGCAAGAGTCTCTGGCCTACAGGCTCATGGACCCTTTATTTCAAAGCGCAGCGATGGGCGCACTCCCCCAACTCCATGCAGCAACAGCAAGCAGCGTTAAAGGTGGAGAGCACTTCGGTCCAGGAGGCTTTGCATCCATGCGTGGAATGCCAACACGTCAGCCTGTGGCCGGTTTAGCCAAAGACCCCGAACAACGGGAACGGCTTTGGACGACCAGCGAAGACCTGATCCAATCCAATACGAGCAAGGTCTGAATCACCATGACGACCAAGCCGACAGCGAGCCGACAACGACAGCAACGCCTTCTTGACGCTTTGCGTAGCTGCGGCGACGAAATGAGTGGGCAACAGCTGCATCGGCTTTTAGAAAACGGATCCAGCGCCATGGGACTCGCCACGGTTTATAGAAACCTCAGGCAACTCCAGCAGCAGGGTCTTGTGCGCTGCCGGCATTTACCCACCGGGGAGGCCCTTTATGCCCCGATTGAGCAGGACCGCCATCACCTCACGTGTGTGGACTGTGGAAGCACCAAAGCATTAGACCACTGTCCGATTCACGGACTCTCAATCTCAACCGAAGACCAGTCTGGTTTCAAGATGTTGTTCCACACTTTGGAATTCTTCGGGATTTGCTCTGAGTGCCAACACAATCACCCCTAGAACGCCAATTGCGGCCTGCCAAGAGAATCACAAGCATCAATGGAAGAATCAACCAAACGCATGAGCAGGGATCATGGACAAAAACCACAATCAAACATTGGCTATGTAGCAATGCAGGGCCAGAAGTACGCGTTGCGGGAGCTCAAGATGATGGTCTCATTGGTCCAGACGATTGGGATCCAAGGAGATTTGAATCGCAAGCTGATCCCTATTCCCAAGCAAAGCCAATAGAGATTTCCAGTTAAGACAATAAAAAACCCTCTCAACACGGGGCATAGGACGTTAGATCCAGCCTGCCCAGCGAGGTACTGATCTTCAAAACGATCCGGGCAGAACATTTGGACGCTTAAACAAGACCAACAAACCCAACCAATCGAACGTATCAACAGTCCAGCTGAAACGCGTGTTCGGCCGATGGGGGGATTTCACTGTCACGCATCGACCAATCAGCTAGCGATGGTGATTGGGTTCTAAATGAATCCCAAATGTCTACTGAAATTCGTAATTGGGATGTTGTTGCTAAAGCCATGGAGGCATCAGGTGCAACATCGAGTCAAATGTATCAACGCGCCAAAGCATTAGCGCAAGGCAAGCTTGATCCAATGCCAACAAGTTTTCCAGAGGCTCCTTACAGCATCTCGGCTATTACCGGTTGATCACGGCACATCACGCGTTCAGCCTTACAAGGTGTCTGGCCGCCTTCACCAGAGGCCAGACATATTCCAATCAGATTCAACAACAGTTCTGCGGAAGTTTTATGAACAGCCATCAGACCTTCAAACGCTATGCAATTCGATACCGCGACTCATCCGGCTGCAGCTACGAAGACAATGTCTATGCCTCAGACGCAATGGAGGCACAAAATTTAGCTATGGAATTCAACGAAGAACTCCAGCGAAGGCCCCACAGCATCACTGCTATTTTACAAACTCCCGATTAGGGAATCCGCGTTGCCAAATAAAGGAATTGGAGTAAGAAGTATCGCAGAGAATCCTCGCTTAATCCGACTCTTCTCGGACAATATAATAGCAAACCTTTTAACCAAACAAATCATCAAATAATTGCTTGATGGAGTCTTATCTTGTTTGAAACCAGTGGTCGAACAGGCGGGATGAATGCATTGGGCGTTGAAACGTAGAGGTATAACAAAATTCCCCTCTACTCACAACATGACCGCTCAGGCAGTTCCTAAAACCGAACTTTCTGTTACGGCTGCCCCCCTTCCAGGGTCAGAGAAGCAGCTCTAGACCGATCAGGTCCCAATCGGAGATAGCTATGACTTCATCAACACTCCGCGCACCAGCGGGTCTCGTTACCAGAGATGGCGAGGGTCACGGCAATGTTTACGCCAAAGAACCACGCATGGAATACGCATCAGCAGATGCTGGCTGGGGCTTCCATGAGCGGGCAGAAAAGCTCAATGGACGATTAGCGATGCTCGGATTCGCTGCTGCCTTAGCCACAGAACTGATGACTGGAGAAGGCTTACTACGCACCATCGGGCTTTAACAAAGTCAATTCAGATCAATCCATTGGACGATCAACATGAAATTTTTCTCGGCAATTGCTGCTATCACCCTCATGACAACTCCAGCCCAGGCAAATATGGGGATGAAAGCCCCAAACCTACTAGTGGAAAAGCTCTATTACGCCGAAGGACGTCAACACCCTGACCATCCACTCCATGGATCTTTTTCTGGACTCTGTTGTGGCTTAGATAGTTGAAGCTATCAACAAATCTCAAGCCATGTGAAAACTGGGTGCGCTCAGAACAAAAAAGTCAATAAAATAATGCCATCAAAGCAGGATCGACTAACAATCATGATTAATAAAATTTTACTAAACCTCCGCATTCAAGAAGCCAGCAAAAAAATATTCAGCAGGCCATCTCATTCTGGCTAGCATCTCTCTACTAAGCAAGGATTAACTCAATAAAGCTCATCTTCTGCATTTGCAGACACTGAACAGTCACTAACGGGATACGAAACACACAAAAGGGCAAAACCTGCAGCAATCTGGTCATCATCCAGGAAACTTTGATCACTTTGATCGATAGAGCCAGTCGTTACCTTCCCAGCACAAGTTGAGCATGCACCTGCTCGACAGGAATATGGCATATCAATTCCATGCTCTTCAGCAGCATCAAGGATATATTGATCATCTGGGCAATTGAAAACTTTTTCAGCACCATCAACAAGGAGTGTCACCTTAAAATCAGCCACTTAATGAGTTGCAATTGAATTAAGTTTTAGCAATTCCTACTTTGCGAATGCGAAAAATCAACAACTCCACACCTGAACATAGCTTTGAATCATTAGCTACATCAGTGGGCCGTGAAGTCGCTAACGGCATAGCCCTAATCTAAAAAAAGACACTTCACATTCAACATCAATAGTTAGATACAAATGCTTATTAAATGCCAAATCACGAAAATTACCTTAATTGCGCCTATTAATTCAATTTAATTCCTAAAACAGATATGCCAGGCGCACCTTATCCGGCTTCCATTTCAAACGACTGCTCAAGCAAACACCTAAAGAGCTGATCTTTGCTTTCAGCCAAAAACTGTTGTTCCAGAGGATCACCTCCAGGCCAATTACGAAGCGCGTCACAAGTGGTTTTGTACGCTAATCGCAATGCCTCAAGGTTCAAATGAACGGTGGCAACAATTTCACCAGAATAATCTTGTGACATTGAATGACTCGTTATTTTTCTGAAATGACGCGGGCTGTGGCGGCCTTTTGCATGAAGTAAAGGTCTAAAAGCTGTCCAGCGACTTCCTTGAGCTCATTCATGTCACTGGCTTGCTGGATAGCCCCCTGAAGCTGAAGCTTTTCGAATTGAAAGTGGAGAGGCAGACTCATGGCGCAGCGGTAGCTCCAGACGAATGTAAAGAACTATCAAGATTCAATTGGTAGTCATTTCTACTCAAAGCCAATCAGCTTCAAAACATGCGGCGCTATCCAAGCTGTGCCGCAACCTCCCGCACGCAATACAAAAACGAGCATCGCCCATTAATGAGCGATCAAACAGCCGAGTGCTACTGGGCTATTGAAGGTGAGCTGAAATGGGCGATCCAGGTTTCGAACCAGGGACATCCTGCTTGTAAGGCAGGCGCTCTACCGCTGAGCTAATCGCCCTTACACAGGGATTCTGCCTGAAGATGCCAGGCTATGTCCAACACGGTGCTTCAACAAGCATGGCTTCCGGCCGGGAGCACGATCGAGCCACCTGTTTGCTGGCTTTGTTCTATGGGGTCATTTGGTGGCCATGGCTAGGGATCAGCGGTGCCGTCTGCAGTGGACTGGCCTTTTTGTTCGGCGGACTCTTCCTTTCACCTGATCTCGATATCAATTCCAGGCCCTACCAACGTTGGGGTGCACTGCGCTGGCTGTGGTGGCCCTACCAACGCCTGATCCGTCACCGCTCGGTGTTGTCGCATAGCCCATTTCTTGGAACGGCCATTCGGATCATCTATCTCAGCTTTTTAGTGGCAGCCATGAGTTGGATAGGCAGCCGTTGGGGCACCCCCACGCCAGAGCAATGGCGGAGCTTGCTTCAACAGACCTGGAACGACTCATCCAACGCCGTTCTGATCGCACTGATTGGCCTTGAAGCGAGCGCTTGGCTGCATCTGATTCAAGACGGTGACCCCATGCCAAGACTGCCGATCAAGCTTCAGCTGCCTCGCAAGCGAAGACGCCGTCGCTGACTCACTACATCTGTTTAACCGCCTCTGGTTCAGTCGAAGGCTTGCCTAGCACCGACACTTAAAGACTCCTCGACCTGCCCCCATGAGCGACGCCATGCACGATCTGGTCGAGGTGGTCGCGCAATTGCGCGACCCCAACCACGGTTGCCCTTGGGACCTCAAGCAAACGCATCAGACGTTGGTGCCCTACGTCTTGGAAGAGGCTCACGAAGTCGTGGATGCGATCCGCCATGGCGATGATCGACACCTCAAAGAGGAGCTAGGCGATCTGCTCCTGCAAGTCGTTCTGCACGCCCAACTCGCTCAAGAACAACAGCGCTTCGATCTCGACGCGATTTCTCGTGGAATCACTGAGAAGTTAATTCGCCGCCATCCGCATGTCTTTGGCAATGCAGAGGCCCATGACAGCGAAACCGTCTCAGCGAATTGGGACGCCATCAAAGCCGCAGAACAAACCGAGCGGGGCGAAAGTCCCTCCGAATCCACCAGCCCGTTGAGTGATCAACTCATCAGAAAAATTCGCGGACAACCAGCTCTGGCTGGAGCCATGACCATCTCGCGCAAAGCCGCCAAAGCAGGGTTTGAGTGGGATGACATGAAGGGGGTTTGGGACAAAGTGCATGAGGAGCTTGATGAACTCAAGGAAGCGGTTTCCTCCGGTGATCCAAAGCACGCTCAGGAAGAGCTCGGCGACCTGCTGTTCACGCTTGTGAACGTGGCTCGCTGGTGTGACATTCAGCCGGAAGAAGGACTCGCAGGCACCAACCAGCGCTTTCTCGATCGCTTCTCTCGCGTGGAAGCCGCTCTGGGGGGTGACCTCCAAGAACGCAGCATCAAGGAACTGGAAACGGTTTGGCAGCAAGCAAAACTGGCCATCCGTGCCGAACAAGCCTCCAGCACCCCACCTCACAACAACCATCCCGATTCGTGAGCATGCTCCCCATCGTTCAATCGTCCAACGACGGACGCTGTTGACGATTTTTTTTGATCTGACTGCGACGCCCCTTGGCCTCAAGGCGTCGCTTCACAGCACCTCGTCCTGGACGCGTGGCCCGGCGCTGTGGAGGCGGTGGCTTCAAACCTTCTCGCAACAAGTCAGCCAGCCGAGCCATCGCTCGCTGGCGGTTTTGCCACTGAGAGCGCTCCTCTGCAGCCACCACACGCACGCAGCCATCTGCTATTCGAGATGCCAGGACCTCCATCAGCCGTTGTCGCCGAAACGGACCCAACACCGCCGAATTGGCAAGATCAAACACCAGCTCAACCCGAGAATCCGTGGTGTTAACGCCCTGTCCTCCAGGACCTGAGGCGCGGGAAAATCGCCATTGAAGCTCCCTCGAAGGGATCACCAGGCGAGCATTCACGGTGAGATCCTGGGGCATCGATCCAGCACTCCTTCAGTGCATCCATCGCTGAGCGAGCGACTGACACCCTTGACCTTGGCATCACGCCATCCAACCGGTGCTGGTTTTAGCTAGATGGAGCGAACGTCCAGCGCCCCGCCATGACCACTGCACCTGAAACCAGTGGCAACTGGATCGATGAGCACCACAACGGCGTGCGCTATGGCCTAAAAGGCCGCGTGCTGGTGGAGGAACAAAGCGACTTTCAGCGAATCACTGTGATCGATAGCCAGCGCTACGGGAAGGGACTCCTATTAGACGGCTGCTGGATGACCGCTGAGCACCAGGAACGCCACTACCACGAATCCTTAGTGCATCCTGCGCTCTGCACGGCCGCGGCCATCGAGCGCGTGCTGGTGATCGGCGGCGGTGATGGCGGAACCGCCCGCGAATGCCTGCGCCACCCAGGGGTGAAGCACCTCGACCTGGTGGAGATCGACGGCCGGGTTGTGGATCTCAGCCAAGAACATCTGCCCTCGATCGGAGGCGGGTGCTGGAACGACCCCCGCTTCCACCTGCGCGTTGCTGATGGGATCGCTTGGGCCGCTGAAGCCGAAGACGCCTCTTATGACGTTGTTTTAGTGGATGGATCAGACCCCACAGGGCCCGCCGAAGGCCTGTTTAACCGAGCCTTCTTCAGCAACTGTTGCCGCATCCTCAAGCCGGGGGGGGTGTTTGCCACCCAAAGCGAATCACCCGAAGCCTTCCGCCAAGTGCACATCGACATGGTGAAGCTCATTCGCGAACTATTTGGCCACGCTGATCCTCTCTACGGCTGGGTCCCGATGTATCCAAGTGGCTGGTGGAGCTGGACCTTTGCAGCCAAGGATGGGCCCCGCTATCTCACTGTTCAAAGCGAGCGCGCCGCAGCCGTGGCCGAAGGCTGTGCAATCTGGAGTCCCCGCTGGCAGCAAGGAGCCTTCAACACCATTCCAGCCTTCATTGAACGGGAACTCAATCCATGACCAATCCCACAACCCAACCGATTGATCAGAGCCTGTTTGACGATGAGGGTGCCATTTTCATGGGAGCACGCCGCAATCCAAAGGGATGCCGAGTGGCCTTATTTGGCGTTCCCTATGACGGCACTACCTCATTCCGCCCTGGCACCCGATTTGGCCCAGCCGCAATTCGTGAGGTGAGCACAGGTCTTGAGACCTACTGCCCCCAGCTGGATCGAGACCTCGAAGACATCGCTTACGCCGATATTGGAGCCGTTGAGATTCCCTACGGCGATCCGGAGCCCGTTGTGGATGCCGTGTGCCATGCCACCAGCACCGTGCTTGCTGCAGGCATGAAGCCGCTGATGCTTGGCGGTGAGCATTCGATCAGTTCTGGTGCGGTTGCGGCTGTAGCGAAACAGCACCCCGATCTCGTGCTGGTGCAACTCGATGCCCATGCCGACTTACGGCATGAGTGGCTTGGGGCCCGTCACAGCCATGCCTGCGCCATGCGCCGCTGTTTGGAGGTGCTTCCCAGCCAGCAGCTCATGCAGATTGCGATCCGCAGCGGCACCTGTGATGAATTCAAAGAGCTCCACAGCAGCGGACGCCTGATCTCAGTGCAAGACATTCCAAATCGGATGAGCACGCTCAGGGGACGGCCGATCTACCTCACGGTGGACCTCGACTGGTTTGACCCTGCTGTGATGCCAGGGACAGGGACCCCAGAACCAGGTGGATTTGTTTGGAACGATTTTGCAGCTGTGATCAACGAGCTACGCCATCACCGCTTAATGGGCGCAGACGTGGTGGAGCTCGCGCCCCAACTCGATCCGAGTGGGATCAGTAGCGTTTTAGCTGCCAAAGTCACACGAAGCCTGCTGCTGTTGATGACTTAGTAGGTCGCTCGATCAACGGCTCATGCATCTAGGCGACGCTATTCATCCGCTTCAGCTTCATTATCGATGCTGCAGTTAGTCAAAGGACTGAACACAACAAGACATCAGCAACAAACAAGTCGTTAGCGGATGTTTATCTATAGCTAGCCCAAACGCCTCAACGAAAAATCAAATCAAGGCGAGAACTCATTTGATTCCACATTCAAAGTCGAACTTTGAATGTGGAATCCTGATCAGACGTTTGCATCGAATCACAAAAATCCAGCTGACGATCCAAGGGAACCAATAAGGGCTCCTGAAGATTGAACTCAGGAAGAGATGGTGGGCGACTCGTCCAGTGGTGACAGAACACCTGGTTCGCCAACTCCGCATGAACAGAAAGTCGTCGTAAGCGACACCACCCAGAACCTGTTGCTGCAGGGGGTGTGCAATGCACGCAGGATTGGCAACTTGACTGAGTCACATCACACCTGCTGAAACGTGAGACCAGACTAAGGACGCTTGCCAAAGCGGACCATAAAACCGCCACAATCTGCTGCTTTGCTTCCAATTCCAGGATCAATTCCTATCAGCGCGCAAATTGGTTCATAGGATTTGAGCGCTAGCGCCTCGGCCTCGGTCATGGACCAGAACTTCACACCGCTCCATGACCTCTGCATCGCCGCCGGAGGTCGAATGGTGTCTTTTGCTGGATGGGAAATGCCCGTTCAGTTTTCAGGGCTCATGGCTGAACACAAGGCCGTACGCAGCGATAGCGGCATGTTTGATATTTCCCACATGGGAGTTCTGCGGATTGAAGGTGCCAATCCCAAAGATGCTTTGCAACATCTTGTTCCGAGTGATCTGCACCGAATCGGCCCTGGCCAAGCCTGCTATTCGGTCTTGCTGAATGAACAAGGCGGAATCATTGATGACTTAATCATTTATGACCTCGGGCCATCGTTGCTGGACGCAAGCCACGAAACCCTGCTGATTGTGATCAATGCAGCTTGCGCAGAAACCGACACAGCCTGGATTCGCCAACATCTTGAGGAAGCTGATCTGCAGGTCCTCGACGAAAAGAAGGACGGCGTGTTGCTCGCTCTCCAAGGGCCAAAGGCAATCAGCCTTCTGGAGCGATTAAGTGGCAGCGATCTCAGTGAACTGCCGCGATTCGGCCACTGCAGTCTCAACATCCAAGGACTCACAGCTCCAGTCTTCACAGCGCGCACGGGCTACACCGGAGAGGATGGCGTGGAGTTGCTGCTCACGGCAGACGACGGACGCACGCTTTGGCAGCAATTGATCGAGGAGGGCGTGACACCCTGCGGCCTCGGCGCTCGCGACACCCTGCGTCTGGAGGCAGCCATGCATCTCTACGGCCAAGACATGAACGCTGCCACCACACCTTTTGAAGCCGGCTTGGGGTGGCTTGTGCATCTGGAAATGCCCGCCACTTTCATCGGACGTAAAGCCCTTGAGCAAGCGGCTGAACAAGGACCTTCCAAGCGTCTGGTGGGCTTGAAACTGCAAGGCCGTTCAATTGCCCGCCACGATTACCCCGTCATCCACAACGGATCGACCGTGGGGGTGGTGACGAGCGGCAGCTGGTCCCCCACTCTCGAAGAGCCCATTGCCCTCGCCTCCCTTCCACCAGCCCTTGCCAAGCTCGGCACAGAGCTCAGTGTGGAGATCCGCGGGCAGCTACAACCGGCCACCGTGGTGAAGCGTCCCTTCTATCGCCGTTCTTAGTCGGGGCACAGGCTTCTTGGCACAGGCTGTGGGAAACTCTGCTCTCTCCAGCGAAACTCCCATGCGCAGCAACGGATGCGGCGACCTGCGCGACACGCACATCGACGAAACCGTTCAGCTCTGCGGCTGGGTGGATCGCCGCCGCGATCATGGCGGGGTGATCTTTATCGACCTACGCGACCGCAGCGGCACGGTTCAAATCACCGTGGATCCGGACCTTGGCGCTGATGCCTTTGCCGTCGCAGAACACTTGCGTAGCGAAACCGTCTTGCAAGTCCAGGGCAAGGTTCGGGCCCGTCCCGGTGAGTCGAAGAATGACCGCCTTGCCACCGGTGCGGTGGAGGTTTTAGCAAGCAGCATCCACGTGCTCAACAGCGTGAAAGGCACGCTTCCGTTCCCAGTATCTGTCCATGACGAGGAAAACACGCGCGAAGAACTGCGCCTCCGCCACCGCTTTTTAGATCTGCGCCGTAAGCGCATGAGCGACAACCTGCGCTTGCGTGCCAAAACGATCCAAACGGCGCGCCGATTCCTCGAAGACGAAGGCTTTATCGAAGTAGAAACTCCGGTGCTGACCCGCTCAACACCAGAAGGCGCCAGGGATTACATCCTTCCAAGCCGCGTCTGCGGTGGTGAATGGTTCGCACTTCCCCAGTCCCCGCAGCTGTTTAAGCAGCTGCTGATGGTGGGCGGCATTGAGCGGTACTACCAAGTGGCTCGCTGCTTCCGCGATGAGGACCTGCGGGCAGATCGACAGCCTGAGTTCACGCAACTGGACATGGAGATGAGCTTCATGGGCCAGGAGCAGATCCTCGAGCTCAATGAACGTTTGATTGCTGCCATTTGGAAAACGGTTAAGGGGATTGATCTGCCTCTGCCGTTTCCACGCCTGACCTGGCACGAGGCGATGGAGCGCTATGGAACGGATCGCCCCGACACCCGTTACGGCATGGAGCTCACCAATGTGAGCGACATCGTGAAAGACATGGGTTTCAAGGTGTTCAGTGGAGCCGTGAAGTCCGGCGGCTCCGTGAAGTGCATTGCGGTTGTTGGAGGCAATGACGCTGTGTCCAATGTGCGCATCAAACCCGGTGGTGACGTGTTTAGCGAAGCCCAAGCGGCAGGAGCCGGTGGCCTGGCCTTCATCCGGGTGCGTGAGGGCGGCGAAATCGACACGATCGGCGCCATCAAGGACAACCTGTCAGAAGAACAGAAGCAAACCCTGCTGCAGCGCACCGGGGCTCAGCCCGGAACCCTGTTGCTCTTTGGTGCTGGAGACACCGCAACAGTGAACAAAGCTCTTGATCGCGTGCGCCAATATCTCGCCAAAGAGATGGGGCTCGTAAAGCCCGACAGAGACAACGATCAGTGGAATTTTCTGTGGGTCGTCGATTTCCCGATGTTCGAATTCAATAAGGACGAAAATCGGCTCGAAGCCCTGCACCATCCCTTCTGCGCCCCGAACACCACCGACCTTGGCGATAAGCCTGAGGAGTGGGCCAAAACCCTTCCCACAGCTCGCGCCCAGGCCTACGACCTGGTTCTCAACGGCTTGGAACTAGGAGGGGGCTCCCTGCGTATTCACGACTCCGCCCTGCAGCGAGAAGTGCTGAACAGCATCGGGCTTGCTCCGGAGGAGGCCCAAGAGCAGTTCGGATTCTTGGTCGATGCGCTCGACATGGGAGCACCTCCCCACGGTGGACTGGCTTTTGGAGTGGACCGAATGGTGATGCTGCTCGCTGGAGAGGACTCGATCCGCGACACAATCGCGTTCCCAAAAACCCAGCAGGCACGCTGCCTGATGACCTCAGCACCCGCAGGCGTCTCTGCGCGCCAGCTCGACGATCTGCATGTCGCCAGCACCTGGGTGGATCCCGTGACAGAGAACACTGACTAGCCGCAACGCAAAACCCGAACACAAACCAACGTTTCTGCAGACCAAGTGGCTTAAACCGAGACCCTTGAGGCATCTCCTCGAATTCTCAGTCCTTTGTCCGCCAGCTCCTCATCAACGGGATCAGCCCCGATCCGCTGGAGCGGCGGCAATGACCTGTTGCGTCTCTACCTGAAGGACATCGGTCGGGTGGACCTGCTCACCGCTGAAGACGAGGTGTTGTTGTCGCGGCTCGTGCAGCAATACGAGCGCCTGAAGAGCGAAGAACGTCACTTAGCCGAAGATCATCCAGCGATCGAACGGTTGCTGTGCCTAGAGGAACTGCAGTTAAGAGAGGCCAACCATCTCTCTCACTGGCCCACAAGACAGGAATGGGCACGGGCCGCCGAGATGCCTTTGCAAGAACTGAACCAGGCCATCACCAAGGGCTATGAAACCTGGGCGGGTCTGATTGACTCCGACAGCCGCGAGCTTCAGCGGCGTCTCCGCGAAGGGCGAAAGGCTCGTGACCGGATGATCCAGGCCAATTTGCGCTTGGTGGTGGCCGTAGCGAAGAAGTACCAGCACCGAGGCATGGAACTGCTGGATCTGGTGCAAGAGGGCACCTTGGGACTCGAACGGGCGGTTGAAAAATTTGATTCCACCCGTGGCTTTCGCTTCAGCACCTACTCCTATTGGTGGATTCGCCAAGGGATCACACGGGCGATCGCCACCCAAAGCCGCACCATCCGCCTCCCCGTCCACATCACCGAAAAGCTCAACCGAATCAAACGGGTGCAGCAAGAGATCGCCAGCAATGAAGGGCGCACTGCGTCGATGTCAGATCTTGCCAGGGAGCTCAGCGTCAGCGAAGACACGGTGCGTCAAACCCTGGCTCGCGTTCCACGGTCTGTGTCTCTGGAAACCAAGGTGGGCCGGGATCAAGAGACCCAGCTTGGGGAGCTCTTAGAAGACGAACACGCCACACCAGAGCAGACCCTCACCCGCGATGCACTCCACGACGATCTCGAACATTTGCTTGATGAGCTGACCCCGAGGGAAGCCACCGTGATTCGTTGTCGCTTTGGACTAGAAGACGACACCCCCCGAACCCTCGCCCAAATCGGCGAAGACATGAACCTCTCCCGCGAACGGGTGCGTCAGATCGAAACCCGGGCTCTGTTGAAACTGCGCCAGCCCCAGCGCCGGAGCAAGGTTCGTGATTACATCCAATCCCTGGATTCTTAAACCAACCACTCGTTTCAATTCCCATCAACATCGGCATCAGCAGCGCACCACGGGAAGAGATCGCTGCTGAATTCAGCCAATGGCTACAGATCCACGAAAGAACAGCCTGGATGCTGCGCAGCCTGCTGGAGAACTAACCATCACTCCAGGCTGGAGCTGACAGCAAGCTCAAAGGGGACGGCACGATTGGGAAGTCTCAACAGTTCAGCGCTCATCGAAGCGATGTCTTCGGGCTGAGTCATCGCTTCAGCGTCCATCGATTGCGTTGGCCAGCGGTCGCTCGGACCGCTGCGCACAGCAGCAGCCATATCCGTATTAACCCAACCAGGACAAATCGCCGTCACCCGAATTCCGGCAGCCCAACCCTCGTTACGCATGGTTTGGCACAGACCAAGCAGGGCAAATTTGCTAGCGCTGTAGGCGGCCAGGCGACCTTTGCTGCGCTTCCCGCTCATCGAAACCAAAACCTGAATGCGACCTTCTCCGTGGGATGCCAACTGCGGCCAAGCGGCACGCGTCAGCCACCACGGTCCCATCAGGTTCACATTGATGGTGTGAGCGAT
This sequence comes from Synechococcus sp. SP2 MAG, assembly GCA_030756895.1. Taxonomy (GTDB): domain Bacteria; phylum Cyanobacteriota; class Cyanobacteriia; order PCC-6307; family Cyanobiaceae; genus Synechococcus_C. Next base: position 29,534 of record JAVBIX010000071.1, read on the forward strand.
TTCTTGTTCTTCACTGGGATCAAACAGGAGCGGCACGCGGCTGAAGATCCCAGCGCTATGGATCACGCTGTCGAAGCCGCCGAAATGATTATTGGTGGCCTCAACCCAAGCCTGGGCTGCCGCAGGCTCCTCCGCCGCATAGGGATACAGCAAAACCCGTTCGCTCCCAGCCAGGTCGGGATCCAGGGGCGTTTGCTTCAACGCTGCAAGATCGCGCAGCCCAAGGCTGAGGCGATGGCCATCGGCAAGAGCTCGTTCCGCGACCGCACGACCAATCCCACGGCTTGCACCACTAATCAGGAGAGTGCGCACGGCTACCAGGGTGAGGGTCTACAGCGGTAAATTGACACGTTGCCGAGCAAGCCATGGCCAAGTTCGTGTTTGTAACCGGCGGTGTGGTCTCCAGCATCGGCAAAGGGATTGTGGCCGCGAGCCTCGGGCGCCTGCTGAAGTCTCGGGGCTACAGCGTTTCAATCTTGAAGCTGGATCCCTACCTGAATGTGGATCCAGGCACCATGAGCCCTTATCAGCATGGTGAGGTGTTTGTCACCGAAGACGGTGCCGAAACCGATCTCGATCTCGGCCATTACGAACGCTTCACCGACACCGCCATGTCGCGCCTGAACAGCGTGACTACAGGCTCGATCTATCAATCCGTCATTAATAAGGAACGCCGCGGCAGTTACAACGGCGGCACAGTGCAGGTGATCCCTCATATCACCGGTGAAATCCGCGACCGCATTCACCGTGTGGCCGCGAACAGCAATGCCGATGTTGTGATTACCGAAATCGGCGGAACCGTTGGTGACATCGAATCCTTGCCGTTCCTAGAAGCGATTCGCGAGTTCCGAGGGGATGTGGGACGACAAGATCTGGCCTACATCCACGTGACCCTGCTCCCTTTTATCGGCACATCGGGAGAACTGAAAACCAAACCCACCCAGCACTCAGTCAAAGAGCTGCGCTCGATCGGGATCCAGCCAGACATATTGGTCTGTCGCAGCGATCGCGACATCAACGATGAGCTCAAACGCAAAATCGGAGGCTTCTGCGGGGTTCCTCAGCGTGCGGTGATCCCCTCCTTAGACGCCGACAGCATTTACGCCGTACCGCTCACGCTCGAAGACGAAGGACTGTGCCGTGAAGTCCTCGATGTTCTGGACCTCGAAGATCACGACAGTGACATGGTGGATTGGGCGCAACTAGTGCACAAAATCCGCAATCCCGGTCCAGCGGTCAAAGTCGCGTTAGTCGGCAAGTACGTCCAGCTGAATGACGCCTACCTCTCTGTCGTGGAAGCCCTTCGCCATGCCTGCTTAGCCCAGGATGCCTCCCTAGATCTTCACTGGGTCTGCGCAGAAGAGATTGAAAACCAGGGAGCTGATCCCCTTCTAAAAGGCATGGACGCCGTGGTGGTTCCAGGCGGATTCGGCAACCGTGGAGTGGACGGCAAAGTGGCCGCCATTCGCTGGGCGAGGGAGCAGCGCGTGCCATTCCTTGGCCTTTGCCTTGGGATGCAGTGCGCCGTGATCGAGTGGGCACGCAATCTGGCAGGACTGACCGATGCCACGAGCGCTGAGCTCGAGCCAGGAACCAGCCATCCTGTGATCCATCTCCTGCCTGAACAACAAGACGTTGTTGACCTTGGAGGCACGATGCGTCTTGGCGTCTACCCCTGCCGGGTCTCTGCAGACACCTTGGCGTCGAGGCTTTATGGAGAAGAGGTGGTGTACGAGCGCCATCGCCACCGCTTCGAATTCAACAACGCCTACCGAAACCTGTTTCTCGAGTCTGGCTACGAAATCAGCGGAAGCTCCCCCGATGGCCGGTTGGTGGAACTGATCGAACTTCCCGAACATCCCTTTTTCACAGCCTGTCAGTACCACCCTGAATTCCTCTCGAGGCCAGGCAGGCCCCATCCCCTGTTCCGAGGTCTGATCGAAGCGGCGCAACAACGCTTGCCCTCCAGTCCCAGCGAAGCCATGCGCCAACAAAACAATTCAGCGGCTGGATCCAGCCATGCCAACCTGCAGCCTTGACCAACTCCTTGCCGGTTGTTGAAACCTTTCACTCTCTTCAAGGAGAAGGGATCCATGCGGGCAGGAGTGCCTTTTTCATCCGCCTGGCAGGCTGCAATGTGGGTTGCAGCTGGTGCGACACCAAGCACTCATGGCCTGCTGATTCCCATCCAAAGCGTCTGGTGATGGACTTGGCGACTGAAGCCACTGATGCCGCTGAAACCGGAGCCGCCTTCGTCGTGATCACTGGCGGAGAACCTCTGCACCACAACCTCGCTGCGCTCACCACTGCGATTCGCTCAAGGTGCAGGCAGCCCATGCATCTTGAGACCAGTGGTGTTGATCAATTGAGCGGTGCCCCCGACTGGATCACCCTTTCACCAAAGCGCCACAGGCCTCCAAGAGCAGAGGTGGTGCGAGCGTGTCATGAGCTCAAGGTTGTTGTGCACGAGCCGGCAGATCTGCTGTTTGCGGAGGTGGTAGCAGCACAGGCGCCCCAGGCCCATTGGCTGCTTCAGCCTGGTTGGGACTGCGAAGAAGGCCTGCAACTCGCTGTGGGCAAAGTTCGGCAAGATCAGCGCTGGAGACTGAGCATGCAAAGCCATAAATGGCTTGGCGTGCGCTAGTTGTGCCACATCCAATTCAAAGCTTCACCGCTTCCTGCTGACGGGTCTCCGCTTTCCAAACTCGCCAGCGCAACTCCACCCCGTCTGGCAGATCCACCACCACCGGCCAAGACGCGTTGTAGGGAATCAAATAGGGCTGCTTACCAAGTGAAAGGAAAGATTTGCCTTTGGCTTGTTCCGGCCTGCAAGCCATGCGTGTACTCAGCACAAGCACTGGCCCACTCACTTCAAACAGGGCTTTCCCAGAGGCTTTAGGGAGTCGTTGCATCGACAAAGACGGACCCGATAAGCGTTTGACATTGCAATCAACGTCTACCTCCTTCCCCACGATCAACTGGACACGCCAATCGAGTGGATGGGCCGAAATCATCGCGTCTTCACTCTTTGGCAGCAAGCCCGAAGGCTGTATCACCCAACGCTTCAGACCTTGCTTGGCTGCTGGGTAACCACTTAAGTCAAGACGGGGAATTGCAACAGCAGGAGCTGAGGCCGCAACCATCAGCAGGGGCAGTGCCAGCCTCAAGAATCCCAGGCCCATGGTCGTACCCCTACAGCAACAGAATGCAAGCATGACCGATTCCACCGCGATTGCCCTGCTCTCAGGCGGGCTTGATTCCGCAACGGCAGCTGCTTTGGCCATCAAGTCAGGCTTCCGCGTGATTGGCCTCTCCTTTGATTACGGACAGCGCCATCGACGGGAGCTTGATGCCGCCGTGGACATCGCCAAAGCTCTGAACCTGGCTGAACATCACACCATCCATGTGGATTTAGCGATGTGGGGAGGCTCCTCACTCACCGATCACGCCCAAACTCTTCCCACGAGCGGCGTGGAGGAGGGCATCATCCCGAATACGTATGTCCCAGGGCGAAACACCGTGTTCATTGCGATCGGACTCAGCCTCGCCGAAGCGCGAGGTGCGGATCGACTCGTGCTGGGGGTGAATGCCGTGGACTACTCGGGCTATCCCGACTGCCGGCCCGATTATCTGGAGGCGTTTCAGGATCTCGCAGACCTCAGCAGCCGCGTTGGACGAGAAGGCCATGGTCCAACGCTATGGGCACCACTAGTGGAGTGGAGTAAACAGCAAATTGCAGAGGAAGCACTACATCTAGGGGTTCCCATCGAACGCACCTGGAGTTGCTACAGCGGAGGCGACGTGCCCTGTGGTCTCTGCGATAGCTGCCGAATCCGTGATGAGGCGCTGCTCGCCGCCGGACGGCCGGACCTATGCAGCCCAGGCAATCGATGAACTCCAATCAAGCCGGTCTCCGAACACTGATTCGTAGCAAGCATCCCTGGATCGAACCTGATGTAGTCGCCCAAGGGCTCGCTCAAGAGCATGGAGAAGCGGGCTTGATCTGGCTGGACGGGGATGGCAGCGACCTGGGCCGTTGGCTCACCCTGGCAGCTGACCCTCTCGAGCAACGTTGTTGCCGGGGATTACCGGGAGAAGTTGGTTCCAGCAATCCGTTTGAAACGCTGCGCTCCCTTGATCCGGGGCATTGGACGGGCTGGCTGAGTTACGACGCCGCCGCCTGGCTCGAACCCACAAACACCTGGCGAAGCGATGCCATGGCGAGCCTTTGGATCGGACGCCACGACCCCGTTCTGCGCTTTGACCTTCAACAAAGGGAGATTTGGATTGAGGGGCTTGATGCCAAGCGCCATGCCGCAATGGAGCGCTGGATTCTGGGACTGAGTGAACGGTTCAATCAAGACCCTCCTGCGCGACCCAACCCCAAACCCCTGCATACAGGCTGGGTCCGCCACAGCGACAGGACGGCCTATGCCAGGGGCGTTGAGCACATCCGTGAGTTGATCGCGATGGGTGATCTCTTTCAAGCCAATCTCACCAGCTGCACCAGCACAACATTGCAGGAATCGATCAACAATCTGGAGCTGTTTCGGCGCCTGCGTCGAGCTTGCCCGGCACCCTTTGCCGGTTTGGTCATTGCCAGCGGTGATGCCAAGGGCGAAGCACTCCTGTCCACATCACCCGAGCGCTTCATGGAAGTGCTGCCCAATGGAGCTATTCAAACAAGACCGATCAAGGGAACACGCCCTCGAGATTCCGATCCACAACGGGATGCCGATCAAGCCGCTGCATTGGTGTGCAGTGAAAAAGACCGTGCTGAAAACGTGATGATCGTCGACTTGCTGCGCAATGACCTTGGCAGGGTTTGCGTGCCTGGCAGCGTCGATGTTCCACAGTTGGTTCATCTCGAAAGCTACGCCCGGGTCCACCACCTCACCTCAGTGGTGAACGGCCAGCTCAGGGACGGACTGAACTGGGTGGATCTGCTGGAAGCGAGCTGGCCTGGTGGGTCGATTAGTGGTGCACCAAAACTGAGAGCATGCCAAAGGCTTCAGGAATTAGAGCCCAAAGGTCGCGGTCCCTACTGCGGCTCCTTGCTAACGCTGAACTGGGATGGGCGATTCGACAGCAACATTTTGATTCGCACCGTTTTACGCAAAAACAATCAGCTTCGGGTGCATGCAGGCTGCGGAATCGTTGCCGACTCGGATCCTCAAGCAGAAGCCGACGAACTGGACTGGAAATTGCTGCCACTTTTAGAGGCACTGGAATGACAGCATCTCAGCCACAACCCTCCATCGCCTGGATCAACGGAACCTGGGGGCGGCCCGCAGAGCTGGCACTGCCACTGAGCGACCGGGGGCTGCAGCTCGCCGATGGACTGTTTGAAACGGTCCTCATTGATCACAATCGCCCCTGCCTACTAGACGCACACCTCCGCCGATGGGAAGAAAGTTCTGAACTTTTGGGAATGGCACCACCCCCAAAAAGGTCCTGGTTGGATCCATTGATTCAAGAAGCGATCGCACGCCTTGGACTCGAGCAGATGTGTGGGGCCTTGCGCCTGAACTGGAGTCGAGGCGATGGAAACAAGCGAGGAATTGGGCTCGATCACCACTCTGCCGACCCCTCCAGGCATCGCTTTTGGCTGACGTTGCAAACCCATACGCCAACCTTTGAGTCGGTACGTACATGGATCAGTTGTCATGAATATCGGCATGCCTCCAGCCTGATGAGCCGATGCAAAACCTTTTCCTATGGACAAGCGATTCAAGTGCGCCGGGAAGCTCAACAGAGGGGAGCTGAGGATGGATTGATGCTCAGCACCAATGGCACTCTGTGCTGCGGGAGCAGCGCCAATCTTGTTGTGCAACGCCATGGCCAATGGCTCACACCCCCCTTAAGTGATGGCTGCCTGCCAGGAGTGATGCGGGGCCAAGCCCTCAATCAAGGACTAATGCAAGAGCAGTCGCTTTCAGTAGAACCGCAACCTGGTGATCAATGGTTATTAATCAACAGCCTTGGCTGCCGGACAATCAGCCAAGTGAATGGAGAATCACTCAGGAACAGTGGAAATGGAGAAGCTTTTTGGAAATCCTTATTGCCCTCTCATTCTGAGAATTCATTGCCATCCTGAGCGCCATAGAACGCGATCGGATGTATGGAATTACGGCGTGACTTAAGCCTCACAAGCCTCACCCTGACCGTTGTCACCGGAACCATTGGCTCGGGATGGTTGTTTGCCTCCTATTACGCCGCTCGCATAGCTGGACCCGCAAGCCTGCCCGCCTGGCTGCTCGGGGGATTGGTTTCCTTCCTGCTCGCTCTGGTGTTTGCGGAGTTGGGCTCACTCATCAACAGTTCCGGCGCACTGGCCCAGATTCCACTTCTCAGTCATGGGCGCTTGTCTGGCTTCATCGGTGGTTGGAGCATCTGGATCAGCTACTTGTGCGTCCCAACGATCGAGCTGATAGCCATGCTCGATTATCTGGATAGCAGCCTGCCCTGGCTCACGCAGGATCAGAACGGCACGCAAGTCCTCAGCGGAGGCGGTCTGGCTATCGCCATCGTGTTGATGGTGTTCTTCACCTGGATCAACCTCAACGGCGTGAAGGGCCTGGCCCGCTGGATCGACAACCTCACCATCTGGAAGTTGATCGTGCCGCTTCTGGTGGCGAGTGTGTTGATGCTGCTCAGTCAGCACTGGGGGAATCTGAGCATCCCGGTCACGATTGGCAGCGACCCATCTGCCATCAAAGCTGGCAGCGGTACGGAACTTGTGAATGCCGTAGGAAGCGGCGGCATCCTGTTCTGCCTCCTTGGCTTTCGCACAGCCGTTGACCTCGCTGGAGAAGCGCGCAACCCCCAACGCAATGTGCCGTTAGCCATGGGTCTAGGGCTAGGCATCAGCTTGCTGATTTACCTCGTGCTGCAGTGGTCTTTCCTGGTGAGCGTGCCACCGGAAGCCCTCCAACAGGGGTGGGGCCAACTCAGCCTCAGCCAACATGGCGGTCCGCTTGCAGCCATCGCCCTTGGTCTTGGGCTCAGCTGGATGGTGGTGCTCTTACTCATCGACGCAGCACTTTCCCCAAGCACAACAGCAATGGCTTATCTAGGGGTATCGGCTCGAGTGAGCTGGATGATGGGTCGCTGCAAACTGCTCCCTGAGTCCCTGAATCGGGTTAACAGAAATGGAGTGCCGGATGTTGCCGTCGTCAGCAGCTTGGTGGTCGGCTGCACCCTGTTCTTGATCGGTCCAGGCTGGCAACAAGTTGTGGCCTTCCTCACTGCAGCCCAAATGATCGCCCTAGCCATGGGACCAGCAAGCTTGTTAGCCCTGCGCCAACAACTCCCGAAAGAGAGAGGCCATTTTCAGATTCCCTATCCCACGGCCTTGAGTGCCTTGGCCTTCGTGATGGCGACATGGGCGACGAACTGGTGTGGGCGCACAGCATTAGAGGGAGCGGTGCTCGCCATCGGAATCCCAAGCCTGCTCTTTGCGCTTCACAACTGGAGGAAACAACAGCCGATAGAAACCAAAGAGGGGCTTTGGTGGGGGCTGTATCTCGGACTTCTCGTTTTAGATATGGAGCTCTTTAGCAAGGGCCAACCCCTAGAGCTTTCGAACCTGGCCCATCTCGCTGTGCTGGCAGGGATGGCCCTTCTGGTGCTACCGATCGCGGTCAACAGCGCTCTGCCTGAGGTTTCACCCCACGCGCTCACACACTTAGGAAACGATCCACAACATCTTGACTGAGCTCAGACGTGGAGCCACTTGCGACAATTCCCCCGCGCTGCATGGCGTAATAGCGATCCGCCTGTCGAACGAAATGCAAATGCTGCTCAACAAGCAAAACACCAATCCCTTTCTCCGCAATAATTCGCTGAACAGCAGCTTCAATATCCTGGACAATATTGGGTTGAATACCCTCAGTAGGCTCATCAAGAAGCAATAATTTAGGCTGACCTAAAAGAGCACGAGCAATGGAAAGTTGCTGCTGCTGACCACCAGATAGATCCCCACCCTTACGTGAAAGAAACTCCTGGAGAATTGGGAAAAGCTCATAAACAAAAGGATCGATACGATGATTTCGAGCAAGACCTCCTGGAAGGGCCTCCATCCCCAGCATCAAATTCTCTTCAACAGTGAGTTGAGGAATAATTTCTCTCCCTTGAGGCACATAACCGATTCCTGACCTTGCTCGCCGATGAGGAGGTTGACGCTCCATTCCATTGCCTTCAAAGACAATCTCACCAGACCGTGGTTTAAGCAAACCGATCAGAGACTTCAGAAGAGTGGTCTTACCCACGCCATTGCGACCAATGAGGCAGACCATTTCCCCTGCAAGGACCCTCAAATCAACATCTCGAAGGATGTGACTCTCGCCGTAATAGGTATTAAGGCCCCGAATCTCCAGCATTGTCATTGAGCGTCGTCCTCCTTGGTTCCTAAATAAACTTCAATCACGCGAGGATCCTGTTGCACCTGGTCCATCGATCCCTCACAAAGAACATGGCCCTGATGCAACACCGTCACAGGACTCTCAAGACGACGGATGAATTCCATATCGTGCTCAATCACTAAGACAGTGTGATCTCCAGCCAAAGACTTCAGCAAATCAGCCGTAAGGTCAGTTTCCTCATCAGTAAGACCTGCCACTGGTTCATCCACCAGCAAGAGGTCTGGATCCTGACCAACCAACATCGCAATTTCCAACCACTGTTTCTGTCCATGAGACAGAGCTCCTGCCCTCCAGTCGGCACGAGGCTGAAGATTAACGATGTTCATGAGATGGTGAACTTGGTCGCGCTGTTCGGCACTAATTCGACCAAAAAGCAAGGTCCAAGGCTGCTTAGACCGACTAACAGCCAATGCCAAGTTGTTTTGGACCGTTAAATCTTCAAACACGCGAGGGCTTTGGAATTTGCGTCCGATTCCAAGTCGAGCAATGCGGTGTTCTGGAATTCCAACCAGAGAGCGACCTTTGAAGAGCACGCCTCCTGAGCTAGGCGCAACCTTTCCAGTGATGACATCTAGAAACGTGGTCTTCCCAGCTCCATTGGGACCAATCACCGCCCGCAATTCCCCAGGCCGCAAGCTGAGATTAAGGTCCCGAAGGGCAAGAAAACCATCAAAACTAACTGTGATGTCCGTGAGCTCCAGCAGCGGCCTGGAGCCAGAAACGATTCTGCTCATGGCTGCACCTCATCATTACCATCAACTTCAAGTTGCGGATACGTACCGATAGGCCGAGAAAAGCCCAGACGAGACATCAGATTCCTGGGACCTTCTCCACGGAACCAACCAATCACACCCTCAGGTAATGCTGTCACCACAAGAATGAACAACCCGCCTTGGATAAACAGCCAACTCTGAGGCAAAGCTTCGCTCACCAGGCTCTTGGCGTAGTTGATCGCAACTGCTCCAAGGATCGCGCCAACAAGGGTGCCGCGACCACCAACAGCAACCCAAATCACCATCTCGATTGAGAACGGCACCGTCATGAATTGGGGGGACACAATTCCAGACTGAACGGTGTAAAGAGCCCCACCAATGCCAGCCAAACTGCCAGCAATGGCAAAAACTAACGTCTTAAACAACGTCGGGTTGTACCCCGCGAAACGCAGGCGCGGTTCATCATCTCGAATCGCAATCAGCACATCGCCAAAGCGACCACGCACCACCCAGCGCACAAGCAGCCACATCAGGATCACCATCACAGCAGTGACCCAAAAAAAGCCACGCTGCATCTCCGCCGACCCCACCATCTGTCCAAACAACTGAGTCACATCGGTCTTGAGGCCATTGGTGCCATTAATCAATTTCTGCTGACCATTGAAGAAGTTAAAAAACACCAACAACGCCGCTTGGGTAAGGATTGAGAAATAAACACCCTTAACGCGATTTCGAAAAACCAGGTTGCCGAGCAGGCCAGCCAACAGCCCAGGGATCAGCCAAATCGCGACCAGGGTGAACCAGGGTGAATGGAACGGCTGCCAGAAAGCAGGCAAACGATCCACTCCATAGAGGGTGAAAAACTCAGGGATGCCATTGAGTAAATCTCCCGAACTATTTAGCTGCAAGTACATCGCAGCGGCATACCCACCGAGTGCAAAGAAAATTCCTTGGCCAAGGCTGAGCAAGCCAGTGAAACCCCAAATTAAATCGATTCCTAAAGCAACAATGGCCAACGCAAGGAAGCGGCCCAAAAGATTGAGTCGAAACACGGGCAACACCGATGGTGCCGCCACGATTGCCGCAATGATCAACACCCAGAGAATCACCAGGGGCCATCGGCGTTGTTGAAAAGCATTCATCATTTTTTAAGCCTCCACCATGCGTCCCTTCTGCGGGAAGAGGCCCGCTGGACGGAACTGCAAGAACACCACAATCAAGGCGAACACCAAGACCTGGGCCATGCTTGTTGTGGCAAAAAAGGTCACAGTTCCAGCCAAAGGCGACGGCATATCTGGCCAGATCGTGAGCAACCGTCCGGCTCCAATGAGATCCGTTAGCAAGCCGATCGCAAATGACGCAAGAACGGTGCCGAGCAAATTGCCAACACCTCCGAGCACCACAACCATGAAACAGCCAACGATGTAAGAACCACCAACATTGGGGCCGACAGAACCCAAAAGTGACACCGCGACACCCGCCACACCGGCCAGGCCAGAGCCAATGCCAAAGGTGAGCACATCAACGGTGTCGGTAGGAATCCCAAGGCAATCACTCATCGAACGGTTCTGAGTTACGGCGCGAATGCGCATCCCCCAGACGCTTCGATTAAGGAACCAGGTAACACCGACCACCGCGACGATCGTCATCACAATGATCACCAAGCGTGGAACCGGGAACGTGATATCCATCCACTCGATGCCACCCCGCATCCACTTTGGTGCCGTGACGTCGACATTGCGGGATGTGGCCCGAGCAATACGACTGATCTGCGACGCCAAAACACCAGCAAGCAAGACCCCGCCAAGAGCAGACATCGCCCAGGTGATGGCGCGGTTGATGCGTGCCCGAGCTCCTTCAAAAAACCGATGAGGCAGCACCAATGGCAAACCAAATCCCAGCACCAAAGCCAGGATCAGACCAGCCGCATGCGCTAGAGGAACACTGCGAACAAACTGCTGCAAAATCAAACTCACACCCCAAGTCGCCAACAACGTCTCCAAAGGACTGCCGTAAAGACGTCGAATCACTGTGCGTTCAAGAAGGATCCCAACGACTCCACTGACAACGAATGCCAAAGGGATTGCCACCAATACATAGAGGCCATAAATAGATTGAAAAGCGGGAAGTTTGAAGACCATTTGCACCACGTAGGTGGTGTAAGCCCCAAGCATCATCAACTCACCATGGGCAAGATTGATCACACCCATCAAACCAAAAACAATGGCCAATCCAAGAGCGGCCATCATCAGCACTGAGCCGATTGCGACACCATTGAAGAGGCTTTCTAGCAGCAGTTGCACGAGCTGAAATCAGGGATAAAAACAAAGCAAAAGGAGGAGTCCGTAACCGAACTCCTCCCTTGAATCACAAAAAGATCAAGATGTCTGAGATAAAGAGATCAGAGCTTGTACTTGCCACCTTTTGATGCATCAGTCCAATCACAGGCAAAGCCTTTGGAATCTGGGTGAATTTGGTTCCAGGCCTGTGGTGCAATAGGTCCATCGGTCTCTTCGAGGATGTCGAACTGACCATCAGCTGTGATTTGACCGATACGGACAGTCTGAGACAGGTGGTGGTTTGGCATCACTTCCACAGGACCCTGAGGTGCATCAAAGGTGATGCCAACTAGAGCTTCACGCACTTTGTTGTCATCGAAGGAGTTGGCCTTCTCAACAGCTGCTTTCCACAGATAAACCATGTTGTAGGCAGACTCCTGGGGGTCAGCGACCTGACGGTCATCACCATATTTAGCCTTGAAGTCTGCAGCAAACTTCTTGGATGCAGGAGTGTCGATCGACATCATGTAGTTCCAAGCGCCGTAATGACCTTCCAGGAACTCAGATCCAATCGTGCTGATCTCTTCTTCCGCAATGGAGTAGTTCATCACGTAGTAGCCATTGGCTGGTGTGATGCCAGCGTCCTGGATCTGCTTAAAGAAGGCGACGTTCTGGTCACCATTCAGAGTGTTGATGATGACACCGCCGTCAGGTAAAGCCTTTTTGATTTTGGCGATAATCGGCGCAACTTCTGTATTGCCGAGTGGAAGGTAGTCCTCACCAACAACAGTTCCACCAAGCTGCTCAACTTGGGATTTAGTAATCGTGTTGGACGTCCGAGGGAAGACGTAATCAGAACCAACTAAGAAGAAAGGCTTGCCAGCGGCAGGCGACTTCTCATACATAAATTTGGTTGCGGGCTCCGACTGCTGGTTCGGAGTCGCTCCGGTGTAAAAGATGTTGTTAGAACACTCCTGTGCTTCGTACTGAATCGGGTAGTAGAGGAAAGCATCCTTCGATTCGTAGACCGGAAGCATGGCCTTGCGGCTAGCAGAGGTCCAGCCACCAAAAACAACAGGTACTTCGTCCTGATCGATGAGTTTTTTGGACTTCTCAGCGAAGGTGGGCCAATCAGAGGCACCGTCTTCAACGATGTAATCAATTTTGTACTTCTTGCCATCAACCTCAACACCACCGGCTGCATTGATTTCATCAATGGCCATCTTTTCTGTATCCACCAAGGTGGACTCAGAAATCGCCATGGTGCCCGTCAAGGAATGAAGGATGCCAACAGTGACGTTGTCGTCATATTCGACGTTGGAGGCCTTCTCATCGCCACCACCGCACGCAGTGACGGCTAGACCCAGCGACGCTGCGGCCATGCCGGCAAAGAGACGCTTGGACAATGATGAACTCATGAGTACCAAAAAATAAGGAGAATCGACGTTTCAACGTCGGAGCACGAAAGGTACAGATCAGGAGATCTAAGTTCCTGTATCAATAAAAACAATTTGGCTATTAAGCGCCTAAATACGCTTCATTCTTGTATCTGTTGCAACACAAATGCTTCCACACGATCGAGTCCTTCTCCCGTCCGAAGGTTGGTAAAACACCAAGGTCGATCTCCGCGCATCCTCAATGTGTCCTGTTCCATTACGCCCAAATCGGCACCAACGAGGGGAGCTAAATCAATCTTGTTAATGACCAATAAATCGGACCGTGTAATTCCAGGTCCGCCCTTACGAGGAATCTTGTCCCCAGCCGCTACATCAATCACATAAATACAAAGGTCCACTAATTCGGGACTAAAGCTGGCCGCAAGATTGTCACCGCCGCTTTCAACCATCACCAGATCAAGCCCGGGAAATTGCTGCTCCAGTTCACTCACAGCAGCTCGATTGATGGAGCAGTCTTCTCGTATCGCCGTATGCGGGCACCCCCCTGTTTCAACACCACGGATGCGCTCAGGCTCCAACGCACCTGAGCGCGTGAGGAATTGGGCATCCTCTTGCGTGTAAATGTCATTGGTCACAACCGCTAATTGCAGACGATCACGCAATCGCCTGCAGAGCGCTTCCACGAGCGCTGTTTTGCCTGAGCCAACCGGGCCGGCGACACCAAGCCTGAGTTTGCTGCTCATCAGCTCCGGAACAAACGTGAATACAACTCAGCATGAGCCAACTGGGCGAGCCCTGCACCAGCACCACCACACCAAAGTGCGCGCGGATCTTGATCCTTCAAAACACTCGCCTGATCACGAATCATCGGCAACAGTTGCTGCAGGATCCGTTGAGCCGTGGTGGGACCAAGCGGCACCAAGCGGACCGCCGCACTGAGCTGATTCGCAACCCAGCCATAGAGATAACCCTCCACCATCTCCAGCTCAGAAATCTTCAACGACAAGGCAGCCCAAGCCCAGGCCGCTGGCCAAGCCAAAGCCAATGGCTGAGGTAATGAATGTCCAAGATCAGCCATCAATTCCAACAACGAACCGCCCATCTGTTTTTGCTGGGCACGCATCTCTGCCGACTCCCTCAAAGCCAGCAACCAGCCATCCAAAGAGATCAACTCAGTTGGCCTCTCTGACTGTTTGTCCTCCCAGCTTTGAAACTGAACACGCAAGGGATTTAACGCTGCAGCCTCCAACCTCAATGCACCCCTTTGAAGCTCAGCTTCAATCCAGTCTTGAAGATCGAATGCATCGATCAGAGAACCGTTTTGGATCAAAACTTCAAGACCCTCGGAATAACTAAACGCGCCAACGGGCAAGGCAGGACTCACCAACTGCAACAACGCAAGCGATGTCATGAGTGCTGATGGCCGATGTAGGCGCCACCTTCGGGCATGAATGGACGACAACACCGTGTCACCTTTAATCCACGACCGTTGAGCATGGTGGCGAGTACGGAGTCGTTGAGCAACAACAGCTCATCCTCATGCAACTCAAGCGCCACATGGCGGTTGCCTAAGTGATAAGCAGCCTCCAGCAATGCCAGCGACGTTGCTGCCTCCACTCGCAATAACTCCTCAGCAGCAGCGGTCACCAACACATGCACCTGCTCATCTGAATCGGTGAGGCGATCACCAGGCATCAGGGCTCGCTCTCGCGGCAGCTGCAACAACACCTCTCGACCACAGGCTGTGCGACGACGGCCGCGCAGCACCGTGCGCTGATCCGCGCTCAGCGGCAACTCCATCAACGCGGGGGTGGAGTTCGGCAATAACTTCTCAGACAAGAAGCGATGGTCCAACACGATCAAGCCAACATCCAAGAGTTCAGACAACCAACGAGATCACACAACAAAGAGTGCCCAAACAGCACGCCATCGTTTGGTAGTGCTTGCTACAGAGCCGAGGAGAGTTGGCGTCGAGCGTGCATCCATGCATCGACTTAATCCATGGCACGGCACCTGCAACCTGCAGTTTTTTGCAGGCAGGAGTGGCAGTCAGCATCAAGGGGGCTGCACCGCCCCCTTGAAATTGATGCGCGCCGAACGGGGTGAGAACGGGCGTTGCGAGCTTCCCCTGCTTCACACCGCTGGCGGTCTTGTGGGGGGAGACCAATTGAGCATCAACCTCGGCTTGAGGCCGAGCAGTCGCTGCTTGCTCACCAGCGTGGCCGCGCAAAAGGTTTATGGATCAGTGGGTCGCAGCCAGCTCCATCCCCAGGGAGCTTGGGCCCGCCAACAGGTCTTGGCAGAGCTTGATGCAAATAGCGATTTGGAGTGGCTTCCCCAAGAACTTGTGCTCTATGCCGATGCTCTATTTGAACAAAACCTCAGCGTCACCTTGCCGATGGATGGTTCGTTTCTCAGCGCAGAAATTGTGCGTCTCGGACGCACCGCCGCAAACGAAACATTGGGCCGCGGATGCTGGAGATCAAGCCTTCAAATCCAACGCCAAACGTCTGAGGGAAGACGCTGGGAACTTGTTGATCGGCTCGAAATCACCGACGAAGCGCTGAAGGCAATCCATGGACTCAATCAACAACCCGTCTTCGGCACCTTGGTTTGGGCAGCCCCCTTCCCTCTAAAAACAGACCTGATCAACACCATCCTCGAGGACGTTCGGCAGGATCGAAACGAACTCGAAGGAACCATGCATTGCGGCGTTCTCCCCCAGGGACTGATCGCCCGTTACAGCGGCGAGTCAAGCCGTGATGCCCGTTTTTGGTTCAGCAGGATTTGGGCTCGCACCCGTCAAGCAAGAAACCTGGCAGCGCCGCAGATTCCTAGGGTCTGGCCCTTACAAGAACATCCATTGAGGACCTAAGCGTTCAAATTGAACATTCCGTTGGCCCAGGGAGATAGAAACTAAAAGGAGTGCAAGGTCACCATGCACCTCAGCCCCCAGGAAAAAGACAAGCTGCTGATCGTCACGGCTGCGCTTTTGGCAGAGCGTCGACTCCAGCGCGGCCTCAAGCTCAACCACCCGGAAGCTGTGGCATGGCTCAGCTTCTTGGTTTTAGAGGGAGCACGCGATGGGAAGAATGTGGCCGACCTTATGCAGGAAGGCAGCACTTGGTTAAGCCGCGACCAGGTGATGGAGGGCATTCCAGAGTTGGTCGATGAAGTCCAAATCGAGGCTGTGTTTCCCGATGGAACCAAGCTCGTGACCCTGCATGACCCCATTCGCTAAGGCTTCTTCTGATGGCACCCCTGATCCCCGGTGAATTGATACCGGAACCCGGCGAACTGGAGCTCAACGCCAATAAAGAGGTCACAACCCTCAGCGTTGCCAACAGTGGCGACCGCCCCGTACAGGTGGGATCCCACTTCCATTTCCAAGAAGCCAATGCTGCTCTGATCTTTGACCGTGACGCTGCACGCGGTCAAAGGCTTGACATTCCAGCCGGTACGGCCATTCGCTTCGAGCCCGGTGACAACCGCGACGTGAATCTGATCCCGTTTTCTGGAGCACGCCGCGTGGTGGGCTTCAACGGACACATCAACGGACCCCTCGACGCCTGATTCATGCCCTATCGCATCTCCCGCCAGGCCTACGCCGAAACCTACGGGCCAACCACTGGAGACCGAATTCGCCTAGCGGACACCGAACTCATCCTCGAAGTGGAGAAGGACTTCACCACCTACGGCGATGAAGTGAAGTTCGGCGGCGGAAAGGTCATTCGCGATGGGATGGGCCAATCCCAAACCTCGCGGGCTGGAGGAGCCGTTGACACCGTGATTACCAATGCCCTCATCCTTGATTGGTGGGGCATCGTCAAGGCAGATATCGGCCTAAGAGATGGCCGCATCGTTGGCATCGGCAAGGCCGGCAACCCCGACATCCAAGAGGGCGTCACCATCGTGATCGGACCCGGTACCGAAGCGATTGCCGGTGAAGGGCACATCCTCACCGCTGGGGGAATCGACACCCACATCCATTTCATCTGCCCCCAACAAATCGAAACGGCACTCGCCAGTGGTGTGACCACCTTGATGGGCGGCGGCACCGGACCAGCCACGGGGACCAATGCCACCACGTGCACCCCTGGTGCATTTCATATCAGCCGAATGCTCCAGGCCGCCGAGGGGCTGCCCGTGAACCTGGGATTTTTCGGGAAAGGAAACGCCAGCACGCCTGAAGCACTAGAGGAGCAAGTACGCGCTGGTGCCTGTGGGCTCAAGTTGCATGAGGATTGGGGCACAACGCCGGCCGCCATTGATGCCTGCCTATCGGTAGCCGATCAAATGGACGTGCAGGTTTGCATTCACACCGACACGCTCAACGAAGCCGGCTTCGTTGAAGACACCATCGCCGCGATCAAAGGCCGCACGATCCATACCTTTCACACAGAGGGTGCAGGCGGCGGCCATGCACCAGACATCATCAAAATCTGCGGCGAAGAAAACGTGCTTCCCAGCAGCACCAATCCCACCCGGCCCTACACCCGCAACACCCTCGAAGAACACCTCGACATGTTGATGGTGTGCCATCACCTCGACCCAAAAATCCCAGAAGACGTGGCCTTTGCGGAATCACGAATCCGCCGCGAAACCATTGCTGCTGAAGACATCCTTCACGACCTGGGCGCTTTCTCGATCATCGCCAGCGACTCCCAAGCGATGGGACGGGTGGGAGAAGTGATCACACGCACCTTCCAAACAGCCCACAAAATGAAGGTTCAACGCGGCGCCTTACCCGAGGACTCAAGCCGAAACGACAACCACCGCCTGAAGCGCTACATCGCAAAAGTAACGATCAATCCAGCAATCGCCCATGGCATCAGCAGTCAGGTGGGGTCAGTAGAGACAGGCAAACTCGCCGATCTGGTGCTCTGGAAGCCAGGATTCTTTGGGATACGCCCTCAACTCGTTGTGAAAGGCGGTTCGATCGTCTGGGCCCAAATGGGTGATGCCAACGCCTCAATCCCCACACCAGGTCCAGTGCATGGACGACCGATGTTTGCGGCCTTCGGCAAAGCCCTTGCCCCAAGTTGCCTCACCTTCATGAGCGATGCTGCCATGAACGACAACATCCAAAGCAAACTTGGGCTGGAACGCACCTGCATTGCCGTAGAAAACACCCGTAACGTTGGCAAAAGCGCTCTGAAACTCAACTCAGCACTGCCAAAGATGAGCGTGGATCCACAGACCTATGAGGTATTCGCCGATGGTGAGCTTCTGACCTGCGAACCAGCAGAAGTTTTGCCACTCGCCCAGCGCTATCTACTGCTTTGATCACGAACGCCCCCACCTTGCTGGTGGTGCAGCACATCGATCGAGAAGGCCCTGATCTCATTGCGGAAATAGCAATGGAGCAAGGGATGGCCATTCAAACAATCCGCCCTGATCAGGGGGAGCCTCTCCCAAACCCCACCAGCACTCAAAACACAATTGCACTGCTGCTAGGTGGTCCGATGAGTGTTGGAGAGCGACATCAAGATGCTCTGGCATGGATGCANACGGGAGTTGGACTGGCTCACTGTTTGGCATCAGCACAACAAGCCGGTGCTGGGAATCTGNCCTTGGTGCTCAACTTTTGGCGATCGCTGCCGGTGGAGACGTACAACCCTTGCAAGTGGGNATTGCCGTCTCAACCCTTGAAAGAAGTTGGCTATGGAGCCATTCATTGGCTCATGAAGCCNAAGCAGCGAACCACTGTTAATGGGATTACAACCCAGTGAATTGGTGTTGCATTGGCATGGNTGATCGCATCAAGCTTCCTCCAACAGCAACCTTGTTGGGCTCATCGCTTCATTGCCAAGANACAGGTGTTCCGAATTGCCAGACACGCGGTTGGCTTGCAATGTCACTTTGAACTGAGCAGNACCCAATCTCGAGCAATGGATTCAAGAGGATCACGACTACATCACGAACGCGATGGGTCCAGATGGACCGGAGCGATTACGACAAGACAATGATCGATTTGGCGACTCAGTACAACAACAGGGACGACAATTCATCCGCAATGTTCTACAGGAACTCTCCCTATCCACAAGGAATAATTAATCTGCTAAATAATAATCATATTCAGGCCGCATAAGCGATCACTTCAGGGCTTGATCGATGCAGAGCAAACAACTCTTTGGAGGTCAGTTGAGACAACCTGGGTATATTTGAACTGTCATAGACGCGGATCTCGCGATCAATACAAACTCCAGGATCACGAATCGCCTGATTCAGCACAACTGAAGCATCTGGGTCAGGCAAAGAACGGTGAAATGTTCCCCTTGGGATCGCAAGAATATCGCCACCATGTTCAAGACGTACAGTATGAAATAGCTGCTCCCAGGCAAAATTCACAAGATAAAAAGTACGTCCAACACTGGCAGCCAGAAGGTAATCATCTTGATGAGGATGCAGATAAAACTGCCAAGCGCCGCTATTGGCTGCATCGGGTGGACTAACAGCTGGCCCATGATGCGCCACTAAGTCGCGGGCATTTGAACGAGGGATCGTGACATCAAAGAAGCGAACGGATGGCGTATCTCGAAAGCGTATTAGAGGAATGAGATAAAACATTTCAACGGCATCCTTGTTGCACGTTGTGTTTAGCGTCAATGGGAAGCGCAATTAGTAGCGAATACCACCCAGCCACTAAAGAAGCTATTGAATACAAGTAGAAGCTCGCTTCACAACGACATGAATCAAAACTGATTCATCACCACCAACAACGGCCAATCAAAATTTTTAGAACGGAATCGGCATGGTGACCGCCGCTGGCTCGGGCGCACAAGCACTCACTTGTTGATTCACCACATCTCCAACAACCACGATGGAAGGCGACGAAAATTTTTCTGCTCGAGTGGCCTCTGCCACCTCGCGAAGAGGTGCCTTCAGGCAACGCTGACCAGCCACAGTGCCCTGCTGAATCACAGCAACAGGTGTGTTGCCATCGAGTCCACCAGCGATCAATTCCTCGGCAATTCGCGGGAGATTATGCAAGCCCATATAAATCACTAAGCCATCACTTGCAGTGGCAAGAGCACGCCAATTCACGGACGGTCGACGCTTGTCAATCTCCTCATGACCCGTCACGAAGGTGACTGACGAGCCTGCTCGACGATGCGTTATCGGTATTCCGGCATAGGCCGGAGCTGCAATCCCGGCCGTGACGCCAGGCACAACCTCAACAGCAATGCCATGGGAAACGAGATGGGCCGCCTCTTCTCCGCCACGGCCAAACAAAAAAGGATCGCCCCCTTTCAAGCGCACCACTGTTTGATGGCGTTGCCCCAAAGACACCAGTACTGAGTTGGTGCTGGGCTGGGGAACAGAATGATGCCCCCTGCGTTTACCAACAAAGTGGCGCTCACACGACTCGGGAACAAGATCGAGAACCTCACTCGGAACCAGTGAGTCATAAACAAGAGCATCACAACATCGCAGTAGACGATGAGCTTTCACGGTAAGAAGGTCGGGATCTCCAGGTCCAGCTCCGACGAGATACACAGTGCCCGTCATGGTCGAGTCATTCACGGCAATAGGGCAAGACAATGAATAAGTCCTTGCCGAAGCTGAGTATCTTCAAGGAGCGATGGCATACCACCAGCCTGACGCAACGCCTCAGACATCCGATTAGGCGCCAAGGAAAGTGGTAATGGAACCACGTTGGGATGGTCTCTAGAAAACTGCTCCCAGGCATCAAAAGAAACCACAGGCAAGTCAAAGCGACGCTGAATTGAAGCCAGGAAACGATCGGAAATATCTGGCCTCAATGGATGATGAACCAGCGCCAGAGAAGCGTTACTAGCAGCAACATCCTCAATCCAACGCGCCATCAGAACCCACCAACAATTCCAGGATCCAAGAAAAGGAAGAGACTTCACGACAACACCCTCAGCTTTCAAGCGATCACGAATCTGAGGAACATCACAGCGCGCATGGCTCCCAGGGAGCAAAAGCAAGGGCACTAGCCACTGCGAATCACAACGGGCTGGCTTCGGGTGCTCTGCCGTTAACACTTCAAATTCAACTGGTGCCTCTCGCCTCTCGCTCACAGCAACCAAGAGTTGCTGCAAGCAGGGGGGGACAACGCCACCAGAACGACCATGAATCACCAAACGAAGTCCAACAGCTCGACCAGCTTCAGCACGCTTACGTAACAACGGCCACGGATCGAAGCCCACCAGAGCTGATGTAGTCGAGTGGTCACGATTCATGCATGCATGACTAATTACCGCAGAGGTCATTCTCGCGCCCCCATGCCCTCAACGGCGGGCAGCACCCAAGCACCACAACGTTTCAGTAATGATTTTGACCCCAACTTGGCTGCCATGGCGAGGGTTTGGTCAATGATCCGCCAAGGAGCCGTTCGCTGAATCGGTGAAATCGGGCGCGAATTTTGTCATGCGATGAAAGACCAATAAATGAACTACTAGAGATCAGCAAGGTTTACAGAGCCACTAAGCAGTAAATAAATCATTTACAAGATCAAGCTCCAAAACTGATGCATTGACTACCAATACATAATCTCGAAAAAACCAATAGCAGCATCGGCGACAAAAGGACAGGGAGGAAGAGTGCATCATTGACATGTTGATAGTTAGGTCGTTTTCATGTTTCTTTCCTCATCTATGAATCGGTTCAATCAAATCCTGAATCAAGCCTTAAAAAGTATCAATAGCCTCCTATTGGGCGACTCTTTGTCCGTCACTCCAGCCCTTGTGCGTCAAACGTTCCCAAACCTGCTCATTGAACGTCTTTATTACGCCGAGGGGCGACAGCATCCATCCCACCCACTCCATGGAAGCTATGCAGGCCTATGCAGGAGCTAGCCCTCGAGTTACATAAAAGGATCCGGTAGTAATGACTACCACCGAAGGAGATAATTCTGCGGAACGATCTCCTTCGGTTCCGGCCATTTCAATGGAAACGTCTCCAGAAGCCAAGAAGCGTGCATTCAAACAATTGCTACGCAAAATCGGCAGCGGAGAGCACACCAGCAAAGGGTTGACCCGTAGTGAAGCCGATGAGGCCATGGAGTTGATGCTCACGGGAGGAGCGTCAGACGTTCAAATTGGCGCCTTTCTGATTGCCCATCGCATTCGTCGGCCTGAGCCTCAGGAGCTCACCGGCATGCTCGATACCTACAAACGGCTAGGACCTTGTCTTCTCAGTGAACCTGGTCAACGCCGGCCGATCTGTTTTGGCATGCCCTTTGACGGTCGATCTCGCACAGCACCGATCTACCCCTTAACGACCTTGCTGTTGGTGGGGTCCGGACAACCTGTGGTCTTGCAGGGAGGGAGGCGAATGCCGGTGAAATTTGGAATCACCGCCGCAGAACTGTTCGCTTCCATAGGGCTCAACTTGAACGGACTCTCCATTAACGATGTTCAAACAGGATTCAACCGGCATGGTCTTGCCCTCATTTATCAACCGGAACACTTCCCCCTAGGCGAGGCTCTGCTGCCCGCTCGGGATGATCTCGGGAAACGCCCTCCACTCGCAAGCGCTGAGCTGCTCTGGACCGCGCACCAAGGGCACCACCTACTCGTCAGTGGCTTTGTGCATCCGCCAACGGAAAGCCGGGCCTGGCAAGCCCTGGAACTAGCCGGAGAAAAGGAGATCATCACCGTAAAAGGCTTAGAAGGCGGAACAGACCTCCCTGTCAGCCGGGCCGGCATCACGGCTCGGATTCACAACTCAGGGGAACCCCAACGACACATCGTTCATCCCCGAGATCATGGCTGCTTCGGAGATGACCCCCGCTGGGAATCGGAGGATGCCTGGGCTGCGCAAGCCAAAGAGGCACTTCTGGGCCAAGGGCCCATGGCTCAGTCTTTGCGTTGGAACACAGGCTGTTACCTGTGGTTGAGCGGACTTAGCAAAAGCTTGGAGGACGGCGTGAAGGAGGCCCAAACCATGCAATCCAATGGAGTAGGCATGGCAGCCTTAGAGCAACTGATCGCTTGGCGAGCATCTGTGGGAAGGTAAATAACCAGCTCGATCGAACGTGCATCGACCTCACGTTCCAACGTTATTCAGTGCGTTTCTCACGCTGCTTAATGACCGACTAAGCGAAAGCATTGTTTTTCCATTGCTGCCATTTCTGTTGGCATCGTTCAATGCCGACGGTCGCACCCTTGGCTTGTTAGCTGGCAGCTACGCCCTTGCGCAGTTTGCAGCAACTCCGTTAATCGGAGCCCTGAGTGATCGCTTCGGCCGCAGGCCCGTGATCGCCATCTGCGTCAGTGGTTCCGTTCTGGGCCTCGGACTTTTCGCAATCACCTTGAGCCATGACTGGCCTGCTGGTGCTGTTTTGCCCCTCTTTCTCCTGTTTGGAGCCCGTCTGATCGATGGGGTGAGTGGTGGAACAGCCGCCACGGCAGGAGCCGTACTCGCGGATATCACACCGCCGGAGAAACGCGCACGCGCCTTCGGATTGATCGGAGTGGCCTTCGGCCTTGGGTTCATTATCGGGCCCTTTCTCGGCGGCCAATTGGCCCGGATTGCTGTCACGGTGCCGATCTGGGTGGCAACCGGCTTCGCCATCTTCAACCTCGTTTTTGTTCTCACGCTGCTTCCTGAAACCCATCCGGTTTCAGAGCGCCGCGTTCTTCCCCGCAAACGAGAGCTCAACCCCTTCGCTCAAATCGCACGGGTGATTGGCAATCCAGCAGTCGGACGTCTGGCCTTGAGCTTTTTTCTGTTCTTTCTTGCCTTTAATGGCTTCACCGCAATCCTGGTGCTCTATTTCAAGCAACAATTCAACTGGGGCCCAGAGCTTGCTACTACAGCCTTTTTGATTGTTGGGGTTGTCGCCACTGTGGTCCAGGGTGGACTGATCGGTCCGTTGGTCAATCGTTTTGGGGAGTGGAAACTCACGCTGATCGGCCTCGGTTTGGTCATCGCCGGCTGCTTGCTGATCCCCACCACAAATCCTGAGCATGCCAGGACCGGAGTGTTCACAGCGGTTGCGATTTTGGCCAGCGGCACGGGTCTCGTAACCCCAAGCCTTCGCAGCCTCGTGTCTCGGCGTCTCAGCGATGAAGGACAAGGCGCCGCACTTGGCAGCCTGCAAGCACTGCAAAGTCTTGGCAGTTTTTTAGGCCCACCGCTAGCTGGATTGGCCTATGACCTCCTGGGTCAAACCAGTCCTTTCTTTGGAAGCGCAGGATTGCTGGTGGTCGTGGTGCTCTTGGTGACCCGCAGTCCCCTTGAACACTCCACAAGTTGACGGACGATTGCTACCTTTCCCTTGCGAGCACAGCGCTCGATACAAATCATCAGCGGCCTCATGCTTCCCGAGAATCTCTACATCAATCGGGAACTCAGCTGGATCGCCTTCAACAAACGTGTTTTGGCTCAGGCGCTTGACCAAAGAACGCAGTTGCTGGAACAGGCCAAATTCAGCGCCATTTTCAGCAACAATCTCGATGAGTTTTTCATGGTGCGCGTGGCGTCCTTGAAGTCTCAGGTTGAGGCTGGCATCGACAAGCGAAGCGAGGACGGCCTCACCCCCCGTGAGCAGCTCCATGAGATTCGCAACCAGCTCTCAGCTCTTTTGGAAGCCCAGCAAAAGCACTACCTCAACCATCTCCGCGTGGGCCTGGAAGACGATGGGGTTTTTCTCTTCAACTACGAGCAACTAAATGACGCCCAACGCGACTGGGTGGACAACTTCTTTCAAACGGCCATTTTTCCGGTCTTAACGCCCCTAGCGGTGGATCCTGCCCACCCCTTTCCATTCGTTAGCAATCTCAGCCTCAACGTGGCCGCCCTGATCCATGACCCAGAGTCGGGTCAACGCCAACTTGCTCGAGTGAAGGTTCCTCAGAAGATCCTTCCTCGCTTTGTATCGATTCCAGTTGAGCTAGGCGGCCCTGATGCCAAGCCATTGCACACAGCAGTACCTCTTGAACAGGTGATTGCCTTCAATCTCAGCCTGCTCTTTCCAGGAATGAGCATCGAAGGCCATTACTTTTTCCGGGTCACCAGGGATGCAGACCTGGAGCTACGAGACCTGGAAGCCGACGATCTCATGATCGCGATCGAACAAGGCCTGCGAAAGCGACGGATGGGTGGTGAAGTCGTCCGCCTAGAGGTTGCTGGCGACACACCTCAAGATGTGATTGAGATGTTGATGGACGGCATGTCCGTTGTTGAAGAAGACCTGTACAGAGTGAATGGCCCTCTCGGTCTCGATGATCTCTTCGGCTTGATGAGCCTGCCGCTGCCTCACCTCAAAGACGCCACACACTCGGGTCAAACTCCCGCTGTCCTCAGCCGCGCTCAGAGAGGCATGTTGGAAGACGGTTCTATCAAAGAAGAGGAGTTCGAGAGCATTTTCTCAGTCGTGCGTCGCCGCGATGTTCTCCTCCATCACCCTTATGACTTGTTTTCCACGTCTGTAGAGGAATTCATCAATCAAGCGGCAGATGATCCCCTCGTCATGGGGATCAAGATGACCCTCTACCGCACCTCTAAAGATTCCCCAATTATCGCCGCACTAATCCGTGCAGCAGAAAATGGGAAGCAAGTGATGGCCCTGGTAGAGCTCAAAGCCCGTTTCGACGAAGACAACAATATTCAATGGGCCAAACATCTTGAGCGCTCAGGTGTGCATGTGGTCTACGGCGTCATTGGCCTCAAAACACATACCAAGATTGTTCTGGTCGTTCGCAAAGAAAAAGAACGCCTACGCAGCTACGTCCATATCGGAACTGGCAACTACAACTCCAAAACGTCTCGTCTTTACACCGATATAGGCCTACTTTCAGCACGACCGGAACTCGGCCAAGACCTCGTTGAGTTGTTTAACTACCTAACAGGCTTTTCCAAACAGCAAAGCTTCCGCAAACTACTCGTTGCTCCTGTCTCCTTAAGGAAAGGAATGGAACAATTGATTCGCCGTGAAATTGAACATGCCCAACAAGGACGTGGTGGATCGATCAAAGCCAAAATGAATTCTCTGGTGGATCCAGGAATTATTGCTCTCTTGTATGAAGCGTCTCAAGCCGGAGTCACGATCCAATTAATCATCAGAGGAATGTGCAGCCTCTACCCCGGCCTTGAAAGCATGAGCGACAACATCAGCGTGGTAAGCATCATTGGCCGCTTCTTAGAGCATTCACGCATTTTTTGGTTTAACAATGGCGGCGAACCAGAGGTGTTCATCGGAAGCGCCGACTTAATGCCACGCAATCTTGACCGGCGCGTCGAAGCGGTTGTGCCCATTGAAGAACCAGAGCTAAGAGCACAGCTCGAACGCCTTCTTGAGCGCTACTTAAGCGACAACAGGGGTGCATGGGACATGCAACCTGACGGCTCTTTCATTCAACGGCATCCCGAAGGAGAGGAGCGCAACTCCCAGCTGCAATTAATCGATGACTGGAAAGGAAGCGCCCTAGTTCAACCGAACCTCTAGCCATTTACAAATTCAAGTAACAACCGAAAGAGAAAAACTCTGCAAATTGGTAGCGATTGACACTCTTGGCGCAGCAAATCGCCGAGTTCCTGAAAGGCTTCAGAATTAGAGCCATTGCTTTTTCAACTAGGTGCTAAGTTGCGCCCAAATTCGTCAGGAGACCAGGGTGATGGGGATCCCTCTGGAGTCCAAGGAAGTTGCTTTAAAAAGCACTTCTAAGGAACCTTTATTGCCGGCGGCTGGACGTCGCAGCTCAGCCAATCGCTCAAGTGGCACAACCTCGAGTCGAGGAAATCGTTCGGGTGGACGTTTAGCCACAGATTCCATTGGTCATTACTTAAGCAGTATTGGTCGAGTGCCATTACTGACAGCAGCTGAAGAAATTGAGCTTGCACATCATGTGCAGGCCATGAAAGAGCTTCTTGATATTCAGGAAGAAGATCGCACACCCAAACAACGCCATCGCATCCGGATGGGGAAGAGGGCACGCGATCGGATGATGGCTGCCAACCTCAGGTTGGTGGTGAGTGTCGCCAAGAAATACCAAAATCAAGGCCTCGAACTTTTAGACCTCGTTCAGGAGGGGGCCATCGGACTTGAGCGTGCTGTCGACAAATTTGACCCAGCCATGGGTTACAAGTTTTCGACTTACGCCTACTGGTGGATTCGTCAAGGCATGACACGGGCGATCGACAACAGTGCACGCACAATCCGCCTGCCGATTCACATCAGTGAAAAGCTGTCGAAGATGCGCAAGATCACCCGGGAGCTTTCCCATCGTTTCGGACGTCAACCAAACCGCTTGGAGTTGGCCCATGCCATGGGCATTGAACCGAGAGACCTCGAGGAGCTCATCGCTCAAAGCGCACCTTGCGCCTCCCTTGATGCTCACGCCCGTGGCGAAGAGGATCGCAGCACCCTTGGAGAACTGATCCCAGATCCCAACGGCGATGAGCCGATGGAAGGCATGGATCGCAGCATTCAAAAGGAGCATCTGGGCGGATGGCTTTCCCAGCTCAATGAACGCGAACAAAAAATCTTGCGTTTACGGTTCGGCCTCGGTGGGGAAGAGCCACTCACCCTTGCCGAAATCGGTCGTCAAATCAATGTGTCGCGAGAACGGGTACGCCAACTCGAATCCAAAGCCATTTTGAAATTACGCACGATGACCAATCATCAGCAGGCTGCCTGAGTCGTACTTGCCCCTGCCATCTCTGTTGCCCATCGCCCTTTGGATGGCTGGTGTTCTCGGCAGCGCTCTGGCCTGCCGTCAACGCTGGCCGAACCAACGCGAGTTGAGTCGAAAGATTGTTCATATCGGTATTGGACCGGTTTTGCCACTCGCCTGGCTTCTGGATGTGCCTGCCTCCATCGCGGTGCCTTGTGCTGTGGTGGTCACCCTGATCGCCTTCATCAATCACCGCTGGAACTTGCTGCCTGCGGTGGAAGATGTGGGGCGAAACAGTTACGGAACCGTTGCCTATGGCTTCGCCATCTGTTTGCTTCTTCTCCTGTTTTGGGCTGACAATCCCTCTGCTGCCTGTGCCGGAGTGCTGGTGATGGCCTTCGGGGATGGCCTAGCAGGTCTGATTGGACGCGCCGTTCGTTCCCCAAACTGGACGATCTTGGACCAGCGCAAGTCCATCGTCGGCACAACGACGATGGCCATCACGACTGCTGTGGTGTTGCTCGCTCTAGTGCTGATTACCCAAAGTCAACTCACCCCACTTCGGCTCCTCGTCGTCTGCACTCTGGCTGTGGGGCTCGAACAATTGAGCCTCTGGGGCATCGACAATCTGACCGTGCCCCTAGGAGTGGCCTTGAGTTGGACGTGGATGACGGCCTGATCATGGCCCCAAGAGCGGCGATCTATCTAAACCTTTCAGCTAAATCTTGCCCGAGCGACAGATGCAGCGAGCTCTCCAAGCAATTCACCAGTGGTTTCAAGACTGATACATGCATCAGTCACGCTTTGCCCGTACGTCAGAGAACTCTTGTCCGCAGACAATTTTTGATTGCCTTCCACAAGGTGGCTTTCAATCATGACTCCCATGACATGGTCCGACTTCTGGTCAACCTGAGACACAACGGCCTTTAAGACCTCGCTCTGACGGCGAAAGTCTTTGCTTGAATTGGCATGGCTGCAGTCCACCATTAAGCGATCCGGCAGACCGGCACCCGTCAGTTCGGCAGCAGACTCCTGAATCGCTTCCAGGTGGTAGTTGGTTCCACGATTGCCACCACGCAAAACCAAGTGCCCATTTGGGTTTCCAGAGGTACTAACAATCGAAGCGTGACCCTCACGATTGATACCCAGGAAATGATGGGGTTTGGCTGCAGCCTGCATTGCATTGATGGCAATCGTGGCGCTGCCATCGGTGCTGTTCTTGTAGCCAATCGGCATCGACAAGCCTGAAGCCATTTCACGATGGGTCTGGCTTTCTGTGGTGCGTGCACCAATCGCTGTCCAGCTGATGAGATCCGCGATGTATTGAGGGACAACAGGATCCAACAGCTCTGTTGCTGTGGGCATTCCTTCTCGAGCCAAATCAAGCAACAGCGAGCGGGCCATCCGTAACCCCGTATTGATGTCGTAAGAGCCATCGAGATGGGGATCGTTAATCAACCCCTTCCACCCCACGGTGGTACGGGGTTTTTCGAAATACACCCGCATCACAATCTCGAGCTCGGCGGCATGACGCTCCCGCATAGGCGCTAAACGACGGGCATAGTCGCGAGCCGCCTCCACGTCGTGCACAGAACAAGGACCAACAATCACCAACAGTCGGCGATCCAATCCACGCAGGATGGCTTGAATGCGGCTACGAGCCGTCACCACTGTCTCTAAAGCCGTTGGATCAACTGGCAGATCGCGATGCAAGAGAGCCGGAGGGATCAGTGGTCGCGTGTCCACCACATGGAGATCGTGGGTGGTGGTCATGCCTTGGCCTGAGATTCAACTCAGATTACGCAAGTCGATCCACCGCAACAAACAACAGGGTGGAACGCTGACCAACAACAATGGTGTGTATCGCTGTCTGCGCCGCCAAAACCGATGCTGAGCACCTATCGCGAGAACGCCGAGGAACGGGAAAACCAGGGCATCCCACCGCTTCCTCTCGATGCCGCTCAGACCAAGGCCCTCACGGAGCTTCTTCAAAAGCCTCCGGCGGGGGAGGAGCAGACCTTGCTGCAACTGCTGAGCGAACGCATTCCACCCGGCGTCGATGAAGCGGCCTATGTCAAAGCAACCTGGTTGAGTGCCGTCTCCCAAGGCAAAGCAACCAGCCCATTAGTGGCCCCTTTGGAGGCGGTGCAACTGCTCGGCACCATGGTTGGTGGATACAACGTCGCCGCACTGATCGAACTGCTGAAGCATCCGGACGAGACGCTTGCGAACTGTGCCGTTCAAGGTCTGAGCCGCACCCTCTTGGTCTACGACGCCTTCAATGACGTCATGGAGCTGGCAACCAGCAACCGTTACGCCCAACAGGTGGTGGACAGCTGGGCCGCAGCGGATTGGTTTACCCGGCGAGATGCGCTTGCCAAAGAGATCACCGTCACCGTGTTCAAGGTGGACGGCGAGACCAACACGGACGACCTCTCACCAGCCACCCACGCGACCACACGTCCCGACATCCCATTGCACGCCCTGGCGATGCTGGAAACCCGGGATCCAGAGGGGCTCAACACCATCGAAACCCTCAAGAAAAAAGGTCATCCCGTGGCCTATGTGGGTGATGTGGTCGGCACCGGAAGCTCTCGAAAGAGCGCCATCAACTCGGTGCTTTGGCATACCGGCAATGACATCCCCCATGTTCCCAATAAGCGCGCCGGCGGAGTGATCATTGGCGGCAAGATTGCTCCAATCTTTTTCAACACAGCTGAAGATTCAGGCGCCTTACCGATTGAGTGCGATGTCAGCGATCTGAACACCGGTGATGTGATCACGATTCGCCCCTACGCCGGAACGATCGAACGCGATGGCACGGTGATCAGCCGATTTGAACTCAAGCCGAGCACGATCAGCGACGAAGTTCGTGCTGGCGGTCGTATCCCACTGATGATTGGTCGCGCTCTCACCGACAAGGTGCGCAGCCAACTTGGACTCGTCCCTTCTGAAACGTTTATCCGGCCTAGCGCTCCTGCCGACACCGGAAAAGGCTTCACCTTGGCTCAAAAGATGGTGGGCAAAGCCTGCGGTCTTCCAGGCGTCCGTCCCGGCACGAGCTGTGAACCGCTGATGACCACCGTTGGCAGTCAAGACACCACCGGTCCCATGACCAGGGACGAAATGAAGGAGTTGGCCTGCCTTGGCTTTTCCGCTGATTTGGTCATGCAGAGCTTCTGCCATACCGCCGCTTACCCCAAACCAGTGGACCTGCAGACCCAGAAGGACCTACCTGATTTCTTTGCCCAACGCGGCGGTGTAGCCCTTCTCCCCGGTGACGGCATCATCCACAGCTGGCTCAATCGCATGCTCTTGCCCGACACCGTGGGCACAGGGGGTGACAGCCACACCCGCTTCCCTCTCGGTATTTCTTTTCCAGGAGGCTCCGGGGTTGTGGCCTTTGCTGCCGCCATCGGTGCCATGCCTCTTGACATGCCCGAATCGGTCTTGGTCCGGTTCAGCGGTTCTCTTCAGTCGGGGGTCACACTCCGCGATGTGGTGAATGCAATCCCCTGGGTCGCGATCCAAAGGGGCCTGCTCACCGTGGAAAAGTCCAACAAAAAAAACGTCTTCAATGGCCGGATCATGGAAATTGAAGGGTTGCCAGATCTCAAGCTGGAGCAAGCCTTCGAGCTCACAGACGCCACGGCAGAACGCTCTTGCGCTGGCTGCACCATCAAATTGTCCGAGGCCACAGTGAGTGAATATCTGAGCAGCAATGTGGCGCTGCTCAAAAACATGATTGCGCGCGGCTACAACGATTCCCGCACCCTGGCGCGACGGATCAAGGTGATGGAGGACTGGCTGGCCAACCCCCAACTCCTTCAGGCGGATGACGACGCCCAATACGCCGAAGTGATTGAGATCAATCTCGATGAGCTCACCGAACCCGTCCTCGCCTGCCCGAACGATCCCGACAACGTGAAACTGCTCAGCGAAGTAGCTGGCGAACCCGTTCAAGAGGTGTTTATCGGCTCTTGCATGACCAACATCGGCCACTACCGCGCCGCGGCCAAAGTTCTCGAGGAGGCCGGCGACATCGCCGCCAGGCTCTGGGTTTGCCCGCCAACACGCATGGACGAGGACATGCTCAAGCAAGAGGGCTACTACGCCACGTTTGAAGCAGCCGGCAGCCGCATGGAAATGCCAGGCTGCTCGCTCTGCATGGGTAATCAAGCCCGAGTGGATGACAACACCACCGTGTTCTCAACAAGCACCCGCAACTTCAATAACCGGCTTGGCAAAGGAGCCCAGGTTTTCCTCGGCAGCGCCGAATTAGCCGCTGTTTGCGCCCTGCTCGGGCGTATTCCAACACCCGATGAATACCAAAGGATCGCCGCTGAAAAGATCGACCCGCTTTCAGCAGAGCTGTACCGCTATCTCAACTTCGATCAGATCGATAATTTCGTTGAACAAGGTCGAGTACTGAGCGCTTCGGAACAAGCGGAGGTCATGGCCGGCGCCTGAACGGCGTCCGCTTAAAACCATGACTGCAGCTAGCGACCTAAAAGAAAAAAAAGATCCAGCTGGTTCGAGTCGGAGCATTCGCCGACTGCTGGAACGCCGCTGGCTGGTTGTAGTGCTCGCCTTGATGTTCACGGGGCTTGGCGCAGCCCTCACCGGAGTGTTGTTCAAGGTGGGCATCAAAGTTTTAGGTGCCTGGCGCCTGGAACTGCTGGCAGACCTTCCTGCTTGGGCCGTTCTGCCTGGCTTAGGCGCAACAGGTGGTTTGGTGTCTGGATTGCTGGTGTCGCGGCTGGCACCATCAGCAGGTGGATCCGGAATCACCCACATCATGGGATTCCTGAACCATCGGGCTGTCCCGATGGGTCTCAAGGTGGGCTTGGTCAAATTGGTTGCCGGAATCGTCGCCATCGGCAGTGGCTTCCCCCTCGGGCCGGAAGGTCCCGCCGTTCAGATGGGGGGATCGGTGGCCTGGCAACTCGCGCGTTGGCTAAGAGCACCTGCGGCATTTCGTCGCGTGATCGTCGCAGCGGGCGGTGGAGCAGGGATTGCGGCCGTATTTCACGCTCCGATTGGCGGATTTTTCTACGCCATTGAGGAATTACTGCACTCCGTAAGACCAGTAGTAATGCTGCTGGTGATTGTCACCACCTTTTTGGCAGATGCCTGGGCGGATGTCTTGGGGTTAGCGGGTTTAAGCACGAGTGGCGGGGGGCTGGACTCGGCCCTTGGCTTTCAGCTGGAGAAGGAATACGAGCCACTGGTGAGCTTTTTACCCATAGATCTGGGATACCTGATCGCACTAGGCGTTGTTGTGGGTGTGTTGGCCGAGCTGTATTGCCGCTACGTAATCGCCATGCAGAAACAAGGGCAACGTTGGTTCGGCGACCGCCTCGTTTTACGCATGGTGATTAGCGGTGCACTACTAGGGGGGGTGTATTCGTGTCTCCCCTCCGAATTTCACAACCTCGAAGGCTTACAAGACCTCATCGGTGATGGGAGAGCTGATATTCCAATGGCGCTCGGCACCTTTGTGGTGCTGTTTTTCAGCACTGGATTAGCAGCAGCGTCTGGTGCTCCTGGAGGCTTGTTTTTCCCAATGCTCACCCTGGGCGGTGCCATCGGCCTCGCCTGTGGGATTTGGGTGGAAGCTCTCACCGGCCACGTACCCAGCACCTATGTCTTTGCGGGGATGGGAGCGTTCGTAGCCAGTTGTTCACGCACACCGATTACGGCCATGTTTTTGGCCTTCGCACTGACTAAGGATTTGTTGGTCTTAAAGCCAATTTTGGTGGCCTGCATAGCGAGTTTTCTGATCGCACGCCTGTTTGATCACCGCTCGATCTACGAACGACAGATGGAGCTTGAGTTGCTGGAGGAAGATCACCTCCAAGCCAAAAATGAACATCGGGGAGGCACTGCACCATGAACGGGATGACTCAACGCGCCGCCAGACCTTTCAACCACCCAAACCCCAATCCGAACCCGACGAACCGGACCCCCAAGACAGCAATCCTCAGTGAGCATCTCTGCCTCAATGGACCATCACAATGGCTTTGCGAATCGCTTTGGAAAGGGAACCATTGCTTTGCATACTCCGTTGATCCTGCAGGATGAAACCGTGATGCACGGGCTCTGCTGAACCGCGAAACCCTCCTATTTGAACCTGCTGTTGCTGAGGTAGGTGCACTGAAAACAGTGCTGGCCTTCCCAAGCACCTACACCGTGGGCATCACCAGCCTTGGCTACCAACTCGTATGGGCCAGCTTGGCCATGCGCTCCGATCTTGATGTCAGAAGACTATTTACAGATCAAGGCGATCCTCAACACCGTCGCTGTGATCTCTTTGGCCTTTCCCTGAGCTGGGAACTTGATGGACCTGTTCTGTTGGATCTCCTGGAACAACAACGCATTCCCCTCTGGAGCCATGAACGGGGTGATCAGGATCCAATCGTGTTCGGTGGCGGCCCGGTTCTGACCGCCAACCCAGAACCGCTGGCTCCATTTTTTGATGTCGTACTGCTTGGGGATGGAGAAGAGCTACTGCCCGCCTTCATCGATGCCCTCCAGCAGGTGCGAGACGAATCCCGCCAAAAGCGGCTTCGTTCGTTAGCGCAGATTCCTGGCATCTATGTGCCCGATCTGCATGCTCCGCAATTCAGTGCCGACGGTGCCTTTGTGGGCATCAAACCCAGAGAGGCAGATCTACCTGAGCGAATCGCGAAACAAACCTGGAGGGGCAACAGCCTCAGCCACTCCACGGTGATCACCCCTGAAGCCGCGTGGCCCGACATTCACATGGTGGAGGTGGTACGCAGCTGCCCAGAACTATGTCGCTTTTGCTTGGCGAGTTACCTCACCTTGCCCTTCCGAACCCCATCTC
Source organism: Synechococcus sp. SP2 MAG (assembly GCA_030756895.1). Classification (GTDB taxonomy): domain Bacteria; phylum Cyanobacteriota; class Cyanobacteriia; order PCC-6307; family Cyanobiaceae; genus Synechococcus_C. The sequence continues at coordinate 63,784 of JAVBIX010000071.1, forward strand.
TTGATGACGGCCTGATCCCTGCAGTCGAAAAAGGGCTTAAGGCAACCCGTCGTCTGGGCTTATTGGGTGCCTCGGTGACCCAACATCCCCAATTCAGCGATTTGCTGCAGTGGCTGGATCAAGACCGCTTTGATGACTTGCGCGTGAGTGTCAGCTCCGTGCGCGCTGCCACCGTGACACCTCAACTAGCTGGAACCTTGAGTCGCCGCGGAAGCAAATCGGTGACGATCGCCATCGAAAGCGGAAGTGATCGGATGAGACGCGTCGTGAATAAGAAACTCAGCCGGGAGGAAATCAGCGCAGCCGCCCGTTATGCAAAAGAAGGAGGGCTGAAAAGCCTCAAGCTCTACGGAATGGTGGGACTCCCCACGGAGCAGGACGACGACATTGAAGCAACCGCCGATCTGCTGCTGGACCTAAAAAAACAAACTCCTGGCCTGCGCTTCACCTTGGGCGTAAGCACCTTTGTTCCAAAAGCCCACACACCCTTCCAGTGGCAAGGGGTTCGGCCAGAAGCCGACAAACGCCTCAAACGACTCGCCAAACGGCTCAAACCCAAGGGTGTGGAACTCAGGCCTGAGAGCTATGGCTGGAGCGTGATCCAAGCCCTGCTCTCCCGTAGTGATCGTCGACTCGCACCAGTGATTGCCGCGGTGAGGGGCTCCCAGGAAAGTCTTGGCGGCTGGAAAAAGGCTTATCGAGCAGCACGAGCGGAAGAATTACCAGCCGCTAGCTCTGCCGGAGTGCCTTTGCCCCGCCCCCCCGCCTGGGAGGAAGTCGTGCATGAAACCTGGTCAGACGACCACATTCTTCCTTGGTGCCATCTCGATGGTCCCCTGCCCAGCGGCACGCTTCTCAAGCATCAACGCGAAGCGCTGAGTCCAGAGAACGCTCCTGACCAGGCCTGAGCAAACAGCGCAGTCCCGCCAACAAAATCCAGCCAGCAATATTCACGCGGCTATCAAAAAACGGCAGATCGGTGCCGTGCAGCACCATCAAGGTGAGCACTGCTGCCCACCAAGCACGATCAAACAACCGTGTGAGCCCCCTACGGAGCGCCACGATCAACAAGGCCAGCACCAACCCCAACACCAAAGCCGCCACCGGTAAGCCATGGGCAATGGCCAGTTCAAGGGGAAGGTTGTGAGCATGGCCATGCCATTTCCCTGTTCTGAGCGGATAAATCACCGAAAAAGCCGCTGCTCCCCATCCCAGCCAGGGCCTTTCAGCGATCAACTGAAGCGCCACACCCCACTGACTCAGTCGCGTGGAGGCCAGAACTCTTTTATCAGCGTACTGACTATCACTGAGCCTGCCCCAAATACTTTCCGGCACGAGAGACCGCGCAGGGGCCTGAATCAACAACGGCACCCCAGGAACAACAGACACAATCAACAACCCAAGGCCAATCACTAAGAGGGGCACAAGCCAAGGCCAGCTAATCGGACCCAGCACAATTGGCAGCGCCAGTACGAGTGCTCCCCAGCCATTGCGCGACTCCGTGAGCACGAGGGCCGTCACAAAAGCGACCACCAGGCCCAGAACAACAGCCCGCCGCAGCTTGCTCAGGCCCGGTTGAATCAGAGCTGCCAACGCCAATGGCCAAACCAGTGCCAACCAGGCGGCGGCGATATTGGCGTAATCAAACAGCCCGGACAGACGACCTTCTGGTTCGCCACCAGGGGTCATGAACCAAATAATCAATCCACCCAGGACTTGCCAGGGGCCTTGCCAACCCCACCAAAGTTGCCCCAAACCCGTCAACACCACTGGGAAGCTACCTGCCACCAACCAAAGCGCAGAACGACGGCGTGCCTCAGCCGAGCTGACATAGGGCTGAAAGCCCCAAAACGCCCAAAAGAAAGGCAACCAGTTCCCCATGCCCACCCAGGCGAGGGATCCGGAATAGGAGCCAAAGCATCCGATCACCATCAACAACGACGCCAATAACAAGGGCGCATTCCAAGGGTCACGCCAAAACGGACGCTCGCTCCTCCAACTGCTCATAAGCAGAGAGGGAAACAACAACAGAGAGGCCAGCAGTGCCGAAGAGGGCAGTAAAAACAAACCAATCTGGAAACATCGCCAACCCCAACGCGACGCTTCAAGCGGACGGGACGCATCGATTCGCTGGATCACGCGAACACCGCCGTACGGCCGCGATACACCATGACCTGACGGCACAAATGCAACCGCAGAGCCCGGGCCAAGGCCAACCGCTCCGTATCCCGACCCTTGCGGATCAAATCCTCCACCTCATCTCGGTGACTCACAGAAAGGGTGGCCTGCTCAATGATCGGGCCATCATCCAACTGTTCAGTGACGTAATGCGCCGTCGCACCAATCAATTTCACTCCCCGATCCCAGGCGCGGTGATACGGCTGAGCGCCTTTAAACGCAGGTAAGAACGAGTGATGGATATTGATCACCTGGGGGAAGCGCTTTAAAAATTCGCCGCTCAGCACTTGCATATATTTCGCCAACACCGCGAGCTCAATGTCCTGCTCTTCAAGGAGGTCAAGAATTCGGGCTTCAGCGTCCCGCTTTGTTGCGGGCATTACCGGTACGTGAACAAATCGCCCACCAAAGTCACCACAGAGTGGTTCTAGTTCGGGATGATTGGAGATCACCAAAGCAACCTCCATCGGCAATTCACCACTGCGAGAGCGCCAAAGCAAATCCAGCAAACAGTGGCTCTGCTTACTCACAAAGATCGCAACACGGGGCAACTCATCAGAGAAGTGAAGCTGTGCCTCCCCACCAAGACGCTCTGCGAGGGCACGAACCGCTGGCTCGATCGCATGCCGAGGCAACCCGAAGCCATCAAGCTCCCACTCAATCCGACTCAAAAACAACCCGGCACCCGAGTCGGTGTGATGGTCAGCGTGACGAATGTTGCCGCCGTTGGCCGCCACCCATCCAGCCAGCTCACTCACGAGTGCTGACCGATCAGGACAGATCAGTTGAAGGATGACCGTTGACCCGTTCACGCGCAGCAGAAATTCACAAGTTCATTCTCTCTTGGCAGTCCGTGCTCAGGGATCGGAATAACGCAGGTAAAGTCGCATTCTCCCTTCTCTCCCTTTCCCCATGCTGAGCGCCCTGCGTCGCATCGCTGCGTTTTGCCTCTGCGTGTGCCTCTGCTTCGGCCTCGCAGCCTGCAGCGGTAATGGCAATGCCAAGCCCGCAACGATTAGCCCTGAAGACATGGCAGTCATCCGCAGGCAGGCTGAGGGATTCACGCAAGCCCAGGAGCGTCTCCCAGATCTCGCAGCCCTCGTCAATCAGCGCGATTGGACCTTCACCCGCAACCTGATTCACGGACCCATGCAAGAGGTCGGTCGCGAGATGTTGTACATCAATCAACGCCTCCTTCCCAACGATCGCGCCGAAGCCAACAAACTGGCAACAAAGCTCAAAGAAGCTCTCGCTGACGTGGATGAGGCCGCCCGTCTTCAAGACGGAACACGCTTGCAAAAGTCCTACACATCCGTTGCAACGGGTTTTGCTAATTACTCTCGCGTCATTCCCGCTGAAGCTTTGAGCTGATTATCTCGATTGCCGTGATTGGTGCTGGTGCCGTCGGCGCCGGCACGGCTTGGCATTTAGCCCGTCAAGGACACAACGTCACGCTGATTGATCCGTCATTAGACGCACCGATTCAGCGCAGCAACGGTCATCAACAAGCCCTCAATGGCACGGCTGCTTCGCTTGGCGTCTTGATGGGGAACGTGTTTCGTCGGTCCAGCGGACGTGCTTGGCGTCTGCGTCAACGCAGCATGGAGCTCTGGCCTCAATGGGTGGAAAAACTCCACCATCCCGATACCCCCCTGCAGCTCGACTCTCCACTGATCCAGCTGGCTTCGAGCCCCTTGGAATTAGAACGCATGCAGAGTCTTGCCAAGCAACGGCGCGAGCTTGGACTCGAAAGCTTTGGCTCAGAGAGCACAGCGGCTCTGCAAACGTCCGATCAAATTCCCTGGCCCAATCCTGGGCATGGAGGCTTGCGTTCCCAAAACGACGGTCGTATTGATCCCCTGGCCCTTCAACGGGCGTTACGACGGAGCCTCAAGGCGGAAAAGGTGGCTCTTTTGCCGGCTCGCGTAACGACACTCCATCGCCCGAATCCTGGCGATAGAAACCTTTGGCGACTGGAACTGAGCACAGGCCACAACACCCACTGCGACGTTGTTGTGATCTGCACAGCCTTAGACAGTTCACTGTTGTTGCAACCTCTAGGGCACGAGTTCCCGATGGAAGCCGTCCTAGGCCAGGTGCTTGACCTTCAAGTGTCAGCTTCTGCAAAGGCCTGGGATCACTGGCCAGCAGTGCTGGTCTGCAACGGAATCAATCTGATTCGTCATGGAGACAACAGGCTTTGGCTTGGCGCAACCCTCGAACAAGGTGAGGAACCTTCCGCTGAGGAACCTTCGATCATGCGCCGATTGGATGGCCTGGCACCGAACTGGCTGCAACAGGCCGAGGTCGTTAATCAATGGCATGGCCTAAGGGCGAGACCCTCTGGGCGTCCAGCTCCATTGCTTGAGGTCTTGGAGCCAGGCTTGATTCTGGCCAGCGGTCACTACCGAAACGGAGTTCTTTTGGCGCCTGCTACGGCAGACTGGGTTGGTCAGCAAATGGTGAATACAACCAAGATTCCCGCTTCCTGACCTTGTCTCAACTCGATCGTTCTTGGTCTTTGACACCTCAGATGTAGAGATGACATGCAAGTAAATCGCTCATTCGACCCCATGCGTCGCCGTTTCTTGAACCGCTCCAGCACTGCACTGATCGGCGTTGCAACCGCTTTGAGTCTTGCTGCCTGCTCGTCGAGCGATCAGGGAACTGGCAAACAACAAGGCCGTTTATCAGCCGCAGGAGCATCGTTCCCAGCTGCGATTTACCAACGCTGGTTCCAAGATCTGGCGCCTGAAGGAATCCAGGTCAACTACCAATCCATTGGATCAGGTGCGGGAGTCCGTCAATTCACTGCAGGCACCGTTGATTTCGGGGCCTCTGACAAGCCCATGCAGGCCGAGGCCATTGCCAAAGTGAGTCGCGGCGTCGTTCAGGTGCCGATGACAGCAGGCGCCATTGCGGTGGCGTACCACAATCCAGGCTGTGAATTGAAGCTCACTCGAGAGCAACTCGCTGGAATCTTTTTAGGCACCATTCGCGATTACAGCGCATTGGGTTGCAAAGCCAAAGCAATCAAGGTGGTGCATCGCTCTGATGGCTCTGGCACCACTTACAACTTCACTAAGCACCTCTCTGCAATCAGTCCGGAATGGGGTAACGCTGTAGGCGCCAATAAATCCGTGCAATGGCCTACTGGTGTGGGTGCCAAGGGCAACGAGGGTGTAGCCGCCCAACTCACCCAGATTGATGGTGGGATCGGGTACGTCGAGCTGGCCTATGTCAAAGGGGATCTAAAGGCGGCTGCCATTCAAAACGGCTCCGGAGACAAGGTGGTTCCAACCAATGCCACAGCGAATCGAGCCCTTGGTTCGATCGACCTCGGGCCCGATCTGATCGGTAGCAATGCCAACCCAATGCACGGCTATCCCATCGTGACCTTCACCTGGGTGCTTGCCTACGCCAACGGCAACGGAAGCAACATTGCTGTACTCAAATCAACGTTCGATTACATGTTGTCGGAGGAATCACAGGCAAAAGCACCCGAGCTGGGATATATCTCCCTTCCACCAGAGGTGATCGTTCAAGCAAAAGCGGCGGCTAACACAATTAAGGAGTAACAGCAATCGCCGAATAATGGCACAAAAAAGGGGGACATTTGCCCCCCTTTTTTATGTCTAATTCAATCAAAAACCAAGGCTTGAATTATTTGGTTTCTGTAAATTCGGCATCGATGACATCATCTCCAGCATTGCTAGATCCATCACCAGAGT
>JAVBIX010000072.1 GCA_030756895.1 Synechococcus sp. SP2 MAG
AATGGTCAACGCTTGAGTGAGATTGGGCATGGATTTGATCTCAGCGTTCGTGATCTAGAGACCGGCCCTTCTTTGTTTGAATCGCATTCAGCACCCGAAGCCAATCTCTTGGCTCCTGGGGTAATGATTCATGTGGAGTCCGCCACGCTGACGATTCCCAATCAGGAACGCACGTTGGTGCGCAATCTCAGTCTCGATCTAGATCAGGGGAGTCGTCTTCTTTTGGTGGGACCATCGGGATGCGGGAAAACCTCGTTGCTGAGGATGTTCAGTGGCCTATGGACTCCAGCTTCTGGAGTGGTGGCATCAAGGGGATTTCGTGATGGTGTGATCTTTATTCCACAAAAGCCCTATGTGTTTTCAGGATCCTTGCGCGAACAGCTGCTCTATCCAGATGTGGATTTGGATTTGAACCAGGAGATGATGTACTCGCTGCTCGACTCGGTCTCCCTCTCCTCCATCCACCAAACACTGGAGTCATCGGAGGAGTTCATTGATTGGCCAAGGGTGCTTTCTGTGGGAGAGCAGCAGAGAATTGCATTTGCAAGGGTTCTGCTCGCTAAGGCGAAATTTGTGCTTCTCGATGAATCCACGAGTGCGTTAGATATCCCAACGGAACGGACGGTGTATCAGCTACTCCGTGATGCTGGCGCTGGGTATGTGAGTGTGGGCCACAGATCTTCTCTGCTCCCTTTTCACGACTCTGTGTTGGAGCTTGATCGTGAAGGCGGTTGGACGTTGTTTGATGCCCATGACTATGCCTTCCCGCAGGCTTGATTGTTCGCCTCATGTCGTCTTAGCTTTGGCTAGGTGATTTGATGCGTTATGAGGGAAAGCCAGGTGCAGCAAAGCGACAAAGACGAATGGCGCGATCATGTGCTTCAGGAGATCGTCGATTTTTTAAGTAAGAACAAAGAAGAGATCCATGGGCGTTACCTCGATCAACGAAGCGGCCAGCTTCCACGAGATTTCATCGAAGAGAAGGGCTTAATGGATTTTGAATTGGCGATCACATTTCTAGAAGATAAGCCCAAGGGTATGGGACTAGGTCTTGGTTTTTTCAAGGCAACGCTAATTCGCTGAATTAAAGGCGATTGTCCTGATTCGGACAATTTGTATTGTGGTTTGAACAACGATGGTGCAGTGGTGATTACTCTTTTCTCAAGTTTCTTGCTTGGCTTCGCATCCGATTGAGTGGCATATAGCAGATTTAAA
>JAVBIX010000073.1 GCA_030756895.1 Synechococcus sp. SP2 MAG
GCCTTATTCAGAAGATGCTTGTCGAAGAAGAGTTTCGCCATCCCCTGGAGTTCCTGTCTGGCAAGAGACTGAGCCGGACCCGTGATGACAGGTGGAAGGTTCGAGGTGGCATCAAGGAATGACAGATGTGTGCCGCTTTTCTGAACCGCTAGCACCGAGCCTGGCTTTTGAAGGCTCGTAAACATCGAGAGCTGCTGGGAAACAGGTGGAGCAAAAACGTCTTTCATGCCAGCAATCACCAGCATTGGCACTGCTACTTGGGCCATTGATCCGCTGCTGAAAATCGGATTGATCACTGGATTTACCGCCACAGCGACCTTCACTCTCGGATCGCGAAAACTTGTCTGCTTGACCACACGACCAGGTGCTGTGCACTGCCAGACAATTGCAGGATTGAGAACGACAGTGCGCGGGTCATTCAGCTGCTGACATCCACGCACCAGGTTGGGCCAATCCAATTGGGCTCCGGCAAGGGCCGTGACCGTATAGCCACCGAGGGACTGGCCGAGCACACCAACCTGCTGTGTGTCGACCTTTGTCCCCCAGCGCTTCTCGACCTGATCGATCAATGCGCTAACCGTGATCGGTTGGTGATACCAGGCATTGGCGGGAGGAATGGCGCCTGTGCCCTCGATTGCGGCCGTCATGGTGTCGGCGCTGGTGAAAGGAAAGTCGAGAGAAGCGACCGCATAACCATGACTTGCCAGGGTCTGCCCCACGTACAGGAGAGCGTTCATATCGGTGTTGAGTCCGGGGGCAAGCACCACGAGAGGGGCCTGGCTCTGAGTTGTTGCTGTCTCAGGCAGATAGGCACCTGCCTTGATGCTGTCGACGACACGACCTTTAAAGGTGAAGGACACCTGCTCAAAACGGATCCTGCCAGGTTTCGCTGCTGCCAGAAGATCCGGACCGGCCCCAGGAGTTCCTCCCAGTGCAGCCAGACGCGAATACAGCTTGTTTTGAAGATTGAACTCCTGGGTCAGGGAACGCAGCAGCGAGCCCACTGCTTTTACGTCAACCGGGATCGTGGGCAGTGGATAGGCCTGCAGCACATCAATCAAGCGCAGGCTGTCGCCGCTGCCTGCTCCCTTAATCAAGGCCGCAGCCATGGCATTGCCAGCAACGTCCTTGGGCTGATTGACCAGCTTTATCAGCTGTTGAATCGTTCGCCTGCCCAGGGCTGTAGAGAGGTAGTCCGATGCCATTACGGCATTCACAGGCGCCGACTGATTTAGAGCCTTACGTAATGCCAGCTGCTCGGAGGGCTTGAACAGACGGAGCACATCAGCGAGTGCGGTGCCTGGCGGCTTCCCGCCCGCGTAATCGGAGAGTTCTGCGATCGGGATGGATCTTTCGAATTCACCAAGCTGAAAGCTGATTCGTTCTGCGGAAGATGCCGGAGCCGCCAGTGCAGAAAGGCAGAATGCTGCGGAGAGAAAATACTTCATATAAAATCAGTCTTTGCAGGTGAAATTACCCTTAATCAGACATAAAGTTCGATGAAGTCAGAGTTTGCTTCACCAGGCGACCTTTTGATTAAGAGTGTCGGTTCAACCAAGGTTATTGATTAAATCGCCATAAGGCATGCCTCAGCTGGTTTCTCTGGCAGTGAAGACTTGCCCTCAATGACGTTCAGTTGCGCATCAAAGGAGGACCAGATTGTTGTGCAGCACCTCAAGGTTTCGATCCAAATCCCCCACCTAGGCATCTTTAAAACAAGCCCCCCTAATGATTTTGAGAGTCGGACACCCATCGGCGCTGTTGGCTTTGGCTAAGTGAGATGCAGGTACACAAGTGGCTTAAGGGGCTGACGTGAGCCCATTCGTACAAGAAGTCAGTCGAGGGGATGGCAAGGGCAGTTACCCCCATTAACAAGAAAGAATTCGCCCATTTCTTTCATGGTCCTCATCAACGCATTGAATCGAGGACTGTTGATCGCTGGCCTGGGAATCAGTTTCGCTGGCTTTGATGGTGAGCAAGCGGCACAAGCCGGCAACCACAAGCCGTTACGCGGCCTTGTTTCTGTCATGGGCAAACCTGTGGCTAACGCTTCGATCACTCTCTGGAGCACGCAAGGCGGGACACAGCCCGAGAAAGTCAAAGTTGTTCGTTCAAGGAAAGATGGAAGTTTTGATCTGGCCGTCAAACCAAACGATGGAACCGTTCATTACCTGATCGCATCAGGTGGAACGGTGAACAATGCAAAGGTTGACCGCCTCACCATGATCACTGTTCTTGATGAAACAGTGAATGGAGCAGTAGCGATTAGTGAAAGAACAACAGTGGGATCAATTTGGCCCAATGCTCAGCAATTAAAAGGCGATCAACTGATTGGTAGTAAAAATGCACTGGCAATTGGTTCTGGGCATGTCAAGCACCTCATCAACCAAAGCACAGGTGAATTTGGGGAGACATTGCTAAATGGATTCAACCTGCTTAATTCAGAAACTGCTGCTCGTATCAATGTCCTTTCTAATATCTTAGCACTTTGCGGAGATCCTCAAAAAGAACAGGCTTGCACCCAGCTCTTTTCTATAACCGACACATCAAATACCCTTGACGCAATGACAAGTATTGCGAAATTACCTTGGAAAAATACAAATAAATTATATAAATTATTTGATAAAAACTATCCTCTTGGTATGAACTCTCAACGAAGAGCGACTGCATCTCTTCCCTATTTGTTATTTCAACCAGAGAGTTATTCCCTCTCAATCAGGCTGCAGGGTGGTGGTGCATTCGCACTTGGAAAGTTGAGCTTTGACGAAAAGGGCCATCTCTGGAGTGGTGCCAACTGGATCCCCGGATCACAATCAGGTGTGGTAAACAGCATAGGTGGCGGTATGACGCATTTCGACCAGAAAGGCAGTGCACAGTCACCGGCAATCACTGGCTACAACGGGCAGGGGTTGGACGGGGTTGGATGGGGAACAGGAATCTCAGAAAATTATGCTTGGGTTGGCACATTCAATAACAAAGTAGGTGTATTTGACCTCAAAGATGGAACAGCTCTTGGGCCTGCAACCATTGACAAAGAAGTAGGCCAACTTCAGGGAATTGCAACATCCAAAAATGGTGATGTCTGGATAGCAGACAACACTGGAAATTACATGATTCAATTTCCTGGAGGTGATTTTAGGCAAGGTGAACGCATCTCAATCGAAGGGCTTCAAGCACCATTTGGAGTGGCTACAGACGATCAAAACCGAATTTGGGTGAGCAGCAGCTTTAATAACAAACTCACCGTGATTGAGGGTGATTCACCTGATCAATACCAAACAGTCACCGTGGCACTTGGAGCCCGTGGTCTTGCGATTGATTCAAAGGGCAACGTCTGGCTATCTCAACAATCCAATTCACCCACAGGGGCACTTCCAGCAGGTGCAGTCATGCCTCCTGGTACACCCAACCCACCTCAACAACCCAAGACAATCATGGAAGAATTTGAGGCAGGCGCTGCTTTTGCTGCGGTCAACCCCAAGCTGCAAACCCTTGGAAATCTTGCATTGATCTCTTCTGATCTTGAAATTATCAAAAACGGAGTCGCTGGTGAAGTTGCTTACGTTCCCTGGGGCGTCACGATTGATGGAAATGACAATGTTTGGGTTGGCAACCTCTACGGACAAAGCCTGATCCACATCTGCGGAACAGATCCATCCACATGTCCTGAGGGGAAAACTACCGGCGATGTGATTCACAACTATCAGAGTGGGGTCATCCAAGTCACGACAGATGTTGTTGTTGATGATGCTGGCAATATCTGGAGCGCCAACAATTGGTACGATGCCAATGTTGTTATCAACAATAGCTATAGCCCTCGCACCTCAACATTCCCAGGAGGGCAGGGACTTGTGGTGACTTATGGCGTAGCAGCACCTGTCCAAAATCCCCTCTTTGGTGCAGTGCGTAAACCCAATTACTGAACAAGGGATCTCACACTCAATAACATGTTTTGAATGATTACCTCCATAGTTTCTTCCAATATTTACTAACTAAACTAGATAGCAACGGTAAAACTCCCTAAGTTTGGGAGTTTTTTTATGTATCACTTGATTAAAAGAAAGAGATCGATAATCCGAAAATTAAAGTTCTTATAAGCTGCGTCGCAACACTCTCTCCGAACAGGCATGTTGCCGCGCTCCCAGCGTGCACACGTTTAATGGATACTCGTAAAAAATACTGCTCTGAAACGACTAAAACTCTCGAGTCAGGCTGTGGTCACCTGATGAGTCGACTGAGCACTAAATCTAAGCTTGAATATCCGCAAGGTTTCATTGGCTCATCGATGCGGACAGGCGAATGAGCAGTAACAGTTCTGATGAGGCTAAAGCTGTTTGGTGATTCAGTTCGACAGTGCCTTTTCCAGCTGCCATGGCCTGCAGGAGCTGTTTAAGCCCCTCTCTCCTGATCTCGTATCGCTGCAGTTGAGCCGTGGGCCATTGCATGGGCGATTGCGCATTTATGGCCATGGAGCGATTCGATTCAATCTGCTGGAAACGAATCAGAGCCTGTTTCTCAGCGGTACCCGGCGCTCGACATCCTGCACCTTGGCTTTCCCTTTAGAGGATGTCGATGCAACGTCGCCGTATCGCGCCCAAGGCATTCCCGTGTCTTGGCCAGCACTGATGGGATATAACCTGCAACTCACTAACTTCGACCTGAAGGTGCCCGCCGGTGCTCGGCTGGCCACCATCGTGATTGGTAAAGAAGCCCTGTTCGAACATCTGGCCCAACTGGGAGCAAGCCAGCTCACCCTGGAACGCTGGAAAAGCACCAACCAATTGGAACTGCTTCCGGATCTTCGGCAGGCATTGCATGACCAGCTGAACAAATTGATCAGAGCTAAGCAGAACAGTTGGAAGCAAGAAGCAGCCGACCTACTGATCGAAACTGTGATCCGCTGCTTTGAACAAACCCACGCACGCACAACGCATATCGCCAGTCGAGAGGCTAGGCATGAAGCAGCGATCGACCTGCTGCACTGGTGCGCCAGCAACCCTATGAAAACCATCACTGTGGAGGAACTCAGTTCCGAGCTCTTCCAATCCCGAACCTCATTGTTTCGTGGATCCAGGGAACATTTCGAACAAACACCCTTGGGTCTTCAGCGCTCCATTCGCATGGATCGCGTTAGGCAGTTGCTCCTAGAGCCCGCCCGTCGCGACAGCCTGGGGCTTTTAGGTGTTGGCGACAGTGCTGCATCGATGGGTTTCTCCAGTCGCGGTCACTTTGCCCGGCGGTATCTGGAGCAATACGAGGAACAACCGCAGACCACGCTCGCCGAGAGCCTGCAGCGCACTAGTTGAGCAGCAACTAACAACACGGGCGTACGAATTGAATGTTGTTCGTTCATGCAGGATTTCTACGCTTATCGGGATAGTCAGGCTTGCGACCACGCGCCGGGATGCTGAAACGTTCCCGTACGACGTCGATGGGATCGGCGAAATGAGTCCATGGATCCATTGTTTTAATCAGATTGCAGGAGACGTGGCTGCCATGTTCGAGTCAGGCG
>JAVBIX010000074.1 GCA_030756895.1 Synechococcus sp. SP2 MAG
TTGATGCTGGCTGGGATTCGTGAGGTGCTGATTATCACCACGCCCCATGACCAAGATGCGTTTCAGCGACTGTTGGGAGACGGCAGTGGCTGGGGGATGAGCATCCGTTATGCGGTTCAGCCCAGTCCTGATGGCTTGGCCCAGGCTTTTTTAATTGGGGCTGATTTCCTCGACGGCAATCCTGTGGCGTTGGTGCTGGGAGACAACCTCTTTCACGGCCACGAACTGATCCCGCAATTGCAATCGGCTGCCGCTCAGGCCTCTGGAGGAACCGTTTTTGCCTATCCCGTGCGCGATCCGGAGCGCTATGGAGTGGTGGAATTCGATGCGCAGGGGCAAGCCTTGAGCATTGAGGAGAAGCCCACTCAGCCGCGCAGCCGATATGCCGTGACTGGCCTTTACTTTTACGACGCTTCGGTGGTGGAGAGAGCCAGGCAAGTGCAGCCGTCAGCGCGCGGTGAACTGGAAATCACCAGCCTCAACCTGATGTACCTATCGGAAGGAGCGCTCACGGTGGAGTTGATGGGCCGTGGAATGGCCTGGCTTGATACGGGCACGTTTGATTCCCTGCATGAAGCAGGCTCCTACATCCGTACCCTTGAGCGCCGGCAGGGACTGAAGGTGGGTTGCCCAGAAGAGGTGGCCTGGCGTCAGGGTTGGATTAATGCGGATCAGCTTGAGCGTCTGGCCCAGCCTTTAGTGAAAAGTGGCTATGGCGACTACCTGCTGCAGATGCTGAAAGAAGGCACCAGTGACCATGCCTTGTTCCAGAGGAATCTCGATAGTCGTCTGCAGCGGGAAAACCATGCAGGCTGATTGTCTTATCGGTTCTGGCGGACAGCCTCTTGAGGGCCCGTTGTTGTTGACGCCCCGTGTCTTTGGGGATGACCGTGGTTTTTTTTATGAGAGCTGGAATGAGCGCACTTTCCAGAGCGCTCTTGAGGAAGCTGGTGTCATGGAGGTCGAGGCGCAGGCCCTGCGCTTTCGTCAGGACAACCATTCCCGCTCTAGCGCTGGCGTTTTGCGTGGCTTGCACTACCAGCTGCTGCCGGAGCCTCAAGGAAAGTTGGTGCGCTGCAGTGTGGGTGAGATTATTGATGTAGCAGTCGATCTGCGGCGCAGCTCTTCCACCTATGGCCAGTGGGTATCGGCAGAGCTGAGCGCTGAGAACCAACAACAGTTATGGGTGCCGGTGGGCTTTGCCCATGGTTTCCTTACCCTCAGCGATGTGGCGGAGGTTCAATACAAGGCCAGTGGCTTCTGGAACCGCGGCTGTGAGCGTTGCTTGCGCTGGGATGACCCCACGCTTCATCTGCAGTGGCCTTTGGAGCGGGCTGGTGTTGCTGCACCGTTGTTAGCAGCCAAGGATGCGGAAGCACCTTTCTTGGCTGAGCTCGAACGAGCTGGAGAGGTGTTCGCATGAGCGGGTGGGTGATATGAAAATTTTGCTGACGGGATCCGAAGGGCAGCTTGGATGCGCTCTGCGTGGGTCGTTGCCCAAAGTGTTGCAAAACAGCAGCCTGGAACTGATCGCAACAAGCCGCAGCGGTGGCGATGGCTTGGTTGCGCTGGATCTTGCCGACGCAGACGCCTGTCGTGCGGCGGTGCTTGATGCTCAACCCGATTGGGTAATTAATGCCGGCGCCTATACGGCTGTGGATCGGGCAGAAACGGAGCCCGAATTGGCCCATGCGGTCAATGCCTTGGCTCCGCGAGCTTTCGCTGAAGCCATGGCTCAAACAGGTGGACGTTTGCTGCAACTCAGCACCGACTTTGTGTTTAACGGCCGGCAAGGCCATCCCTACAAACTTGACCAACCGCGAGACCCGCTTGGTGTGTATGGCGCCACGAAGGCGGCCGGAGAGCAGGCAATCGCTGAGGTGCTGGGGTTGGAACGTGAGGGCAGAGCAGCGTTGTTGCGCACCAGTTGGGTGTACGGCCCTGTTGGTGCCAATTTTTTGCTGACCATGTTGCGGTTGCATCGCCAAAAGTCACTTGCTGCGGAGCCTCTAAGGGTGGTGGCCGATCAGGTGGGGTGCCCTACGTCCACCGCTGGTTTGGCGGGGGCCTGTTGGCGGATGGTTGAGCGGCAGCTTTGTGGCGTGATGCATTGGAGTGATGCTGGCGCTGCAAGTTGGTACGACTTTGCTGTGGCCATTGGCGAGTTGGCTGAGGACTCAGGAACGCTTGAGAGCGCGGCGCAAGTGCAGCCGATCGCCACAGCTGATTACCCCACGCCAGCGCAGCGACCGGCCTATTCGCTTTTGGATTGCACCAGCAGCAGAGAGCTAATGGGTTTGGTGCCCAAGCACTGGCGTCAGGCCTTGAAGGAGGTGATCGCTGATGTGGGGTCGTGATCCGCGCACGCTGCTGTTGCGTGCCTTGCTGCTCGATTGGTTAGGGCAGATCTTGATCTTGGTTTTGATCATGTTTGCTCCCGCAGCGTTTGGCGTGCCGATGGGTGGAACCCATTGGGTAGGGCAAGAGAGTTGGTTGCTTTTCTGCTTGCTGCTCTATCCGCTCTTGGGTTGGTTGTTTGGTAGCTACACCGTGTTGCGTTGGCGGCGCCTACCGGTGGGGGTCCTGCTTCAACGTCTTCTGCTTACGGCGCTGGTGATGTTGATGGTGGTGGGGCTGGCGCGTTGGTTGTTCAATCCCGGTGAACAGGTGTGGTTGGTCTACCGCAGGGTGCAGATCTTCTGGCTTTCGGCTCTCACCAGTTGGTCGCTGTTCGTGCGCATTGGTTTGCGTCGGGGCATGCTTTTGCCGGAGCCGCCAAGGCTGTTGTTACTAGCAGCTGATGAGGAGAGGGGGCCCATCCTTCAGGCTTGGCGCCGTGTCCCCCAAAGGGAGCGTCTCGAGACGATTCAGCTGGGTCAGCTTCAGAGGGAACTTCAGGGGCTCAGTCAACCTTTGATGCTCACCTTGACGCCCCAGATGCGTAGAGAGGCTTCATTGCAGCAATTGCGCAATCAATTGGAAACGAGTGATCCAAGTTTGCTGCGGGTGATGTCAACGGAGCGGTTGTTTGAACAGATGCAGGAACGGCTTCCACCCGTGTTGCTTCCAGATGTAGGCCTTAGTTATGACGACCTCCCTTGGGCCGCCACGTTCAGTGTGCAAGCGCAATTGAAGCGAGCCGCTGATCTGATCGTGGCGGGAGGATTGCTTGTGTTGACCTTTCCGTTTGTGGCACTCGCCGCCCTGTTGGTATGGCTGGAAGATCGGGGCCCTGTGTTTTATGTCCAGCAACGCAGCGGCTGGTTGGGAAGGCCGTTTTCGGTGCTGAAGCTGCGAACCATGGTTGTTCAGTCTGCTGCTGATGCTCCCACCTGGACGCAACCAGGAGATAGGCGCATCACCAAGGTGGGCTATTGGCTGAGGCGTCTGCGTTTGGACGAGCTCCCTCAGCTGCTCAATGTGTTGTCCGGTGAAATGAGCTTGATCGGCCCTAGACCAGAGCGCCCAGAGTTTGAGGAGGAGCTTGAGCGCCATATTCCCCACTACCGCAAGCGCCATTGGATGCGGCCTGGGTTGAGCGGTTGGGCCCAGGTCTGCGCTCCTTATGCGAGCAGCATTGAGGATTCCGATCTCAAGCTCTCGTACGACTTGTATTACCTACGGCACTTCAGCACCTGGATCGATCTTGTAATTCTGTTTCGTACGATCAAAACCGTGCTGAAGGCCGGCGGCCGATGACGATGCAACGGGTCCTGGTCACAGGAGGAGCAGGTTTCATTGGCGGGGCCGTCGTGAGGCGCTTGTTGGACGAAACCAGCGCCATCGTGTTCAGCCTCGACAAGCTCGGTTACGCCAGTGATGTCAGTGGGATTCAAGACACACTGGCTGGATTAGGAGCTGCTGGAGAAGAGCGGTATCGCCTGATGCAGGTTGATCTGGCTGATGCTGAATCCGTGGCCTCGGCGCTGAAGGAGGCTGATCCCGATCTCGTGCTGCATTTGGCCGCCGAGAGCCATGTGGATCGCTCGATTGATGGCCCAGAAGCGTTTTTGAGTAGCAAC
>JAVBIX010000075.1 GCA_030756895.1 Synechococcus sp. SP2 MAG
AATACGAAGAAGTACAGCAGTTGCGTCAGCGGCCCCATCCCCATGAATTCACCATGTACTACGACGCCTGATCCTCAGGGTCTGGTAATACTCAGTTCTTAGACAAATACCCAAAAGATATTTACTCAATGATCCCCATAATGGGGATCATTTTTTATGAGCAGGGTGACAACAAGTTCACGGCAGACAAGTTTCTGCCACTCAATTTGCTATAGATGGTTGATACAAAAACTTAGCAATCGCTAAGGTGTCCTCGCATTTTCATGAGATCTTTCCAACGCAGACCCATAAGCAAGATACTCCTAGAAACCACACTAATTTGTGGATCGGAAACCATTACAACCGAGCCTATGGAGCAAATCACAGAGATTGGGTGTTGCTTGAACTAACGAGCGTCTAATCTGATAGTGATGCGCATGTACATCCAACAGGGAGAAATTGGGTTCGACCCAGCCTTGAATCGATCCCTAACAGCACACCAATACTGCAGTAATCACCTCGCGGTTGGCACTTAAAATTGAACGCACAATCAATGCAAAAAGTAAGATTAACAATCCGACAGCTCTTATTAACAAATAATGAGGCCTGTCTCAAGCGTGAATTTTATGGCTGTCCAAGCCAAAGCAATACTCAACCTGACAGCTGAAGTTGTAGTGACGATCGACTTGACCTGTCTCAACAGTTCTCGTACCAGCCATCTTCAATGGCTCTCTGCCATTGACCAACGACTGCGATCGCTAGCTTTTTCGCAGACTCCAAACCTGGCCAAAACATTAATATCAGCAAAGAACGAGCGGTCGTAGATTCGTAAATCTCAAGGGCTTCATTGCGACGGGTTTCAGGATCAAAAATCACCTGCAAGTTGATCTCCTGATTAACAGTGATGTCCAGACGAGACAAGCGCTCGGTGATCGATTCATCCAGGTGAACCAAATGACTACAGTCGGAACTTTCCGAAATGCTCCAACTGCCATTAGGGCAAGTGCGCGATTCACCCTCTTTCCAGTCAATCTTTTCACCACCGGCCGACATCAATGTATGCAGCACGCTATCGACTGTTTCGATTGTCATCAGCTCGACTCCCGTAGATTGCGAATAGGTTCAAAACAAATCAGATACGTTGATTCGGTATAACCACCTGAATGATATATCTGTCAATGGCTGCTGAGGGATTGCAGGGCTGAACTCGTCGAAAAAAGACGGCTAATGCTCATGCATTTATGTGCAACTTATATCGCCAATATTTGCTAGAAAATTGAGGGAAAAATATATTCAGAAGTGATCCTCGAAAAACGAAAAGATGTCAAAAATACTTGAGAGAATGGGAATTCAGATAAAAATTTGGTCAGCAGCACTCAAGGAAACGCTAATGATTGATCAACACCAAAGCCAATACACAAGATTGTGAAAAGT
Organism: Synechococcus sp. SP2 MAG; assembly: GCA_030756895.1. Lineage (GTDB taxonomy): Bacteria > Cyanobacteriota > Cyanobacteriia > PCC-6307 > Cyanobiaceae > Synechococcus_C. The sequence continues at coordinate 1,414 of JAVBIX010000075.1, forward strand.
CATCATAGAGCATCATCAGAAGCTTTATCTCGATAACTAGTAAAAAAACTTTTTTCTAATATCTTCAGGCACAATTAACCAAACCACTTACTCTATATGAAAACCATGCATAGATTACATGCAACGGGATATACGTTGAAACTAGAACAATAAAAGACCATTGCTGATTTTTGCTTTTGAGCAGGAATAATTTCAAAAACACTCAGAAAATGAGTGCTATAATTTTAGCTTTCAAAAAACATATATCATTAGTGAGCGATAATACCCATTGCTAAAAAACAAGAATTGACAAGACTAAGGATGATTATTGGAATCAAATTTTGTCAGTTGGATATGAGCTTCAGGTCACTCCTGGCCGGGGAGATGGTGTCTTTTCCACAAAATCCTTCTCGGTTGGGGAAATAGTCATGATTGGAGTAATCGAAAAAACTCTTTCCGCAAACCATTCGCATGCATCACAAGTCTCGGCTTCACTACATGTTCAGCATGCAGGCCTAATTAGCAAGGTAAATCACTCATGCAATCCATCATGTGGCATTTCAGTAAATGAATCTGGCGCCCATGACTTCATTGCCTTTAGAACTATTGAGCAGGGTGAAGAAATTACTTTTGACTATGCAATGAGGAACTATTCTATTGATTATTTTCCCGACCCCTGTTTGTGTGGAGAAGCGACTTGCAGAGTGCATGTTGATGGCTGGAAGGGGTTATCGATTAACAAAAGGCTTGAGTACAAAGGCTTTATCGCTCCCTATCTCCTACAAATGATAGACAAAGATTCATCGCCTAGTTGAGGAGCGCAAATGATCTACTTTAGTAATGCTACCTATGAGCCATATTTCTTAATCGGCACAGATTCTCTTTGAGAATCTATTTGAGAACTGAGAGGTTCATAGCAACAGTAGAATAGAACCTCTTTTTTATTTATCGATGTATTTGAAGATGAATATTCAGATTTAGATGGTATTAAGAGTATTGAAAAGATTTGTACAATTCGATAAACCAATAGCGAGAAACAACCATCCAAAATCCCCCATTTAGGGGATGCAGGAAACAGGGTGTTGCATCGATACTGAGAAAATAAAAAAGAATCTCTCTCAAGCCACTATTCATGAAACACCTGGCCTCGATCTTCGTTGCTTCAGCTGTAATAATCTCATCATCATCTGTACCCCCTGCAGCGTCAGAAGCAAAGTGGAAAGGCGTTAATGAAAAACAATGGGCGGAATCCATCCAATCTGATATTCGCAACAAGTCTTCAGAACAAGCGATTTGCGCTAATTCCACAAATTTTGCAGCAACTTCAAAAGAAGCAGCCTTCAAAAGTTGGGCTAATTCAATAGCCCAAAAGTACTGCGCTGCCCAAGGTAGCAATACAGAATCCTCTACACCAATAGTCAATAAAAAAGAACATTGTCGCCTCGATAGCTCAGACATCTTCAACATCAGTATTGGCAAAAAGTTTGATATTCAAGGCAAGAATTGCTGGGCATCATTTAATTGAATACTCAAACAACTTTCCAAAACTATTAG
>JAVBIX010000076.1 GCA_030756895.1 Synechococcus sp. SP2 MAG
TGGTTTGGCAGGGGCCATCTTCCTGCAACAGATCTGCCCTGGCTCTGCAGCATGGAAGACATGCGTTGGCCGAAAGAAAAGCAGCTCAGGTCACGCCCGTCCGTCCGAGACTTGGCATTGGCCTACGAGATTCCGGTTTGGGCAGCCCATCGCGCTCTCAGCGATTGCATTTATTTGGCCGAAGTGTTCCGCCGTTGCGATCAACTTGAACAATTAATTGAACGTGGACTGGAACCCCGTTCATTAATGCGAGCTCAGGTCTCATACGACGATCGCCAGCTCGCTCGTGAAGCAGGATTCCGCTGGAATGATCCGGTGAAAGGAGCCTGGACAAGGCGTCTCAGCGCCCGTGAGGTGGAAGAACTGCCATTTCCCGTTGTGCCGCAAGAGGAAATTTGACGTCAATCACCCGGTTTTGTTTCAGCAATCCGAAGGCAGGTAGGGGATTTTTCACGGAGAAGGTCCGCGGCATCAGGCTGTCAGTACGGTTGTTCTCTACCTTCGTCCCAGCGTGCAGAGACCTCTCAGCCACTGCGAATTCAGGTCCTTTGACCCCTTACGGCGTCGTTTGAGGCGCTGGCAACAAGCGCGCACTTGGGCGCGTTTAATCCGAGAAGCAGAATCCCTTTGGCACGTGGATGTTCGCGAGTTAAGACGGCTCGGGGCGATTGAACTTTCACAATTGGTGGAGGAGGTTCCTCCCATACAGCGCACCCGAGTGAACCGCTGGCTCAATCGCTATGCCGTTGCAACGCGTTTGATTTGCACTCAAAACTACAAACCCGACCCCCTACAAGACAGCCACAGCACTTGACAAGCCGAATCACATGTTGAGACCCCACTGATTCAGTAAGGCTGAAAGAAAGCGAACTGATAACCAGTCCTTAATGCTCGCTCGAATTGCTTCTGAAGATCAAAAATTAAAACAGAAGAGCAATGATTTCGCAGCATCCATCTTCCTCAACTCACCTGCTCAGATCCTGCGGGACATAAACGATCAATCGGAATTAAAAATGTGCCTCGCCGAAAGCGCACAGCAGCAATTTCGAGGGGATGGAGAGCAACCACAGAGCCTGATTCATCACTGCCAACGAGATCTGAAGGCCGAAGCATTGGCATTGGATCTGCAGTTTTGAGATAGGGCATCGGGCTGATCAGTTGGACTTGGTCACCGATGGAAACGGTCATGACACCTGGGCAATCACCCTCTCCTACAGCAGGATGGGTTCAGCTGTTATTTGCCCGTGCGGGCTCTTGCCACTTGGAGCGGCGCGATCGCAGGACTGCTCCTGATCCTTGTGGGAAGTTTGATCCCGGCTGCCGTCCTGGTTCCGGTTGCAGAACTTCCCCCCCGATTGCTGAGTTTGCCCAGCACCTGGCAAGTGCCGGCGCTGTTGTTATGCGCTCTTGTCTGCGGCCCTCGATCAGGCGTAATAGCAGCGGTTGCTTACATCACGGTGGGGCTGGTTGATCTTCCCGTCTTTCATGACGGTGGAGGTCTTGGCTATGTCCTTACTCCCGCCTTTGGTTATCTCGCAGGCTTTGTGCCAGCTGCCTGGCTCACCGGGCGGCTTGCGCATCAAGCAGGAATGAACGACTTAGCGCGACTCACTTCGGCGGGTATCGCCGGCGTGGCCACGATTCAGCTGTGCGGAATTCTTAATTTGCTACTCGGTGCAGGTTTAAACCGTTGGAGTGAATCACTTCCTGAGCTGTTGTACAGCTACAGCCTGGGTCCCTTGCTTTCCCAATTGGCTCTATGCGTCGCAATCTCTTTGATTGCACTTCCAATTCGTCGTCTGCTCTGGATCGAATGATCAGCCGCAGCAACCGACTGATCCGGCGTCGCACTGTTGTGTTGATCAGCCTCTTGATCCTGCTGCTGGATCAAGCATCTAAATATTGGGCTCGATCCCATCTGCTTCCCAATCTGTCGCAGCCGTTCTTACCGGGATTGCTGCAGTTACGGCTCGTGCGTAACACTGGCGCCGCCTTCAGCATGTTGAGTGATTCCACCGCCCTACTTGGACTGCTCAGCTTGCTCGTTTCGGTGGGTTTGCTGGGCTGGATTTGGCGATCCAAACGACTCGATCTCTGGGTAGGTCTGGCCCTGGCTTGCCTGCTTGGAGGAACGCTCGGTAATGGCATCGACCGCTGGCAACTGGGATATGTCACCGACTTCCTTGAGCTGGTGCCCTTCCGTTTTCCCATCTTCAATGGCGCGGACATCGCCATCAACCTCGCCGTCATCTGCTTCGCCATCGACGCTCTCTCCCAACGCAATGGACAAGCGAAATCCTGACGGACCGTCACCAGCCCAACTGATCATTCATCAGAGAGATCAGGTGGATCGAACCATTGCATTGCATGGCGATGGCTATCGGATTGGACGTGATGGTCCTCTGGAAGTGAACATCGATCATCCGGCCGTCAGCCGACAACACGCTTTGCTGCAACGCCAGGGTCGGCAATGGATCCTTCAAGATTTGGACTCCACGAATGGCTTGTGGTGGAAGGGTCGCCGGGTGACGCAGCTGGAACTGCGCGATGGAGACGTCGTTCAGTTTGCGCCGGCTTTAGACGAAAGGGCTCCCTTTCTACATTTCAACGACGAAGCAGGAAGACGACGCCATCGGATCGAGCGCTGGTTGGGCCTGCTCTTGTTGGGATGCCTGGGTGGCGGAGGAGCGCTGCTATTGCTGTCCAATCTCACCATGCCAATCCGCGGGCAACTGGCGCGCGTGCGGGGGCCGGTGGCCATCTACGACGGCAAGAACCAACCGCTGACCTCCGTGGACTCCAGCCGTCATCGCGAACTCAAGTCGGTGAATGGTTTCTCCCCCTTGCTGGTTGATGCTCTGCTCAGCAGTGAGGACAACCGTTTCTGGTGGCATCCAGGGGCCGATCCCATTGGCACGCTTAGAGCCTTCAGCACCAATTTGATCGGCGGGAAAGTGCTGGAGGGAGGCAGCAGTCTCACGCAGCAATTAGCTCGCAGCCTGTATCCCAATTACGTGGGAGATGGAGACACCCTGGCCAGAAAATGGAAAGAGCTGCTCGTGTCCTTGCAGTTGGAAAGTCGCTTCAGCAAAAGGCAGTTGCTGCTGAGCTATCTCAATCGCGTGTACTTAGGCGTTGGCTGGGGATTTGAAGATGCCTCACGCGTGTTTTTTGATCAATCCGCAGCAGATCTGAATGTGCAGCAAGCTGCACTTCTTGTGGGTCTATTGCCATCACCCAATGGGCACGATCCCTGTCAGTTTCCCCAGCGCGCACTCAAAGCGCGTAATCGGGTGATCAACAAAATGGCCGATGGCGGTCGACTCTCCTTGGAGCAAGCGCGACTGGCGCGTCGTCAACCGATTCAACTTGCAAAAGAGGCCTGCAGTCGGGAGCAGGTCAGTCGCTCGGCACCCTTCTACACCGATCAAGTGCGCCGAGACCTCACAGAGCTCGTGGGCCCAGATGTGGCTGATGAAGGAAATTTCTTGATCGAAACCCACTTAGACCCTGTTCTGCAATCCGTGGTGGAGCGCCAATTGAGCGGTTTGTTGAGCAACAGTTCCACGCTTGGTGTTCAGGAGGGGGCCGCTGTTGTGCTGGACAGCCGCACGGGCGGAGTTCTCGCCATCGCCGGAGGTCGTGACTACAACTCGAGCCAGTTCAACCGTGCCTCGATGGCGATGCGCCAACCCGGCAGCACCTTCAAACTCATCACTTATTTAGCGGCCCTGGAGCAAGGCCTGAAACCCAACGACACCTTGGATTGCAGCCCTCTTCGCTGGGGAGGACAACGCTTTGACAGCACCTGTTCGGGCCAACTGAGCTTGGCCAGCGCCTTCGCCTCAAGCCACAACACCGCAGCGCTGCGCTTGGCCCAACGCGTGGGACTGGACCAGGTGGTGAGCTTGGCGAAACGCCTAGGAATTTCCACTCCCTTAAATCCTGTACCGGGGCTAGCTCTTGGACAGAGTGAGGTTCGTTTGATTGAGCTCACCAGTGCCTATGCCGCTGTGGCCAATGGCGGCATCTGGCAACCTCCCACCACCATTCGTCGTTTGCTCGATGCAGAAACCTGTCGCTTAGACCGACCCAGTGCCTGCAGCAGCCTGAATGGAGGTGGCGGAGCTGGAGGTAGCAGTTCTGGACAAAGCAGTCAGCGCCAAGCGTCTCGTCGTGTACTGAAGAGACAGACAGCTCAGCAAATGCAGGGCTTAATGCGAGCGGTCATTCGCAGCGGCACAGGGCGTGCCGCATCGCTCGGTGGACAAGAAGGAGGGAAAACAGGCACCACAAATGATGGGCGTGACCTGCTGTTCATTGGCTACGAGCCGAGTCGCCATTGGGTGCTGGGAATTTGGCTGGGCAACGATGACAACAGTCCTTCAGCCAGTTCCAGCGCGTTAGCAGCCTCTCTTTGGAGTCGCATTATGCGTACCGCAGGACACGGCGGTGTGGTGGGCCAATGAAGGGATCCAATCGCCTGATCTTGTTTGGTGCAGCGGGGCTGATCGTCCTCTTGGTGCTTGGCCTGGTGCTCCAGGCGATTCGCAATCTGCTCTGGGATCTCAGCTACATCCTTCCGCCCTGGCTTGTGGGTCCCGTGCTGCTGATCGGCACGATCTTGGTGATTGCATTCGTGGTGCAGGTTGGCTGGCCCGTGTGGAAGGGATGGAAAAGCCGTCGCGGAGCGACAAAAGCCAGCACCACAGCCCCTCTACCGCCTGGGTCGCGTCGTCAAGCTGCTGAACAGAGCCTTGAAAGCATTGATCGCCTTTTGGAACGTCTCCAAGACGATGTGGCCCGGCAGGCTTTGCATCTGGAGCGGGAGCGCGTGGCGCGTGAATTGGCACGCGGCGATTTAGTGGTGGTGGTGTTTGGCACGGGCTCTAGCGGGAAAACATCCCTGATCCGTGCCCTGCTCCAAGACATTGTCGGGCGGGTTGGAGCACCGATGGGTTCCACAACCGGCAGCCAGACCTACCGGCTTCGTCTCAACAAGCTGGAACGCGGACTGCAATTGGTGGACACCCCTGGAATCCTTGAAAGCGGACTGGATGGAAGAGATCGGGAACAAGAAGCCCGTGAACGCGCCAGCCGGGCCGACTTAATGCTCGTGGTAGTGGATGGTGATCTGCGCTCTGCCGAATGGGATGTGGTTCGCAGCCTTGCGGGTTTAGGCAAGCGCTTGATGTTGGTCTTAAACAAATGCGATCTGCGGGGGGAGGAGGAGGAGAAGCGTCTGCTGGCCTTACTGCGCGGACGTTGCAAAGGCCTTCTGGCTGCTGAGGACGTCATCCCGACCAGTGCCTCTCCCCAATCCTTGCCAAGACCTGGGCAAAAACCCTGGCAACCTCCAGCTGAAGTGGGAGTGCTACTTCAACGCATGGCCGTCGTGCTTCATGCCGACGGCGAAGAGCTCTTGGCCGACAACATTCTTCTTCAGTGCAGGACTCTCGGAGATAAAGGGCGTTCACTCCTCAACCAACAGCGTCAGACCGAAGCAAGACGGATCGTGGATCGTTACACCTGGATTAGTGCAGGCGTGGTGGCAGCGACACCACTACCCGGCATCGACTTGCTTGGCACGGCTGCCGTCAATGCCCAGATGGTGATGGAGGTCGCGAAGGTCTACAACGTGCAGCTCACACGCGCCAAAGCGCAGGAGCTAGCCGTTTCGGTAGGAAGAACCCTTGCAGGCCTGGGTGTTGTCAAAGGCGGTGTCGCCTTGATTGGCACCGCACTCAGCGTGAATCTGCCCACCCTGTTACTGGGAAAAGCCGTTCAAGGTGTTGCTGCTGCATGGCTAACGCGAATCGCAGGAGCCAGTTTCATCACTTACTTCCAGCAAGATCAAGATTGGGGAGATGGTGGCGTGCAAGACGTTGTGCAGCGGCACTACGACCTCAACCGTCGCGATAGCGCCCTTCAACGATTCCTCGATACCGCTGTCAGACAGGTGGTGGAACCACTGCGGCAACAGGCAAAGAAGCGCTTACCACCCCAACCAGGGCCTCGGGCGGAGGGGGACGCATCGGGCCGCGGGCATCGAGAACCGTGATCAGCGCCAAATAGGCCACACCAATCAGTACAGACACAATGCCCGTGACGATCGCCACCCAGCGGCCACGTTGCTGCTTTGGGGCAGCCATCAGGGCAGATCCTCCACGGATTGATTCAAAGCTGATGCAAGTTGGTCCAGCAAACCATGATCGGTATGCGGGTTGCCAAGAACAGCCTTGAGGAAGTGCCGTCCTTGATGGAGCGGTCTCGACAGCATGATGCCCTGGCTGAGCAAGAGCCGGCGTGTCTCGATCGACCAGCGTTCATGCTGCTGTGGCTGTCCGCATTGGGGACTGCAGGCGAGCACATGCAATGGGCCGGTGAGAATCATCAACCTGTTGGGATCCAGTTGCTGCTGGAGATAGTCACGACGAGCAATCGCGGCGGACAACACTTGTTCAAGTCCTGATTCACCGAGTTGTCGCAAGCCAAGCCAAAGTTTGAGCACTTCTGCCGGCCGACTCCCCTGTAGACCCAGTTCTCCGCCGTGATCGTGCTCGAGGGCAGGCTCCATGTAAGGAAGGCCTGTGGAGAACGCATCGGCCAGAACAGCGGCCTTGCGAACCAACAGAAGGGATGAGGTCTTCGTGATGCCAAGAACTTTCTGGGGATTCACGGTGATCGAATCAGCGCGTGCAATCCCATGGAGCAGATGGGTAGTAGTAGCGCTCAGAGCAAAAACCGCACCGATCGCCCCATCCACATGCAGCCATAGGCCCAAGCGAGCGCAGAGATCAGCCATCGCAGAAACGGGGTCGATCGCGCCTCGCACCGTGGTGCCTGCTGTAGCCACCACTGCGATACAAGGGCGTCCATCTCTTGTAAGCGTGTCTAATTCAGCCTCTAGTTGCTGCAGATCAATGCGCCCTTGCTCGTCCACCGGGATGGCACGAACTCCGTCGCTTTGAAGCCCCATTACGCGTGCTGCCTTATGCCAGGACACATGCGCATCAGCACTGACTACCACCACGGCCTCTGGGTTGTGGTCCAAACCCGCGTGATGGCGAGCGGAAACCAAGGCGATCAGATTGCTCAGCGTGCCACCACTAGCCGCAACACCAGAGGCCCCGGCAGGAAAGCCAATGCGTTCAGCAAACCAGGCGCAAAGCTGCCGTTCGAGATGACTCAAACTGGGTGACAGCTCCTCGGCCAGAAGGTTGTTGTTCAGCCCGGCGCAGATCAAATCCGCGGCGATTGACGCACTCAGTGGCGGTGGATCGAGATGGGCAAGCGCCCCGGGATGGGAAGGCTGAAACGCCCCATCCATCACCTGCTGGAGGTCATCCAGCAGTTGCTCCATATCGCGACCATGGGCCTGCGGAGCAGCATCTGGAAGGATCCTGAGCGCTGGCATAGGACCCCGCTCACCGGCCGAACCAATCCAGCTGCATAGCCGCTCGGAAGCAGCCTCCAAAAACTGAAGGAGTTGAGGGTCAAGCGCATCGGGTGAAGCAAACGCCGAAAGAGCGACCGGTTCAGGATTCCTTGAAGGTCCGACCAAGAAGACAAGATGGGGAACGAACATTCTCCCCTGTGGTGGCACATCAAAGTGGTGGCACATCCAACGATGCGCTCAGCCAAGAGCCTGACGGTGCAGTCTCCTATCGAACTGTCTTCCACGCAGATGCAAGCCTGGATGGGGCGTTTGATTGAGCGCGCGCGCCGTTTCGGGGAAAGAGGAGAGGTTCCCGTTAGTGCCGTTGTCTTGGATCACCATGGCCGCTGCATCGGCCATGGCATCAACCAAAGGGAGCTGAACAATGATCCACTTGGGCACGCTGAGTTGATGGCCGTTCGTCAGGCTTGCCGTTTGCGTGGTGACTGGCGTCTCAATGACTGCACCCTGTTGGTGACCTTGGAGCCCTGTCCCATGTGCGCCGGTGCCTTGGTTCAGGCGAGAGTCGGACAAGTGATTTTTGCCGCAACTGACCCCAAACGAGGAGCGATGGGAAGCACGCTCAACTTGGCCACACACATGAGTGCACACCACCGAATGACAGTGATCGGTGGTGTGCAGGCTGAGGAAGCGAAAGAGATGCTGTCGAGCTGGTTTAAGCAGCGACGGCAACGTTCTGACGGAACTGAGGAAGCTCCGTTTCAAACAGATTTAACAACCTGCTGACGTTCTCAGGGTTTGAGTTGTAACCCATCAGGCCGACTCGCCAGATCTTTCCAGCAAGAACACCAAGACCACCACCCACTTCAATGCCGTGGTTGTTGAGCAGGTGCTGCGTGAAAGCCTTTCCATCCACGTCTTCTGGAATACGAACAGTGGTGAGGGTGGGCAGACGAAGCTCCTCGGGCACATGCATTTCAATGCCCATCGATTCCAGACCGGACCAAAGCGCTTCAGCGTTACTGCGGTGACGCGCCCAAGCCATATCCAAGCCTTCGTCCGCCAGCAACCTGAGTGCTTCACGCATGCCGAAATTCATGTTGACCGGTGCTGTGTGGTGATACACACGGTCACTGCCCCAGTACTGATTGAGCAGGGAAACGTCGAGATACCAATTAGGAACTTTGTCTTGACGCGCTGCAAGCTTGGCTTCAGCGCGGGGACCCATCGTGAATGGACCAAGACCTGGAGGGCAGCTCAAACCTTTCTGACTACAGCTGTAGGCCAGATCCACTTTCCATTCATCGAGATAAAGGGGAACACCGCCAAGGGAGGTCACGGTGTCGAGCAGAAGCAAACAATCGTGCTTGCGGCAGAGATCTCCGATTCCTTCCATCGGTTGGCAAACGCCGGTCGACGTTTCTGCATGCACCATCGCCAAGATGGTGGGCTTGTGCTCAATCAGAGCCGCTTCGAGCTCTTCCTTTGTAAACGCTTCACCCCAGGGCTTTTCGATCACCTTCACATTGGCGCGGTAACGACCGGCCATGTCCACAAGACGATTCCCGAAGTAGCCCTTCACAGCAACGAGAACGGTGTCTCCGGGTTCAACCGTATTGGCAAGGGTTGCTTCCATGGCGGCACTGCCCGTGCCGCTCATCGGCAAGGTCAGGCGGTTGTCGGTCTGCCAGGCGTAGCGAAGAAGCTCCTGCACTTCACCCATCAGCTCTACATAAAGCGGATCAAGGTGGCCGATCGGATTGCGAGACAAAGCCTTGAGCACCGTGGGATCGGCGTTCGAAGGTCCTGGACCGAGCAGCAAACGATCGGGGGTGTTGATCGGGGCAATGGCCCTGCGATGGGACGAATCAACCAACCGGGGGGAGTGCGTCGTCGCCAAAGCCAGGATCACCAATTAATGGCCAGCAGCCTACGCACAGACAGGCCTCAAAAGGGGCAAAACAGTTGGTTTGCAACGCCTCTTGAAACGAAACCAATCGCTAAGCAATTAGCGCTGACTGATGTCATTTGCGGAAAGTCCAGATGCCAGGTGGTCGAAGGGCTTGCGCAGCATCAAGCAGTCGCTTGGGCTTGATCCTTCAGCAACCATGCGTTCGCATAGAACATCAGCCAAAAGAATCATGCTGCGAACCGTGGGTCCGGTAGGAACACCAAGGCTTTTGTAGGTGTCGTCCAAGCCGTTAAGAACCCGTTCATTCAGGATCGTGCTGTCATCGGCAATCAGCGCGTAGCTCGCATAACGCAGGAAATAATCCATGTCACGCAAACAAGCTGAAAGCCGGCGGGTTGTGTAGGCGTTACCACCGGGCAGTAACAGCTCAGGATCACCAACAAACAGTCTTTGACTGGCTTCTCGTACAAGCTCAGTCGCTTCACGATTAATCAGTTCAACGGCCTTGAGTCGCAACTCCGCCTGGCCGAAGTACCCCTCAATACGATCGATGGCCGATCGATCGAAATAGCGACCCAGTTGGTCGTAACGGCCAATCAATCCGGTGATGGCATCACGCATGATGAGGGGACGCTATGGATCACTGGCTGGAAGGTAACACCGCAAAGGTGGGCAGAACGCTCTGAACACCAGGGATTCAAGGAATTTGACAGAAACGGTTACCAAGCGCTGCCCGGAACCTGTCCAAGAGGACTGCACAACCAAAAAAGTGTGTATTGCTACAAAAGCGAGTCAGATCGGTGCTTACGGTTAGAAAACATATTTACGGCCGCAGCCTGAACCATGGCTAAAACTGCTCAGGACGTCCTTCGTCAGATCAAGGACGAAGGGATCGAGCTGATCGACCTCAAATTTTCCGATCTGCACGGCAAGTGGCAACACTTAACTGTGAGTTCCGGGATGCTTGGCGAAGACGAGTTTCGAGAAGGCTTGGCCTTCGACGGCTCTTCGATTCGCGGCTGGAAGGCAATCAACGAGTCGGATATGTCCATGGTTCCAGACCCTTCAACGGCCTGGATTGATCCGTTTTATCGGCATAAAACTCTGAGCATGATCTGCTCGATTCATGATCCTCGAACTCATGAACCTTTTGATCGTTGCCCGCGTGCATTGGCTCAGAGAGCATTGGCTTATCTCGCCAATACAGGTCTTGCAGACAAAGCATATTTTGGTCCAGAGCCTGAATTTTTCCTTTTCGATGACGTTCGCTACAACTCAAGCGAAGGTGGATGTTTCTACAGCGTCGACACCATTGAGGCTGGCTGGAACTCTGGAAGGGTAGAAGAAGGTGGAAACCTCGCTTATAAAATCCAAACCAAGGAGGGCTATTTTCCTGTTGCACCAAACGACACGGCGCAGGATATTCGCTCTGAGATGTTGTTAATGATGGCTCAATTGGGGATTAAAATTGAGAAGCATCACCATGAAGTTGCTGGCGCCGGTCAACACGAGTTGGGAATGGTGTTTGAGGAGCTGATTCAGGCTGCCGATAACGTGATGACCTACAAATACGTTGTTCGCAACGTGGCCAAAAAGTACGGCAAAACGGCAACTTTCATGCCGAAACCTGTCTTTAACGACAATGGCACTGGCATGCATGTGCACCAAAGCCTTTGGAAAGGTGAACTCCCATTGTTTTTCGGCGAAGGAACCTACGCAGAACTGTCCCAAACAGCCCGTTGGTATATCGGCGGCATTTTGAAGCATGCCCCAAGCTTCCTAGCCTTCACCAATCCCACCACCAACAGCTACAAGCGCCTGGTTCCTGGTTTCGAAGCACCTGTGAATTTGGTGTACTCGGAAGGCAACCGATCTGCTGCCGTTCGGATTCCCCTCACCGGTCCCAATCCAAAAGCCAAGCGCTTGGAATTCCGTTCCGGTGACGCTTTAGCGAATCCCTATTTGGCCTTTGCCGCCATGATGATGGCCGGGATTGATGGCATTAAGAACCAAATTGATCCTGGTGATGGCTTCGATGGTGACCTCTTCGAACTACCGGCCGAAGAGCTCAAGAATATTGCCACCGTTCCAGCATCACTGAACGGAGCCTTGGAAGCTTTAAATGCTGATCACCACTACCTAATGGAAGGTGGAGTGTTCAGCAAAGACTTCATCGACAACTGGATCAATCTTAAATACGAAGAAGTACAGCAGTTGCGTCAGCGACCCCATCCCCATGAATTCACCATGTACTACGACGCCTGATCCTCAAGATCTAGTAATACTCTGTTCTTAGACAAATACCCAAAACATATTTACTCAATGATCCCCATAATGGGGATCATTTTTTATGAGCAGGGTTACAATAAGTTCAAGGAAGACAAGTTTCTGTCACTGAATTTGCTCTAGATGGTTGATACAAAAACTAAGCAATCGCTAAGGAGTCCTTGCATTTTCATGAGATCTTTCCAACGCAGACCCATTGGCAAGATACTCCTAGAAACCAAACTAATTTGTAGATCAAAAACCATTGCAACCGAGCCTGTGGAGCAGAAATCACACAGATTGGGTCTTGCTTGAACTAACGAGCGTCTAATCAGATAGTGATGAGCTGGTACATCTCACAGGACGCCAACACCTCAGTAATCACTTCGCGATTGGTGCTTAAAATTTGAACACATCATCACTGTAAAAAGTAAGATTAACAATCCGATAGCTCTTATCAACAAATCCTGAGGCCTGTCTCAAGCGTGAATTTTGAAACCGTCCAAGCGGCAGCAATACTAAACATGACAGCTATAGTTGTAGTGACGTTCAACTTGACCTGTCTCAACAGTTCTCGTACCAGCCATCTTCAATGGCTCTCTGCCATTGACCAACGACTGCGATCGCTAGCTTTTTCGCAGACTCCAAACCTGGCCAAAACATTAATATCAGCAAAGAACGAGCGGTCGTAGATTCGTAAATCTCAAGGGCTTCATTGCGACGGGTTTCAGGATCAAAAATCACCTGCAAGTTGATCTCCTGATTAACAGTGATGTCCAGACGAGACAAACGCTCGGTGATCGATTCATCCAGGTGCACCAAATGACTACAGTCGGAGCACTCCGAAATGCTCCAACTGCCATTAGGGCAAGTGCGCGATTCACCCTCTTTCCAGTCAATCTTTTCACCACCGACCGACATCAAAGCATGCAGCACGCTGTCGACTGTTTCGATTTTCATAAGCTCGCCTCCCGTAGATTGCGACGAAGTTCAAAATGAATTAGATGGTTGACTCGGCATAACCACCTGAATGATATACCTGTCAATAGCTGCTGAAGGATTGTAATGCTGAACACGTTGAAAAAGATGGCAAATGCTTAAAATTTACGTGCAACTTATATTGCCAATATTTGCTAGAAAATTGAGACCTAAATATATTCAGGAGTGATCCTCGAAAAACGAAAAGATGGCAAAAATACTTGAGAGAGTGGGAATTGAGATAAAAATTTAGTCAGCAGGACTCAAGCAAGCGCTAATGATTGATTAATGCCAAAGCCTACACACAAGATTATGAAAAGTCATCATAGAGCATCATCAGAAGCTTTATCTCGATAACTAGCAAAAGAACTTTTTCCTAATATATTCAGGCACAATTAACCAATCTACTTAGTCTATATGAAAACCATGCATAGATTACATGCAACGGGATATACGTTGAAACTAGAACAATAAAAGACCATTGCTGATTTTTGCTTTTGAGCAGGAATAATTTCAAAAACACTCAGAAAATGAGTGCTATAATTTTAGCTTTCAAAAAACATATATCATTAGTGAGCGATAATACCCATTGCTAAAAAACAAGAATTGACAAGACTAAGGATGATTATTGGAATCAAATTTTGTCAGTTGGATATGAGCTTCAGGTCACTCCTGGCCGGGGAGATGGTGTCTTTTCCACAAAATCCTTCTCGGTTGGGGAAATAGTCATGATTGGAGTAATCGAAAAAACTCTTTCCGCAAACCATTCGCATGCATCACAAGTCTCGGCTTCACTACATGTTCAGCATGCAGGCCTAATTAGCAAGGTAAATCACTCATGCAATCCATCATGTGGCATTTCAGTAAATGAATCTGGCGCCCATGACTTCATTGCCTTTAGAACTATTGAGCAGGGTGAAGAAATTACTTTTGACTATGCAATGAGGAACTATTCTATTGATTATTTTCCCGACCCCTGTTTGTGTGGAGAAGCGACTTGCAGAGTGCATGTTGATGGCTGGAAGGGGTTATCGATTAACAAAAGGCTTGAGTACAAAGGCTTTATCGCTCCCTATCTCCTACAAATGAAAGACAAAGATTCATCGACTAGTTGAGGAGCGCAAATGATCTACTTTAGTAATGCTACCTATGAGCCATATTTCTTACTCGGCACAGATTTTCTTTGAGAATCTATTTGAGAACTGAGAGGTTCATAGCAACAGTAGAATAGAATCTCTTTTTTATTTATCGATGTATTTAAAGATGAATATTCAGATTTAGAGGGTAGTAAGAGTATTGAAAAGATTTGTACAATTCGATAAACCAATAGCGAGAAACAACCATCAAAACCCCCCTGTTTAGGGGATGCACGAAACAGGGTGTTGAAGCGATACTGAGAGAATCAAAATAGAATAATCACTCTCAAGCCACTATTTATGAAACGACTGGCCTCGAGCTCCGTTGCTTCAGCTGTAATAATCTCATCATCATGTGTACCCCCTGCAGCGGCAGAAGCACAGTGGCAAGGCGTCAATGAAAAACGATGGGCGGAATCCATCCAATCTGATATTCGCAACAAGTCTTCAGCGATAGCGATTTGCACTAATTCCACCAATTTTGCAACAACTTCAAAAGAAGCAGCCTTCAAAAATTGGGCTAATTCAATAGCCCAAAAGTACTGCACTGCCGAAGGTAAAAATACAGAATCCTCTACATCAATAGCCAATAAAAAAGAACATTGTCGCCTCGATAGCTCAGACATCTTCAACATCAGTATTGGCAAAAAGTTTGATACTCAAGGCAAG
>JAVBIX010000077.1 GCA_030756895.1 Synechococcus sp. SP2 MAG
CCATGAGTGAGAGTTCTGTTTGTTTGTGGGAGACTGTTTTCTTTGTCTTGGTAACAGGTTGGCGTTTCATTGTTGAATCTTTGTATATTATGGCAGTACTGGTGGAGATTCTTTTTCCCGTTTTTCTTCATCGTTTCATGTATGCATTGGCGTACTGATCAATGACGTTTGCGTCATAATGATGGGAAGACAAGACTTCTGTTATTTTGTGAGCCATCAACCTAGATGTTGCTGAATATTGATGTCCTAGTGGTTTGAGCTTTTTACCCTGATCTCTCAGGGTAGGTATCTTCGCGACTCGATACTGCTCTTCGGTTAAATCGATCATGTCTCCATGGCTATTCTCAAGCCACCAGTGGTAGTCATCGGTTTCTTCAAGTTTGCGTGTACCTCTGATGCAGTAAAAATCTTTCCAAAAGAAGCGATGTAACGTATGCATGGCAAACAAGTGCCAGCCTCTCGTCTTACTAGGTGAAGCTTTAAGAGATCCTTTTGATGAGTGATTAGACTCGTCTATTTGTATCGCTTTACCAAATACCTTTTCAATTTCAACAGTGGAATGCAACCACTTTTTCCCTTTCGTTCTTTTCTCTTGAAGCATCCCCATCGGATTGATGTAGAGATCTAGGAAGCACTGAGCGACCGTGAGGATGTTTAGATCTGTCGAAGGGATTGATAGATCTCCATCGCAAAATTGATTGGATGGAAACAGCCCCTCAGTGTGAGGCTTTAAAACTCTCTTTCCATCAACACAGAGATGACCAGACCGACTAGAAAGAAGAAAACCCATGTGGATCAGATAACGCTTTCCCGATTGATCGAATCCATTGATCTTACCTTGCCTTGGGGAGTTTCATCAGTTTCTCATGACCTCCTGGTTTCTCACCCGTAGATGTCAGTGCACTAATCCTTTTGTGAAGGATTATCTTCTTTATTTGGTTTTGAACGCTTAGCGGAGTGCATGTTGAGCATGCTTTGCCAATTATCAGGATCTGCCCGGATTAGAATCTCATAATCTCTTGTTGTGTTGTGTTGTGTTGTGTTGTGTTGTGCATTTCGGTGGTCTAGCTGATTCGTCTGTATTTTCATTCTTGTGAGGTATTCCAGCCAAAAACCTCAATCATTTCTGTTCTTAGTTGT
>JAVBIX010000078.1 GCA_030756895.1 Synechococcus sp. SP2 MAG
GGCGACTAAGCCTTCTTCGGGGGGTGTGAGGAGCCAAACCTTGTGAGGAGTTGGCAACTCCCATGATGAAGAGGTCCCTGCAGATCAGTCAACCAACTGATACGTAGGGTCTTGCCTTGCAGGATTTCTGAGGCATTATTCATTTGTGAGGAGGGCTTCTTCACGGAGTGGAAACTAGGCAACACGCCCAACAAGAAGCCGAGAAACCCCGCCTTTGGCGGGGTTTTCTTTTGTCTGATGCAGTAGGCAGTTTCAGCTTTGCTGCTCTTCAGCAGGCAATAAAAAAACCCCGCTCGTTGCGCGGAAGGTTTATCTCAATCAGTCCAAACGATATGGGTCACTAAATCTCTATTGACCCAGTAGATCCCTCCATCATCGACATCCGCCACCTGGAACAATGTGTTCACCCTTGGGTCTCTTGCTCCCCCACAGAGAACACCACCTGTCCCATCCACCAGTCATCAACGTCCTTTTGGGCCACTTGTTGTTGGGCTTGAACGATCACGTAATCCCCTGGTTTGACCATTAGGAACGGTGGTATCGCCTGTACTCCACTAGGAAGAGCGCCTGTGGCGCCGTGGTCTGCGCTCATAGTACAAGCGTACTTCAGGTGCCAAGGTTTTGGCATGGATTGAACCAAGCCACGAGGATCGGCTTGGTTATCCACAGTTTCGAACCCAGATTTGCGGGCAGAGGAGCTTTTAAGCGGGGGATTAATCCTCCTCCTCTTCAGTAAGAGTTGCCAGGTATGGCTCACTCTCTCCTGGCTCATCGTTGTCCAAAACCAATGCACGGATCACATCGTCACTTTCAAATCCCATAAGCCCCCGCTCAGGATCAACTGACTTCATCTCTGGGTGGTCATTTACTAATTTCCTATGGTCTGTAAATCTTTTCCAATACCTAGAGACTTTCTCTGCTAGGTAGAAAATCAAGGCCAGGTTTATAAGCACCAAAGCCAACAGGATCAATGCCTTCACAGGAACCTCGATCTATTTCCACAAGTTTAAGAAGGCTTCTCGCTGCTTTGTGTATCAATTAAGGCGGTTACCACCCTTATTCCAAAGGAGAGAGCCAACAATCACAATCACAGCAGCGATAGCGACCAGAGCTGTGAGTTTCATCGTTTTGGATCTTGTGTGGGGGTATTCCTCCTTGACTCTTTAACCATTGCTGAAACGCACTGAATCCGAATCTCCCATCTGAGTGGTCTTCGCTGCTGACTGATCCCCCAATCGGGCCACAGGCTGACTCCCGGCTGCCAAGCCATCAGCCTGCTTCTCTCAACTTCAACTAGGTGAACTCGTCTAGACCTTCGTTAATTGCCTTAAAGCAACTTGTTAATGCTTCAAAGACAAAGCCATGGAGTTCAACATACATTTCCTCACGATCTTCATGGTCGACATAGTAGTTTTATGTGTTAGTCAATGACTATCCACTCTCGTTGAGCATCAATGATTTCATAGTCATCTATAACTTCATCATCCTTATAAAGAACTAAATCCATGTCAATCTTGCTGAACTTATCCTGTTCGTTCTTCTCTTCTTCCCATAGTTTCATAATCTCCTCAATTGACTCAGAAGTCCACTGGGTTTGAGATTCTCCCGTTGTTTGATTAAGGATGATTCTGTAGATAGTCATTGAGAGAACTCTGCAACCTTATAAAGGATATAGAAGAATAAGACATAACCACCAAGTGCCATCAAAAGCTCCTGAGGTAGGGCCAACGTCATCTGGGTGTCGAGAGTCATTGGCAGGAGGCAACGACTTAAAGCATTACCCGCTGCAATAAAACCCCGCTCGTAGCGGGGCATTGAGTTGAAACAGCTTGTCTCAGATGTCGTCACCACCAGGGCCAACACTGCCCTCAATGTTGTTGGTGGGAAAGCCGATGTTGCCTGTCATGAAGGATGTACCACCAGGACCAGATGTGCCTCCAATTTCAAAAACACGGTTGAGTAATTCCCCAAAGCTATACATCCCAGCGATTGGCTCGAAGGTTTCAAAGCAATGGCCAGTGCAATACACAGCTCCTGGATCTTGATCGCCTGTAAAACCTTTGATGTCGCCCAACTTGACGTAGTCATCTGTTGGCTGATCTGTTAGTTGAGATGTTTCGATACCTGTAAGGGAGTCGCCGCCCTCGGCTGTCCTGAAGTGGTTGTCACCAACAATGACGCTGCCTTTGTTTTCGATGCTTTGAGGCTTGAAGACACCGTTACTACTGATGGGGCCCATGCCCCTATCGTCGAAGTTGGTTGTTTTGTTCAGGGCATTGAAGGCGCCAGTCAGTTCATCTGCCTTGAAGGGGGGCAATATGTCCCCAATCTTGATGTAGATATCTGGTGTCTGATGGCCTACCTGGCGGGCAACGACTGAATCAACTCCGTAAGCAGGCATTGGTTTGAAAGCGGTGGAGGGCTGTTCCCTCTCGATTGACACACAATCTCCGGATTCAGCGTCTGACTCGATAACCTGCATTAAGCAGGGCTGTGATCTTGCTCACATGTGCAGTGAGCCAATAAAAAGCCCCACTCATGGCAGGGCTGTACATTAGCTACCACTTGCTATCAGTTGATACTTGGGTGTAGTTGGCAGTCTATTTGGCGAATAGAGGATTAAACTTTAGCCCTTACAAGTTAGTTGCCTAAACAAAAAAACAATCAGCGTTTCAAGGCTTCCTGCTCCTTGGCACAGTTCGGATTAAATAGTCGTTCACCTGTTCGTAATGATTTCACTTCTAATGCAGCAGCACGAAGATCAGCCCTGAAAACAGGGTCGCTGTGGAGCTGTGCCACCGTCGCTGAACCCATCACAAATCCTGCTTGGACATCGCTTCTCCAGTGAACGTTACAAACATTTCTACTTTCACCGTAAGCAATGCCGCGAGCCAAGATCTGCTCCTGCCTCTCAGGTGCTATCTCGCTGAGAATCAGAGCCCAAGCCCAACCAACCGATGTATGCCCGGAAGGGTATGAGCCGTCTTCTCTCAGAGCGGTCTCTATTTCGGGAGTGCAAACCGGTTTTCCATTCTGAGTGAAAGGCCGAGGTCGTTGATAATGATTTTTAGCGCGATAGGTGGCTAAACCTGCATCAGTCAATGAGCGTCTGAGGAGGATATACAGCATAGGCGTATCTTCCTGGGTTATCTGAACCCCCAAGGCACATGAATAGATGCCAGAGGCGGTAGGAAAATCAAGGTCCGCATCACGTGTAGCAAGGTCCCAACGTGAACTCCCTTGAAGAGGCAAATTATCTTCGGCTATCGCAACATCAAGGGCGTAGGCAGCAGAATTTTTTTTCGGTGGAGCAGCTAAAAGCTTTAGAGAATCGGGTAGAGAGTCAGGATTGAGATAGCCCTTCATATACCCCTTGAGTGAGCCTGCCTGGAT
This sequence comes from Synechococcus sp. SP2 MAG, assembly GCA_030756895.1. Lineage (GTDB taxonomy): Bacteria > Cyanobacteriota > Cyanobacteriia > PCC-6307 > Cyanobiaceae > Synechococcus_C. Next base: position 3,394 of record JAVBIX010000078.1, read on the forward strand.
TTCCTTTAAACCAGAGGGAGATCCAATCGCTGACTCGCAATCCGTGCCGGATTCAGCCATAGCTGGAAATCCAACAGTTGCATTGACAGTGGCTAGAGAACAAGCGACAAAGCTGATCCAAAAACGATGCATGCTTATTCAGTCAATAATCCTGTCTAAACCATTGATCGCAATTCATCTATAATTATTAAGAAAACAATTTCTTGTTAAGGTTGTTGATAGATACAGGCCCCAACAACACATCTAATTCGCTGCTAGGGTATAAAAAAGAAAATAATCAAATGAACTCTTTCCCTCAAGCACAAAATCAGCAGATTAAGAATGCATGGGGAATTACCGGAGCAGTGGCTGGCGGCATCTTAATACTTTAAAGTGTATTTGTGGTTCCTGCTGGGAAAGTTGGAGTAATAACCACTCTAAGGAAGGTTGCAAAAAAACCACGTACCCCTGGCCTAAACCTTAAACTACCATTCACTCAAAGTTCACATTTGTTTAGTATACGAACACAAGTTGTTCCTGAGAATTTCTCGACACTCACCAAGGATCTTCAAGTTATTGAGGCAACGGCAACCATTAAATATGCTGTTAAGCCTGATGAAGCGCCCCGCATATACAGCACAATTGCAATCAGCGATGATGGCATTTATAGCCGAGTAATTCAGCCCTCTCTTCTCAAGTCACTTAAGTCAGTATTCTCCAAGTATGAGCTGAACACAATCGCCTCCGACTGGAATAACATATCAACTTTGGTTGAAGAAAGCGTGGCTGGGGAGCTTAACAAGTTTGACTATGTTGCAGTTCAAGGCCTGGACCTTATAGGCCTACAGATCGCAGAAGAATATCGCTCGGCTATTGAACAAAAACAAATTGCCGAGCAACAACTTCTAAGGGCCAAAACCGAAGTGAAAATTGCAGAACAAGAAGCTCTCAAATTTGAAACTCTCAACAGAGGATTAAATAATCAAGTTTTGTATAAGTTATTCCTCGACAAGTGGGATGGCACTACAAAAGTTGTCCCTGGCATTAAGGGTGGAACTCCGCCGGTCATCGTAGGTAATTGAGAATCAAAGGCTACACATCAATTTTTGATCAGTGACAATTTGCAGGAATACATCAACTATATGACAACTTAAAATTGTTACTAGTACAACATACCCAAAAAGAAACTGGCATCTAGTCATATAAATCCTGATTACAAGCCATCAGCCTGTCCCTCTCCTCTTCAACCAATAAAGGCACGATCCAATCCG
>JAVBIX010000079.1 GCA_030756895.1 Synechococcus sp. SP2 MAG
CCCGTTTCACCGCACTGGGCTGCTGAACGAGAGGGGCGATGCATTGATCCCGAGCAGCTCAAGTTGCCAGCGATCGATGAGCCGTTGGTAGTGGAGACCGCTGGAGGCCTGATGGTGCCACTCACACGCCACTGGTTGCAAATCCAACAACTGCAAAGGTGGCAGCTTCCGGTTGTGTTGGTAGCTCGCAGTGAGCTGGGCACCTTGAACCACACGCTTCTCAGCCTGGAAGCACTGAGAAGACGGAACATTCCAATCCTTGGGCTGGTGATCAATGGCCCTTCCCATGCCGACAATCCCCGCACCCTGAATGAACTCGGCGATGTGCCTTTGCTTTGCGAATTACCACTACTAGAACAACTGAATGCCAAGGCCCTTGCCAGGCAATGGCGTGTTCAGAACGTGAAAGCTAAGGTCGAAACCGAGATCAATCGTTTAAAGGCTTCGTGATGAATCGCCGTCAAACCGGAGCCGCCGTGGCTGTTGCCTTCCTTTGCGCAGGAATTTTGGTGTTATTTACTGATGTGGAAGTCGGGGTTGTGCGTTGGTTCAACTGTGGCCCGATCGCCACGGAATCTGAGCAAAACAGTGACATGTGCCGCTGAACTCAGAAGAGACGAATTTATCCACTGGCAGCTGCGACGACGAAGTGCCTCAGAACCACCATCCCCACCTCTGGCCTCCGTTCACCCAGGTCTCGACAACGCCTCCATTAGAGAGGGTGCTTCGAGGAGAGGGTGCTCTTCTCTACCGCGATGAAGGGCCTCCATTAATTGATGCGATTAGCAGCTGGTGGGTCACCTTGCATGGCCATGCCCACCCTCATGTTGCAGAAGCAATCGCTCGTCAGGCCAAGACCCTTGAGCAAGTCATTTTCGCTGAATTCACCCACCCTCAAGCCGAACGTCTCGCCGATCGATTAGCAGCCAAAACCGGATTAGAGCGAGTCTTTTTCTCCGACAACGGCTCTACCGCCGTGGAGGTGGCACTCAAAATCGCCA
>JAVBIX010000008.1 GCA_030756895.1 Synechococcus sp. SP2 MAG
GCTTGGTGATCTTCGGGATCAAAGCCGCTGTCTGCGCAAGCAAGGATCACCTTCGCGGGTTGGTCTTGGCTGGGATCGAGCAATGACCAGGCCCTGCGGTTGGCCGGCGCCAAGCTGCTTGCATGCTTCGCTTTCAAGAGCTTCAAGGCTCCTGGCAAGGCGGGAATCGCCGAGCCATCGAGCACCACTTGCAGGCTTTGGCTGCTGGTCTGAAGCATTTCACCGAGATGGCCAAGCAGACCAAAACCAGTCACATCGGTGCAGCTGGGTAGCGCCTCGGCTTCAAGGCTGATCAGCTCCTGCAGCTGCTCAACGATGGGGTGTTGGCTCGTCCCCATCTGCGCCAAGGCATGGTCAAGATCCTCGGGTTCGGCGGCAGCGGCCATGGCCGCTGCAAACAGCACGCCTGTGCCGAGTGGGCGGGAGAGCAACAGCTGATCTCCCGCCCGCAGCCCACCTTTCTTCCAGGGGTGAGCGGGCCGTTTGCCATTCACACTCAGGCTCACTTGCAGCCCAAGCGACATTGGGGTGGGAGCTTCCGCGCGAGCCTCCAAGGTGTGCCCGCCAATCAGCCTGGCCCCTTGTGGCTCGAAGGCGGAACGCAGTCCCGACAGGGTTTGGCTCAGCAGCTCCTGTTGCAGCGCGGCGGCTGTTTTGGGCAAGGTGATCACGGCCATGGCTGAATCCACGCTGGCTCCGCAGGCCCAAAGATCAGAGCTGGCATGCAAGGCGGTTAGCCGTCCATTGAGCCATGGATCACTGATCAAGGCAGGAAAGCCGTCAACACTCTGCAGCCAGTCGTTGCCAAGGCTGGCGGCGTCTTCCGGTGAGCTGCCGAGCGATTTCAGGCCAGCCGCTTCAAGGGCTGCTTCCAGGGGGGCGGCAGGGAGCTTGGCAGCGCAGCCCCGGCAGTCCATTGGTCCTGTGCCCATGGCCGGAGCCTGATTAAACCGTGTCATGAACTGGCGGTCGATGCGCTGTTTCCAGTGCCAAATCCAGGGGTGGGGACCGATCTGTATTCCGCCCCATAGAGCCCAGGCTTGGGGGTAGCCCTCTGGATGCACCCCACCTAGTAGCTGGAGTGCCAGTCGTTGCGGGCGCCATTGCCGTAGCGGATCACCTTGGCTCAAGGCACGGAGATTGTGGGCCAAGGTGGCGGCAGCGCGAACGGCCCACACGCCAGATGGGGGGCGGGGTTGGTCGTTAACGACCGCGCAGTCCCCGGCCGCAAAAATCGCTGGATGCCCAAGCACCTGAAGGCTGGAATGCGTCCGCACCCGTCCGCTCTCTTGGCAACAGGGCAAGCCGCTGCAGCTCAGCCACTCAGGGGCTTGGCTGCCCGTACAGCGCAACCCTGGCCCGGATGGGTTGAGGGCACTATTCGGGAGCGCCTCAATATTGACCTGGCTGAGGCTGGAGAGCAGCTGGCTCGGTACCGTTTCGGGCCGATGCAGGAGTTGAATCCTGCGCTTAGGCCAGCGCTGCCGCAACGCCAAGGCCACCTCCATGGCTGCCAGGCCGCTGCCAAGCAGTTGGAAGGGAGTTGAGGATGGATCCTGGTTGTCGTCCAACGTTTCCAGTGCTGGCTCCAGGGGCTTGATCGCCTGCAAAGAGCCTGGCTGTGTGTCTCCGCCAACATTGATGCTCAGTTGGCTGAAGCTCAGGGCAGGCCGGTTCAGCAATTGCAGCTGCTGTTGCATCACATCCACACCGTTGATCTCGGCGATCACCAGCGAAACGCCGGCCCGATCGCACAGGCGGCGGAGGTCAATAGAAACTTCAGAGCGTTTGTAGTGGCCGGCGATCAGGCCGGGAATCATCCCGGAATAGAGCGTTGAGCTCTGCCGATTCACCAAGGTGATCAATCCAGCCGGTCGCCGTTGCGGATGCATGCACCAATCGAGAAGCACTAGGGCGTGGCTGTGCCCACCTCCCGCCAACACGAGATGGGCCGGGTTCGTCAGCCGCATCCATCTCCGTAGCCATTGGGGTTGGCCTGTTGCCAAGCCCAGCCATCACGGCAGATGTCGGAGAGTGAGCGTTGCGTCCGCCAATGGAGCTGTTGGGCTGCCAGGGTTGGATTGGCCACGGTGATGGCGGCATCGCCAGGTCGCCGTGGAGCGATGCGATATGGAATCTCGCGTTGGCTCGCCGCTTCCATCGCCTTCACCACTTCCAGCACGCTTGCTCCTTGCCCGCTCCCCAGATTGAGGGTGAGCAATTGGGGATCTGAGCTGAGAAGGGAATGGAGCGCTTCTCGGTGGCCCTCGGCGAGGTCCATCACGTGGATGTAATCGCGCACGCCGGTGCCATCCGGCGTCGGCCAGTCATCACCAAACACGGTGAGTTCGGGCCGGCGGCCAACGGCCACCTGAGTGATGAAAGGGAACAGATTGTTGGGAATGCCATTGGGGTCTTCCCCAATCCGGCCACTGGGATGGGCGCCTACGGGATTGAAGTAGCGCAACCGTGCAATCCGCCAGCTGCCGTCGCTGGCTTGGATCGGTTCAGGTTTGTTGCTGCAGCCCGCCAGATCAGCGAGCAGCGCTTCTGAGGCCTGTTTGCTTGCGCCGTAGGGATTGATCGGTTGGACCGGTGCGGTTTCTGGAATCGGCACTTGCTCCGGGTAGCCGTAAAGGGTGGCGCTACTGCTGAAAACCACCGTGCGGCAATCGTGCTGGCTCATCGCGCTTAGCAGTCGCTGCGTGCCAACAACGTTCACATCCCAGTAGCGCAAAGGCTGTTGCACCGATTCACCGACAGCCTTGAGTCCAGCGAAGTGAATCACCGCTTCAATCGGTTGGCCGAACGTTTTGGCGCTTGCGAATAGGGCATCCAGGCACTGGGCGTTCCTGATGTCTCCCTCCACCAGGGTGAACGCATCCGGTGCTGCTCGCAGGGTTGGTTGATCTCGCTGCAAGTGGGCGCCTGCGAGTTCAGCGACCCGCTCAAGGGCGACCGCTGAGCTGTTGCTGAAATCATCCAGCACCAACAGTTGATGGCCAGCTTCCAGCAGTACGAGGCAGGTATGGCTGCCAATGAAGCCAGCTCCCCCCGTAATCAGCAGCTGGGCCATTGATCCATCCCTATCCCCAAGCATTCTGAGGGGGATAGGGCCAATTCAGGTTGTGAAACGGCAGACTGCCTCAGAATGGTGATGGCGCTGTGAGTCAGCTGCAGACGTTGCGCGGCATGGTTGATCTGCTGCCAGAGCAGACAAGACGTTGGCAGGCTGTGGAGTCGGTGGCGCGCGAACACTTTCGTTGCGCAGGCTTAGATGAAATTCGAACGCCTTTGCTCGAATTCACGGACCTGTTTGCTCGGGGCATTGGTGAGGCCACGGATGTGGTGGGCAAGGAGATGTACACCTTTTTGGATCGGGGGGACCGCTCTTGCACCCTGCGTCCAGAAGGCACCGCCTCTGTGGTGAGAGCAGCCCTGCAACATGGTCTGCTAAGTCAGGGGCCTCAAAGGCTGTGGTACGGCGGCCCGATGTTTCGTTATGAACGTCCTCAAGCTGGACGTCAGCGCCAGTTTCACCAGATTGGTGTCGAATTCCTCGGGGCCAGCAGTCCGCGAAGCGATGCTGAGGTGATCGCCTTGGCCTGGGATCTGCTCTCTGCTTTAGGGATTCAAGGCCTCAAGCTCGAAATCAACAGCCTCGGCACTCCTGAGGATCGTCAGCGCTTTCGCTCTGAGCTGGTGGGCTGGCTTGAGGAGCGCGTTGAACAGTTAGATCCAGACTCCCAGGAGCGTCTCAGCACGAACCCCCTGCGCATTCTTGACAGCAAAGACAAGCGCACCCAGCTGTTGTTGAACGAGGCGCCCACGTTGTTAGGAGCCCTAAGCGAGGAGAGTGTCCGTCGCTTTGATGAGGTGTGCGCCCTGCTGAGCGCGCTGCAGATTCCCTACCAACTCAATCCCCGCTTGGTGCGCGGCCTTGATTACTACGGGCACACCGCCTTTGAAATCACGAGCGATCAACTCGGTGCCCAGGCCACGGTCTGTGGCGGTGGTCGTTATGACGGTCTGATCCAGCAATTGGGTGGCCCAGCCACGCCCGCGATCGGCTGGGCTTTAGGGATGGAGCGTCTGTTGTTGGTGATCGCCGCGGCTGCGCAAGCCGATCCCGATGGACCTGCTGCCCGGCTCACAGCAACGCCAGCACCGCTGGTGTACATCATTAATCGCGGCGAGCAGGCGGAGCCGCAAGCGTTGCTCTTAGCGCGCCAGTTACGTGGAGCAGGCCTTGCCGTTGAGCTGGATGGTTCGAGCGCGGCGTTCGGCAAGCAGTTCAAGCGTGCCGATCGTTCAGGGGCGCGATGGGCTGTGGTTCTTGGCGATGAAGAGGCTTTGGCGGGCACGTTGCGGCTGAAGCCCTTGCGGGGTGAGGGTGAGGAACAGCAACTCACCTGGGAAGACGCCCTTTCTTACCTAACCAAACAGCGATAACCTGCCGAGATCAAAGACGGCGCCATACTTTCTCCGATGAGCAGCAATTCCCCGATTCGATCGATTTGCTGTATCGGCGCTGGCTATGTGGGTGGCCCAACCATGGCTGTAATTGCCGATCGCTGCCCAGAGGTGAAGGTCACGGTCGTCGATATCAATCAGGATCGGATTGCTGCCTGGAACAACAGCGATCTCTCCAAGTTGCCTGTGTATGAGCCAGGCCTGGATGCGGTGGTGGGGCGGGCACGCGGCCGCAATTTGTTTTTCTCAACGGCCGTGGAGGACACGATTGCCGCTGCAGACATGGTGTTCATCTCCGTAAACACACCTACCAAAACCAGGGGCCTTGGAGCAGGCCAGGCCAGTGATCTGCGCTGGGTGGAAGCCTGCGCGCGCACTGTGGCGAAGGCCGCTATCGGCCACACGATCGTGGTGGAGAAAAGCACCCTTCCGGTTCGAACGGCGGAAGCTGTCAAGGCGATTTTGGGGTCCGTTGATCCTTCATCGGAGCTGAAAACCTTTTCGGTGCTCTCCAATCCTGAGTTTTTGGCTGAGGGGACGGCGATTCGCGATCTTGCCAATCCTGATCGCGTGTTGATCGGTGGAGACAATGCCGAGGCGATTGATGCCCTGGCGGAGATCTATAGCCAGTGGGTACCTGAGGAGAAAATTCTTCGCACCAATCTGTGGAGCAGCGAGCTGTCCAAGCTCACCGCCAACGCCTTTCTTGCGCAGAGGATTAGTTCGATCAATTCCGTTGCGGCCCTGTGTGAGGCCACCGGTGCGGATGTGCGCGAGGTGGCGAAAGCGATCGGCACCGATAGCCGGATTGGGCCCAAATTTCTCAACGCAGGCCCAGGATTTGGGGGCAGCTGTTTCCAGAAAGACATCCTGAATTTGGTGTATCTCTGCCGTCACTTCGGTTTGCCTGATGTGGCCAACTATTGGGAGAGCGTGGTCCTGCTCAACACCTGGCAACAGCACCGCATCGCCCGCTTGGTGGTTCAGAAATTGTTTGGCACGGTCACAGGCAAGCGCTTGGCGATTTTGGGCTTTGCCTTTAAGGCGGATACCAACGACACACGGGAGGCTCCAGCGATCCGAATTTGTAGAGATCTTTTGGAGGAGGGGGCCCAGCTGGCCATTCATGACCCGAAGGTGGATCCGGAACAGATCAGCCGCGATCTCAACCTGATCGCGAGCCACGCTCCGGAAGCGGATGCCGGACCAACGCGTGGGGCCTTAAGCGGGGAAGCAACCTGGTGGCCTAGCCCCGACGTGGCCTCAGCGATGCGGGGTGCTGATGCCGTGCTGATCCTCACGGAGTGGCAGGAGTACCAAGAGCTGGACTGGGCCGCACTTGCGTCTCTAATGCGCAAACCTGCGTGGGTGTTTGATGCCCGTGGGGTTGTGGACCCGAAACAAATCGAGTCTGCAGGTCTGAATGTCTGGCGTGTCGGAGAGGGCGACGCGTGAGCCAGTTGTCGTCTCAGTTATCTACACGACCGACTCTGGTCACAGGTGCGGCTGGCTTCATCGGAGCCGCGTTGTGCGAGCGGCTGCTCCAACGGGGCGATCGTGTGATCGGCATTGACAATCTCAATGACTACTACGACCCAGCCCTCAAGCAGGCACGCCTTGCGCGCATCGAGGCGTTAGTCGCGCCAATGCCGGGTGCTTGGAGTTTTCAACGCCTGGCCTTAGAAGACGATGAGGCCTTGCTAAAGCTGTTTGCGGCAGAGAAACCGCGGGTGGTGGTGAATCTTGCTGCTCAGGCGGGTGTTCGCTACTCACTCGAAAATCCAGCTGCCTACATCCAGAGCAACCTGGTGGGTTTTGGCCACATCCTTGAAGGGTGTCGTCACCATGGCGTTGAGAATTTGGTGTATGCCTCCAGCAGCTCGGTGTATGGCGGCAACCGCAATTTGCCGTTCCAAGAACAGCAAGCGGTGAACCATCCCGTGAGTCTTTACGCGGCCAGCAAGAAAGCGAATGAGTTGATGGCGCACACCTACAGCCATCTGTATGGGTTGCCAGCCACTGGCTTGCGCTTTTTTACGGTCTATGGCCCATGGGGCAGACCGGATATGGCTCCGATGTTGTTTGCAAGGGCGATCTTGGCGGGTGAACCGATCAAGGTGTTCAATCACGGCAAAATGCAGCGTGATTTCACGTATATCGATGACATCGTGGAGGGCGTCTTGCGCTGTTGCGACAAGCCAGCCACGTCGAATCGCGACTTTGATCCGATGCAGCCTGACCCGGCAACGGCTGCTGCACCCCATCGCCTCTTCAATATCGGCAACAGTCAGCCCACCGAACTTCTGCGTTTTATTGAGGTGATGGAACAGGCATTGGGCAGGGAAGCAATCAAGGATTTTCAGCCGATGCAGCCTGGTGATGTGGTGGCCACTGCTGCAAACACGGAGGCTTTAGAAGCTTGGGTGGGCTTTAAGCCTTCGACCTCGATTGAAGAGGGCATCCAACGGTTTGCTGATTGGTACCAGCATTTTTATCAACCGTAGAAGCGCTTTCCGTCCACACGTTTTTGTTGGTGCCTGCGGGCTTGGTTTCGGGTGTATTCGCTCACGGTTGGATTGGCCACGCTTGGGTCAACATGGGCCACCTGCTCCCACAGATGCTGGGGCGCCCAGCGCACGGTGTATTGATCAGGGGAATGTTTGGTGATGTGGCACCAATGGTTGCTGCCGCATTGTTCGCAGAACAGCTCCTCAAGCCACTCGTTGCTCAACACAAACACGGGGTAAGCATTGATCACGAGTCGTGCAGTTTTGGCAGGCATTCCTCGTTGCTGCAGTGCTTCTGCACTCAGTAAATGCAAAAAATATTTTTTCCCGTTCCCGCGAAGGACTTGGTCCTGGTGCACTGGGCAAAGAAGTTCCCGACCTTTTGGGCGTCTGTTGCGACGAGACTTTTGCCATGAGGTTCTGCGACTCCATGACCAACTGCTCACTGGATTGAAATAAAAAATCCCATTCACAGCTACGCAATGAATGGGAAACAATTTGATGAAATATTCGTTATGTGGTTAGGCAGAGCCAACGCCAACATACGAACCGTAGAAGAAGAGCCCAACTACGAAAAGAACTGCCATTCCTCCCGCAGTAGCGACGAGCCACAACGGAAGTGTTCCTTCAGTCCAACGGGACTTCCAGGCAACTGCTGGTCGGCCGTCAGGAAGACGATCCGGAATACGACCGTCAGGGAGATTGGATTTCTTACCGCTCATGATTCAGGCCTTCAGTTGAAGAAGTAGCTGGAGAAAAGGATTCCAGTGGTGAAAACAATCAACAGTCCTAAATAAAGACTGGTACGGTTCAGCTCAACCGGAAGATTGTTGGGGTTTTGATTGCGCTCCATGGAGATTTTGTTGGTTAGTTAGCGGCGAATAAACTGCATCGCAGCTAGGGCACCCAAGAAGAAAACTGTGGGAACGCCCAAGGTGTGCAAAGCGAGCCAACGCACCGTAAAAATTGGGTAATTGCGAGGCGTTGAGGTGGCGGGAGTCTGTGTCATGGCTTATTTCAAGCGCAGGTCGAGTTCAGATTTGCCCTCAAAACGCTGGCTCACAACTGGAGCCTTGCTTTCAGAGGCCTGAAAATAAGCATCTGGACGAGGTGTGCCGAAGGCGTCGTAAGCGAGACCTGTAGACACAAATAGGAACCCAGCCAAGAAAATGGATGGCAAGGTAATCGCATGAATCACCCAGTAGCGAATACTGGTGATGATTTCAAAAAACGGGCGTTCCCCGGTGGAGCCGGCAGCCATAGCATCGGGCGTATCAGCTAATTGATCTTAGGGCAGCTCCCCCTAACTCGCGCCACTCACAACGCTCTGTAACCAGAGCGTTGTGAGTGGCGCGAGTTCAGATGGGTTCAGCTCGTCGCAGACCAGCGCAAGAGGTTGCCGCGCTCGCCGAGAAGGAAGGCGTGCAATTGATTGCCACTGTGATCAAACACGAAACGGTTGAAATTTGTGGGGGTCTGATTCGCTTCGGGATCCCGTTCCCAGCTGTCGCCGTTGTCACGACTCACAAGCAAGGTCCCATTGCCACCACCGGCCCAAATAGCACCGTCATCGGACCAGGCCATGTCCATATAGCCGTAGCCATTGGTGATCGGGATGATTGCCTTGCCCCAGTTCTCGTTGTCAATGTCGTCTTCGTTAAACCGAATCTGAGCGCCTCGAGCCACCATCCACAACTTTCCATCGGGTTGGTAGCCGATGCTTTGCAGGCGCTGACTGCTCACGCGTTGGTGCACTTGCCAAATGTCTTGCCCCGGAGCCCATCCGGCGTAGAAGTTGCCAAGGCTGCTCACGCTTACATATCCACCTTCAGGTCCGCGGCGCAAATCGCGAATCGCCCCTGCTGCGTCACTCACTTCCGCTTCCCAGCTTCCGCCTCCGTCGCTGGTGCGATAAACCGCGCCAACATTGGTGGCTAGTTCGGCTGTGTTCGGTCCAAGGGCCGTAATCAGGTAGGGCTCTCCAGGAAGCTTGGTGTCAAGGAAGAGCCGAGTCCAGTTATTGCCACCATCGGTGGTGTGCATCAACAATCCAGGCTGACCGGCAATCCAGCCATCGTCACCCTCGAAGGCGATGCTTATTAAGCGAAAATTCTCTTCTTCAGGGAGATCAAGACTGCGCTCATTCCAATTGGCGCCACCATCATTCGTTTCAAGAATGAGCCTGTTGCTTCCCACAAGAAAGCCGTGGTCGGCACTCGTGAAGGCCACATCCAGCGGGTTGCCCTTGGTGTTGAGGTCAATGGCTTGCCAAGGGCTGGACTGAGCCATTGGCAGACGCGTGGTGACACATCCGCCAAGTCCAAGGCCAATGCAGGCCACTAAGAAAAGATTGAAAAAAGGGGTAAGCAGTTGCTTCATTGGGATCAGAGGTGGTCTCAGCGAAGTGAATAAAGGGAGAGGAAGAAAGCAAAGCCGAGGGCGAGGCCGCCAAAAATCAGCACATTTTTTTGCCCGGGAGTGAGGCGGTTAACGCCGAGGCCGAAATTAAGGTTTTCCTCAAATCCACTCGCTTTTGAGCGAGGTCCGATGTCGGTGAAGGCCCCGACCCTGCTGCGGCAGACCGGACAACGGAATCCGATGGGGTCGAGATCTTCAAATGCAGTGCCTACAACGATGCCGAGCTTTTTGACACCTTCATTGGGGTCGTAAACGTATCCACAGCTTCGGCATTCGAACCGATGCGTGCGTGGATCAGATGTCTCATTGTCTGAGCTGGCGCTTGCCTCGTCTTGGACGGCTTCGGCTTCGATGGCTTCGGCCGCGATTAACTCCTCTGCGAGGGGTTCAACGTCGGCGGGAACTTCCGCTGCTGGGCTGATCTCGTCGCTCACCGATCCTCCTCAAGGTGACAAGACTCTATCGGCGTTGGGCCTTTCGACGACAGAGGTGGTCTGCGAATGCCAGACTGAACCTCATGTAGGGGCTGCCTTGATGTTTGTGCTGCCGGGCTATGACGCATTTCTGGGATTTCTGCTGATTGCAGCAGCTGTGCCGGTCTTGGCGTTGGTGACCAACAAGCTTTTGGCTCCTCGCAGTCAGGCTGGAGAACGCGAGCTCACCTACGAATCGGGGATGGAGCCGATCGGTGGAGCTTGGATTCAATTCAATATTCGTTATTACATGTTTGCTCTTGTCTTCGTCATCTTTGATGTCGAGACGGTCTTCCTTTATCCCTGGGCTGTTGCCTTCCATCGTTTGGGCTTATTGGCATTCATCGAAGCCCTCGTTTTTATTACCATCCTTCTCGTGGCATTGGCCTATGCATGGCGCAAAGGCGCCCTCGAGTGGAGCTGATTGATGACCGACCCCATCACCATGATTTCATCCAGCGATAGCCCTTCGATCCAATCCCTTCGCGATCTTCGTGAGGCGAGTTGTGGGCCGGTTGGAGGAGCTGCAGAGGGCTCGCCCACTGTCACGAACGATTTGAGTGAAAACGTCATCCTGACGAGCTTGGATGATCTACACAATTGGGCACGTCTCAGCAGCCTTTGGCCATTGCTGTACGGGACGGCATGTTGCTTTATTGAGTTTGCCGCTCTCCTCGGCTCGCGCTTTGACTTTGATCGCTTCGGACTCGTGCCTCGCAGTTCGCCCAGGCAAGCCGATCTTTTAATCGTTGCTGGCACGGTCACAATGAAAATGGGTCCGGCGTTGGTGCGTCTCTATGAGCAGATGCCAGAGCCGAAATACGTCATCGCGATGGGAGCTTGCACCATTACGGGTGGCATGTTCAGCGCTGACTCCACGACCGCTGTTCGTGGCGTGGATAAGTTGATTCCGGTGGATCTTTATCTTCCGGGATGTCCACCCCGTCCTGAAGCGATTTTTGATGCGGTGATCAAGCTTCGTAAGAAGGTTGGTAATGAGTCGATCAGTGATCGCCGCCAGCTCAAGCAAACCCATCGGTATTGCACCGTCGATCACGCCATGGTTCCGGTTGAACCGATCGTGACGGGTGCCTACCTGCGCGCTGAGACTCAGGTCGCAGCCCTGGCCCCTGGAGCGGGGATCCCCATGGCTGCACCAGAGCAAACTGAGTCCGCTGAGCCCGTCTCCTCAGGTACGTCGTCATGAGTCCTAATTCTCCCGAAAAGCAATCGTCTGCTGATGTCCCTGTTGCAGCGTCTCCTCAGCAAGGGCCCGTTAGCCAGTGGCTGAACGAGCAAGGCTTTGATCACGATGTCTTGGATGCTGACCATCTTGGTGTCGAGCAAATCGGGGTAGAAGCTCTCTTTCTGCAAGTGATTGCTGCAGCTTTGAAAAGCAATGGTTTCGACTATTTGCAATGTCAGGGCGGATACGACGAGGGCCCAGGAAAGCGGCTCGTTTGCTTCTATCAATTTGTGGCGATGGCTGAACTCATCGACGGCAAGAGAGACACGCTGCGTGAAGTCCGTCTCAAGGTTTTCTTGTCTCGGGAGGGGGAGCCCAGTCTTCCCAGTCTTTATGGCCTCTTCCGTGGCGCGGATTGGCAGGAGCGTGAAACCTTCGACATGTTTGGAATCCACTTCGAAGGTCATCCCCATCCCAAGCGTTTATTGATGCCTGAGGACTGGACTGGTTGGCCGCTTCGCAAGGACTATGTGCAACCCGATTTCTATGAAATGCAAGACGCTTACTAAATCAAGCGTTTTGATTTTCACGCTTATGCCGCCTGTAAAAACGCATTACAGCTAAGGCAAGACTGCGTGGATCGTGGCGGAGCGTCGCAGTGGGCCGACTCCCTTGAAGTGGTGCTTGCATGACGTCAAAGCCCTCTTGTTGCAGTTGCCTGCTGTCGCAGATCACTGGTTCTGCCCCCAACTTGCGGTAGTGAGCCAGAAGAGAAGACTCTCTGATTGGTTCCTGGGCCAGCACGCAGTCGAACAAGCGTTTGCTCACTCCTAGAGACGCCAATTGCGCTTCGATGGCGCGAAGGTGACCACTCACATCCAAGCCATCCGTCTCGCCAGGTTGGGTCATCAAGTTGCAGATGTAGAGCCTGGGAGCGCGGCTGCGTTGAATGGCAGTGACCAATTCAGGCACCAGCAAGTTCGGGAGAAGGGAGGTGTACAGGCTTCCTGGCCCCAGCAAAATCAAGTCGGCGTGAGCAATGGCTTCTAGTGCTCTGGGTAGAGCCGGTGGCTTCTCCGGCAGGCATCCCATGCGCACAATCGGGCTGCGTGCTTTGCCGATCGCCGATTCCCCCTCGATTCGGGTGCCATCTTCGAGTTCAGCCCAGAGACGGACGTCGGCATTGGTGGCAGGAACCACTTGGCCTTGAACCGCGAGGACGCGACTGGAGGCTGTGATCGCTGTTTCCAGGCTTCCCGTAATCGCGCTGAGGGCGGACAGAAAGAGATTGCCAAAGCTGTGGCCTTCAAGACCACTGCCTGCTGAGAAGCGGTATTGGAACAGACGGGTGAGTAAGGGCTCTTCCGTGGAGAGGGCGGCAAGACAGTTGCGGATGTCGCCTGGAGGCAAAACACCAAGTTCGCGACGCAGCACGCCGCTACTGCCTCCGTCATCGGCAACGGTCACGATTGCAGTGATGTGGCTGCTGTAGCGCTTCAGTCCACTTAGCAGCGTTGACAGGCCTGTCCCACCACCAATCGCCACAATGTTGGGCCCGCGATTAAGGCGACTCTTGGCACGCAGTGCATCCACTAACACCGTGTCTTTTTCAGGCGCTAGAGCCTGTTGGATCGAGCCAAAACTCTGGCTTTGCCCCCAGAGCAGCAGTCCAACCCCCAGCAACAGAACGAGCGGACCCGTGATCGCCCCCGGCAACACTCTCGTGATCCAACCGAGAGCTTCTTGAATGACCCAGAGCATCCAATAGATCGGTTGCAGATCGGCCCAGACGGCAGCTCCTAACAGGGCTAAGACCAATCCAATCCCCGAGGTTAGAAGCCATCGCTTCACCACCAGTCCGGGGCGCAACCAGCTCATCGCCCTGCGGGAGCGCAGCATTAGATCGCGCTGCCGTTCCGCCTGCATGGCTCGGAGTCGTTGACGATTTCCGCGGCGTCGAGGGCTGGTCAAAAGGGCTCGGGTGCGGTGGCGTCAAATCCACCGAAGAAGCTGAACTGTACGGAAGTTGAACCTGATCACCAACCTTTTGCGGCAATCCAGGCAGGATGAGTCAACTTTCAGCCATCAGCCCTTTGGTTAACGCGCGGGATTCCTCGTTAAAACCCGTTGTTGAGATGAGAGCTCTCACGATGCAGTGGGGGGCCCATCCGGTGTTGGACGGGGTGAATCTGTTGATGAAACCCGGAGAGCGAATTGCAGTTGTGGGGCCCTCAGGAGCAGGAAAATCCACGGTCTTGCGATTATTGGCTGGTTTGCAACTGCCCACCGCTGGCGAGTTGAGGTTATTTGACGAGCCTCAGCCTTACCTCCGCCTCGATCAGCGCCGCCCGCCGGATGTTCGGTTTGTTTTTCAGAACCCAGCACTGCTGGCGTCCTTAACGGTGGAGGAAAACGTTGGCTTCCTCTTGAACCGGCTCGGACGGATGGGTCCGGCCCAGGTTCGCGATCGTGTCATGGCCTGCTTGGAAGCCGTGGGCCTTTATGAAGTCGCCCATCAATATCCTGGTGAGCTCAGCGGAGGGATGCAGAAGCGAGTGAGCTTTGCTCGTGCCTTGATTGACGATCCAGATCGCGATGAAGCTGCGATGCCTCTTTTGTTGTACGACGAGCCCACAGCAGGTCTCGACCCAGTCGCAGCTACGAGGATTGAAGATTTGATTGTAAAAACCACCACCGTGGCTCAAGGGTGTTCGGTGGTGGTGAGTCATGTGCACAGCACCATTGAACGCACGGCTGAGCGCATCGTGATGCTGTACGGCGGCCGGTTCCAATGGGACGGAACAGTGGACGATTACCGAACAACAGATAATCCGTACGTGGTTCAGTTCAGGACGGGTAACCTGCGCGGACCGATGCAGCCTGCTGAGCACTGAATTATGCGTAGGAGCGTCCGTGAGGGGATTGTTGGTTTTTCCGTGATTGCCGCTGTGGTTGCCTTTGCAGGCACGATGCTTTGGCTCAGGGGTGAGCGGGCCTTCTCGAAGACCTGGAGCGTGACAGCCGATTTCCAGGATGCAGGGGGCTTGGCGGTGCGTTCACCTGTCACCTACCGGGGAATCATGGTGGGAAATGTTACGGATATCAAGGTGACGCCTGAGGCTGTGAAGGTGTCGATAGAAATTACTCAAGATGACCTTCAATTAACGCTGCCTGTGCAAGCCACTGTGGCTTCGGCATCGCTGTTGGGTGGTGATTCTCAGGTGGCCTTGAGCAGTCTTGGCCCACCCCCTAAGAAGGGTTTGCCGATGCCGAAATCGCAAGCCTGCAAGGGCCAAGGTGTTCTCTGTGACGGGTCGACGATTCAAGGCAGTGAAGCTCCCAGCATCGCAACCATTACCGACTCTCTCCAAAAGATCTTGGAACAGGTGAAGAATGAAGATCTGGTCCCAAAGTTGGTGGGATCGACCCAACAATTTGATGCCACGTTGACTGATATTCAAAAGCTTTCGAATCAACTAAGCGATGATTTAGCAAGGGCTGCGCCCACAATTTCGAACCTCAACGAAGCCACAGCTCAGGCCGCGAGTGCCAGTCGTCACATCAATAACGTTGTGAGTGCTTTTGATACGCCAACAACGATTACGGACCTCAAGCAAACGGTGAGCAGTGCCCGTTCGTTGACGGCAACATTTGATGAGGTAGGCGGTGATGTTGAGAAACTCACGGCAGACCCCCAATTCATGGCGGCTGTGCGCAGCGTCACGATTGGTTTAGGGCAGTTTTTTAACGAGCTTTATCCCGCCAGCACCCCGGATGTCA
>JAVBIX010000080.1 GCA_030756895.1 Synechococcus sp. SP2 MAG
TGACTGGAGCATTAGTTGTGCTCTGTACACCTGTGTGTGAAAGTTTCACAGTATCAGCATCGTTATCTGAAGGATAGTTTGTTGCAACTGCCTTATTAGTTCCACAAGCATCTTCGTAAACATCGTCCCAACCATCGTTATCATAATCCATTGGATATGTATCATCGCCGTCAGGTGTTCCGTCTGCGTCGTCATCAGAATCTGCATTGTTTCCAATTGAATCACCGTCTGTATCCCACCATTCAGCAGAATCTAGAGGAGCCCAATCATCAGCATCAGCGTATCCATCAGCGTCATCATCTGTGTCAGCATTGTTTCCAGTGCCGTCGCCATCTGTGTCAGTTGTTTCTGTAGCATCTAATGGGAATGCATCGTATGCATCTGATATACCATCATTGTCATCGTCAACGTCAGTTGTTAGTGTTGTAGTGCAACCTGAAACAACTGTGTCTGGTTGACCGTCTCCATCAGTATCGACGTTAGCGCAAGCATCCGTTGGGAATGCATCGCTGTTGTCTCCATATCCAGTTCCGTCTGATCCAGATGGTGCGTCACCATCTGTATCATCCCACTCAGCTGAGTTCAATGGGAACTGGTCATTTGCATCGTCATCACCGTCAGCATCTGTGTCAGTAACTAATGGATTTGTTCCAGCAGTTGCTTCATCAACATCCGATACAGTATCGCCGTCATCATCGTAATCTAGAGATGTTCCAGCAGGGCTTGTAGCAGGTGTTGCTGTTACAATTGGCTCGGAAACTGTTGCAAAGAAACTTGCAGTAGTATATGACCCATCAGCTGTAAGTGAGAACGAGTAGTCTCCAGCAGTTGTGAATGGACCATATGTTCCGTCCATACCATATGTATAGGCAGGGAAGTTGGCTGCAGTCGAACCATCAGGGTTCAGTAGAGCACCAGTTACGTACAGGTAACCGTAGTATGAATCGAATGTGAATGTCATACTAGCACCTGCAGGTACAGTGATTGTACATGATTGTGCACCTGATGTAAAGCCGCCTGAATTACAGGAAACTGTGTCTCCTCCTGTTGTTACTACCAGGTTAGGGAAGTCATCAGCAAGACCGTCGCCATCTGTGTCAGTCCATGCATCTACATCGTTATCGAAAGCATCTACATCGTCTGCATAACCATCTGCGTCGTCGTCAGTATCTGCGTTGTCACCAACTCCGTCACCATCGTAGTCAACAGTTTCAGCGGAATCTAATGGGAACGCGTCTGCTGTATCTAATACTCCATCACCGTCATCATCTGCATCTAGAGCGTTACATGATAGGTCACCATCAGTATCTGTTGGTGTTGATGTTGCATCTAGTGGATCATTACCTTCACCACAGTTAGTTGATTCGTCAGCGTCAGAGTATCCGTCGCCATCGTCATCAGTATCTGCATTGTTACCAGTACCGTCACCGTCTGTATCAACAGTCTCAGCTGAATCTAGTGGGAAAGCATCTGCTGTATCTAGTACACCATCGCCGTCGTCATCAGTATCTTCATTGTTACCAATTAAGTCAGAGTCTGTGTCTGTCCATTCGTTGTAGTTGTCAGGGAATGCGTCAGTTGCATCAGCAGTTCCGTCACCATCACGATCTGTATCATCAGCATCTTGAATTCCATCGCCGTCGTCATCGTTGTCAGCATTGTGACCGAATCCGTCGCCGTCAGCATCGTATTGCTCACTAGAATCTAGTGGGAAGTCATCGTTTGTATCTGATACACCGTCTGCGTCGTCATCAGTATCTGCATTGTTACCAATTCCATCTGCATCTGTGTCAGTCCACTCTGTTGCATCAGTATCGAAAGCATCTGCAGCATCTGTGTATCCATCACCGTCATCATCAGTATCTAAACTGTTAATGATATTGTCTCCGTCTAGGTCGCCATCTGGGTTCAGAGTGACTGCTGCTGTTGCAGCACTTACAGTCATTGTTTGAGCAACACTTGTTGCATCAGTGTGAACTACTGTTACTGTGAAAGTATCACCCATTACATCACAAGATGTAGATGTTGTTGGTGAACAGGATGGGATTGTGTATGTACTTGAAGTAGCACCTGTAATGTCTCCATCTTGGTTAGCCCATTGGTAAGTTAGGGTTCCCAATCCATCGTCATCAGCCAATGTGCTCGTTACTGCTGTTAGAACCACATCATCATACGCATCACCAGAAATTGTTACTGTTCCAGTTGTTAGATCATTAGTATTAACAACAGTCAATGTGAAAGTATCTGTTGCCGTACCTGGAGCGGTTGTACTTGAATCATCAGCCGCAGTGACTACTACTGTGTAAATACCGACATCTGCGTTTAGAGGAATACCACTAATTACACCCGCAGAGCTGATTGCAAGGTTTCCAGATGTAGGCAGACCTGTTGCAGAGTACGTCATTACGTCTCCAGTATCAGCGTCAGCGAAGCTTGTGCTCACATCTAGAGAGAACGATGTATCATCTTCATCTACATTGGTATCTGCAATCTCTGTTCCAACAGCCGGAGCATCGTTAGCACCAGTTACTGTGATCGTTACAGTCATTGTATCAGAAGCATCACCGTCAGAAACAGTCATTGTGAACACATCAGTTTCTGAACCATCATGAGCGAGAGCAGTAGTATCTGCATCTGCGTTGTTCAGTGTGTATGTCCAAGCACCTGCACTTGTAACAGCGATTGCACCGTATGTTCCAGTAGCATCGCCAGTGTATGTGAAGGCTGAATCATCTGCGTCAGTTGCGCTGATTGTTCCAGTAGCTGTTGTTGCAGTTGCATCTTCAGTTACAGCACCGACTGCATTTGAACCAGCATCTGGAGCATCGTTAGCACCAGTTACTGTGATCGTTACAGTCATTGTATCAGAAGCAT
>JAVBIX010000081.1 GCA_030756895.1 Synechococcus sp. SP2 MAG
CCTTGTGGCGAGACGAGAAGCAGCGACGCTCTTGTCTCAGCCATTTGCACTACGAGGATTTTGCGGGGGTATCCATTGAATCCTTCTTTAGCGATTGAGATTGCCCTGACGACATCGTCAACAGTTCCCTTGGTCCCTTTTTCAATATCCTTCCTCCCCTCTGACCACAGTTCGCAGAAGGTCTCCGCCTCACCATCCATCGGTGCAAGCATTTTGTTCATCGCATCTTCTGCTCCCATCTCGACAGACAGTTGCATGTACCTCTGCATCTGAGGTGAAGACAGTGCTGCTGAGACTTTCATGTGAGAGGCGAGACCTGACAAGCAGGTTTCAAAAAGGTCTCCGTCTTGGTCGATAACGATGCAGGGAATGTTCAGGTCAAATGCTGTTCTTTTGGTGAGTCGTGTGTAATGCGGTGCAACTTCTTTCCATCGGTTCACGTTCATGCCTAATCTCCTTTGCGTAGTTGAAGGGTTGTCGGTGATGCCTGCTTCGGAGCAACCAAGACAGCTGCGGTTGCGTTTGATGCCGGAGACCCTGAACCAGGCGTCAGAGATTCAACGGGTGCTGCAAGAACGAGGTGAGGAACACTCACTCGAAGCAGTTGTGTCCCTTGCTATTCAGGAACTGAGCCAGTCATTGCAGAGCAGTAATCCTTGATCGAGGGTCCGAGACCGATCTTTCTGAGTCTGTGCAAGAAGTCTTTGCCTTGGGTGGGTAGTTCGCCTGAGTGGCTCATCTCGTAACCGGTCACTTCTTCAAGACCGATGCCGCACAACTCAAAGAATGCAGTCGGGATAAGTAGGGAAGCTATCTCGGCGTTCTGGTTGTCGTTGAAAGAGTCGAGAGCAGAAGCCTCTTCGACCAGGTCAAGGCGGACCGGGTAGGTCGACTCTTTGACCATCCGGTTGAAGTCCGTGTTGTCTTTCAACCAGAGTTCGGTGAAGCCCTGATAGCTGAGTATCAACTCACCAACAGGGAGACCGAGCGGTTCAAACGACGAGGTTGAAGTGACCTGTCCACCGGTCTTGTCCACTGTCGAGTCCACCCCCACACCTCTACCGCGATCCTTTGCTATCACTTGCATTAGCTCTTCAGAGAATGCCTCGTAAGACAGCGAGTAGAAGCCATCTTTGAGTGACTCAACCGACTCCGGCGACGCCCCCTCACAGAACTCTTGAATCATCGGGAGAAGACTCTTGAGCTTCTTCTGTGCCTGTACGGCGGTGACCTGCGGGTTGGTTCTTCTGACCGTCTTACCTCCCACTTGAATCTCTGAGATGGACCGAGGGACAACCCACGTACTCGGAGCAACGGTCAACTCAGACGGGACATTGGCGAAGGTCGACTTCTGACCGACCGCCTTGAGAGCAATGAGCACCGACTTGTAACCGGCTTCCCGTGCTTTGTCCTCTGCCTCTAACTTCTCCTTCGCATAACGCTCAATAGTTCTGACGACATTTTCAAGGTGAAGACCAGAGGGGTTCGCACCTAAGTCGATAGCGACTTGTTTCAAGCGTTCGATCTGTCCTTCTAACTTGTCGAACCGTTCCCTCAGGTCACTAATCACTCTGCTGTTGCATTTGCCGCAAGAGTAAATGGACCACCCATAGGAGTGCAGCATTTACGTCTACACATAAAAAAGACACCTCCTGCCAGAGGTGCCTTGGGGTCTCTTTTAGGGGGTTGCGTGTCCCCTCAGATCATCCAACCGAGAAGCAGCCCCACGGTCAGTGCCAGAAGAACGTTTCGGATGTTCTGTGTTGTTCAGTCTTGTGTGTTGTCGTGTCGTGTCCACTGACCAGTCCAGCCAGTTAGTGCTCCCAGAGTTCGAGAGACAACCCAGTCATTGCAGCAGCTGAGGGATCTTTCCAGCTCGTCCGATCTTTCAAATGGACTAGAGGCTCACGCCCAGCTGCCAAGCCATCAGCCTGTCCCTCTCCTCTTCAACCAATAAAGGCACGATCCAATCCG
>JAVBIX010000082.1 GCA_030756895.1 Synechococcus sp. SP2 MAG
ATACAAAGTCAATTTGAATCATGGATGTCGGAGATAATTGGTGATGATGGATCTGATGATATTTTCGTATGTGATAATGGCGAAGAGATTCCTGGAAGCTGGGTAAATGATGGGGAAATGGATTGTTCTGATGGTTCTGATGAAAGTGGTTCTACATTTACATGTGACGACGGTCAAGAAATTCCCGCTGATTGGGAAAATGATGGTGAGGAAGACTGTTTAGATGGTTCTGATGAAAATGACAATTCTATTGATTTAGAATCTGATAAATTTACAAGTATGTTTGATGCATTGAGTGAATCAAATTTGGAAAAAACGATGCAAGCATTTGGAGAGAGACTTGAGCAACTTGGAGATGATAATATCCCTAGTGAACCAATGATAAATCTAGATGATTCTTGTGCCCTTTTATTCTGGACAACCGACGATTCAAGGGTTATCGGTTTTGCAATCTTTAATTCCAATGAGAATCTGCTAGGTTCTTCTGTTTATGGTGTTAAAGAGCATGATGTCGAATTGAATATAATCTATCATGATGGTGACGATGCTAGAACAGTAAAGGAGGATATCATTGGATTTTCTGAACTTAGGGAAATAGCTCCGGAGTCAAAACATGATGTTTCAGAATTATATGATATTTTAAGTGATGGTTTAGATGATAAAGATACGGATAACGACGGTATAATCGATTATTTTGATCGAGACGATGATAACGATGGAATCCCAGATAGGGAAGATCCAGAATTAGATTTTAGTGGTTCACTCCCAGGTTTAGGTTTAATTGGTATAATCTCTATTCTAGGTATTGCTGCCATATTTTCATCTAGAAAAGATTACTAATTTGGCTTGGAAATATGAAATATACTAAGCCAATCGTATTGGTTGTATCTGGATTTTTTATTCTCGTATCTTGGTCGAGTATTTGGTTTGAGATATCTGCTGTTGGAGTTTATTCCGAAGGAATAGATAGAGAACCCACAATCACTACTGATTATATTATTGACAATAATCAAGAATCTTTCGAACTTTCGATTGAGAATTCAACTCCTTTATTGCTATACTGGATTAATAGAGAGGATGTATCTCCAGGCCAAATTGATTCTGAGAATTCATCCAGTGACTCAAATAATGAAAAATCAACTACTGAGAGTGAACCCTGTTCTGGTTCATGTCTTGAATTGGCTCGAAATATTGTTAAATTAACAATGTTTTTAATGTTTACATTAATCTGTCTTTTATACATAAAACCTATTCGTTGGATAAAAATATCTACAATGTCATCTTGGATATTAGGACTGTTAATAATACTCATAGCAGTACCATTAGCCATAGCTGTAGATTTCGGCATTTTTGATATAGATGATGAAAATAAACAATCATCAACCGGGGGTTTCGATACTAACACTGGTGAGACAGTAGGGTACGATCAGTTCGCACATTTTGATGAGGAAAATAGTTTAGATTTTTCTCTGCAAGGTATCCATTTTCACTACGAGTCAATAGGATTTGACTTAGGTTTAGTAGATGAAGA
>JAVBIX010000083.1 GCA_030756895.1 Synechococcus sp. SP2 MAG
TTGATCTCCTTCAAGTCATGATCTTGGAGGGTGAGCCCAACACTTCATGTCTTGCATTTGCCAGAAAGGAGTGGGGGATTAGTAGGGCTCGTGGGTATGAACTGCTAAAGCGTGCATGGACGCAGATCAAGGCTGATGTTGATGAGACCGGTATCGATAGGCAAGAACTATTGGCATGGTCGATTCAGACGCTGATGGCTGCTGCTGGTCAGGCAAAACAACAGAAGAATCCTGGAGCAGTTGTTGCATGCATCAAACAGCTCGATTGGATGACGGGCTTAGGGATCAACTCAATATCAGGAAGCAACGCACAGCGCAGGCGTTGAGGGTGTTGGAGCAGTCAGTGAATTAGATGCGTTGTGTGGGATTGGTATCAACAGCAAAGGTTTTTTTGCTGGTTCAGCATTGAATCCCGAAATTTGGGTGAGGCTTTGCCAGTAGTCATTCGGAACGCAAAGAGTCAAGCCATCCTTCACGACAAAGGTTGACTTGACTCACTCATTTAGACGTGGCTCTTCCCTTGATCAAGGTAAGGAATTAATAATTCAAATCCTAAGCAAGTGCTGTGTCTATGGCTTTTCCATAACCACAGTTTCAAGACCCTCAGCTGCGACCGCGTTAACAAGCATTACTGCATATCCATCCCCCACATTTTCCATAGTGTGAGCTGGAGTTTGGTCAGCGATCACAAATGAATCACCAGAAAGGAAGACATATTTTTTGCCATCTGGCTTAACAAGAGCGATCTTGCCTTGTTGGATATAGCCAGTCAGAGGCATTGGGTGAGTATGTAGCGGAAAGCCAGTACCAGGTGGGAATGAGACACGATAGAGACGTAACTCAGAAAGTCCTTCTGGATAAGAAAAAGAATCACCCTCAAGTGTTTTAGAAGTACTCATTAGCTGCTTAACTTCAACTGCAGGACCATCTGAAGTCGCTCCATGACCATCGGCCATTACAGCTGGAGCTGATAAGATTAATCCAGATACGGTAGCAATTAGCGCCTTAAAAAGCATTTAATCAAAAAAATATTGCATTGAAATCATAAGAGCCTGTTGCATACTGTATGTATCAATCCATACCAAGTTTCACCCAGCCTCAACGTCCAGCCTGAGGAGAAGTCGTTTTATCAGCCCAGCTTGCTTGAAACCAATGATTTGATCGAAGCAGCCAGCGCAGCCTTTGTGCTGGTTCTCAAGGTTTTTCAGAACTTTCTTGGGTAAGGGGGGTTACCTGCCATCTCAACATTGATCTCCTTGCAGATGTTCATCCACGCTCCCAATCCGAAGTTCACTCCGTTGGGACCGTCGATGAACTCTTGAAATTCCTCTGCTGTGATGCCCTCGCGGACTTCCCAGATGCAAAAGGCAGGACCTTCAGGGCCTACAGGACAGAACGCGTGGTTGTAGAAACCCGCTTCTAGGTTTTTGGCTACTGCCTCATCCCAGCTACCACCCGGTGCCATGGCTATTTGTGCTGTCTCCCACCACTGCTGCGCTTT
>JAVBIX010000084.1 GCA_030756895.1 Synechococcus sp. SP2 MAG
ATCCAAATAATTCTTGGCTTTTGGCAGCAGCAGATGCTAATTTGCCTATATTTGCACCGGGTTGGGAAGATTCGACTTTAGGCAACATTCTAACTGCTAAAGTGATTGATTGCACTATATCTTCTCCCGATATTGTCCTGAGTGGTTTGCATGCAATGCAAGCGTTGGCTGACTGGTACCGAGAAGATGATTCGCCAACGGGTCTATTGCAAATTGGTGGAGGTATCGCAGGAGATTTCGCGATTTGTGTTGTTCCGATGTTAAGGCAAGATGTCGGGATAGAGGTTGATTTATGGTCTTGGTTCGCTCAAATATCAGAATCTAGTACATCATATGGAGGTTATTCAGGGGCTCCACCAAATGAGAAAATTAGTTGGGGGAAATTGGATATATCTACTCCGAAATTTATAATTGAGTCGGACGCAACTATTGTCTTACCTTTGATATTAGCATCTCTAGAATAGTTGACTATATCTTGAGCAAGTTTCACTAATCCTCAGTAACTGATTATATTTTGCCGTTCTATCACTTCTGGCGGGTGCTCCTGTCTTAATTTGTCCAGAATTAGTGCCTACGGAAATATCGGCAATTATATCGTCTGAAGTTTCTCCAGATCTATGTGAAATTATAATCCCAAAATCTGCCTTACGGGCCATCTCAATTACTTGGAGAGTTTCAGTAACTGTGCCTATTTGATTTAATTTAATTAAGATAGAATTAGATGCAAGAGTATCGATTCCTCGTTGAAGTCTAGATGGATTTGTAACATACAAATCATCACCTACGATTTGAACTCTAGAACCTTCCCTCTTAGTAAATTCAATCCAAGAACTCCAATCATCCTCGCCAAAAGGGTCTTCTAATGAAACAATTGGATAATTATCAATCCATGAAGAATATAGATTTCCCAATTCCTTGCCATCAATAATTCTATTGTCGATATGGTATTTCTCTCCATCAAAAAACTCTTGCGCAGCGACATCCAATGCTATAGACACCTGACTTCCTGGAGAGTATCCTGCTTTTTTGATTGCTCCGACGAGGTATCTGAGGCCTTCTTCATTACGTGGTAAGTTTGGAGCGAAGCCTCCTTCATCACCCACACCTCCAAGTAATCCTTCTTCTTTCAATACTGATTTTAATGCATGATATATTTCTGTTCCAGCCCTAAGAGAGT
>JAVBIX010000085.1 GCA_030756895.1 Synechococcus sp. SP2 MAG
GAGAGCCGACCCTGGATATGCTAGAGTTTTCGTTGATTATGACCATCACCCGTCGTCTGTCGATGTCAAGGCTTTGGAAGATCTTGGTGCAACAGTGACAATGAGACCAATCTATCTTGATAGTTTGATAGCTAATGTTCCATTAGATATTATACACTCTGAATCACCTCTATTACAATTATCTGGTCTTGTCATGTTGGAAGACCTAGGACTCGCAGAGACACATATGAACGAGGCGGCTCCAAATATGGGTGTCGATCAAGTTTGGTCACAATATGGCTATGATGGCACTGGAGTCACCATTGCAGTCCTTGATACAGGAGTACGCGGAGATCACGAAGGACTCAACGACATGGATGATGAATTCACAATAGGTTGCGAACAACCGGATCCAGACCCACTTAATCCGAACCCTATTATCATTGATTGTGATCCAAAAATATCAGCATTCTACGACGCTGTGATAACCGACTCAGAACAACCTGCTGGAGAGTCTTACGACTCCGGTACTCATGGCTCTCATGTAGCGGGCATCGCTGCGGGAACAGGGGGCGGACAGATATCTGTAGATGGTGCTAGGTATATTGGTGTGGCTCCAGGTGCGTGGGTAATCAATATCTTAGCATGTTGTGATGGAGATATTCAGGATATAATCGAAGGTGCCGAGTGGGCTATTGAGAATAAGAACTCTAAGGGTATAGACATACTGACCTCTTCCCTTGGAGAACAGCAGTTCGAGATACATTTTGACAATGATGGCTCTTCTGCTTGGAGTCAACAAATGGATGCCGTAGCTGCTTCTGGAATCATTACCTTTCTTTCTGCAGGAAATGAGTTTGGTGGCGCAACATTTGCTGGTTGCAATACCATAGATAGTCCTGGAGATGCAAACCTCCCAATCACTGTGGCCAGTCTTGACAAAGATTTGGGCCTAGCAGTATACTCCAGTAGGGGATACACTTCAGACGGTCGGGTGAAACCTGACGTATCTGTCATAGGATCTAACATCATGGCTCCAGATGCAGCAACCTCGGATGGATATACAAGTAAGTCAGGAACCAGCATGGCCACTCCTTTAATGGCTGGAATAGCCGCGTTGATGGTAGAAGCAAATCCTG
>JAVBIX010000086.1 GCA_030756895.1 Synechococcus sp. SP2 MAG
TGTATATTTAGAAAATTATAGGTTAGTAACCTTACGTTTTCTGTAGTATACGTTGTTACCAGCACCAGCAGTGACAAAAGGATTGTCAGCAATACCGTAACGAGTTTTGAATCCGATCCTTGGTTGGAAATCATTCTCACCAATTGTCTTCATCATGCTTAATGGTACGTATGGGCAATAGAACATTCCAGCGTCATACGGGTTAGTACCCTTATAACCAACGTTGAAATAATCTACAGTCGCATATGGATCGATATATACTTTCATAGAACCATATATAGTACCAGCCATTAGAGATCCAGTTACATCTGAATCTAAAGTGCTAGGACCTTGTAGACCTAAACCAGTATCCATAACGCCAGCAGCATTTAATGCAGCAGCAACGTTGTTAGATACGATTACCCAGTTACCTTTTCCACGACGAGTAGAAACAGCAATTTGGTTAGCTTCATGCGTGATTGCCTGAGCTAGAGCTTTATAACGCTCAACAGACCATCTAGCACCACCGTTATCAGGACCATTAGTAGCATTCCATGTACCAGCAGCTGCACCACGAGTTGAAGTAACAGAGTTAAGGTTCACTAAACGCACGATCTCACGATTCATTTCAGCTAGAATTTCAGTTGAAAGGATATTCGCAAGTTCTGTCTCAGCAGAAAGACCGTGAATAGCTTTAAGGTCTTGTGCTAATTCAGTAGTGTACTCAGCTTTAAGAGCACGAGACTTTGCAGTCACAGTAGTCTTATCGATTGAGAACGCCATTTCAGGAATAGCAGGGGAACTTGGAGTTCCTTGAGCTTCAGCAGTTGCTGTAGCATTACCACCACCTGGTGTATAGTCATCAACTGTATCAGAATCGTCTAAAGCTGCAGGAGCAGGAGATACAGTAGATGTATCACCAGCAAATGGATCAGAACCTTTTAATTCTGAACCGTTTGAAGCACCTGAAAATTCAGTATCTGCTTCGTTAAATAACGCTTCAGTACCACCTTGAGTTGAATAACGTGATTTCATTGCAAAGATTAGGCCAGTTGGTCCAGTCATTGGCTGTACGCCAACTAGATCAAATGCTAACATTGC
>JAVBIX010000087.1 GCA_030756895.1 Synechococcus sp. SP2 MAG
TCGGAGAAACGAGGAGAATAATTTGAAATTATTAACTTTCTTTGTTATGGTAATGATGAGTCTGTCAGCGATGGCAGTAAATAAAATATATGTAACACAAGCAGGTGCTAACTTAGTATTTGATGTATTACAAGATGGTGATGGGAACAAGGTAGGTAATTCAACTACAGCATCGACAGCGTCTGGTTCTGCAACAAATTTTAATATAGACCAAGTCGGTAATAGTAATATAATCACTTTCGATATTGAAGGCGATAATTTTACAGGTGTATTTTATACAACGGGTAATAGTAACGATATTGACTTTAATTGTGATAGTGCAGGAGCTACATCGGGTTGTGATGATGTCAATGCAGTAATTAGCTTTACATCAGGTAACTCGCAGAATATTGATATAGATGTAGGCCTCACTTCAAGTAAGTCTGGTGACAATGCTGATATTGATATTGTTGGTGCCTCAGGTACGGACAGTACTGTTGTTGCAGCTACTATCGATGGTACAAGTGCAATACTAAGATTAACAATTAATGGTGATTCAAATAACTATCTAATTGATATTGATGACAATGGTGATGTTGCAGGTCATACTTTAATTATGACACAAACTGGTATCACTGCTGATGTCGATGTTGTTCAATCAGGTTCTTATGATAACTCAGCAACTGTAGTAACAACAGGTGATTCACAAAACATTGATATTACACAAACAGCCGGTGGTACAGTAACAATGACGACTACTGGAAGTACCTCAGCAGCCGTGAAGACAGTTAACATTAATCAGACAGGTCATGCAGTATTTAATACTGATGGAACTATACTTGGACAAACTTCAAATGGTTTAAATGGTGCTGGTGGTACATTTGATATTGACCAAACAAGCACAGGTACAATTAACTTAGATACAGATGGTGCTAGTGCGAATGTTAGTATTGAACAAACAAGTACAGGTACAGTTAATATAGATGCAAACGGTGCAAGTTTTACAGCTGATATCGACCAAGATAATGCAAGTACAATTAATCTACACCATGATGGAGCAAGTGCAGACTATGTTATCTTACAGAC
>JAVBIX010000088.1 GCA_030756895.1 Synechococcus sp. SP2 MAG
AAATAACATCTCCAGTTTTTTCGATTCCACAAGAATCTAAAACTCTCCTAAATGCTGAGCCACGTTCAGGGATTCCACTTTGTATTGCTCTCTGAGCCGCTTCTTCAACTGCTAGATCTCTAGCGTTTCTAATAGCAGAAAGATTCGCTGCCCATGAGCCATTTTCTTTGATTTTCAACCAACCATCATTTACTTCTTTAGCTGATCCTGTCAAGTCGATAACGTCAGAACCAACTTTGATGTAAATTCGTCCCATTCCAGAATCCCCATCTTCGCTCATATTAACTCCGAGATAGCCTATTTAGTTAAATCCTAGTATTATTTTTTAACAAAAAGTGATTTTATAACTGTGAGATTTAAGATAACCAACCAACTGGGACACCTGATGAGTAACGACAATAGTGCGGGCTATCCATTAGTTTTGCATGCCGAAGCAGATCCCAGCCGACTCGGTGGAACTGCAATTTGTGGTTTCTCGACTGTTGGCTCAGTTGGCGTAATTACGACCTCTCATTTGATATCTGCTCTTGGATTAGATGCTATGGGTACTGTACTTCATCCTCAATTTCCTGCGATTGCATTGATTCATGATTCAGTACCGAAACATCCTGTTCGTGTGTATCAGGGAGATGGCCTGGGGGTATTCACATCTGAAATTCAATTTCCTAATGAAAAAGATATTTATTTTGGTGAAACGGTACTTGAATGGTTTACTAAAGGAGGATTCGACCGTTTAATTGTCGTCGATGGAGTAATCAGTAATG
The DNA here is from genome assembly GCA_030756895.1 of Synechococcus sp. SP2 MAG. GTDB lineage: Bacteria > Cyanobacteriota > Cyanobacteriia > PCC-6307 > Cyanobiaceae > Synechococcus_C. Next base: position 765 of record JAVBIX010000088.1, read on the forward strand.
AACTTGGCATCAAGGAAGAGGGCGAATTATGGGGTGTTTCTTCAACTCAAGAAGGCAGAGATCAACTAGATAAAGCAGGAATCCGCCGAATTCAACAAGGTATCGTTTCTGGTATTGCTGGCTACTTAATCGCTGAAGGCGAGCGACGTGGGCTAGAAGTTTCGGCATTATTAGCGGAATGTAACCCTATGTACCCTGATGCTCGAGCAGCTTTAATAGCAGTAGAAGGAGTAAGTGAACTAATTGATAGAG
>JAVBIX010000009.1 GCA_030756895.1 Synechococcus sp. SP2 MAG
GCGACGGCGGCAATCGCCTGATCGCTCGCTTTTGGCAGCTGAACATATTTGCCTCCAGCGGCTTCGGCGAGATCTTTGCCCATGCCGCTACCGATGAATTTGCGCTCAGTGTCGATCACCAGCAGCTTGAGGCCGAGCATCCGGTAGCGGGTGGCTACATCCAGCACTTCTTGCTTTAAGTCGGGCTTTTCCTCTCCCTCCAGCACGGGTTGCCCAAGAGAGGTGCTGAGGGGAACATTGCCTCGACCATCCGTGATCGCGACCACGACCACTTGGCCGAGATCTCCTGTCGCTAAGGCGTTGGCACCAACCCGTGCGGCTTGGGTGAGGCCATGGGCCAGCGGTGAGCCGCCGCCGCAGGGCATGGATTCCAGGCGTCGACGCGCGGCCGTAATCGAGCGGGTGGGGGGCAGCAGCACTTCAGCTTGATCGCCTCGGAAGGGGATGAGTGCCACCTCGTCTCGGTTTTCATAGGCCTCGGTGAGGAGTCGGATCACGGCACCTTTGGCGCTCTGCATACGGTTCAGAGCCATCGAACCACTGGCATCCACCAGAAAAATCACTAGGGCACCGGCCTGGCGTTGGAGCAGCTTGGCGCGGAGGTCTGATTCTTCAACAATGACGACGCGATCAGGCTGCCGCGCTCGGCGCGCCTTTTGGTAAGGAGCTGCAGCGCGCAAGGTGGCGTCAACGGCGATGCGGCGCACGGGGCCGCGGGGCAGCATCGGTTTTACATAGCGGCCGCGGCTGTCACTGAGCACAACGGAGCGGCTGCCGCTGTTGCCGCTTTTGCTCTTGGCAGCGTTGAACAGCAGCAGATCGGGGTCAATCGCCACGGCCTCTGGATCGAGCATGAATTCTTCCGGCACCGACGGTGGTGCCTGCTCCTCAGGGGAGTCATCTTCATCGTCATCCTGATCGCTGTTGTCTTCACTCTCCTGCTCCTCGCTGTTCGGCTCTTCCTCTTCCCCTGAGCCCTCTGGGGGTGGCGGTGGCTCTTGGTCTTGGGGTGGCTGTTGCTCCTGTGGTGGAGGTGGCTCCATCTGTTGTTCAGGTGGGGGCATTTGCGATGCGCGTGGAGCGATCACCAATGCAACGGCCACTTGTAAGTCTTCGGCTTCCACCTGGTCGCGCCCGCTGAGGGCGGCATGGGCTTTGGCGGCACGTACGGCATAGAGCTCGGAGCGATGCCCTTCCACGCCACCGCGAATCGCCTCGATTACTAGATATTCGATCTGTTCGCTGCTGACTTTCACATCGGGTAGCCACTGCCGCGCCAAGAGCAGTTGGGTGGCGAGCGCGTCGGTTTCTTCGCTCCATTGGTCTGAGAAGCTCCGGCTGCACTGACCGTGGGCCAGCACCGCGTTGGTGATCTCCACCCGTTGCTCAGTGCTAACGATTTGATTGGCGGACAAGACGATCGCAAAGCGATCCAGCAGGTGATCTCGGATGGCCCCTTCTTCGGGGTTGTACGTGGCAATCAGCAGTGGCCGGCAGGGGTGGCTCAGGCTGAGCCCCTCCCGTTCCACCTGGTTTTCGCCGCTGCCAACGGCGGCGAGTAAAAGATTGATGATCCCGTCGTCGAGAAGGTTCAGCTCATCCACGTAGAGCACACCGCGGTGTGCTTCCGCCAGCAATCCCGGCTGGAAAACGGGAGAACCACTGGCCAAGGAGGCGGTGACATCAACGGAGCCCACCAGGCGATCTTCCGTCACGCCGAGGGGAATCTGGATGAATGGGGCTGGAATCACCGTTGTGGGTGGATCTTGCGGCTGTTCGCCCCAATCCCGGGCATCTTGTGAATCGAGGTTGCGTCCCGGCAGCTTGGTCTCTCCAGCTGCTTCAAGGTCAACGATGTCGATCGGAGGGAGCAGGGCATGCAATCCTCGAGCCAGCACCGACTTTCCTGTCCCACGGCCGCCAGCAATGATCACGCCGCCTAAGCCCGGATCCACCGCTGCTAAAAGCAGAGCCAGCTTGAGGGTGCCGTGGCCGGTGATCGCCGCCAGCGGAAACGATCGGCTGGCTTGATCCAGCGCCGCTGTGCTGATGACTCCGTTTGATGTCACCCCGCTTGCAACCATGGATGCGCCTTGACTCCACCTGTGAGAAACAGTCTCGCTGATCAGACCCACAGCCTTGCGGTAGCCCTCGGCGCCAATCAGGCTGGCCCTGCTGGCTCGCCCCTGCAGACCCTCACTGCCGTAAGGCCTTTGCTGGAGGGTGTGATGGGCAGCTGGGTTCAGTCGATTGAAGGGAGCAGCCCAGGGACAATGACTCCAAACGGTGCTTCTTCAGCACTGACGTTGTCTTGGTCTCCGTTGCAGCAGACCGCACCTGTGGGTGGACCGCTCGATCAGCCCTCTTATCTCAATGCCGTTCTGCTGGTGAAGGGCCTTGCGCTGAACCCTGAACCTGACGCTGCGTTGCAATTGCTGGATGCACTTCAACACTTGGAGCAATCGTTCGGGCGCAACCGCTTACGAGAAGAACGCTGGGGGCCCCGGCCCCTAGACCTTGATCTGTTGTTTTGGGGCGAGTTGCGTTTGGATCACCCGCGTCTAACGCTGCCGCATCCCCGCTTGCATTTGCGCTGTTTTGTGATGGAGCCACTGCTGGCGGCGATGCAGGCTTCAACGCCCTGGCTGAGCTGAACGCACGCCGGTGGACCTGAACCCGCCATGCTGGTTCAACGATTGCTCGACCTGCATGGCACCGCTGCCCGCGCCTGAGCCCTCCAAGGTGTTGGAGACCCTCGAGACCATGGATGCGCGCAAGATTCGTTTTGAGCGCAATCGCATCCGTTTGCCAATGGGGGTGGAAGGAACGTTTGGGATCATTCGCCACCCCGGGGCTTCATTGGCGGTACCTATCACCGCTGACGGCCAGGTGGTGATTTTGCGCCAATACCGTTTTGCGGTGCAGGCACGTCTGCTTGAGTTTCCTGCGGGCACCCTTGAAGAGGGTGAAGATCCCTTGGAATCGATGCAGCGCGAGCTTGGCGAAGAAGCTGGATACAGCGCTGCCCGTTGGGATTCGCTCGGCCCGATGTTGCCGTGTCCTGGCTACTCCGACGAGGTGATTCATTGCTTTATGGCGCGGGAGCTCACGCGTTTGGAGCATCCACCCGCTGGCGATGACGATGAGGATCTGGAGGTGATCTTGATGAGTCCGTCTGAACTGGATTCCCGTCTGGCGTCCGGTGATGAGTGGCTGGATGGCAAGAGCGTCACGGCCTGGTTCCGTGCCAAGCAACTGCTAGGTCTCTGATGGCAGCGTCTCGCGTTTTGTTTTGGCATCGCCGCGACCTGCGCTTGGCCGACAATCTCGGCTTGCAGGCGGCTGTGGCGATCAGCCCTGCGGTGACAGGCGTCTATGTGCTGGATCCAGCGCTGATCCACCCCCCGGAGGCGCTGCCACCCATGGCTCCGGCCCGCCTTTGGTTCCTCGTGGAAACCCTGCGCGAACTCCAGCAGCGCTGGCGTGAAGCTGGGAGTCGTTTGCTGGTATTGGCTGGTGACCCGGTGCAGGTGCTGCCGCAGCTGGCGTCGCTGCTTGAGGTGCCTGTGGTGGTGTGGAGCAGGGACGTTGAGCCCTATTCACGGGAACGCGACCGTCAGGTGGCCAAATCCCTGCAAGAGGATGGGCGCCAGGTGTTGGTGGACTGGGATCAGCTGCTGCTGGCACCAGATCTGATCAAAACCGGTGGTGGTGATCCTTATCGGGTCTATGGCCCCTTTTTACGCAATTGGCGCGGACAGGTGGAGCGCAGTTCGCCAAGCACCGTGGACGCTCCGAGGGCCTTGATCGATCTGGAGGCCGAGATGCTGGAGGCCATCAGTGGCGGTGATGGCGCTCTCGGCCGTTTGTGCGCTGAGGGTCAGCTGCAGCTGGAGAAGCTGCAGGTTGAGCATGGTTTTACAGGCATGGATCTCTGCCCAAGCCGCCCAGGAGAGGCTGCGGCTGCTGAGCAGTTGGCCACCTTTGCTGATGGAGCATTGCTGGCCTATGAACCCGATCGCAATTTTCCCTGGATCACAGGAACCTCGTATCTCAGTGCGGGCCTGAGTGTGGGTACGGTCAGCCCTCGCCAAGCCTGGTGTGCTGCCCAAGGCGCCAAGGAGATCTCCCGCAGCGATGAGCAACGGCAGGCGATCACGGTGTGGGAACAAGAACTCTGTTGGCGTGAGTTTTATCAGCAGGCCTTGTTCCATTTCCCTGAGCTAGCGGATGGTCCATACCGCGAGCAGTGGCGGCGTTTCCCTTGGGAGAACAACACCAACTGGTTTGACGCTTGGAAGGAAGGACAAACGGGGATGCCGATCATCGATGCGGCGATGCGACAGCTCAACCAAAGCGGCTGGATGCACAACCGTTGTCGCATGATCGTGGCCTCCTTTCTTGTGAAGGATTTGATCTGTGATTGGCGCTGGGGCGAGCGCGCCTTCATGGAGCTGGAGGTGGATGGAGATTTGGCTGCCAACAACGGCGGCTGGCAATGGAGCGCTAGCAGTGGCATGGATCCCAAGCCGTTGCGGATCTTCAATCCGGCCACTCAGGCGTCGAAATTCGATGCCGAAGGCGAGTACATCCGTGAATGGGTGCCTGAATTGCGGCACGTCAACACCAAAGACTTGATTAGTGGTGAGATCGCTGCTTTAGAGCGCAGGGGGTATCCGGAGCTGCTGATTAATCACAAAGTGCAGCAGGCCAAGTTCAAGGCGCTTTACGCCACCATCCGCTCTTGACTCTGAGCAACGAGTTGTTCGCGCAACACCGCGATCACCCGTTCCTGTTGTTCCGGTTTTAACTCCGGGAAGATCGGCAGGCTGAGCACCTCGCTGCATAGCTGATCAGTAATCGGCAGGTTGCCCTGGGCTTGCGCTTGGCCTTCGTAAGCCGGCTGGCGATGGATTGGGATGGGGTAATAGATGATCGTGTTCACGCCCTGCTCTTGAAGGCTTTGCTTGAGCCAGTCACGGCAACGACTAGAGGGCAAGCCATAGGGGCTGGCTGATTCGGAGCAGGTTGTGCCACAGGTCGGCTGGTTGCTCGGGCAGAGGCCTACGCGCACCACAAACTGATTCCAGCCGTGGCCCACGCTCGCATCTATGGCGGAATCGGGCAGCTGAACGCCGGGGAGATCTTTAAGAGCTTCGAGGTAGCGCTTGGCAATCGCTGCGCGCTTCTCAACCCATTCGTTGAGGTGAGGCAGCTTCACGTTGAGAACAGCCGCCTGAATCGAATCCAGGCGGCTGTTGTAGCCCAAAGCGGTGTGAAGGTAGCGACGTGGCATGCCGTGCACCGCGAGTTCACGCATGCGTTGCGCCAACGCATCGTCTTGGCAGGTCATGGCGCCGCCATCACCAGCAGCTCCGAGATTTTTCGTAGGAAAAAAGCTGAAGCAGCCCACATCGCCCCAACTGCCAACGGGTTTGGAATCCCAGCTGGCTCCGGTGGCCTGCGCGCAGTCCTCCACCACCTTGAGCCCATGGCGATGAGCGATCTCCGTAATGCGGGCCATGTCCACCGGACGCCCAAACAGGTGGACGGGTAGGAGAACCTTGGTGGCCGGTGTGATCGCGGCTTCAATCAGATTCAGGTCGATCAGATAGGTCACAGGGTCCACGTCCACGAACACGGGCGTCGCTCCCACGGCACTGATCGCTTCAGCCGTTGCGAAGAAGCTGAAGGATGCGGTGATCACCTCATCACCAGAGCCGATACCAAGCCCTCGTAATGCCAGGACCAAGGCATCGGTACCGCTGTTGCAACCCACGGCATGGCGACATTTCACGCTTGCTGCAAATGCGTCCTCAAATGCCTTGATCTCGGCGCCACCGATGTATTGCCCACTACGCAACACCCGCAAGACGGCATCATCGAGCTCCGATCCGAGGTCGGCAAGCTGATCTGTGAGGCTGAACGGAGGCACCTGCATGGCGGGCACCTTAAGTCGACTGGCCAAACCATGGGGGTTCTTGGCCGGGGTCCCATTTGATGTTGCAGCCCACCGAAGGCAGCTGTGTTTCGTTCACAGGCGTTCCAGCCAAGATGTTTGTGAGGGCAGCTCGTAGGTCGGCTCCGTTGAGAGGCTGGTCATTCCCTGGCCGACTCGTATCGAGTTGGCCTCGATAGCGAAGGGTTTGCCTGCCATCGGTATCGGGTGCGAAGGCATAGAACTCAGGAGTGCAGGCGCCCCGCAGGTCTTTGGCCAGCGTTTGCTGCTCATCGAGGAGATAGGGGAAGCGCCAACCCTGCTGATCGGCCTGTTGGCGCAGCCCATCACGACCGTCTTGCGGATGGGTGGTGAGGCTATTGCTGGAGATGGCGAGCAGGGTCATTTGGTCACCGAAATCAGCCTCCAAACGGCTGATCTCTGGCTCCACATGTTTCACGAATGGGCAATGAGCGCAGATCAGCATCACCAACAAAGGGCGCCCTGGCAGATCCCCGCTACTCAGCACGTCATCCAGCGAGGACCAGGGCGCATGCCCCGACACCAAGGGCAGTGAAAATTGAGGCAGAGGATGCTGAAGAGGAAGCATCGTGGATGGTGTCAGGACCATGGCCTCAAGCGATGGTGGATCTCGCCATCCTGGGCCGGTGAGAATGTCCTGTCAAAGAGGGATCGAGTTGATGGTGCGGGTGCTGACAATGGTTGTCATGGCAGGTCTGTTGAGCGCCTGCGCGCAGAAGAAAACAACCACCTGGAAAGTCTTTCCCCTGCAGCGCAATACACCCCACGATGGACTCGCTGTCGTCAGTCAACCCGATGGCTATGGGGTTCATCTGTACTTGGAAACCGATACCAGCGATCCAGCCGTCTGTTTTCCGCGCTGGCTTCCAGACCCGGCACGATTATTCAATGGCAACGGCAGTGCTCCATTTAGTTCTGGCTTGGCACCCCGTTCAGAATTCTTCGCAGCAGTGAATCGGAGAGAGGTTCGCAACACCTTGAAGCAGGAGCTCGAGGCGCTATGCCAGCTCCGAGCTCCTAAGGCGCGTTGGCAATGGCTGGAACCACCTTTGAAGCCATCAGAGCTCAAGCCTGTGAGCCTTCCCGCCTTGGAATACCCAGACCTTCTCACCGATCCTGTTGAAGAACAAGAGCGCGAGGACAAGCTTTTGAAGGAGAACTAAAACCCCTCCCAGACCACAGGTTCCGCCTCTCGCCAATAGCGGCTAAAGCGCCCCAGCCGCGGTGATTTGGCTAGCTCCACAAAAGGATCAGGATCGAGCATCCAGAGGGGAAGGTCCCGGTCAATGGCCGCAGCGATGCGTTGGAGACGGGGATCCACCGCGGTGCTGGAGATCACAGCATCGGCTTCATGGCGTTGTGCAAAACGCAGCACTTCAGTCGCTACATCCCCTCGACGGAGGGTGAGCGGAAGGCTCAAGGCGGATTCGTATAAAAACCCGATGCGTTTGCGGCTGATGGACTGGTCTTGAATCCAGGCGTCGTCGAACACGAACAGACCTGGTGCCTTGGGATAGTCCTGAAGAGCAGGGTTGGCTGGTCCCAGGGCTTCTTCATGCACCCAGAGGATTGGTTTGCGTGGGTTCATCAAAATCGCTGGGTACTGGGCTTTGAGTTGGGGCGTTGACTTGAGCGGGAGCTGGACCGGGATGAGCGACGCGCGGTCCCCTCACGGATGGCTGGCTGAACCTTGAACAACTGTTGTTCCAACTGCTCGTAACTCAGGTCAAAGGGGCAGGATTCGTTGCTTGGACACTCCTGGCAATACCGCCCGTTGCTGTAGCGCTCCAGGTTTTGGCGATTGAAGAAATAGGGCTTGTGACTGAAGCTGCTGGCCACCCACTGCCAGCTGAGGTGGTTGCTGGCGGGGTCGCCATCCAGAAGGTGCTCGAGGAACCAGTCAGCCCCCGCACGCCAGTGCACCCGTCTCCAGTGCACGAGATAGGCCGCCATCCACATCCGCGCGTGGTTGTGGAGCCATCCGTGGGTGACTAGTTCGTTCCTGAAGCCGTCCATGCAGGCCAGTTGTGTTCGCCCCTCCCGGATGTCATTGGGGAGATCCTGCTGATAATCACTGGAGGCATAGCCGGTTTTGTGATCTTCCTGATCGTCATGAATGCGATCGCCGAGATCGAGCCACATTCGCTGCCAGAAATCGCGCCATCCCAGCTCGTTGATCAGTTTTCCGCCCTCATCCCTTCCTTGGTTGTTTTGTTTCAGCTGTGAGAAGACGGCATCTCGCACTTCGCCAAGCGTGAGAATTCCGTGACGGATGTACGGCGACAGACGTGTAACCGAGCCGTTGAGGTGGTTGCGACTGCGGCCATAACGCTTGGCATCCATCCCATTGAGCTGCTGTTCAGCCGCCGCTCGACCGCCTGCGATCGGACTGAGCTCCCCGGATGCGTTTGGAAACTCTTGCGCTAACAGGGAATTCAGCGCCTTTCGCTCGGGAAGATCTCGGGGCAAATCTGTGGATTCGCTCGGCCAACTGAGCGGAGCAGCGTGCGGCAGCCTGGACACCGGTGCATGTTAAAAAAACGCAACACCATGCTGACGATGTGTCGTTGTGAGCGTGAGTGCCCCGGCATGGGAGAGAATCGCTCGAATCAACCACTCCGGGATGCGGCCTGATGCTTCTTGATCTCACTGGTAAGAAGATCCTTGTTACTGGCATCGCCAACAATCGCTCCATTGCCTGGGGTATTGCGCAACAGCTCAGTGCGGCTGGAGCGGAGCTCGGGATCACCTATTTGCCTGATGAGAAGGGCAGATTTGAAACCAAGGTTCGTGAGCTCACGGCTCCGTTAGAGCCTTCGTTGTTTTTGCCTCTCAATGTTCAGGATGCCGCTCAGATGGAGACGGTATTTGCCGAAATCAAAGACAAGTGGGGGCAGCTCGATGGCCTCGTGCACTGTTTGGCGTTTGCGGGAAAGGAAGAACTAGTGGGCGACTTCAGTGCCACCACCGCTGAGGGTTTTGCACGTGCTTTAGAGATCAGCGCCTATTCCCTTGCTCCTCTCTGCCGTCACGCCAAGCCGTTGTTCAGTGAGAAAGCGGGTGTGGTGACCTTGACCTACCTCGGCGCTGAGCGGGCGATCCCCAATTACAACGTGATGGGTGTGGCCAAGGCGGCTCTGGAAGCTTCCGTTCGCTATCTCTCCGCTGAGCTTGGACCCGAAAAGCAGGTACGGGTGAATGCGATCAGTGCTGGCCCGATCCGCACGCTGGCGAGTTCTGCGATCGGAGGGATCCTCGACATGATCCACAACGTGGAGGAGAAGGCGCCGCTGCGCCGTACGGTCACTCAAAACGAAGTAGGGAACACAGCTGCGTTCTTGCTAAGTGATTTGTCGAGTGGCATTTCTGGCCAAACCATTTATGTGGATGCTGGTTACTGCATCAATGGCATGTGATTCGGCCGCGCGGATGGCTTGATTACCTGCAGCTCTCCTGGTGGTTGATGAGACGCCAGGGGAGAAGTTTGCTGCTGGCGACGTTGCTTTGCATTCTCAGCCTCCCTTTGAATGCAACGGTTGCGAGGACGTTGCTTCCGGAAACGTTGGTGCAGGTTCTTGGCTTGCTTCTCAGCATTTTCCTTGGTTTCCGATACAGCCAGGCCTACAACCGCTGGTGGGAAGCGCGTGTGCTCTGGGGGGCACTGGTAAATGAGAGTCGCAACTGGCGTGATTTGCTCACGCGTGTTTTGCCCAGCCAGTTGCCGCTGTCGTTGAGGCGTCGTCTTCTGCAGCAAGTGGTGCTGCTGATGTGGTGCCTGAATGCTGAGTTGCGCGGCTCTGATCGTGAGGCGGCTGTGCTGGCTCCACAAACCCATGAGCTTGCTCTGAAGCTTGGATTCAAAAATCCATCCGCTCAACTGCTGCTTCAGCAAATGGCAAAGGAGCAGTTCAAGCTGCATCAGGACGGTTGGTTGGACAGCGTTGAAAGCCGTGAGTTTGGACGCGTGCAGCAGGAGATCGCCAATGCGCTTGGTGGTTTGGAACGGATCCGTCACCAGCCCCTACCTGCGTCCTCGACTTTTTTCATCCGGGCGTTGACATGGGTGTACGGCTATTTGGTGTTCCTCAAGCTGGATGCCATTGGCCCCACCACTTCAGTGCTCGTGGGATGGCTGGTGTTTCTTGTTTTTCTGATGGCGGAGCGGATTGGAACCTTTCTCGAGCATCCGTTCGTTGATGCACGGTTCGCCTTGCCCATGGATCGGTTTTGTGCCCTGATCAGTCTCGATCTTTTGGGGGCCTCCGACCCATTGGCTCAGCCACATCCCACCAAGGGTTCCTGGCTGCGCTGAAGGTGATTCGCGATGATCGAGTCAGTCACGGGGCGTCGAGCGGCGCCGGAACGCATGCGCACTGGGGAGATTCACCGCGTCACAGGCGAGACCGATGTCAGCGTTCGGCTCGGACTTGACGGCAGCGGCCGCTGTCAGGCCAGCACAGGTGTGCCTTTTCTCGATCACATGCTTCATCAGATCAGCAGCCATGGCCTGATCGACTTAGAGATCAAGGCGAGTGGCGACACGCATATTGATGACCATCACACCAATGAGGACGTTGGGATTGCCGTTGGTCAGGCGCTCTCGAAGGCCCTGGGTGATCGTCGCGGGATCTATCGCTTTGGCCACTTTGTGGCACCGCTGGATGAGGCGTTGGTTCAGGTGGTTCTGGATTGCTCCGGACGCCCTCACCTCAGTTGGGGGCTCACCATCCCAACGCAGAAGATCGGGACCTATGACACCGAACTGGTCAAAGAGTTTTTTGCGGCTGTCGTCAATAACTCAGGCCTCACCTTGCACATTCGCCAGTTGGATGGGGTGAACTCCCACCACATCGTTGAGGCCTGTTTCAAGGCCTTCGCAAGGGCGCTGCGGATGGCAACTGAGATCGACCCTCGCCGATCTGGTTCGGTGCCCAGCAGCAAGGGGGTGTTGGAGCAAGCCGGTGGCAGCTAGCCAACGGATCTTCCCCTAGGGCCACGCTTCATGGTCTGTTACGAGAGGATGGTGATTGCGTCTGGGTAGCCCAGTGACCGTTGCACCCACCTCTGCTCGTTTCAATCGTTCGGAATGGTCTAGTGCCTTCCGCAACGTGGACGAAGAACTTACAAACGTGCCCTTGAAGCCGGTGCGTGGCGAGGTGCCGGATGCGTTGCGCGGTTCGCTGTATCGCAATGGACCTGGCCGTTTGGAACGGGATGGTCAGCGCGTGCACCATCCGTTCGATGGTGATGGAATGATCACAGCCCTGCACTTTGATGCGGAAGGCGTGCGTTGCAGCAACCGCTTTGTTCGCACCAGTGGCTGGAAAGCTGAGGAGGCTGCAGGCAAGGTGCTGTTTCGCGGTGTTTTTGGGAGCCAAAAACCAGGGGGTCCGCTGGCGAATGCCTTTGATTTACGGCTCAAAAATATTGCCAACACCAGCGTGGTTCGGCTTGGAGATGATCTCTTGGCTTTGTGGGAAGCCGCTGAGCCCCACGCCTTAGATCCACAAACCCTGGAGACAAAGGGGATCTCTCTGCTTGGTGGTGTGCTCAAGAAAGGAGAGGCCTTTAGTGCTCACCCCCGTTTCGACCCTGGCCATCACGGTGACCCGCGGATGGTGACCTTCGGAGTGAAAACAGGTCCGCGCAGCACGGTTCGCTTGATGGAATTTGCGACCGCAGACAATGCTGCTGCTGGAATTCGAGCCGGTGATCTGCTCAGTGATCGCCGGGATTCGTTTGCTGGCTTCGCCTTCCTGCATGACTTCGCCATCACTCCGAATTGGGCGGTGTTTCTGCAAAATGCGATTAATTTCAATCCGCTTCCCTTTGTGCTCGGACAAAAAGGAGCGGCTCAATGCCTCACGTCCAACCCCAATGGCAAGGCCAAATTCTGGTTGATCCCCAGAGACAGCGGCGCTTTTGCTGGTCAGGAACCACGGGTCATTGATGCACCTGATGGCTTCGTGTTTCATCACCTCAATGCCTGGGAAGACGATGGAGAGGTGGTCGTGGAGAGCATCTATTACAGCGACTTTCCATCGATCGGTCCGGATCAGGATTTCGCTGATGTGAATTTCGACCTCATCCCCGAGGGCTTGCTCGAGCAATGCCGCATCAATCTTGATTCTGAGTCGATCAAAACCACCCGTCTCAGTGAACGCTGTTGTGAGTTCGCCATGGTGAACCCCAAACAGCAGGGCCTTCCCTGCCGCTTTGCCTGGATGGCGGCCGCGGCGCGAGAACAGGGAAATGATCCCTTGCAGGTGATTAAAAAACTCGATCTTCAAACCGGCGAACGGCACTTTTGGAGTGCAGCTCCCTCTGGCTTCGTGAGCGAACCGTTGATGGTGCCTCGCCCAGGCGCCAGTGCAGAGGACGACGGCTGGGTGTTGGACCTGGTTTGGAATGGAGCGCGAAATGCGTCTGATCTGGTGATCCTCGCTGCTTCTGATCTCCAAGAAGTTGCGGTGCTGGAGCTCCCCCTAGCGATTCCCCACGGACTGCATGGCAGTTGGGTGTCGGAGTCCTGAATGGGTTTGGGCGGAGGTCATCGCTAGACACATCTCAATGGAGTGTTGGCCGCTCTTTTGAGGCCTTCCAGGTCAGGGTGGGGTCCTAATTAAAGCGTTCTCAATGACTGTTGCCTTGATTCGTCTGATCGCTCGGTCTGATCAGCAGTCACGATTGTCGTTCTTGATTCCGGTTTTTGTTGGCGTTGCCCTCGGCTCAGCTTCGCCGGCATTGGCTTCAGCTCAGGTCTGCCAAGGAACCCTGTTGCAACTTCAAGTGCAAGAGCGCGGGAGCAGCGCAACGGATCGCTTTCGCTTTTCGCTTCGATTGCAAGCAGAAGCTCCTTCCAAAGCGGCCGCGATGGCGCTTCTCAATCAGCGCCTTGATCGGGCGCGCCAAGACCTGAAGCCCTTTGCTCTTGGTGCCCTCAACATCCCCGCTCCTCGTAGTTACTCCCATGGAGGTGGCAGTTCCTCAAGTCCCAAGTTGGAGCGTGCCACCACCAGTCTTAGTGGTGACGTGGGCCATAGCAATTACGACGCGTTGATTCAATTGGCTGGTCGCTTGCCTGGCGTGCGCCTGCAAGGGATCACATCTCTGGCCTCCAATAGTGGTGGTGAGGCCTTGGACGATCAGTTGCTGAAACGGGCCTTAAAACAAGGACGTCGCCGCGCGAACGTCACGGCGAGTGCCTTGGGGTTGGGCCGCGTGGATCTGCTGCGAATCAACCAAGGCGGTGGTGGTGTTCGGCCCGTCGCCTATGCCGAGGCAAGGATGTCCAAGCCGGCCTTTCGCCCTGACGAGGCCCCAAAACCCACGCGGTCGCTCAGTCTTGGCTTGGATTATTGCCTGCGCTGATGGTGTTGGACACACTCCAGTTGTGTTGTCTTTGCCCTAATGCCCAATCGCCGCCTTTGGTTGGTCAGCTTGTTGTTTGTGGCCTGGCTGATCTGGGCAGAGACCAGTTTTCAGTTTTATGACCATGCGCTTGGCCGTGATCTTCAGCTCTCAGCCAGTCGGGTCTCGCTGATTGCAGGCAGTTTCCTGGTGCCTTACGGCTTGCTGCAAATCCCCGTTGGGCGGCTGCTAGATCAAGGCCAAATCGATCGCTGGATCTGGATTGCTGCCTTGATGGCCTCCGGGTTCAGCTTGACGTTTGCCTTCAGTACCGATCTTGTTGGTCTGATGCTCAGCCGTATGGGAACTGGGGTCGCCTGTGCTGTGGCCTTCCCTGCCTCTGCTTTGCTGGCACGTCGCGCCTTACCGGCGAACAGATTTGCCTTGGCGATGGGTCTCACCGATAGCTTGCTCGGATGGGGCGCCGTCTTTGCTGCCCTGATTCCGCTGGTGTTCCCGTGGACGGATTGGCGCCAGTTGGTGGTTTTCCAAGCTCTATTTCTGGCCGTGATGGTGGTTTTGCCTGTGATGGCCCTTGGTCGAGGTTTGCCATCCCCTGAGCTGCCACAAAACCATGGGGGCTTGGCCTCCTCCGTTCACTGGAATCGCGCTGGCATTGGCAAGGTCATCAAGGCTTGCTTGCTGTACGCCTGGGGTGGTGGTTTTGTGTTTGGTTTGGCCCAGTACGGGCTGATTTCAGGATTGCGTGTTTGGGGGGCTGAGCGCACGCAGTGGATGTCCCTCTCGATGTCGTTTGGAATCGGGGTTGGGATGGTTGTGGCAGGTTGGCTCGGTAGCCGCTCAAGCCGCCGCGGGCTGGTGCTACTCACGGGCACCGGCATCAATGTGTTGGCCTTAATCGCCCTACTCCAGCTTCCCAATCAAGCGGGAGGCCTGTTGGGGCTTGCAGCCCTTGGTCTTGGCCTTGGTCTTGGCTGCTCAGTGCTGGCGTTCCCCATTGCAGAAGACGCAGCACCTCCCGGTCAAACCGCGTTCACCGTGGCCATCGTCAACACCACTGGCACGGTGACGGGTGGGGTGATGTCGATCGTGTCTGGGTTGATTCTCGAGGCCTCAGGACCGGGTGATCTCAGCCCGGTCCTTGCGGTCTATGGCCTCTTTGGTGTCGCCGTTGCGGCTTGGATTCAGCTCAGTAGCGCGCCGGTTCAATCAGAAGCTTGAGCGGTGCGTTGCCATTCCTTAAAAGCCAGCCTTGGAGCGCTCCACAGCGTGAACAACACCAGCGGTGTGACTGGCACTGCCGTGATCACGATGAACGCTTGCAGGGCGTCAATCGAGGTGCTGTCACCTAAGCCCGTACCGATTCTCAACAACACCAAGGTGAGGCTGCCGATCATCAAGGCCCAGAACAGCCGCAACCGCTGCGATGGCTCATTGCGTCCGCTCACCACCATGGCGGCGGCGTAACTCATCGAATCGGCACTCGTGCACATGAACAGCACCACCAATAGGAGCCCGATTGGGATCAGCAGACCTGAGAGCGGAAGCGCGCTCAGGATGGCCAGCAAGGATGCAGCCGCTCCGCTCTGCGCTAGGGCCTCGCTGATGCCTGCTCCTCCGAGTTCCAGGTTCATTCCAGTTCCACCAAGCAAGGTGAACCAGATATTGGTCACGATCGGGCAGAGGATGGCAACGGCTAAGACCAGTTCACGGATACTGCGGCCGCGGCTCACTCCAGCCGTGAACAGTCCCATGAGTGGTGCATAGCCCAAAAACCAGCCCCAATAAAAAACAGTCCAGCTGTTCAACCACGGTTCAGTGACGTCTGTTCGAGGCATCAAAGCCATCTGAGGCAGATGCACTAGGTAGGTCCAAAAACCGCTGAAAAAATGCTGGATGAGCCAGATGCCAGGTCCGAGAATCAGCAACCCGGCTCCCAACAGAAGGGTGAGCCAAACGTTGATTTCCGATAGCCACTTAATGCCTTTTTGGATGCCGCTCACGGTGGATGTGGCAAACACTGCCGTGAGCAGGACCACTACAAGTGATTGAAGTCCGGCACTATCGCTCAGCCATGGGAGTTGTCCTGCTGCATTGCTGAGTTGAAGCGACAGGAAACCCAAAGGTCCAACGGTTCCGGCGATGGCCGCGACAACCGAAAGGCCATCCGCAAGATCTCCAATGGGGCCTTTCACCCAGCCCTTGGGAAGGATGTTCACTAGGAGAGTGCGAGGCCGCAGCGGTTCGCCCCGCTGTTCCAGAATTGAAAAAGTGATCGTGGTGGTGGTGGCCACGAGCGCCCAGGCGAGGAAGCCCCAGTGCAGAAAGCTCACCGCTAGAGCTGGATCAACAGCTGCCGCTGTACTTCCCACCACTCCTTCAAAGACAGGCGAGGGCGTTTGAAAGTGGTAGAGCGGCTCCGCTGCAGACCAGAACACACCGCCGCCAGCGAGCAGGGTGCAGATCAAGACAGCGCACCAATCGAAAAACTTCAGGCTTGGCTTGGCTGTTGCTCCCCCAAGCCGAAGTTTCCCCACCGGACTGATTGCAATCGCAAGGGCGATCAGGAAGAGCAGCATCACCATCCATTGCCACAACCCTCCGAGCGAATGGCTAACGATGGTTTTGCCGGTTTCCGTGAAGTGCTTCGCTAACGCCAGATCAATGGCGGAGATCAGCAGGAAAATCAGCAGTGGGATGGCACCAACCCAAAGGGGTGGCTGGCTCAGCGAGGTGCGTGTTGTCGTAGGGGATTCAGACAAAGTTGTTCTGAAGAAAAGGTTCAGGCGCGAACGGCGTCGCGTTGATGGCTCCAGCAGGAGATATCGGCTGCTGGTTGTTCACCGCTGGCAAGACGGGCGAGCGAATCACCAATCAGCGGCGCAAATTTGAACGATTGGCCGGATCCACCGGCAAACAGGCTCAGTTTGGGGGTGAGCCGATCCAGCACGAAATTCACATCGCTCGTCATGGAATAAGGGCTCATCACCGTTTCCACCCGCTCTTGTACGCCGTCCAGCTCGTTAAACAGGAAGGTGTCCAGAAGCTCCAGGAGGCGGGCCGGCGCTTCGGTGCACATGGCGTTCGGTTCAGCGACGCGGAGCTCCTTGGGAGACCAGTCGATCCCCGCTTTGATTCGAGGACGTCCGTCAGCGGTGGTGCTGAGGGAGGGGAAGCCGTAATAGAGGCCTCCGTCATCGCCGCGCTCTTTCTGGAAACAAAACCACTGTGGGTAGCGGCTAGCGAGAGCTGGATCCACGGTGTAGTGGGCCCAAAGCATTGGCCAGATTTCCAGTTTTGGAGCCAGCCCTAGCGGGGTCAGCAGGAGTTGACTCCAAATGCCGCAGGCCACAACTACGTGCCCTGCACTGATGTGATGACCGCCTTCGAGACTGACGCCGCCGCCGTCAGCATCAATGCTGCTAACAGGGCTGTGTTCGACGAGCTGATGGCCTGCAGTACGAGCGGTGCGAACCCAATGGGCAATGACTTTGTCGCTGCGGACGGCACCAGCGGTGGGTTCGAACAGTCCGGTGAAATCGGCTTTTGGTTTCAGCGGGAAGCGCTCTGCGATTTGAGCAGCATTCAGGGCTTCATAGGGAATGCCCTGATCGTCCATCACTTTGCGAGCGCCGGGGATCGATCCTTCGATCGTCTCTTCATCCCAGCTTTCTCCGTAGAACAGAAGTCCATGGGTGTCACGCAAAATTTCACCGGCATGGGTCTCTTCTTCCCGCCAAAGGCGATTGGCTTCCTGCGCGAGACGGCAGAGCACTGGGTCGGAATACATTTCCCGGAACATTCGGGTTTCGCCAAAGCTGCTGGCTCGGGCATGGGCCAGTGTTTTGCCTTCAAGAAGAACGACGTCGCTGATTCCTCGGCGCGCGAGTGATGCAGCACAGCTGAGGCCGGCCATGCCGCCCCCGATGATCACCACTGCTGCGCTGGAGGGGAGAGAGGTGGAAGTCATGCGGCTATTCCGAAGCTGAGTCCTATGGGATCTTTACCGCTGTGGGCGGCAACTTCAACCAGAGCGTCACTGACAGTGAGCCCATCTCCCCGTTGTTTTAAGAAATCCGTGGAGCGCTGACGCACTTCGTGGCGCACAAAGTCGTATACCTGCTGTGGTGTGGCCTTGTCCCAGGCCTTAGGTGAGAAGCGCTCGATCGAGTCGGCAATGACGGCGCCAGCATTCACGAGTGGATCGGGTAAGACGCGGATGCTGCGACGACGCAGATCGTCGGCAATTTCTGGCTTCTGGAACGGAGCATTGGCGGCTGGAACAATCGCTTTGACCTGCAAAGAGCTGGCCATCTCCGAGTCGATCAGACCGGAGATAGAGCAGGGCAAGAGGAGATCGAGTTCCTTGTCCCACCAAGGGCTGCTGGGGGGAAGGGGTGTCGCGCCGGGAAGTCCTGCCCGATCTGGATCCATGTCAACGGTGAAGACGTCCCAGCCATGCTGGATCAGGGTTTTCGCCACCGTTCCACCCACAGCTCCACAACCGTGAACCAGGGCCCTGCCTGGCTTTGCTTCTGTAAGGGATTGAGCAAGCACCGCCTCAACGGCTCCCACTGTTCCGAAAGCGGTAGCGGCGCTTGCATCCACAGGGCTTCCAACGGCCGCCAAAACATGAGGCGTAAGCGACATCAATCGCTCCATGTCTTCCAGGCTTGTGTTGAGATCACAGCCTGTGATCATGGCGCCGTTCAAGGATTGAAGCAGCTCAGCGGTGACGCTGATCAACTCATCTTTGACAGAAGCGGGCTCCGCAGCCCTGGCAACAATTTTGCCGCCAGCGAAGCCCGTTCCATAGAGATCGTGCTTGTGGGTCATCAGACTGGCCAACCGATGCCCGTCGGCGATGCAGGCTTCATCACTGGAGTAATTGAGCAGCCGCAGGCCGCCGTTAGCGGGTTTGCCGGTATCGCTGCTTTCGGCTACCACGAACACCGAGAGATGATCGGAGACATGTTGAGCCAGCACCGACACCGCAGGGGTGCCGGCGGATTGCAGAGAGGCCATGGTCATCAGGCCACACGCTCCATGATCTGGTGGTGTTCCACGTAATCGAGGCTCCACTCCTCTGGGGAGGCTGCAATGCGCTGCTTCAAGCGCTCATAAACGAGATCTGCTGTCTGATCACCAGCGACGGAGGCAAAACTGTGGCGGCTCCAGCTACGGATAGTCGCCATCAATCCTTCGGCGAAAGACGCGGTATCTGCGTCTTCGTTCCAACGCTTGCGATAGGGGCAGGGCACATGGACAGTGCGCTCATCAACGAGCCTGAGGCCATTGACGTAAGCCGCTGAAGTCTTGTCCTTCAGGGGAGCCATGAACTCCTCCGGAGACTTGTAGAAGTTCAGGATCGTGCCCTTGCGGTAGATCTCTTCGCTGATCACACCTTCATCGGCCAGGCTGCGCCAGATCTGATGCAGCTGATCATGAACGTTGCGAGTCACTCCACCGTTATGACCGAGGTATCGGCCTTCTTCGTCTCGGGACAAATTTACGGTGAGCAGGCGGCCGCCTACGGCGAGCTCCACGCTGCGAAGTTCGAGGACGCTGGCCCAGTCCTTCATCGCTTGAGCCGTGAAGCGCTCAAGGGCCTCTTTGTCGTCAGAGGCGAGCACGTGGGTGTGCGTGTTGAGGGGGCCAGGGGATTCACTCAACCAATGCATGGCTGTGGCTGAGAAGCCGAAACTCACGGTCTCAGGGGCCACCAGGGGCTCATAGAAGCTGCGAGCACTCACCAGCACGGTGGGATTGGGAGGGCGACCCAACTGTTTGGCAATATTTTCGGCCAGGGCAACGTTGTCGTTGCTTGGTAGATCGTTGCCGATCAAGGTGAGATGGGCTTTGGGCTGGCGTTTGTGCAGCCGATCCAAAACCTGAGACCACAGCCCAACAGCGGTGCCGCCGTCGGCAGCGCCGTAATCCATCAGCACGTAGCTGGAATCGTTCGTTAATTGATCAACACAAGTCAGGGCCCAGTCCGAGGCGGCATCGATGCAGAGGCGTGCGCCTTCGGTTTGCGCGCTGTAACCCGTGGTCATGGCGATGGCCATAGACCCTTCAATAGCAAGGGGCACCGTACAGGGTTGTTCTGTCAGGGGTTTGGCGTTGTACTCGTGTCTTGGCTCGGGCCGTTGGCGAGAAGCTTCTCCAGCTCTGGCTTTAGCAGGGCAAAGGCGCGCCCTCGATGCCCGTGTTGTTTTTTGTGATCCAGAGTCATTTCGGCAAAGGTGAGTCCACTGTTTTTGACCTCAAACACGGGGTCGTAGCCGAACCCTTGCGTCCCCCGAGCCCTGAAGGTGATCGATCCTTCGCAGTGCCCCTCCACCGCTGCCAGCACACTGCCGTCAGGAGCTGCAATACACAGCGCCGCACTAAAACGCGCCTGGCGGTCGTTGCGATCCCCCAGCTCATTGAGCAGTCGTTGAATGCGTTCGGGGTCGGAGTCTGCGTACCGCGCCGAATAAACCCCCGGAGCACCACCAAGTGCATCCACGCTCAGGCCTGAATCATCGGCGAGTGCCCAGTGGCCAGTGGCTTCAGCAACAGCCCTGGCTTTGAGGAGGGCGTTATCGCGGAAGGTGATTCCGGTTTCTTCCACTTCGATCCCCTCGGGTTGAGGATCTACTTGCAGGGGCAACTGTTGCAGCAGGTTCGAAAACTCTCGGATTTTGCCGGCATTCCCGCTGGCAATCACCAGAACGCGGTTGCTCATATGGCGGCTGCAAAGGTGCGGGCCCAGCTCAGAACCTCCTCGACCCGCGACGGGCTTGGCGCTTCGCAGTAAAGGCGAAGCAAGGGCTCTGTTCCAGAGAAGCGCAGCATCAGCCAATGGCTTGGGCCGATCCTGAGTTTGACGCCGTCTGTGGTGACCACCTCGAGCACAGGACATCCAGCGACCTCCTGGGGAGGCGTGTCAGCCAAAAGGGCTTCTAGCCGGCGGCGGGAGTCCATGTCGGCGAGGCGGAGGTCGAGGCGGTCGTAGAAGGCCTCGCCACCACAACGCTCTTGGATGGTTTTCATGCGCTCACCAAGGGGCTGCTTCCCTTCCACCAACGCTTCGAGCACGAGCACGGCGGCAAACAGGGCGTCCCGTTCTGGCAGGTGCATGCCAAATCCCACGCCGCCGGACTCCTCTCCGCCGATCAGCACCTCTCCGGTCAACATTTCAGCCGCGATGTACTTGAAGCCCACAGGGAGTTCAAGGACCTCCCGGCCCAGATCTTCCGCAACAAGGCGCATGAGGTCGGAGCCGCTCACCGTTTTCACCACCGATCCAGGCAGATTTTTGGCACGAGCCAAGTGATCGATTAGCAGTGGCATCAACTGTTGGGTGCTGCAGAACCGTCCGTTTTCATCCACGGCGGCAATGCGGTCGCCATCGCCATCAAAGACCAAGCCAACGGCATGGCGGCCCTTTGCTTTTGAGGCTTTCACCGCTGCTATCAGTTCCCCGAGGTGAGGGGCCAGGGGTTCTGGCGCACATCCACCAAACAGGGGATCACGGTTGGATCTCATCTCGGTGATCAGATCCTTGGCATCGTCTCCCATGAGATCTGATACGCAACCGGCTGCCGATCCATGCATGGGGTCGACGAACACGTGGAGACCCATGGCCCGCAGGCCAGCGGTCAGAGCCTGTAGGTCGAATTTGGCTCGCAATCCTGCGAGATGTTCTCCGCGGCCATCAAAGCGTTCGCTACTGCCAGCCACCGGCACTGTGATGCCTCCAGCGGCCAGCCGTCGCTCCACTGCTGCAGTGAAGGTGCCCTCAACCGATCCACCAAAGGGGCCTTTGATTTTGAGCCCAAGCCATTCCGGAGGGTTATGACTGGCCGTGATCACCAGTGCCCCGAGTGATTGGCGCTCTACGACTGCCCAGCTGCAGGCCGGCGTGGGAACGGCCGTATCGGTGAGAAGCGGTTCCAGGCCGCAGCCGCGGACGGCTGCAGCCACAACTTCGGCGAGTTCAGGAGCGAGGAAGCGGCGGTCGTAGCCGATCACGACTGTGCGGCTGTTTAAACCTGGAGGTGCCTGGTGGGCGAGCTCTTGGGCTGCCGCGACGGCAACAGGAAGCAATCGCTCCACCGTGATATCCACCCCCAAAATGCCTCGCCAACCATCGGTACCAAACCGGATCGGAGAGGCGTCCAAAGGGAGAGGGGAAGACACCATGGGTTGCAATCGATGCACAGGATCTAGCAGCTGGCCGCCTTAACGTCGGCTGATGGGTGCCACCCCTCACGCTGACAATCCGCTCACGGACAGGTTGCTGCGGAGCTGGGTGCGCTGCAGAAGGAGGGCATGGCTCGACCGACATGCCAATCCAGATGATCGCCGTTACACCGCGCATCGCACCTTGCAACTGGATGACCAACAGCGCAGTTTCGTGGCCTTGCTGCCGGGTAAGCCTGGGCATGGTCAGGCCGCTTGTGAGCGCGGAGATGCCGGAGTTGTCGGGGTGAGGTTGCGCGGAGTTCTGCCGGACGACTCACCCTTGAAGGGTGCGGCTCTAGAAGCCCATCCGCCTCTGCTGGAGAGGGTGAAAGGGTTGAGTCGTTGGGGGGACTTTGCTTATCGGCCCGTGATCGCTCGGCAGGGCCGCCGATTAACCCGAGAACACCGTTTCCAGCTTGCCTTGGCTGGACGCTTATTGGCTGAATTTCAGGGTGGCCCCGTGCCTGATGGCCTTGCGGTGGCAGGTTCGGGGCGACGTTTAGAGCGTGAGCGCTTACCGCTTGGCAACAGCTTGAATCGCCAGCTCGACGACTCTCTGCTGCGACTGTCGGCCGATCTGAACAGAACCGATCCGCCAGCTTTGACGGCAGATCGTCGCAAGTGCACCCTCTGCAGCTGGCGGGGGCTCTGCAACGACGTTGCGTCTCAAGAAGGGCATCTCAGTGAAGTGAGTGGGATTGGTGCCAAAAGGCGGGAGATGCTTCAAGAGATCGGGGTCAAAAGCCTTCAGGCTTTGGCCGCAGCCAACCCCAAGGATCTCGCTGGGCAGCTCAAGCGCTTCGGCGAACAGCATGCAGCGATGGCGGCCCCTTTGGTGGCCCAAGCCCGTGTTCAACGCGATGGGGTTGTGGAGCGTCTTGATGCTCTCCCCGCCCTACCTGAATTGCTGAATGCTCCAGGGGTGCTGCTCTACGACATCGAATCAGATCCGGATGCGCGCGATGACTTTTTGCACGGATTTGTCCGCTTGCCCAATGACGGGTCGCCGAGTGACGGAGTCTCGAGCTGGGATCTGAAGCGTGCCACCTATCACCCGCTGCTGGTGCTTCAAGAACACGGTGAGAAGCGTTGCTGGCAAAGGATCCAGCGTTTTCTTGCCACCTATCCCGATTGGGTGATCCTTCATTACGGCGAAACCGAGTCGCTGGCGCTGTTGCGTATGGCCAAACGCCAGGGCGTTTCAGACAAAGAACAGCAAGCCCTGCGGGAGAGGCTGATTGATGTGCATGCCCGCTTGCGTGCCCATTGGCAACTCCCCCTGAGCAGCTATGGCCTAAAGGCCGTAGCTGGGTGGAGAGGATTCAAATGGGGCCAGACAGGAGTGGATGGAGCAAGGGCTCTGTTGTGGTGGCGTCAGTGGCGGGGTGCGGGAGTCAACGCTCGGGGCTCTAGCCATGCCTTGCGTTGGATCCTCACTTACAACCGCGACGATGGCTTGGCCACATGGGCGGTGGCGCAATGGTTGTTGAGTGGAGATCAAGGCCCGGCCTAAGCGCGTTTGGGTGGCTCGGAAAAGGCCTCCGGCTTAAACAGTTGAATCGTTCCTTGATCGCCATCGAGGGTGAGTTCGGGATCTGCCAATGCTTGTCGGCGCACCAGGGCAAGGCCAATCCATTCCTGGGGCGAGCCTTCAGCAGACGCAATCTCAACAGCGGAGGTGATGACACCTGCACGGTCCCCCTGGCGTCGCAGCACGGTGCCCCGCTGAGGGATAGTCCCCTGAAGATTGCTGGAGAGGATGCGCCAACTCCGCAATTGTTGTTTGACTTCCCCTTTTGAAGCCAGCTTTGCCACCGTTTCTTGCCCCAGGTAACACCCTTTGTTGAGATGCACCCAGGGGGAAAGGCCCAGTTCAAAGGGATTGGTGGTTCCATCCAATTCACCATCACTGAGAGGCCACCCCTGTTCCAGGCGCCAACGATCCAGTTGGTTGGTGTTGGCGGCTTCACTGGCGGAGAAGCGATCGCTTTGGTTCGGCTCATCCTCTGTCCAACACACATTGACCGGCTCCATCGGCTGGCCTTGAACCAGCAGCTCTTGCCTGCGTTGTTGGCGGGTCCCTTTGAGGCGGACGCGGTCGGCGGGAAAGATCACGCGATCGAACCCTTGGCTCACGGCATCCACCGATCCAGCGAGAACGAGCACATCAGCGCCTGTGGCGTCCATTCGGATTTCAAGCAGGGCCTGCACCCGTCCGGTGGCATCAAGCCAGCAGGCCGGGAGGGAATCACCCTCTGCAGCCTGCTGGACATCGGCACTGGTCTGGCCTTGAAGGAAGGTGCGGCTGCCACTCCCCTCGAGTCGCAACACCGGGAAGCTTTGATCCCAAAGGAGCTTGCTCATGCTTGGAGCTCACGGGACTGGGCGGCCACCTCTTCCAGGCGATACAAGCTGTGTAATTCGAGGCCAGCAGCCTGCATCGCAGCAGCCCCTCCCTCTTCACGGTCAACAATCGTCACCACTCGATTCACGGTGTAGCCAGCTGCTCGGAGTTGTTCAACAGCCTTGATGGATGACCCTCCGGTGGTGACCACATCCTCCAGAACGGTGATGAGCGCACCCTTCTCTGGCAGGGGCCCCTCCAGCCAGGCACCAGTGCCGTGGCCTTTGGCCTGCTTGCGCACGATCAGAGCATTCAGAGAGCGTCCTGCTTGGGCAGCAGCGAGGGCAACGCCACTCACGAGCGGATCGGCTCCAAGGGTGAGGCCGCCAACGGCTGCCGCATCGGCCTCCACCAGCGCCAACATCGCCGGGCAGAGCAGGGCTAGGCCTGAACCGCTCAAGCTGACCGGCTTGCAATTCACGTAGTGATCACTGCTGCGACCGGACGCGAGGGTGAAGTTGCCATGGCGGTAAGCCTCTATCGCCAAGCGTTTCAGCAGGGGGTCGTGTTCAAGAGGTTGAGACATCGGGGCTGGTGCGCAGCGAATCCTCTGCCTAGTTTGCGCGCAGTCGTGATGGTTTTTGTGCGCAGACTCCCGTTTTCTGTTCTGACGATCATGGGTCCACTCGCTCTGTGGCAGGCAGATCCTGGTCTTGCCAATACTGTGGTTTGTGTGTCGAGCCTTGAAGCTCCTGCGCCTTCAAGCGGTGGAAGCGAGGTCTTTGCCCCCGTTGAGGTGAGCCGCTGTGGCCCTGTTAAGACAACCGACGCGCTGTTAACGGAGCGGTTTTACACCTGGACGGCACCCTTCGCTCGTGGGGTAGATCTGATGCACCAGTTCACAGACTTGCTTGGCATTGCTGTGGCTGGGCCTGAGGGCAACAGGGTGATGGGATTTGGCTTCCCCGATCAGACGATTGTTTGGGATGGATCTGCCTTGCAATCCACTTATCAGGTGTTGCTTGAGGAGCAAAGTCCGGCGATTCCGTGGCGCACGGTGGATATTGCCAACGGATTTACGAGCAGCTTGGCGGAGGAAGGTCAGGTCAGAATGCCAATCGAGCGGAATGATCCACCCTCAGCACCCATTCGTGCCTTGTGGTAAACCCGTGATAACGCGGGGGTCTAGCAATCTGGTGAATGCAGCGAACTCATAATTCGCCTTAGCCGAGTTCGATCCTCGGGACCCCCATTCCTTTTTGACTCATGCGCACCTTGCTGCTGATCGCGCTTTTGGTCTTACCGGCGTTTTTTGCAGCGGCTGAAGTCTCACTGCTGCGTTTGCGTCCGAGCCGAGTCCATGAACTCCGTGAGGAGGGCCAGCCCGGTGCTCCAGCGGTCGAGCGCCTCCAGCGCCGCTTGAGAACGGCTCTGCTAATGACCCAGTTCGGGACCACCTTGTCGTTGGTGGCGCTCGGCTGGATTGCGAAAGGTTTTGGTCAGCGTTGGTGGCCGATGGACACACCAGCCGGTCGTTGGTGGGATCTGGCCTGGTTCCTTGTGTTGGTGGTCTTGGCCACGCTGTTGTCTGGGCTGCTCCCAAGGGCTCTGGTCCTCAGCCGTCCTGAGCCGGCAGCCTTGCAATTGTCTCCGGTGTTGGAAACCACCATGCAGGTGTTGCGTCCCCTTTTGTCTTCCCTGGAGGTCATCGCTTCACTCCTGCTTCGTGTTGTGGGCTTGAAGCCTCGCTGGGATGCACTCGTTCCGGCACTAACAGCCGGTGAGCTGGAGACTCTCGTGGAGAGTGGGGGAGTTACAGGCCTACGTCCAGATGAACGCAACATTCTTGAAGGGGTGTTTGCGTTACGGGATATGCAGGTACGGGAGGTGATGGTTCCTCGTTCTGGGATGGTCACCCTGCCGGTGGAGGTGCGTTTCGCAGAGTTAATGGAGGCCGTTCACCGCACCAGGCATGCGCGTTTCCCTGTGATTGGGCAGTCGCTGGATGATGTCCGTGGCGTGTTGGACTTGCGCCGGTTGGCTGAGCCCATCGCCCGTGGCGAACTGCAAAAAGACTCCGCTCTAGAGCCCTATTTGAGTCCTGCAGAGCGGGTGCCGGAGACGAGCAATCTCGCTGAATTGCTTGCGATTATTCGATCTGGCCATCCTTTGCTGTTGGTGGTGGATGAACACGGGGGCACCGAGGGATTGGTCACGGCCGCCGATCTCACGGGTGAAATTGTTGGGGATGAGCCAGATCATGAAAGTGCCGAGCCAGACCTGCAGGCGATTGAGGGCCAGGAGGGTGCCTGGCTGGTTGCTGGTGATTTGGAGATCTTGGAGCTCAATCGCCAACTTGACCTTGACCTGCCTGAGGCCTCGGACCATCACACGCTTGCTGGCTTCCTGTTGGAACGGTTGCAGCACATTCCTGCCGCTGGAGAAGCGTTGCGGCACAACGGAGTTCAATTCGAAATCATCACGATGCGAGGCCCGCGCATCGTTCAGGTGCGACTGGTGATCCCTGGTGTGACGAATCACTGAAGCGGTCCTAGCTGTTGATCACCGATAATCGGCTCTGACCTGCATTCCCTCCGATGACCGACCCTATGGTTCCGGTAAAGGTCGGAGTAATCGGAATCGGCAACATGGGTTGGCATCACGCCCGTGTGCTCAGTCTCTTGAAAGACGCGGATCTGGTGGGCGTTTCTGATCCGGATGCGGAGCGTGGAGCGCTCGCTAAAGATCAATTTAATTGCCGTTGGTTCGCGGATTATCGCGACATGTTGTCTGAGGTCGAAGCGGTTTGTATCGCTGTGCCGACCCTGCTTCACCATGACGTTGGTTTGGCCTGTTTAGAGGCTGGGCTGCACGTTTTGATCGAAAAGCCAATTGCGGCCAGTCAGGATGAAGCGGCTTCGCTCAGCGAGTCGGCAAGCCGGATGGATCGGCTGCTGCAGGTGGGGCATATCGAGCGCTTCAATCCTGCGTTTCGTGAGTTGACCAAGGTGGTGGCGAATGAAGAAGTGGTTGTACTGGAAGCCAGACGTCACAGCCCCCATTCCGATCGAGCCAATGATGTCTCGGTTGTGCTTGATTTGATGATCCACGATTTGGATCTTGTCTTAGAACTCGCCGGTGCTTCTGTCGTGCATTTATCAGCGGCTGGTGGACGTAGTGCCGAAGGGCCGATCGATTATGTGAACGCAACACTTGGATTTGACAACGGTGTAGTCGCAAGCCTGACGGCCAGCAAAATGAGTCATCGCAAGATCAGGAGCCTGAGCGCTCACTGTCGTGGAAGCCTTGTGGAAACCGATTTTCTAAACCACACCTTGCATATTCATCGGCGTGCCCATGAGTGGTATTCCGCTGATCACGGAGAGCTGCTCTATCGCAATGACGGTTTCATTGAAGAAGTGAGCACAACTTCGATTGAGCCGCTCTACGCCGAGCTGGAGCATTTCCTTCAGTGTGTTCGTGGACGTGAAACTCCTGCTGTTGATGGTCAGCAGGCTTCAAGGGCCCTTCGTCTTGCCGACTTGATTGAGCAGGCTGTGGAGCAGCCAGGCGTTGGCATTGCTCTCGACGCTGCGATCTGATTTAAAGCATGCCTTCTTGTTCAGCCAGCTCCCTTAGCGCTTCGATTTGCCACTGGCGGCATTGCGCTGGAGAGGCTTTGTAAAACTGCTCCCAAGCTGCAGCTTTGTGCTGGCTGTAGGTAAGTCTGTCTTGTTGAGGATGGGCGCTTTGCCAGCCCACCCGAACGGCATGACCAATCACCACATCGAGTGCGATGTCGTCTTCAAAGCGCATGTTTGGGTTGGTCGTCGTGAAGGCCATCAGCGAGAGCAGGCTTTCTGTGCACAGTTGGCGGTATTCAGCAGCTTCAATGCGATTGAGCAGATGCTCGACCTGAATGGCGAAGTTGCGCTCTCCTGGCGTTTTTTCCAGCACCAAGGCGCTGGTTAGCCGGTTGCGCCGCTCCAATTTGTCTCCGATCAGAAGGCCGCGGCAGTGATGCAGTAGTGACCAGATGCCGGCATAGAACTCTTTCGGGACTTGCTGCAGGGAGCCCAGTCGCATGCGGTGTTGTAGCCAGTCCGATCCGCTCGGTCGTTCTTCCAGGGGTTCAGGCACGGTCCACTGCACATGTCCGCGCAGGTGAAGCAGCTCTCGTCGTTGTAGGGCTGCTCGGGCGTGGTCGACGTCATTGAGTAGTGCTTGAAGACGCAAGCTGATCGCGTGGGGTGCTTCGCTGCACAGAGCTTCAAAAGCTTCGTCCTGGCTTAGGTGTCGTTCGGCCGCGAGCTCTGAGGTGAGTAAAAGCAGGAGTTGACCTAGCTGCAGGGTGAGCGTCCCCTTGAGTTTTTCCGGCTCTCGGCGGGCAAGGCCATCAAGAGCCACCAGCAATTCCTGTTGCAACATGCGCTCACGGCCGTCATTGCCACAGGTGCGCTCAATCAGGGAAGCGATCGCCGTGCTTGAAGCTGGGGCGCTGAGGCGAGAGTCGCTGGTGTAGTTCCTTCCCACAACCATTTGCTTCTGGCGGCTGAGCAGGTCGATGACAGCATCCTCGAGTTGGGGATGAACGAGCCCCATCGCGCCTGCGCAGCGGCGAGCTACGTTCCAGTCCTCCTGGCTGAGCCCGCGGTGGTAAATCTCCTCCAGCAGAGTGATCAGCTCAATTGGTGTCCCTTTCGGGCCGCTGAGAATCGCACGATGGCCGAGTTGGCGCTTCAGCAGTTCAAGCACTTCGGCTTGTTCACGGAGCGAATGGCTACTCCAGAGACGATCACGGAGCTCGCCAAGGGGGATGTCATCGAGCTCTTGCTCCTGGGCTGCGGTGAGGTCGCTGAAGTCGGTGGAGTCCTGCAAATAGCGGGCTGCATTGCTGCGTTGATGGGCGTTGCCCCTGGCTGGAGTGGCTGGCAGGGTCACCCACTGAGCTCTGTGGGCGAGTGTTTCAAGGTCGCTGAAGCACACGGGAACATCTTCGAGCCGTCCTGAGTGCAGCCGCTCGGTGAGATCGATCAGAAGCTCTGGATTGTTCTCCAGCAGGGTGGCTTCAATCGGGATCAGTAAGAGCGGAGAACCCTCTCCGCGCCAGTGCCGCTGCAGCAGGTGCAGTTCATTGAGGACCGTTTCCATGAGCTGTCGGGGGTCATGGCTAACGAAAAAGGTGTCCTCTTCCAAAACAGCCGGTAGGACAGCAAGCTGCTCGTCCCCCTGTCGATAGAGGCGGGCTGTATCCGAGGTGTCGGCTCGGAGCATCGGCAGACCGCTCAAGCGAAGAGCCTCATCGCCTCCGACGGCGTTGAGGCGATCGTTGAGGTTGCTGGATGGCACCACCTGGATAGGGCAGGTCTTTGGATCGCTCACTGGCATCCCTCGTGCCTTGAGTTCGGCCGCGAGTGCGCTGCTGGTTGGTGCAAGGGCAACCAGGACCTGTTCGGCACCGATCTCGGCCTTAAATCTGCGGCCGCAGGGATCAAGGTCCGCTGGCTCGATCAGTCCTTCCATCAGCATCTCCCCAAGCCAGGCAAGGCTCTGGGTCCACAGCAGAGGCACGTTGTCGTTAGCCAGTCGTTGTTGGCTTCCTGGTGCCCGTCGTTCGAGTTCTACAGCACTGTCTGGAACCAAATAGAGCTCTGGGTAGAGCTGTTGCCCATGGCGTTCGACCTGCAGGATCTTGAGCCGTTCCTGCCAGTAGTGCGCGTCTGTCCAACGCTCTTCACAGCAGGCTGTCAGCTGCTCATAGGCCAGAAAGAGAGGCCATTCCGATTCCACACCTTCGAAGTTGACCAGTTCGGCCCGTTCGTAATGCAGTCGACTGACGTCCTCGACAACGGTTTGATGTCCGTCCCGGCGGAAGCGTTTGTATCCGTAGGGGCCTCCTAGCTCACGTCGGATCCGCTGGACGGTTCGCTCTACCAGGTCTCGCTCCTCCACCGCCCAGGCTGGGTAGCCGATCACGGAAAGACAAGCGCTGTCCACTTCTTTGCTAGCGGACTCCCTGGGCAGCAGCCCTTGGAGGGCCCGGCGCAAGCGGACGACCGCGCCTTGCGGCACCAGCACCTGCACAGATCCATCGCCGTGGGAACTAAACAGATCCACGCCATCGAGGGCCTCGAGTGCCGCTTTGGCCATGCCAATGGAGCTGGCGTTGCGTTCGGGTAAGCCTTCATTCCCCTTGTCCCCACGCTCCCAGATTCCGTAGTCGGGCACGCGGTAGGCCCGGGCTACGTAGTAGACGAGGTTTTGGATGAAAGCCACTTCGTGGCGGTTCCGAATCACGGCGATCCCGCCGCGACTGAGTTGCGCTAATTGCAACAAAAACAGAGATGTTGCATCCAGCTGCAGATGCCCCCAGCCGTCATCGGCAACAACCTGATCGCCATTGGCGCTGTTGTATTTGGCATGCAAGGCATCGAGTGGATCGAGGCTGTACTTGAAGCGCTCCACCTTTGAGGCTTGGCGCATCATGCTGTTAAGCAAGCCGCGCATCAGCCCCAAAACTCGTTGTTCGAGTTCCCAACTGCGTTGGGTGGAGCCCCCGTGATGGCGACGATGGGCGATGGCAAGGCCCCAAACGCACTGAATCGAGTACACGCAGTCGCGAACCCAGGCGTCTCCGTAATTTCCGTGCACGGTGTTTGCCGTGCTGGCTGGAAGCAATCCGCTCACTGGATGCTGACGTTGAAGGACCACCGCTTCGATGGCCCCATCCAGGCTCATTAATTTTTCAAGGCGTAGCGCGTGTTGCTCCTGAGGGTTCGGATGCGACAAAACCGTGGCCTTCCAGGGGACCGGATCTAGATTCTCTCTCGCAGTCGAGTTAGGGATGGACATCACCAGCACCGGTCCGCGTGATCAACGTCGCTTCCAAGTGCTTGGGGTGCCAGTGGATGCGTGTCGCGATGTCACCGCCGCAGCCATTGGTGTACGTGCCGATGGGGGAGGTCAGATCGTGACCCTGAATGCCGAGATGACGATGGCAGCACGAGCAAACCCTCGCTTGGGTGCTGTGATTGCTGATGCCGATCTGGTGGTGCCTGATGGTGCAGGTGTTGTTTGGGCTCTGCGTTTACAAGGTGTGCGCGTTCGCCGAAGCCCTGGCATTGAGCTGGCCTGGGAGCTACTGGGTTACGCAGAGGCCCATGGTTGGTCTGTGGCGCTCGTGGGTGCTGCGCCGCAGGTGATGGAACGATTATGTGATCGCTTGGTGGTGGAGCACCCGGAATTGCGCTTGGTGCTGGCGCAACATGGATATCTCACCGACGAGGAATGGCCTCAGCTCGAAGCCAATGTGTGTGAGCTCAACCCAGATTTGGTGCTTGTTGCTCTCGGCGTTCCCCGTCAAGAACTTTGGACGCAACGTTTAAGCGCGGGTCAAACCGGTTTGTGGATGGGTGTTGGTGGCAGCTTCGATGTCTGGGCTGGCCTCAAGGAACGAGCGCCACAATGGGCTAGCCAGTTCCAGGTGGAATGGCTTTATAGGCTTTTACAGGAACCAAGCCGCTGGAGGCGTTATCTCGCGCTCCCCCAATTTGTTTGGGCTGTTTTGGTCAGCGGAAGCCAACTGAAGCCTGCCAAACAAAAGCAAGCAACAGGAAAAACAACGGAATGATCGGCAGGATATCGATCAGCGGACCGAAGGCTTGATAGGCCTCAGGTAACTGGGCCAGCAAATCGAGGGTGTAAGCAGCCATCCCGGCGAATTCATGGTCGGAGCTCGGACGCTACCACGTGTGGTGGGCTCTGGAGCTCGGCTCCCACGGAGCGAAATCCTCTGAAAAGCAACCATCACGAATGGCTTGCCCCATCGCGGTGGTGAATCGGATCAAATGGGTGAGGTTATGGATGCTCAAGAGCGTGAGGCCGAGCAGTTCCTCACTACGAATTAGATGATTCAGATAGGCGCGGGTGTGATGGCGGCAGGCGATGCAGGGGCAGCTTGCATCTAGGGGAGTGTGGTCGTGCCGGAACCGAGCGTTGCGCAGGTTCCAGCGCTCGCCCCCAACCAGTGCCGTGCCATGCCTGCCGAGACGGGTGGGTAGAACGCAATCAAACATGTCAATTCCATTGGCGACGGCGACTGCCATCTCACGCAGGGTGCCAATGCCCATCAGGTAGCGGGGGCGATCAGCTGGCAACAGGGGTGTGACCTGGCGCACGATCTGATGCATCTCCTCCACCGGTTCGCCAACGCTGACGCCGCCGATGGCGATGCCGGGGAGATTGAAGTCCGCCACCGTGCGCGCGCTGAGATCACGGAGGTGGGGGAAACAACCACCTTGCACAATCCCAAAGAGAGCTTGATCGTCGCGTTGATGGGCGTCTGCACAGCGGCCTAGCCAGGCGTGCGTGCGCCGGCAGGCTTCCGCGACATCATTTTCTGTGGCTGGATAGGGCGGACATTGATCGAAGGCCATGGCCACATCAGCGCCAAGGCGCATTTGGATCTGCATCGACCGCTCTGGGGTCAGCAAGATGCGGCTGCCATTGCGAGGGTTGCGGAAGTCCACCCCTTCGTCGTCAATGCGGTTGAGGTCGCCGAGGCTGAACACCTGGAAGCCACCGGAATCGGTGAGCATCGGTCCGTCCCAACCCATGAACCGATGCAGCCCCCCGGCGTCAGCAACAATCTCTTCTCCAGGTTGGAGATGCAGGTGATAGGTGTTGGACAGCACCATTTGGGCGCCGGTCTCTGCCAATTGGGAGGTGGTCACCCCTTTCACGGTGCCCAGCGTGCCCACGGGCATGAACCGCGGCGTCATCACGGGACCGTGAGGTGTGTGGAAGCATCCACAACGAGCGCCCGTGTTGCGGCAAGTGGCCTGAATCTCGAACTGGAACACAGGCCCTCCGTGCAACGCATCAATTTACGGTGAGCCGAGTTGGTCGAAGGGTCGAGGTCATGCTTTCAGCGCCCTCGTGGCTGCGCGATTTAGTGGGTGCCTGGATTTTTTATTCAGTGCTGCCTGCCTGGCCCTGGCCTCAGCCTCGCTTCGAACGCATCGCCCGCTTTGCTCCTTGGGTCGGCTTGGTCATTGGTGGTTTGCAGGCGGGATTGTGGTGGCTTTTGTCCAGTTTTGGATGGCCTCAAGTTGCTCTCGTTCCAGCTGTTTTGGCCTTGGGGTTATGGCTCACTGGTGGGCTCCATTTCGATGGGTTGATGGATACGGCTGATGGTCTTGCTGCAGGGCCTGAGCGTTGCCTGGAGGCGATGGAGGACAGCCGTGTGGGTGCCAGTGGTGTGCAGTTGTCAGTGGTGGTGCTGTTGCTGCAGTTCGCTGCTTTGGTGCGCTTGGGCCCCCTGGGACCGATCGCTTTGGTGGTCACGAGCGCTTTGGCGAGGGTGTCGCCCCTTTGGGCGATGGCGCGGTTCGCTTATTTGCGGGTGAATGGAACGGCTGGTTTTCACCGACGGCATCAAAAGGGTCTTGGAGACGCTGTTCCCACCCTGGTTTTGTTGGTGGTGTTGAGCCCACTGAACCCACTGTTTCAGCAGCTGCCGCTCTGGATGGCTCCTCTTTGTTTGCTGAGCGCATTGGTTGTAGCTGAGTGGCTTGGCCGGCGCCTGGGAGGGATGACGGGAGATGGCTATGGAGCTGTTGTGATGCTCAGCGAGACCTCTGGTTTGTTGTTGATGGCCCTTTTGGCGCCTTTCCTGGGCTCGGGGGCAGGCTGAGGAGGAAGCCATTGCCGCGGCTTGGCAGGCTCGGGTCGAGCTGGTTCGGATTGGTTTGTAAAACCAGTGCGCCACCTCGTTCTTCGGCGAGCAGTCGAGCGAGTGCGAGCCCTAATCCGGATCCGGATTGATCCTTGCTGCTGCTTCCCCGTTCACCTTTGCGGAAGATCAGTTCTTGCTCTTGATCTGGGATGGGAGGCCCCCCGTCCCAGATCAAGATGCTGTGCTCCAGCAGGCTGAGGCCC
This sequence comes from Synechococcus sp. SP2 MAG, assembly GCA_030756895.1. Taxonomy (GTDB): domain Bacteria; phylum Cyanobacteriota; class Cyanobacteriia; order PCC-6307; family Cyanobiaceae; genus Synechococcus_C. The sequence continues at coordinate 33,867 of JAVBIX010000009.1, forward strand.
AGTGGACAGCCTGTAGGGCTGTAGCGGAAGGCATTTTCCAGCAGATTGGCCACGATCTCTGAGACAACGGCATCGTCATCTGGCCGAATTTCTTGAGTCCAGGCAGGCCAGTTGAGTGGTGCTTGCCAAGCGCGGTCCTGGAGTGCTGCGGTTGCGGCAGCTCGTTCAATCAGAGGTTGGAGTAAGTGTTCGATCGTGAGCCCTGGGCCCTTTGATTTCTCCTGGGGAAGCAGAAGTGGGGCGGGCGCCTCGGGGGCATGCGGCAGGTTCTCTTGGCCGATGAGATCCAGGGATGTGATGTAGCGGTCGAGCTGGGCCTGTTCTTGAAGGAGTCCTGTGACGAGTGGGCGTTGGAGATGCTCGGGCCCCAACCGGCGGAGCAGAAGCTGGGCATAGGTGCGCAAGGCTGCCAGTGGGTTGCGCAACTGATGCACCACAAGATTCATCTGTTGGCGTTGCTGATGGAGCTCGTCCAGTAGGCGGCTGCGTTCGAGCTCTAGGCCAAGGCTGTAAGCCAAGGCAGAGGCGCTGGCTTGCAGCCGGCGATCGAGTTGGTCGGACCATTCCGATTCACGCTGCTGCTCTGCCCTCAGAACTCCCAACAACAGGTCGTCATGGCGAAGGGGAAACCAGTGCCGCTCTGGCGCCGGAATGCGCAGAAGGGGATCGTCAGCAATCTCGGGGAGTCGGCCACCATCTGGAGGCCACTGATCCAACATCGTGAAGCTGGGTGCGTCTCCCTCACTGCTTTGCGCGAGGTAAACAACGAGTTTGTCCAGAGAGGCGTCGCCAGAGAAACTCTGCAGCTGTTGTTTGACCAGGGCTAGGAACCGGTTCGACAGCTGCATGCTTGAAATTGTTTGCCTGGATACAGCCGGGGCAGCAACCCAAGAGAGGACCGTCTTGCCAATTCAGGAAAAAGTCTTAAGATCAATGGATCGACCGACGGCGCTCTTCGTTGAGGTGCCGGTTTCCTGTCGATTCTGCTCGAGTTGCATTTTCGTTGCTACCAAGGTTACAGCAGAGGTTGATGTGTCTCCTGTTGTCATCGGTTTTATGCCGCTGAAAGCGATGGTGTTTGTCGGTTGTTCGTGCCGCTTTGGCTGCGCGATCGATCTCCCGATTCGCTGACGTCACGATGCTCTTTAAGAGCGTCTCACTTGATCGTTTGCCGCTTCAAAACGGTGCCGGTCTTTCTTGACAGCCCCCTCTCACTCCCTCAACAGGGATTTTTGCCCAATGTCCAAAAAACGTAAGAGGATTAGTCGTCGTCGCCTCGCTGGTCAGCGTGTGCTGGCGCATGTGCCGACTCACCATCTCGAAACTGGTGAACACAAGCCTGTGACAGCGGCTCGCCGCTACATCGCTGAAGGGGTTCTCATGGCCCCGGCCCTGGTCTACGTGCGCCGTAACGAACACACCACAGATCGATTCTTCTGGGGTGAAAAAGGATTGTTTAGCGCGCAGTATGCAGAGGAAAATCACTTTCTATTCCCTTCCCTCCGTTCCATCGTTGATCACGTTGGTGAAGAGGTCATCTTTGAAGGCCTAGACCTGGCTTCTGACGATTGGGAGGAAATGGAAGAGTACGAATACGCCTTCGTCTGATTCCCTTTCATTCCATCTTTTGATGGCAAAGCCCTTAAGCGCTCTGAGCTGGTTGATCCAGCCAACGCTTGAGGGCTTTTTTCATTTCAGCCTGAGCCTCAACGGGAATGGCATGTCCATTGTTGAAACTGAAGAGATCACAGGCTTGATTGCTGAGCGCTAGGTCGTTTTTTAGTGCTAAGGCTGCTGAATGCGGCACGACGTCGTCATGTCGTCCATGCAAAAGCAGCACAGGTGGGCGAGTTACAGGGGCTTGCCAGTTGGGATGGGGATAGGCACTGCAGGCGATTAATCCGGCGAGAGGTAAGTCACAACCGGCAGCCATGGTCATGGCCCCTCCTTGAGAAAAGCCCAACAGCACCGTTGCTTCCAGTGGGATCTCCGCTGAGCCAAGGTTGTTGATGCGTTCTTTTAATTCTTCAACAGCTGCTGGAACAGCGGCCCAGTCGGCGGGGAACAGGCCATACCACTGTCGTCCTGATCCTTGGCTTTGGAGTTGGGGAGCTTGCAGGGCAACCAGCTCGAGTGGTGTCGCTATCGCCTCAGCGAGCGCTTCTCCCAGCGGCATCAGGTCGCCGGCATCGGCTCCCCAGCCATGAAGAAGAACCAGGCGGGCCCGAGCCTGTGTTGTGGGTTGGCGGAGCAAATCGGCGGCCATGGCATCGGATGCGCGGTTGCTGCGTAGGTTGGCTCAAGCCCTGTCTTTCGTCTGCTGCCATGGCTCCAACTGCCTTGCTGAGCGTGTCTAATAAGCACGGGGTTGTGCCCCTGGCTGAGGCTCTCCATCGGCTCCATGGCTATCAGCTGCTGTCCAGTGGTGGAACAGCCAAAGTGCTTGAAGAGGCTGGTTTGCCCGTCACACGAGTGGCGGACCACACCGGTGCTCCTGAGATTCTTGGCGGTCGCGTTAAAACCCTCCACCCTCGAATCCATGGCGGAATCTTGGCGCGAAGGGGAGATCCGGCCCATGAGGCGGATCTCCTCGAACAGAAGATCGATCCCATCGATGTGGTGGTGGTGAACCTCTACCCGTTCAGGGAAACCATCGCAGCCCCCGATGTGAGCTGGGAAACTGCCATTGAGAACATCGATATTGGCGGACCCACGATGGTTCGCTCCGCTGCCAAAAATCATGCCCATGTGGCGGTGCTCACCAGCCCTGAGCAGTACGACAGCTTTCTGCAAGCGCTGTCTGAATCGGCTGGAAGCGTGGGCGCCAATGTGCGCCGGAAGTTGGCCTTAGAGGCGTTTGCCCATACGGCTGCGTATGACGTTGCGATTAGTCGTTGGATGCAATCTCGCCCTGAGTTGCAACCGGCTATTGATGCCAACTCTCCCTCCGAAGCCAAAGCTCCAGCCGAAGCTCTGCCATGGCTAGAGGCTCTGCCGCTCCGGCAGACATTGCGCTATGGGGAGAACCCCCATCAGAAGGCCGCTTGGTTCAGCAGCCCCGTGGGATGGGGGGGGGCCAAGCAGCTGCAAGGAAAGGAGCTCAGCACTAATAATCTGCTCGATCTTGAAGCGGCCTTGGCCACCGTTCGTGAGTTTGGTTATGGCTTAGAGGGCCTGCATCGCGCAGAGCAAGCGGCGGCTGTGGTGGTGAAGCACACCAATCCCTGTGGCGTAGCGGTGGGTGATGGCGTGGCCACGGCCCTCACTCGGGCCCTCGATGGTGATCGAATCAGCGCCTTCGGTGGCATTGTTGCCCTGAATGCTGTGGTCGATGGCCAGGCGGCCAAGGAGCTCACCAGCTTGTTCTTGGAGTGTGTTGTCGCTCCTGGGTACAGCCCAGAAGCCCGTGAAATCTTGGCGGCCAAAGGCAATCTCCGCCTCCTCGAATTGGCGCCTGAGGCGATTGATGCGGCACCTAAAGACCACGTCCGCAGCATTCTTGGTGGTGTTTTGGTGCAGGATCTCGACGATCAACCGATCGATCCTTCCGCTTGGACGGTGGCGAGCCAGCGTCAACCCACCGCGGCTGAACACGCCGATCTCCGCTTTGCTTGGCAGCTCGTGCGTCACGTGCGCTCGAATGCGATTTTGGTCGCACGTGATGGTCAGAGCCTGGGTGTTGGGGCTGGTCAGATGAATCGCGTTGGGTCTGCCCGACTTGCGTTAGAGGCTGCTGGTGAGCAAGCAGTGGGGGCTGTGCTCGCCAGTGATGGCTTCTTCCCTTTCGATGACACCGTGCGTCTTGCCGCAAGCCATGGAATTAAGGCCGTCATCCATCCAGGCGGCAGCCTTCGGGATGCTGACTCGATCAAGGCCTGCGATGAACTTGGCTTGGCCATGGTGCTCACCGGACGGCGTCACTTTCTTCACTGAGAACACGGGCACCTAATCTCGTTTTATTCGTCCACTCAACGAACTGACCCATGACCCTGCCAGCTTTGCCTTTTGCCGCCAGCTTCATGCACCCCTTGATGATGTGGGGGCTCCTGGCTGCAGGTGGCTATTCCATGTTTCTTGGGATCAAAGCCAAGAAGGTACGAACAGGTACCCCAGAGCAACGCAAGGCCCTGTTGCCAGGCAAGTTTGCTCAGCGTCATTACCGCTGGGGAAGCCTGATCCTCGCGGTGATGGTGACCGGAATGATCGGTGGTATGGCCGTGACTTACATCAACAACGGCAAGTTGTTCGTGGGCCCGCATCTGCTCGTTGGCTTAGCGATGACTGGAATGATTGCCTTAGCAGCAGCATTGGCTCCGTTCATGCAGCAGGGCAATGTGATTGCTCGCAAAGCTCACGTTGGGCTCAATATGGGCACGCTCACCTTGTTCCTTTGGCAAGCGGTGAGCGGTATGGAGATCGTGAACAAGATCTGGGTGAACCGCTGATCTTGATCAAAAGGCTGCCCGCCTTCTGGGGGGGCATGCCAAATCGTGGCTGGCATGGAAATCTTCTTGCACTTTCCAGGTGAGACGCCTTGAAATTTGACGCACTATTTGGCGCAAGAGGTGGTCACCGCTGGACTGAACTAGCCCGTCAGGAAGCAGCGTGATCACCTTGGGAAGGTGAATCCAAACTGAAAGATCAAGATCCCAGCTCACAGCTGTTAGCTCTTCAATCGAGTCGCTTGCACTGTTGTCCTCAAGACTGAGGTTGGCCTGAAAATCAACGTCATAGAGGGCCGCTAAGGCTGAATCTTGATTGCTGAGAGGCACCGTACAGATCGCGTAATTCCCAGCGTTCTGAGGCAGTAGGCGCAAGCCGATTGTTGGTTCTACCTCAAAACCAAAGTTGCCAAATCGTCCGAGAGTGAGGGCATAGGCCTGCTCGTCAATGGACTTGACCTCCATTGGCGCTGCACAACGTCGAAACCAGCCCTCGTGTCGGTCGAGATAGGACCCAACGGTTTGAAAGTCGGCACGCATCTCCATGCGGTCACGAAACTGACTGCGATAACAGCGAACTTGACGGCTATCGCTACCGCGCAATGTGTCGGTTGAGGGTCTCGTCAAGAGCAACACGTGTGCAGGTCCCCTGTTGGAGAAGTCTCCATGATGAACCAATGTAAAGGGAGCTGTGGATCAGTTTTCGCTCAGGGCGATCAGTCTCTGGATCACATGCTCTACAACCCGATCTGGGGTGGAGGCCCCGGAAGTGATCCCTACGGTGATGGGCCCAGTGGGTAGGAATAACTTTTCAACTGTGAGCTCTTCTCCAAGGGGCTTGTGCTCGATCGAATTGTCGGTGTGGATTCGTTCTGGAGTGTCGATGTGGAAGGAACGGATCCCGCGGCTGACCGCAATTTCTTGCAGATGGGTGGTGTTGGAGGAGTTGTAGCCCCCAATGACCACCATGAGATCCACGGTTTCATCAACGAGCGAGAACATGGCGTCCTGCCGCTCCTGGGTGGCATCGCAGATGGTGTTGAACGCTAAAAAATGCTCATTGAGTTCCGTTGGCCCGTATTTGCTGAGCATGGTGCGCTCAAACAAGCGCCCAATTTCTTCGGTTTCACTTTTGAGCATGGTGGTTTGGTTGGCCACACCCAAATGTTTGAGATCACGATCGGGGTCAAAACCTGGGGAGGAGGCATTGGAGAACCGTTCCATAAACGATTCGCGATTGCCGTTGCCGAGAATGTATTCAGCGACAAGCCGGGCTTCTTCTAGATCGAGAACAACGAGATACGTTCCTGCAAATGAACTTGTTGCAAGCGTCTCTTCGTGTTTCACCTTGCCGTGAATGATCGATGTGAACGATTGCTTCTTGTGCTTCTCAACCGTTGTCCACACCTTTGAAACCCATGGACAGGTGGTGTCAACAATGTGACAACCACGCTCATTGAGAAGTTGCATCTCTTGAACGGTGGCACCAAAAGCGGGAAGGATCACCACATCGCCCGATGCCACACCAGAAAAGTCCTTGACTCCACCTTCCACGGAGATGAACAACACATCCATTTCCCGCAGGTGGTCATTCACTGAGGGGTTATGGATAATTTCGTTGGTAATCCAGATGCGTTCTTGCGGATAGTGACGTCGCGTTTCGTAAGCCATCGCGACAGCCCTTTCCACTCCCCAGCAGAATCCAAACGCTTCTGCGAGGCGCACCTGAAGCCGGCCATGACTGAGGCGATATCCGTTGTCTCGGATGGAACCAATCAGGCTGCTTTGATAGGCCTGTTCCAAACTTCCAGCTACTTCTTCCGCTCGACCGAAGCCTCGCCGGTTGTAGCGATCGGAGTGATGCAGCGAGCGTTTGAAGGCGTGAGTATCCATATCTGTATCAGCAATGAATCAACTCTATGGGCTGTCTGGCACTAGCGACTGATCGCGGATGCCAATAAAAAACCCTGTCCCAGGATGGGACAGGGTGAAGAGCAGATCAAATGCTGCGAGTGGAGCGAGTTATCGGCCTGATGACACGAAATCTGGATAGGCCTCCATGCCGTGCTCACCAATATCCAGGCCTTCCACTTCTTCCTTCTCAGTAACTCGGAGGCCTCCGAACAAACCACCGATGACAGACCAAGCAATCCAGCAGGTCACGATCGTCCAAATGGCATAGGCCGCACAACCCAGTGCTTGGATTCCAAGCTGGCTGAAGCCTCCTCCCACGAGTAAGCCCAGTGGTGAGCCATCGCCCTGGATGTCAAAACCCCAAAGACCAACCACCAAGGTTCCCCAGACGCCACAGACGCCATGGACAGAGAAGGCTCCGACAGGATCGTCGATGCCTGCTGAATCCAGAGCTGAGACTGCGAAGACGACGATGATTCCGCCAACAAGACCAGCAACCCAGGAGCCAACAAAAGTGAGGTTCCCACAACCTGCCGTCACGCTCACCAAGCCGGCAAGGATGCCGTTGATGATCATGGTCAAATCAGGTTTGCCGGATGTGACTGTTGAGATCACGGTGGCCCCGATCGCGCCACCAGCTGCAGCCAATGTTGTGGTTACAGCGACGTAAGGCACCCACTGATCCATTGCCAGCTGGGAACCAGGGTTGAACCCGTACCAACCAATCCAAAGAATCAGTGCACCAAGAGTGGCAATGGCCATGTTGTGGCCAGGGATCGCCTGAGGCTTGCCATCAATGAATTTGCCAATACGTGGGCCGAGAAGCATCGCCCCAATCAGTCCAGCCCAGGCTCCAACGGAGTGAACAATGGATGATCCAGCAAAGTCGATGAACTCTTTATCACCAACGGAATTCAGCCATCCGCCATTCCATTCCCAACTACCTGCAATGGGATAGATGAAAGCGGTGAGAATGAGCGAAAACACCACAAATTCGCCAAATTTCACGCGCTCTGCCACGAGGCCTGAAACGATCGTTGCTGCCGTTCCAGCAAAAGCAGCCTGAAAGAGGAAATCAACTGAAGGAACGAGTCCAGCTTCTGAGATGAGTTCGGGCGTAACGGCCGGATCAAAAAATAATCCATTGAAGTAGAGCCAGCCTGCGGCTATGGCATCGCCATACATCAACGAATAGCCAACAAACCAATAAGCGGTTACAGCAAGTGCAAATACAAAAAGGTTTTTGGCGAGGATATTGACCGCATTCTTCTGACGACACATTCCGGCTTCCACCATGGCGAAACCGGCGTTCATGAAAATCACCAGAATCGTTGCTACAAGCAGCCAAAGATTGTTGGCTAGAAACGCAGCATTGAGTTCCGGCATCTCAGCGGCATGAGCCGAGAGGTTGAACAGCCCAAGACCGAAAAGGGCCAATGGCACGCAGCCAAGCCACAAGAGCGAGCGATTGGTTTTAAATCCGCGGATGCTTTGGAGGAGCAGCATTGGGCCCTCTAAAAGACTTGCCTCCTGAAGGCGAGATTTGCGTCGCTTGTTCGGCGACTCATAAGCAGTTGTCATAGAAAGAATCAAGACTGCAATTTGAGCTGGACAAGAAGATGTCCGCTTGTACAAACCAAAACTGCTCGGTAGGGCACATCCCCCAAGTTGCTGTTGCTACCAAATCTGGATTTCGTAAATTTTTAGGTCTTTTTACTGACGGGGATAAACCGGCTGGAGTCCTTCCCAAGTGATCTGATCAAGCTCAAAGTTGAAGCGGCAAGGAAGCACTTCCACTCCTGCTGCCATCGCAAACCTGAACAGATCTCCATAACGGGGATCGGCGCTGTCACCGGGGGCAAACGCATTGACATCCGGACGGCTTAGGCAGGGAATCAATACACCTCGTGCTTCGGGGAAGAGTGCCGTGAGTTCCTCTAGGTGTTTTTGGCCCCGCTCGGTCACCGTGTCGGGGAAGAGTGCAATGTCGCCGTGACTCCAGGTGGTGTTTTTAACTTCGACGTAGATGGGGCGCTGATCGTCAGCGCTGTCGTCTGGAGTGAGTAATAAGTCAATGCGACTTCTGCGATTGAGTCCGTAGGGGACCTCGGCGCGGATCGATTTGATCGGGCCGAGCTGGTCTTTGAGTTCGCCGGCTTCGATCAGGGCCCGAATCAGCTTGTTGGGCAAGGCCGTATTAATGCCAGCCCAGCACAGCGTTCCGTCGCTGCTTGGGACCTCTGCTTGCTCCCAAGTCCAAGCCAACTTGCGCTTTGGGGAGGGGGCATGACGGACCCGGACTCTCCCACCGGGATGGAGCACGCCTTTCATGGGCCCAGTGTTGGCGCAGTGGACGGTGACGACCTCTCCATCGTTGAGTTCAACATCAGCCAGAAAGCGTTTGTAGCGCTTCAGAAGCACGCCTTCGCTGAGTGCAGGAAACTGAAGGATCGAGGTGCCGGTCATGGCTGCTGGCTGAATCAGTCCATGGTGGCCTGGCACAGGGTTGAGAATGCTCTCTCAGAAGGGCTGTGAACAGACGACGAATGGCGAGATCTTTGAAGCGCATTGCCCTGGTCGTCACCTACGGCACGTTATTGAGCAAAGTTGGCGGTCTGGTGCGTCAGTTGGTGATTGCGGCAGCCTTTGGAGTGGGTGCCGCTTATGACGCATACAACTACGCCTACGTCCTTCCTGGCTTCCTATTAATTCTTCTGGGAGGGATCAACGGGCCATTTCATAGCGCCATGGTGAGCGTGCTCAGCCGCCGTCCCAGAGAGGAGGGAGCGCATATTTTGGCCACGTTGAACACGATGGTCAGCGCTCTGCTGCTGCTGGTAACGATCGTTCTCGTGCTGGCAGCTGATCCTCTGATCACGCTGGTTGGCCCTGGTCTTAGTCCGGAGTTGCACCGCATCGCCGTGGTGCAACTGCAAGTAATGGCTCCGATGGCTTTGTTGGCTGGTCTGATCGGCCTTGGCTTTGGATCGCTCAATGCTGCTGATGAGTTTTGGATTCCGGCGATTTCGCCGTTGATGTCCAGCCTCGCGCTCATTGTGGGCATCGGTTTGCTCTGGTGGCAGGCGGGCTCTGCGATCTCAACGCCCGCTCTTGCGCTTTGGGGAGGGGTGGTGTTGGCGTTGTCCACCTTGGTGGGAGCGTTTCTGCAATGGCTTCTGCAGCTGCCTGCTCTGATGAAGCAGGGGCTGGTTCAGTTGCGTCTCGCCTGGGATTGGCGCCATCCAGGTGTTCAGGAGGTTTGGCAGGTGATGGGCCCGGCCACCCTGTCGTCGGGAATGCTGCAGATCAACGTGTTTACCGATCTGTTTTTCGCTTCGGGGTTGCTTGGAGCGGCGGCTGGGCTTGGTTACGCCAATTTGTTGGTTCAAACGCCGCTGGGGTTGATTTCCAACGCGTTGTTAGTGCCTCTGTTGCCAACCTTTTCCCGTCTTACGGCTGCGCAAGATCGCCCAGAGCTGATCGCTCGCATCCGTCAGGGCTTGATGTTGTCGACGGCGTCGATGCTTCCCCTTGGCGCCCTATTCCTGGCCCTCGCCACTCCCGTTGTGGCGCTGGTGTACGAGCGGGGTGCCTTCAATCAAGGTGCGGTGGAGCTCGTGACGGGCTTGTTGATGGCCTATGGACTTGGCATGCCCGCCTATCTCGGCCGAGATGTGTTGGTGCGCGTGTTTTACGCCCTGGGCGACGGCACCACACCCTTTCGCCTTTCGGTCATCGGCATTGGCCTCAATGTGGTGTTCGACTGGGCCCTTGTCGGTGGTCCAACGCCTTGGGGTCCGCAACTCCCCTTCAATTTCGGTGCAGCGGGTTTGGTATTGGCCACCGTCTTGATCAATGTGCTCACCTGCGTCGCCTTGTTGTTGGCCCTTCAGCATCGGCTGAAAGTGTTGCCGTTAAAACAGTGGGGCCTTGATGGTTTGCGCCTCATGGTTGCTGCCGTAGGCGCTGGGATCGTGGCCTGGGGATTGAGCGAAGGGGTGCGTTGGCCTGTTGATCTTGTGGGCCGCCTCCTGCAGGTCGGCCTTTCGGGATCACTGGGGGGTTTGGTGTTTATGGCGTTGGGTCAAGCGTTTGATGTTCAAGAGGTTCGCGAGATCAGCCAAGGCCTAACGCGTCGCTTCATTCGTCGCTGAGACGAACCTCTCTGTCTTCCCGCACCTGGATCGGTAACTCGAGGTGTTGGCGACCGACCAGCTGGGGCCCTTGTACAGAAAGAATGCGCGCTTCAATTCCAAAGTCGCGAAAGGCGGTTTCCATTTCCTGGATGAGAGCTTTCTCAACCTGTGCTTCGGGATCGACAACCTTCCCGATCAAGCGTTCGCCGAGGCGGCCGATCCGTTGCCGGACCACATCGCGGGCATTGGTGACCTCGATGATCAGCACGGCAGAGTCCAACAACGTTTCAACCTTATCGGCAGTGTCCTTCGAGAATCTCCTCGAGGTCCGAAAGTTGAGAGGACGGCAACAGACGGGCCATCGGTAATCGTGCATTCCCTCCACCAATGGGCACTTGAACAGCCTCCAAAGCTTTTCTTGCGGCCACAACCGCGCCTTGGTCGAGCAGCGCGCTGCATTCAATTGCAAGAGCTTCGGCTAAGCCGGCATCTCCCAAATACAAGTGCCATCCAGCCACCTGGATATAGAGACGGTCCGCCAGGGCTGAAGTGAGGGCGCGTAGATCGGCTGAGTCCAGAGTCATCGTTGTGGAGTCGGAGCGGCTGATTGCATGCTGACTCAGCTTTCGTCTGTTGTGTCTTCGTCTTTGCCAGGGCGCAGACGGATCACGACCAGAAGGTGAACAATCAACACCCCCAGCCAAGCTTCACTCCAAAGGTCGAGATGGCTCCAGGGGTGCCGCATCTCTTGCACAAACCAAAGGCCGCTATTGACAGCGGCAAATCCCCCGGCGTGAAGGCAGAAATTCACCACCCTGTTGAAATGCCTGTAGGTGGCATTGTTCGGATCGGCGGGTCCGTACCAGCGGAGAGGCATGTGATGACCCTTATTAATTCGTTGATTTTGACGTGCTGATGTCCGTTGGTTGACGAAGGGTGCCTTGGTACGGTCAGATGGTGACTTCCAAGCGCTTGTAGCTCAGCGGATTAGAGCATCTGACTACGGATCAGAGGGTCGGGAGTTCGAATCTCTCCAGGCGCGCTTCTGAAAACTGCCGATAAGGCAGTTTTTTTTTGAAGATTCGTGTGCGCGAGGGGCCTATTCCCTACGATTCATGCATTGGTGTTTGAAACGCATGACAGATCGCTCCGCAGCCCCGATTAATGCATCTCTGAAGGCTGCAGACCCTGCCATTGCTGGTTTGATCGATCAAGAGCAGATGCGTCAGGAGACGCATCTTGAGTTGATTGCATCGGAGAACTTCACCTCCAAGGCGGTGATGGAAGCGCAGGGTTCGGTGCTGACGAATAAATACGCCGAGGGGCTGCCCCACAAGCGTTATTACGGCGGCTGCGAGCACGTGGATGCCATCGAAGAATTGGCAATCTCAAGAGCGAAGCAACTTTTCGATTCGGCTTGGGCGAATGTTCAGCCCCACAGCGGTGCTCAGGCCAACTTTGCTGTGTTTCTGGCCCTGCTTCAGCCCGGTGACACGATCCTTGGGATGGATCTCAGCCATGGGGGGCACCTCACCCATGGTTCACCGGTGAATGTGAGTGGCAAGTGGTTCAACGTGGTCCAGTACGGCGTTGATCAACAGACACAGCGCCTTGATATGGAGGCCATCCGCAAGTTGGCTCTTGAGCACAAGCCCAAGCTGATCATTTGTGGATACTCGGCCTACCCGCGCTCGATTGACTTCGCTGCGTTTCGCTCCATTGCGGACGAGGTGGGTGCGTACCTGTTGGCAGACATGGCCCATATCGCAGGCCTAGTGGCTGCTGGAGTGCATGCCAGCCCAGTGCCTCACTGTGATGTTGTCACCACAACCACCCATAAAACCTTGCGCGGCCCCCGTGGGGGCTTGATCCTTTGTCGCGACGCGGAGTTCGCACGCCGATTTGACAAGGCTGTGTTCCCGGGATCGCAAGGTGGACCGCTTGAACACGTGATTGCAGCCAAGGCCGTGGCTTTCGGCGAAGCGTTGCAACCCGACTTCAAGACTTACAGCCGTCAGGTTGTTGCCAACGCTCAGGCACTCGCGGCCCGCCTTCAAGAGCGAAAGATTGACGTGGTGAGTGGTGGTACGGATAACCATGTGGTGCTTCTCGATCTGCGCAGCATCGGGATGACCGGCAAGGTGGCTGATCTTTTGGTGAGTGATGTACACATCACGGCCAACAAGAACACGGTTCCCTTTGATCCTGAGTCGCCCTTCGTGACGAGTGGTTTGCGTTTGGGAACGGCTGCTCTCACCACCCGCGGCTTCGATGAGAAGGCCTTCCACGAAGTTGCTGATGTGATCGCTGATCGCCTTCTAAACCCTGAGGATGACGCCATTCAGGCGCGCTGCTTGGAGCGAGTCAGTGATCTCTGCAAGCGGTTTCCGCTCTATTCACCTGCTCTTGAACCGGCTCTCGCTTGAGGGCCTTAATAGCCGTGTCCCGCAGCCTTTTTTTGCCTAAGATTTACGTCTAAAAGATTCTGTTTGGTGACCTTCCGCCGGAGTTTTCTGTGACGTTTGCGAGTACTCCTCTCGCAGTTGCTTCGGCGAGTCTTGTTGTCGCAGCTGTGGTTACGACGCTGCTCGTCCCCTTGGTGCGTGGGTTGGGTTTGAGATTAGGTCTCACAGATCAGCCCGATTTGCGCAAACAGCACACCACCCCCATGGTGAGGTTGGGGGGCATCGCCTTGGTTTTGGGTTTTTGTTTGTCCCTTCTGGTGACTTGGTGGATGGGCGGGTTTGGCATGTTGGCTCCGGCTCGTGACCAGCTCATTTGGACCACGCTTGCTGGCTCTCTCTGCTTTTTTGTGATCGGACTTGCAGACGATCTATTCGCTCTGTCTCCTTGGCCGCGCTTGGCAGGTCAGGTTGCGGTTTCGGTGGTTGTTTGGTCCCAGGGCGTCCGTATCGGAGCGATTGATCTGCCCTGGTTAGCCAGTAGCTCAGAAGCTTTGCTGCTTCCTGATCTGCTCAGCTTGGTCGCCACGGTGATTTGGCTTGTGGGGATTACCAATGCAATCAATTGGCTCGATGGCCTTGATGGTTTAGCCGCAGGTGTTGCTGGAATCGCAGCGGTTGGCTTGGTTTCAGTGAGTTTTTCGCTCCATCAGTCAGCGGCTGCTTTTCTCGCTGCCGCGTTAGCTGGAAGTTGCCTTGGCTTCCTCCGTCACAACTTCAATCCAGCCCGCATTTTTATGGGTGATGGCGGATCGTATTTTCTGGGGTTCACCCTGGCCGCCGTGAGCATTGTTGGTCCTGCGAAAGGGCTTACAACGGTGAGCCTGTTGCTGCCGTTGTTGATTCTTTCGTTGCCCTTGGCTGATATGTCGGCTGTGATTATGGGTCGTCTCAGCGATGGTCACTCCCCCTTTTATCCAGATCGGCGCCATCTGCATCACCGACTTCTTCGAGCTGGCTTTAGCCATCGACGCACAGTTGTCTTGATCTACGTGTTCACGCAGTGGTTGGCGTCATTGGCCATGGTTGTGGCCAATGTGGAAATGCGTTTTCTCTGGCTTGGATTGGCTACGGCCATCCTTGTGGCCACGGTTGTGACCATCAATCGTCAGCGTCATCTGGAAGCGGCGATTGAACCTTCAGACCTTGAATCTTCAGCCTATGACCGCCATGGCTGATCGCTCGGACCGCTCTGGTGTTGAGATCCTCTGTGTTGGGACGGAGCTGCTGCTTGGCAACATCCTCAACGGCAACGCTCGTTGGCTGTCGGAGGAGCTTGCCTCTCTTGGCCTCCCCCATTTTCGCCAAACCGTTGTGGGCGATAACCGTGATCGCTTGATTGCCCTGATACAGGAGATCGCGCAACGCTCCAGCGTTTTGATCGTGACTGGTGGGCTTGGACCAACCCCGGATGATCTCACCACGGAGGCGATTGCAGCTGCGTTTTCTGTTCCTTTGGAAGAGCGAGCCGAGGTTTGGTCTGACATTGAAGAGAAAGCCCGAAGCCGCGGTCGCACCCCTGGCCCTGAAACCCGTCGCCAGGCGCTCTTGCCTGTTGGTGCTGCGGTTTTATGGAATCCAACGGGAACCGCTCCCGGCATGATCTGGACCCCGGTGCCTGGATTCACCGTTCTCACGTTTCCGGGAGTGCCCAGTGAGATGAAAGCGATGTGGGAGGCCACGGCCGCGCCCTGGTTCCGGTCGTCTGGGCTCTCCAAAGGTGTGTTTGTGAGCCGTCTGCTTCATTTCTGGGGAATCGGCGAATCCACGTTGGCTGAACAGGTTGCCGATCTGTTGGAGGGGGGCAACCCCACCGTTGCTCCCTATGCCGGCCGCGGAGAGGTGAAGCTCAGGATTACGGCCTGCGCTGATGAGCCTTCGAAGGCTTGGCTGCTGGTGGATCAAACCGAGCAGGAGTTGCGCCAGCGCACGGGCAACCTTTGCTTTGGCGTGGATCAAGATTCGCTTGCCTCTGTTGTTTTGAAGCGGCTGGGGCAGGCAGGCCAAACACTTTCTGTGGCGGAATCCTGCACGGGTGGAGGGTTAGGCGCTCAGCTCACAGCTGTGCCTGGCGCGTCCTCCGTGATGCTGGGCGGGGTGATCTCCTATGCCAATGCCACCAAGCGAGATCTGTTATCCGTGCCTGAACAGCTGCTCGAGCAGCACGGTGCCGTGAGTGCGCCGGTGGCCGAGGCGATGGCGCTGGGTGTTCGTCGTCTTACCGGATCGGATTGGGCGCTTTCGATTACAGGAATCGCCGGTCCTGATGGCGGAACGCTGGAAAAGCCCGTGGGGTTGGTGTTTGTTGGTGTCGCTGGGCCCGATGGATGCAGCAGTGAGATGTTGCGCTTGGGTCCTACCCGGGGTCGGGAGTGGATCCGGACCGTTAGCGCTGGTGAGGTTTTGAATTGTCTTCGCTTGCGCTTGCTGGCTAACTCTTAGGGAGAGGGCGAGGAGAAACAGGGCTGTCTGGCGAGATCAAGTGGATTGGATTGAACGCCGTTTGCCTCTAGGGTTTTGAGTCAATTGTCGAGTGGGAATGAGCAGCGGAACCCTATACGACAAAGTTTGGGATCTTCATCGCGTTGCGGAACTCTCTGGTGGCTCTACCCAGCTGTTGATTGGGTTGCATCTGATCCATGAAGTGACGAGCCCTCAGGCTTTTGTGGCCCTTGAAGACAAGGGGTTGAAGGTGCGTTGTCCGGAGCGAACGGTGGCGACCGTGGACCACATCGTTCCCACCACCAATCAGGCCAGACCCTTTGCTGATCCATTGGCGGAGGAGATGCTCAGCACCCTGGAGCGCAACTGCAGCAAGCATCAAATCGTGCTCAATGGGATTGGCAGTGGTCGTCAAGGAATCGTGCATGTGATTGCGCCGGAGCTTGGCTTAACGCAGCCCGGCATGACGGTGGCCTGCGGGGATTCGCACACGTCAACGCACGGTGCCTTTGGAGCGATTGCCTTTGGTATTGGCACGTCGCAGGTTCGTGATGTGCTCGCAAGCCAAAGCTTGGCGATGAACAAACTCAAGGTCCGCCGCCTTTGGGTTGACAATCAGCTGAGCCCTGGAGTGTTTGCCAAAGACTTGATCCTGCATGTGATCCGTTCGCTTGGGGTTAAGGCTGGGGTTGGCCATGCCTATGAGTTCGCCGGACCGGCAATCGATGCTCTTTCGATGGAGGAGCGGATGACCCTCTGCAACATGGCGATTGAGGGGGGAGCCCGCTGCGGCTACGTCAATCCCGACCAGACAACCTTTGACTATCTCGAGGGTCGTCCTTACGCACCGAGTGGTGAAGCCTGGCATCGAGCGATGCGTTGGTGGCGCTCCCTGGCATCGAATGCCGATGCGGTCTTTGACGATGAGCTGCGTTTTGATGCAGCAACGATTGCCCCAACAGTGACCTGGGGGATTACCCCCGGTCAGGGGATCGGCGTGGATGAGCAGGTTCCAACGCCTGAGCAACTGGATCCTGCCGATCGCCCGATCGCGGAAGAGGCTTACCGCTACATGGATTTAACGCCTGGCCAAGCCATTGCAGGCGTGCCTGTGGATGTCTGCTTTATCGGCAGTTGCACCAATGGTCGCCTGAGTGATCTCAAGGCGGCGGCCGCTGTGGCACGAGGGAGGCAAGTGGCCGCTGGTATCAAGGCTTTTGTGGTTCCGGGCTCCGAGCAGGTGGCTCGTGCTGCTGAGGCTGAAGGCCTGGACCAAGTGTTTCGTGATGCGGGATTTGAGTGGCGTGAGCCTGGCTGCTCGATGTGCCTCGCGATGAATCCTGACCGTCTTGAGGGGCGTCAGATCAGTGCGAGCTCCAGCAACCGCAACTTCAAGGGGCGCCAGGGATCTGCCAGTGGGCGCACGTTGCTGATGAGCCCTGCCATGGTGGCGGCCGCTGCGGTGACTGGTCATGTCAGCGATGTTCGCTTGCTTGGGGTCTGATCTGCGGCTGTGGCGGCAGAGTCTCGCGCTCTTTCAGTGTTTTGGTTGCTGTTTTATTTCTCTTGATCCTTCATGACGCAGACCTACGATTTTCCCCACGGCCTGATTACCAAGATTGAAGGCCGCGCCCTGGTCTTGCGGGGTGATGACATCGATACCGACAGGATTATTCCGGCTCGATTCCTGAAATGCGTGAGCTTTGAAGCGCTCGGCGCTCAGGTCTTCGCTGATGACCGAAAGGAGCTCGAAGGAGGCCATCCCTTTGACCTTCCTGCGCATCAGGGGGCCACGATTTTGGTGGTGAATGACAACTTTGGTTGTGGCTCGAGTCGTGAGCATGCCCCTCAAGCCTTAATGCGTTGGGGAATCCGCGCCTTGATTGGGGTGAGTTTTGCGGAAATATTTTATGGCAATTGTTTGGCATTAGGAATCCCTTGTGCCAAGGCCAGTCAGGACCAGGTGCGCGCTTTGCAAGATGCAATGGCCCAAGACCCTTCAGCAACCTGGACCTTCGACCTGGAGACCTCTAGTTGCAGCAGTGATCTTGGGCATTGGTCGATGGAGGTGGATCCAGGACCGCGTGACATGCTGCTTTCAGGTCGTTGGGATGCAACGGGGCAGCTTTTGTCTCGGGATGCGGAGCTGCAGAGCACGCTTGATCGGCTTCCTTACTTAAACGGGTTCTGCACGAATACGGCAGACACTTGATTTAGTGTCTATGAAGGAAGAAGCGGCATCGATGTCATGACATTCCTTCTTAAGCGCATCTGGTGTGCTTTGGGCTCGATGGCCCTATTGCTGGGCCCCTCGGCCGTTGAGGCAGGCTCCGTGACAGCGATTGTGGTTGAGCCTTTTGGTACCCCTCTTGAACGCTTGCTTGAGAGTGGTGCTTGTCAGGGATGTGATTTACGCGATGCGGATCTACGCGGTCATCATCTGATCGGGGCTGATTTGCGTGCTGCTGATTTGCGCGGGGCAAAGCTCAACGGGGTGAATCTTGAAGGTGCCGATTTGAGTGGTGCCAGGCTCGATGGCGCTCGCTTGCAGGGGGCGATGTTGAGCAATGCCGATCTCTCAGGTACTGATCTCCGCGATGCCGACTTGCGGGATTCGGTTGTGATCAATGCCTATGCGCCTGGCGTGCAAACCGAGGGGATGCAGTTTGCAGGTTCTGATCTCACCGGAAGTCATTTGATCTACGGCGGTGGTCCTGATGACGAAGCCACAGATTTTTAGAAAAAGAGTTTAAAAGGGGCGGTTGTCGAGCTCGTTCGAAGGGTTGTAGGGGATGAAGGGCACGCCAGTTCCCGTGAAGTTGAAGTCATTGAGGCGGAATCGGAACCCGCCAATGCCTTGATAGGGGTTGAAGTAGAAGCCGAAGTCGTAGGCACGACGTTGCCAGCGCAACTCAATGTTTGAATCGAGCACATCACCGTAAAACTCTGAAGCGGGATCAATATTTAAGCCAACGCCTAAATTGATGATCAAAGGCCCTGCAATCTGCTGTGTAACACCAAGACCCAAGGTTCCAAGGTCAATGGCTTGGTCAAAACTGAACGGACTTGAACCCTGCTTAAGGGTGCCACCACCAGTGATAGAGAGTTGGGTGTAGTCAAGGAATGGTTTGCTGAACGTACCCAAGGTGAGGCTTGGACCACCACTCAGGCTGATCGTGGTTTGCCGTTCACCATCACCGTAGGCCGCTAATAATGTGTTGACATTGGCTCTGAATGCCAATCCTGGAACAATCGCTACAGGGGAATAGCGATAAGCCGCTTGTGGTGTGAGAGGGGCGGGTTTTCCGCGCCAAATTTCATATCTGCTATTCAAAGATCCGTAGAAATTGGCACGCCATAAATCGGTGAGATTCTCACTTTCAAATTGTTCGGCTTGATAGTTTCCAGCTCCTAAACGCCAAATGTAGTCATTCGAAATTTTTCCAGCCCTGAAGTTTCCTCTTTGTTCAAGGAAACTGCCAAAAGCGGAATAAACATCAGTTTCGCCTAATGATCCGTTGTAGGCCCTGTAGCGGTAAGCGGAAAAGAGCCTGGCCTTGACGTCGCCAAGTAAGGGAAGATCGATGGACTTTTTCAGCTCACCCCAGAAGCGACTTCCATTGGCGATGTTGTCAGGATTAAAGGTGCTGATATCGGCATTAGCTTCTGCTGTCCAGCCCCAGATCTCACTGGTCAATTCAGTCTCTAGACCAAATAAATCGCCAGCCGTTGTGGATTGACTGACCTTGTCGCTGTCGATGGAGCTGCCTGGATTGACGTAACTTTTGGTTGAGCCATTAACCGCTCGTTGAAGCAAAAGTTGAGGCTGAAGGCTTAATAATGTTTTTTGGTTGAGTTCTATCGGCCTCAATTTGTTGCCGATAAAGAATCCGTCCCTGTCATCATTATCGATTCCGAACACCCACCGATTTTCAACTTCCTCTTCTTTTGTGATCCGCTGGGTGCGACTAATAGGAATAGGGAGACGCTCTTCCACAATCAATTGATTGCGAGAAGTCTTAATCAAAACATCGCCGTTGGGCTGTTCCTTCGCAACAACATTCTCGGTGTCGATTCTGGTTTGTGCTGGTGTGAAGGGGTCGTTCGTGAATCCCATTCGATCCGCTGTCCATCCTTCAGGTGTGAGCGATACCTGGGCTGCTTGGATCCGCCAGCGGCTGATTTGACCATCAATCAGTTGCGGTTTTCCGTAAGAAGGAAGTTGCTCGGGACGAACCGCGCCATATTTTGCCTCCTCCTCGATGTCTTTATTCGTTAACCCTTCAAGTTCACCATTGCCCCCTAATGGTCGCTCGATTGTGAACCGTTGTTGAAGCTGGATGCTGCTAATTCTTTGATCGATCATGGCGATCGCTTGTTCGCGCAGCGCCTCCTGTTCAGCTCGGGACATCCCTGCATAGCGCGACTGGGCTAGCGGTTGAACGGGCTGGACTGCTTGCTTTCCACCTGTGCCGAGTGTGATTTCTTCGAGCTTTTCGTTCAGGGTGAGCAGGGGCGGTCGGCTGGCGCGATCAGGATCTGGGCAGCCCAAAGGAGGCGGAACCTCGGCGATTTGGGTTGGAATGGGATCTTCTCCCCAGCGGTAGCGCAATCCGAGCAGGTAGGCATTGCTTCCCTCTTTGACTCCGCTGTAGCTGCCAAACGCACCGGAGCGATGGTGAATCCTCCCCACAAATGAGAGCTGATCAGAGACGGAGGCTTCGAGCTCGAAGGCCAAGTAGTTCAGCAGCTGGGTGTAGTTCTCCCGATAAGTGCGTTCGTAGTTACTCACCGAGGAGTTGAAACTGACTCCTTCCACAAATCCAAAGCTCAGCCAAGGCTGAAGCCAGAGTCGTGCGCCAAGTCCAAGGATGGCTTCTCCGAACTGTTGTTTTGGTGTATCAGCATTGGGAACAGCCTGGTTGAAGGGTCCACCGGGTTGTTTGAACGCCTGATGGCCGAAAAGATCGGCCTCCAATTCGAGCGCAAAAGGTCCAGCGCGCCAAATTCGCTTTTGCATGCTTACCCCCAGGAGGTACTCCTCCCGCATGCGCCCGTTGAACAGGAAGGTATCTCCAAAATTGGAATCAATCATTTGCCCTCCCCACGCGGTTACTGCCCATGGGTGGGGGTGCCAGTCGGGGATCGGCGGCAGCGGCACCGGACAGACCATGCCTGAATCCGTTGACGTTGATGCGTTTGAGCTTGATCTGCTGGCGTTTGCTACGGGTTCCGGGACTTCCCAGGTGAGCGTTGGCGCTAGCTCTGTCTCCCAGATGCCGTCTCCGCTCGGTTGATCACTGATCTGTCCCGCCGTTCTGCCACCTAGCTCCATATCAAGAGCAGTTGGGAATCCAAGGCTTGAGCTCTCGCGGACAGGAAGGGTCTGCTTAGACGGTGGTTCAAAAGTCTGGGATGAGGATTGGAAGGCTGCGGACAGCTCATCAAGTTCAAGGACGCCGTAGACGTCTTTGAGTTCTCCACTGTTTTGAATCAGGCTGTAGCGGAACGTGCTCGCTTGGAAATACTGCGATCCACGACGTAAACGCACACTGCCGCGGGCGTAAAGGGTGTTGAAGTTGGTGTCAAATTCGATGCGATCGGCCTGAAGCAAACCACCGCGCAGCTCGGCTCGCACGTTGCCTTCAGCTACAAAAACACCCCGGCGAGCATCAAATGATTGGCGATCAGCCTTGAGATTGATCGTTTCTGGAGGCTTAGGAGACTCTGCAAAGGGCTGAACCTTTAGTGCTGAAGGTTCCTTGGCTGAATCGGTCTCACTCACCAAAGAGTCCACTTGTTGAGAGTGGACGGGCACTCCCGTCAGCGCAGCGGCAACAGCCAGTGATCCTGCGATCCTGGTGATGGGGCTAAACGCCGACAAAAGAAACCAACAATGGCAAGCGATCTTGCCATGTGCAAAGGCTTTAAAACGTGAGGCCTAACCAGTGCTCGGCGTGACCCTGTTGTCTAGGACTCAATCTTCGAGATCTTTCCGGCTAGGTGTGCGGCTTGGGTCGCTGGCAAGGAAGCCAAAGACAAAGATGCCGAGAAAGAAAAAGACGACGGAATAAACCGAAATCTTGAGGGCAAGCATGGCAACCGACCGGCGTCTGAAATTTGAACGCCATCCTATGGCGGAATGATGAAATATCACGATGGAGAAGCCTCTGCAAGCCCCGGGATCGGAGTGGATTGAAACGTTTCGATGTCGGAGTCGCGTTGATCTGCACCCGGGGTGGTGGCGACGTGGCGATCAGGAACGGCGGCCGGCACTGGCTGATCCCTGGGGGCGACACCACCGTCCTGATTGGGCTGAGCGCGGACTTTTAATTTGGCCGCGAGGTGGCAATTGGTTGCACCTCGAGCAGACCCTCGTCTGTCCAAAACCCTGGATGCAGGCCAGTGCATCCTGTGAGCGACTGGTGCTCAGCTGGTGGGCCGATGCAGTGCGCCTCCGTGTTGATGGGGTTCTGGTGCATGAGGGGGACCTCTTCGACACCCGCTGCCGTTGGCTCCTCCCTGAGGATTGGAGGGACCGTGCGGGCCTGCGGATCCAGCTGGAGTTGCGCAGCCCTTGTCATGACGATGGAGCTCTCATTCACAGCGCTCTCGTACAGGAACCTCTGAGCGCTCACTGCGACTCGGATCGGGCCTTGCTTCCTGAAGCCTTGGAGCTGTCCTGGGCAAGAGGAGAGTCGCTTCCAGAGGCTGTGTTGTCTTGCGACCCGCTGGCATCAGAGGCCATTGCCTTGGTTGATCGCCATTTGGAGGCCTGCCCTAAGCCATTGGGTGCGGTGCATTGGCTGGGCCATGCCCATCTCGATCTTGCCTGGCTTTGGCCCGTGGCCGATACCTGGCAAGCGGCGGAACGCACCTTTTGCTCTGCTCTCGATCTGATGGAGCGTTATCCGGAGCTGCACTTTGCGCACTCAACCCCGGCTCTCTATGCCTGGGTGGAACGCCATCGACCGGCCTTGCACGCACGGATTCAGCAGGCCAGTCGTGAAGGACGCTGGGAGCCGATCAATGGCCCTTGGGTCGAAACCGATTGTGTTCTGGTGAGTACGGCATCCCTGTCGCGTCAGTTCAGTCTTGGACAGGAGGACAGCCAGAGGCGTTTCCCGGAATGGCGGCATGACTTGGCTTGGCTGCCTGACAGTTTTGGGTTCGCCGCCGGACTTCCCGCTGTGGCGGTTGCCAGCGGAGTGCGCTGGTTCTGCACGCACAAATTGGCCTGGAATGCCACCAACCGCTTCCCCCATCGTTTGTTTCGTTGGCGCAGCCGCGGAGGCGCGGAGGTGTTGGCGCTGATGCTGCCCGGAATCGGTACCGATGGCGATCCTGTCGCGATAGCAAAAGAGCAGCGCGATTTTCAATCTGCCACTGGGGTGGCGCAGGCGATCTGGCTCCCAGGGGTTGGCGATCATGGCGGTGGTCCCACTGCCGAGATGCTGGAACAGCTAAGGCTTTGGGAAGGACAGCCGCAGGCTGTGACCCTGCAGCCCGGAACGCTGCGCGCCTATCTCGACCAATTGGAGTCTTGGTGCTCCACCTTGCCGGTCTGGCGCGATGAGCTTTATCTCGAACTGCATCGCGGTTGCGCGACCAGTCGGCCTGATCAGAAACGTCACAATCGCAGCCTGGAGAGGCTTCTTCGTGAGACGGAGCTTGCTGCTGCGTTGCTTGGGCCTCGGGCTAAGGCTCTCGTGCCCAGTCACGAGCAGGCCAGCGATTGGCGACCTCTGCTGTTCCAACAATTTCATGACATCCTTCCGGGCACATCGATTCCGGAGGTGTTTGAGCAGGCTGAACCGATCTGGTGTGATGCTCGCCGGCGTGCGGCCCGCGGTCGAGATCAGCTGTTAGGCCATTTGCTCTCGTCCCAGCAGGACGGGTTGGCATCCGATCCCCATCTCTCCCACTGGACCTGGTGCGGCTTGCAGCCCCTTGCGCACTGGTCACCGTTGCTGCGCTTGCCTCAAGGGCATTGGTCCAGCGGTGGGCAGCTCCTTCCTGAACAGGCTGCCCCTTCCGGCGGTGTGTGGGTGCAACTGCCTTGTTGCGAAGGCGTTTGTGCGCTCCCGCTGCAGCGCAGCCATGAGCCTCTGGGGTCGACCTTGCCCGTGCGTCACCCCGTGAGTGTGGAGGTGTTGTCGTCGGGCGAGTGGAGGTTAGGTAATGGTGTGGTGTCTGCGGATGTGAGCGCCCATGGGCTAGTTCAGCTGCGCGACGGAAATGGTCTGCCACAGCTCAGCGAACCGATGCGATTGCTGCGCTTTTCCGATCGAGGCGAGTTCTGGGACGCTTGGGATCTTGCCGCTGATTACCGCCAACATCCGCTGCCGATGGCCGCAAGCTGGTCGGCAGAATTAGTGGAGTCGGGCCCTCTGGCAGCAAGGATCGTGCTGCGCACGGTTGCTGGATTGAGCAAGGTTCGCTTGGACCTCTTACTGCAGGCCGATTCGCCCTGGATCGAGGCCCAGCTCAGTGTCCACTGGCAGCAGACCCATGAATTGCTGAGGTTGGAATTGCCGTTAATGAGCCCTGCTGTGCGTTGGGCTGCTGATACGAGTGGTGGAGTGATCGAGCGACCAGCACAAGCCTTCACTCCTTTTGAACAAGAGCGTTGGGAAGTGCCTGTGATTTCATGGCTGGCTGCAGAAGCAGAAGCTCCCGGGGGTGGGCTTGCTGTCTTGCTGGATGGTCCTCAGGGTGTCGATGCCAGCGCCAAGCACCTAGGAGTGTCTCTGCTTCGAGGTCCAACCTGGCCAGACCCTTCAGCCGATCATGGATGGCACCGGCACCGGTTGGCCTTCATGCCAGCGCTGCTCGGTTGGAACCGCAGTGGTGTAGCCCACGCCGCGATTCGATTCCGGGAGCCAGGATGGATGGGTCCTGTTGCGCTGGAGCAGCGTTGGCAGGGGCTTCCCGCTTTGCCCGTCGGTCTGGTGCCGATTTCAATCCGATCAGCGCAGGGTGACGGGTTCAGCGATAAGGCGGTTCAAATTGAGTTGCTCAATCCCGGACCAGCGCGTCAGCGTTGGTGGCCTGGGAGCGATTGGAGGCTGAGCTGCGCCAAGTTCGGCGACAGGAAAACCTTCTGGGAGGTGCAACCTGGCGAGCTCATCACATTGGTATTGGAGAACGTTCAATCCTCGTGATCATCAAACGGGTCGTCGAGATTTTTAGAGGGAGGACCAAAGGCTGTGTAGACCCCCAATCCTGTTAACCCGAGCAGGGCTGCCATCACGGCAATCGCCACTGACATGGCCGGGGACGAACTTTCCATCACAACTCTCCACAGGATCGACGCCTTTACGGGTCGGAGCCCCTACAGTATCGAGACTTAATTCCACCCGAGACTTCAGCGCTGCCATGGCTCAACGCACCCGTCTGGGCGATTTGCTCCGCCCTCTGAATTCGGAATACGGCAAGGTTGTCCCAGGCTGGGGAACCACACCGGTGATGGGCATTTTTATGGCCCTGTTCCTTGTGTTTCTGCTGATCATTCTTCAGCTGTACAACAAGTCACTGATCCTTGAAGGAATCAATGTCAACTGGAATGGCCTGGGTCTGGGCTGACATCAGGTCATGAATGTTTTCGGCATTGGTCTGCCAGAGATGGCCGTCATAGCGGCGGTCGCTCTCTTGGTCTTTGGACCTAAACGGCTCCCTGAGTTCGGCCGTACGCTCGGTAAAACGCTGAAAGGGTTTCAGTCGGCTTCGAAAGAATTTGAACGCGAAATCAATAAGGCCATGGCTGATCCCGAACCCGTATCGGATCAGGCCAAGGTTTTAGAAGCACCAGCTGAGACTGTTGTATCGCCGGCGGTTACGCCAAAATCAGAGCCAACATCCCCTTCCGATTGAGTCGATGAATCGCGGTGATCTCCGCTTAGTGGTTGGGTTGGGGAACCCAGGTAATCGCTATGCCAACACACGACACAATGTTGGCTTCATGGCGTTGGAACGCTTGGCTTCACAGGAGGGTGGCGGCTTTCGTTCTATGCCCAAGCTCCAAGGTCAGCTTGCTGATCTGGGTATGGGGGATAAGAGATTGCGGTTATTGATGCCCCAAACCTTCATGAACGACAGCGGGCGCTCGATTCGGGCTGCATTGGATTGGTTTGGGTTTGAGCTGCATCAGCTCTTGGTGCTCGTCGATGACATGGATCTGCCGCTGGGCCGTTTGCGTTTGCGGGCCCGTGGGTCTGCTGGTGGCCATAACGGTCTTAAAAGCACCATTCAGCATCTCGGTACGCAGGATTTCGCGCGCCTGCGGATTGGAATCGGTGCACCTGGACAAAATCCCAGTGAGCGCAAGGCTCGAACGGTGTCGCACGTGCTTGGAAGTTTTAGTCGTGATGAGGAGCCCCTGCTCGACAAGGTTTTGTTGGAGGTCGTCGATGGTTTGGAGAGGATTCAGCGGCAAGGTCTCGATCTTGCAGGGAATCACATCAATGGGCTTCAGCTGGCTCCCACCAACCCTGAGGAGTGATGGCAGCGCTACCCGTTACCACCGCCCATCTGCGGGTTCAACGCCAAAGTTTTGCGGATCAATGCTTGGAAGGAGACGTCCAGGCCGGAGGCTTCAATTGGCAGTTCAGCTGGTTTTTTGATCGTGGCGAATTGAGTGTGGAGCCCTCCCTGGGGCGAGCTTTAATTCAAGACGCGCTCCTACGTTTTCTTGTGAAATGTGACTATGACCTTGAGCCGGGAGGGGATTACACCTTCACCGTGAGGGCGCGTTTTTGAGGGGATCGGGACCTGGCCATTGCAAAGGCCGACCCAAATGATTTTCGAGGATTACGAGCGCGGCGATGGCGTCGAGATCGCCCGATGGGATGCGCATGCCTAGAGGAAGCAAGCGTTTCCAGCCCCGTGAAGGCCACAACTGCCAGTAACGCTCTCGGGCTCGCAGGGTGGTCCCGGTTTCGTCCACGACGCGGACCTTCAGGCTTGCAGGAAGTTGTTGTTGCCAGATCGTGCTGCTGGTGCCATCACCGATGACCAGCTCAGCAATCTGAGCTGCCTCCCCCTGAGCGTCCACCATCCAGGCGCGAAGCTGATCAAGCACCTCAGCGCTGGGCAACACCATGCCTTGAAGCACGGTGTTCGTGGCGATGTCTGCTAACAGCAGCCCACATTTACTTCGGCCGGGATCCAGCGCTATGACGCGTGTCATTGGCTGAGGCGCAACTGGATGGCGATCGGGTCTGCCGTTTCGCTGCGTCGTAACGCGACCGCTTCGAGCGCTGCGAGTCCTCCGTTGCGGTCGATTAGCTCTTGGCCAAGCGCATTAATGGCATTGCCATCAAACTGCAGCCCCTTGCTGAGCGAACCGCGTCTTTGCACCTCGGCCAATGTGGAGGCAAGGAGAAGGTTCAGTCGGTTGCGTACGGCCTCAGGGTTGCGTTCATTGCTCGCCAGGGTGGTGCGGGCCAAGATCTCCCCCTCCTTGGTCACGGTGACATTGGGAAGTACTTCAGGGAAGGCGTACACAACGGTTTCTCCGAGCAGCACATTGGCTGCTGAACGGATATTCACAACCCAGGTGCCAGGTTTGCGAATCGTTTGCTCTAAGCGCTTGATGTCAGGTCGCGGAACTAGCAAAATTTGCTTCTCCGCTGGTTGGCCAGGGAGCACTTGTTGATAGGCCTGAAGATTGGCGTCTCGCAGCAACTGATCAATGACCGTTTTTGCTTGATCGGGACGTTCGAGCTTCAGGGTCACGGTGGCAAGTGGCTGACCGCTGCTAATGGCGACGTTCCCGCGCCGCAGCGCTAAGAGAGTGTCTTCCAGTTGATTGAGTTCCTTCTCGCCACTACGAATTTGCGTGCGCACGGCCGAGAGTTCCTGTTCGGTGCGTTGGATCTCAATATCTTTCGCATCCACGTCTTGGCTTAATCGCTGCCGCTCCGCTTCCAAGGATCGGGTTTGTTCCTGGAGGGGTTTGAGGGTGCGACGCAGTTCTGCCGCTCGTTGTTGGGCCGATGTGAGCTCCTTTCCTGCTTGCTTCTGAGCGCTTTTGCTTGTTTTGAGGTCGGCGCGACTGCTCCGCAATTTGGCTTCGAGAGCATTGAGTTCAAACAGGCCGACCCTGAGTTGCCGACTCACTAACAGCAAAAGTCCAAGTGAAAGTGCACTAATCAGGCTGCCCGTCAACACCGTGATCACCACGGCCGTGCGCTTCGGACGCAGTCCAAGCAAGCTCAGCCGAGCTTTCCCCACACGAGAACCAAGGCGGTCTCCCAGGGTTGAGAGCACGCCTCCAAGCACAAGCAGAGCGAGAAGTAGGAACCAGCCGGTCACGATGAACGAAGGATCAGAGTTCGGACGGGAGCTCCATCTTCACCTGCATGGTCAGCTGAACCGCTTGGCGAGAGCGATTGGATCGAGAACAGTGATCTTTTTGCGATCGATATCGACCAGGCTCGATGACTTGAGATCACCCAGGAGACGAGTGATCGTCACGCGTGTGGAACCGATGGCCTCGGCGATGGCTTGGTGTGAGAGCCGTAGGTCGATGGTGATACCCCGTTGACCAGGCACTCCGAAATCTCGGCAGAGCACCAACAGAAAACTCACCAGCCGAGACGACATGTCCCGATGGGTGAGGGTTTCGATCATCGTCTCGGTCTGCAGGATCCTGCTGGATAGACCCTGCAGTAACAACAAGCCCACACTGGTGTCAGCTTCGATGGCCTGCCGCACTGATGTGGCTGGAGCCGTGACCAATTCCACTCTTGTGAAAGCGATCGAGTGATAGAAGCGATCGGAGCGGTGTCCTGTCAGTAACGACAGAACGCCAAACAAACTGTTTTCTCGTAAGAGGGCAACAGTGATTTCTTCGCCAGATTCATAAACCCTGGAGAGGCGGACGGCACCTCGACGAATGAGATAAACCTTTTCTGCAGGGTCCCCGGGGAAAAAGATGGTTTTCCCACGTTCCACCATCTCCGAGTTGGCACCATCGAGTCCCCGAATGACATCTTGAAGCGTGCGGATGGATGGAACCGCGGGACTACCGAAGCTCGAGCCCACCGGGCGCATTGTTGGTGGTGCATAGCGGCTGAAGCCGCGGCTGACCTCGGCCATGGTCCCTACTCGTATGTCGGGATGCTATGGATCAGCCCCTCATGCTCATGTAGCAAGGAACACGAAAATCCGCATTTTCACCTAGCCGAGAGAGCCAAATTCTGATTGTGCATGATCTGCTTGAGGCCAGGCTCGGCGAGGTCCAGTAGGTCATTGAGCTGGTGACGGCTAAAAGGAGCTCCTTCTGCAGTGCCCTGCAGTTCCAGCAAATGCCCGTCTCCGTTCATCACGACATTGAGATCCACATCGGCTTGGCTGTCTTCGCTGTAGTCGAGATCGAGAAGGGGGCGTTTTTGAATCACACCAACGGAGACGGCGGCCACCTGGGATTGGACAGGGTTGGTGGTGAGAACCCCTTGTTGCACAAGCCGCTCACAGGCCCGTTGAAGCGCGACCCAAGATCCGCTGATCGCAGCGGTGCGGGTGCCTGCATCCGCCTGAATCACATCGCAATCGATTCTCAACGTGTTCTCGCCGAGAGCTTCCATGTTGATGGCTGCGCGCAGGCTGCGGCCAATCAGGCGCTGAATCTCCTGGGTGCGTCCGCTCAATTTGAGCAGTTCTCTGTTTTGTCGCTCCGGAGTGGATCCAGGCAGGAGTCGGTATTCGGCGCTGAGCCAACCCTGGCCTTGATCTTTGCGCCAGCGAGGCACCCCCTCTTGATGACAAACGCTGCAAAGAACAGCGGTGCGTCCGTTGTGGATGATCACTGAACTCAGGGCAAATCCCATGGGGTCCCAACTGATCGAAAAGGGGCGAAGGTCGCCCGGCTGACGTCCGTCGTTGCGAGAGGTGTCGGTCATGAGGCCAGGGTGTGGAGGGTCTTTGAGCCTGCCAGTTGGCACGGCACACCATGGATGGTGTCAAAGCACTTGTGTCTTGGACTTTCACCGCTAGATTCATTCACATCCGGATTTGCCGGACATCGGCGAATGTGATGACCGTCAGCCTCAGCCCTACCCATCATTCTCGTGAGTCGCGGACTGTTGACCACAGGACTCTCGAGCAAGCAGGGCTTCGAAGGCTTCCCTCGGTAGAGGTTCGTCCACCTCTGCATTTGGTGGCTCCAGAAGGACAGCTTCAGGTGCATACCGCGTCATTTCGGGGGAGTTTTTCTGGTGTGCTGAGCCAGGCGCTGCGGACGGCAGGCCTGGGTAGCAGTGTCTTGATCGCTCAGTTCCTCAAGGGTGGAGTGGGGCAAGGCCCCCAGAGCAGCCTCACCCTGTGCGACCGACTCCGATGGTTGCGGCCTTCCGTGATGGAATGCCTTTCAGATCCTGCTTCTAGCCGCGATGACGAGGTCAAAGAGGCTGTTCAGTCGGTCTGGGAAATCTGCAAAACCCATCTCTTAGAAGGCACGTTGGACCAACTCGTGCTGGATGAGATTGGCTTGGCGATTGAGCTGGGCTATTTGAGCCATGAAGATGTCTTGTCGGTGTTGGAGCAAAGGCCATCAGCTATGGATGTGATCGTGACCGGGCCATCGATCCCTGCAGAGATGATGGAGATGGCTGATCAAGTCACGGAATTGCGTCGAGGTTTCTAATGCTGAAAAACGATCGTTGGATTACGGGCCAGGCTGAGGCAGGCATGCTCGAGCCTTTTCAAAATGGATTAGTGCGCCACTTGGATCCGGATCAACGCAAGAGTCCGGTTCTTAGTTTTGGTTGCTCGTCCTATGGCTACGACTTGAGGCTCTCGCCTAAGGAGTTTTTGATCTTTCGCCATGTCCCTGGCACGATCATGAATCCCAAGCGATTCAACCCTGACAACCTTGAATCAACGCCCATTCATCACGATGAGGATGGGGACTATTTCATCCTTCCAGCCCATTCGTATGGCCTCGGTGTTGCCCTCGAAAAGATGCGAGTGCCGCCAAATATCACGGTTATCTGTCTTGGCAAGAGCACCTATGCCCGTTTAGGCATCATTGTGAATACCACTCCAGCAGAGGCTGGCTGGGAGGGGCATCTCACCCTGGAATTTAGTAATAGTTCTGGGGCTGATTGTCGTATTTATGCCAATGAAGGGATCTGTCAGTTGTTGTTTTTTGAAGGTGATCCCTGCGAAACCACCTACAGCGACCGGCAGGGTAAATATCAGCATCAGCCCGAGCGAGTCACGCTGGCCAAGGTCTGAATCCACCTTTTATTGACTCCTAATGGTGTGTTTAAGGAGCAAGCCGAGCTTTATGCAATCTCGTCTTTTCGTACCAGCTTGCAAACTCTGGAGTCCAAGCTTTGAGATGAGGCCACATCAGATCGCAGAGCTCGCGGATTTCTTGCTGGGCATCGAGCTTGGCGCGTAGATCCATGAAATGCAGGAAGGCCCTGAGCGTGAAGCTCACCACAAAATGTTGCCTGTAATCGAAGGGGAGGATGCCGCGGGCATGTTCTTCTGAAAAGCCGGCTTGAAGCAATTCCTGATACCGATCAGCGCTGATTTTGCAGTGGTTTAAATCTTTTTGGCGTTCAGCTTCGCTGTAGAGGTATTTCTTCCCTTTGCGGTCGCTGTACTCACCGATGGGACGCAGATAAAACACCTCTTCGAGATCGAGTTCTCCAAGCGCAGCCCTACAGATGCGATCGCCTGTGTAGCGCATGGATTGAACATCAAAACTGACGCCCACCCGGTGCGTCCGTGCCTGTTGCATCACGGAATGAGGAAACCAGCCCACGTTCAACACAATCTGGGCATGCTCCATGGGCCCGTAATGACCCCGTTCTCCGGCTAGGAGGCGTTTGACGCAGATTTCGCCTGCTTTGGTTTCATCCGGCCATTGCTCGCGATCGGCCGCGACGAAGCCCTCGCTGTAGTCCTGGTGCATTCCCACGTACACGCACTGTTGCGGATTCGGGGTTGCGGCGATCAGGTCAACTCGAAAACGAGAGTCCATTGGTGTCGTCTGCGATGAACTATTCATGCTTTGTCTAGCTGTGGCTGCGGGGCCCTGGGCTTGAAACCGTCTCCGCAGGGGTGACGCTGCTGGTGGAGCCAACGCCTGCAAGCTGAGGTAACGGCGCATTGTCAATCAATGCAACCGCCAATGATTCCAACTGGTCTGCTGTTCTCGCTCCAAGCGAACGGCCGCGCATCACACCGTCGGCTGAAAATAAATTGAGTTGTGGAATCCCTGTGACGTCATACCGATCGATCAAATCTAGCCAGCGTGGGTTGTCGATATTCACCAAAACAACGTCGAGTTGATCGGCGTGGTTCTGTTCCGTTTGAAGCATCGCTGGTGCCATGGCTTGGCAGGCCTCACACCAATCGGCGTAAAACTCCAGCACGGTGGGCCGGGAGTTGTTGAGGGCGATTTCTGGATCCAGAGATTGCCTGGCCAGCTGGTCGAGAGGTGCTTCCTGATTGAGACCATTGCGCAACAGAAATAATCCAGCAGCAAGGACGAGTGCCGTGATGAGCAGCAACCCCTTTTGTAAGAGGGTCAGGGTGGCGGGGGCGGAACTGCCGGTCATGCCGGGAAGCATTGGATCCTTTTACTTTGGCAGGCTGATGGGTGTGTTGTTGCTAGCGTCTGAAAGCCAATTCCGTTGTTGTGATCTGCTTTCTCGCTGATTTCATCAATCGACCGTTGGCTGCTTGCTGATGTTCCTTCTTCGTTTCCTCGTATTGCCGCTGCGGGCCCCCCTGCTGCTTGTGCTGTTTGGTGTTGCAGTTTTTCTTGGCCACCACTGGTCAATCGAGAGCGAGCATTTGATTGCTCTGCAGAATGTGTCGCCCCGCTTGTTCTGGACGGTAGAGATCGTTCAATCGCTGGTGATCGTGCTCATCTGCACGATGCCTGATCTTTTGCTTCGCCAGCTGTCGTTATTAATGGCCTCCAGCCGAGTGCTCAGCCTGATCTCCACCCTTCTGCTTGTGATCGTGGTGGGCCTTTATGTGCTCAGTCTGAGCTTGCTATCCGATGTGCTGATTTTGGCGTCTGCCACCTTGCTGGCCCGTTTGGACCTCACCCGGATCAAGGTGGTGCCTCCGCCTCAGGTCATGGCCCTTGGGTTGGCGGCGTTGGTGCTTATGGGCATCTGGTTGGGTCAGGATCTGCCAAACCCCCTGGCCTCAGCTGTCGCAGCGGTCGGTACCTGATCCGAGATAAGCCCAGAGATTGCCTAGTACTTTTTTTGTGTAAAGGCGCGTTTCTGGATAGGGGATTCGCTCCACCCACAACTCCGGATCGTTCTTTAGGGCGGCTGTAACCCATTGGCTGGCGGCTCCTGGCCCGGCGTTGTAGCTCGCAACGGCCAACACGATGTCTCCTTGCCATTGCTCGAGCAGTTGAGCGAGGTAGCGCGCTCCGAGCCTTGCATTGCGTGTTGGCTCGCGTAGCTCATCAATGGTCAGTGTCTCGCCGGCCAATTCTTCCGCTGTGGCTGGCATTAGCTGCAGCAACCCTGTCGCCCCAACTGGTGAGCTCACGCCTGGGGAGAAGCGAGATTCCTGCTTGGCGATGGCCATGAGGAGTTCATTCCGTACCGCCTCTTTTTGGGATGCGGTCTCAAACACTTTTGAGAGCAAACGCGGATGCTGGCTGCGGTGGAGGAGCAGTTGCTCGTCGCAGGTTTGATTTACCAGTCTCAAGCTGGCGCGCCAAAGACGACTCAGGCCCGTCCATGCGTCGCCGACGGCAATACGAAGGCGACCTTCTACGAGCTTTTGCTCTGGACTGGATGACTGATCGGATGGGGGTTGTTGGTTCCTCCAGGTTTCCCATGCTTCCTGGGTTTGGCCGAGTCGCCAGAGACGATCCACGAATGGATCGCCACTTTTTAATGGCTCCCAGTGCGATGGAAACGACTCGCCGAGAGCTGCAGAGCGAGGGGCTGATGCTTGATTGAGATCTGGCAGATCTCCCCGTCCGAGTCGCACCTCGGCGCGCCATGTGTAATAACTTCTCGGATGGGTTTTGACCAACTTTTCCCAGACGTTTTGGGCTTGCGTTGTTTGGTCTTGCTTCGCTAGCGCGAGCCCCAGCCAGAACTGCTGCCTTGCAGCTAAAGGTTCAGGAAGATCTGAGTTTGGAATGGCGTTCAGCAGTGCTTCTGCTCTTGTCCATTGATTGTTTAAGAGGGCTTCGCGGGCTAAGTCCCACTGCAGTTGCCAGGCCGCTGGGTTGGTAGGCCAGCGCTTCAGAACGGCCATGGCATTCGTCGAGTCATCATTAGCCCAGTCACCGAGGCGCACCCGGGCTGCTGCAACATCAGCGGAGCGTTGTTGCAATGCTTGCGGTAGTGCATCCAATAGAGCGGGATCTGGCTTTAGTGGTTCGCTTAGTAGCTCTGCTGCCTTGAGCGCCGCTGGATCGTCTGGGTTGCTGATGGCGAGATTTAGCAAGTGCTGCTTTCCACGCGCTTGCTGTTCAGCGCTGCCTCGAAACAGGACCCGACCAATCGCCAAGCTGCTGGCTGGAGTGGTGGGCGTGCCTTGGAGGCAGGCTTCCGCTGCACGGCCATCTCCAAGGGCCGCGAGTGCTTGAGCAAGCGTCAGTCGATCGTCTTGGTTCAAACCAGCGCCGCTGATCCTGTTGCAGGCTTCCCTGATCTGCGTGGCAGCTCCTGGCCAACGGGCACCCCAGCGAGCCAGATGCAAGGCGGCGATGGCTTGCTTGGGAGAATCCGTTTTGATTTCTGCTGCTGCCGCTAAGGCGGCTGGATGGCCAGGTTGTTGCCGGAACAGCTCGGTATGGAGCGCTGGGTTGGATTGCCCGAGGTAATAACGGGCATCGGCACTGGCCGCACTGCCAGGGAAGCGTTGAAGCAAGTCCTGCCAATGTTTCTGTTCTTCTGAAGGCTGGCCGAGTTTTGCTGCGTTTAATGCCTGCTGTTTCAGCGTGACGGCAGCGAGGGGATCGTTGCCCCAGCCCTGATTGGCCAGCAACCGCTGGGATCTCTCCGCTGAATCGGCGCTGCGCGCAGCGAGTAAGAGAGCGGCTTCCCTCCGTTCACTGGGATTGATCGACCAGCGGTAACGCGTCCAGAGATCAGCGCTTGAAAGGGATGGCGTGAGTGGAGTGTGCAGACGGCGTAAAACCGTTTGTCCGCCGAGGACTAGCGCAACGGTGAGGAGTGGAGTTCCAGCGAGAAGCAAAAGGCCACGGGAGTGTTGAACGGTCAAGCCTCGGCCGGAAACTGGTGGCATTCTGTTCCCAGCGCACGGCATTGGAATGGCAAAGGGGCAAGGGCCGCGGCGCCCAGGGAGCGAGCAACGGCGCCGCTGTGCGATTGCCACTGGCCTGGCTTTGCTGGTTTGGGGATTGCGTTGGTTCTGGCCCTTGCAATTTGTGCCCGGCTGGCTGGTGGCAGGGCTGTTGGCTTGGGCGTTGCTGGAAATGGCAGGGCTATTGCTGGTTCCGCGTCGTTGGCGTTAGAACCAGCGGTCCGTTTTAAGGTTCAGTTCAGTATTGGGTTTCCATGGCTGAAGCTGCCATCCATCCTTTGGGGCACCTCCCAAAGCCATCGCAGATCAGCTTTGGGACCGACGGCTTGCGTGGTCGGGTGGACACCATGCTTACGCCGGCTTTGGCCCTTCAGGTGGGGTACTGGTGTGGTCGCGTGCTTCAAGCCGAGGGCCCTGTGCTGATTGGCATGGATTCGCGTAGTAGCGGCAGCATGTTGGTCGCGGCACTCACCGCAGGCTTGACGGCGTCTGGCCGCGAGGTGTGGACCTTGGGACTGTGTCCCACGCCAGCCGTGCCCGGTTTGATTCGCCGCTATTCAGCTGCCGGTGGCTTGATGGTCTCGGCGAGCCACAACCCTCCGGAAGACAATGGGATCAAGGTGTTTGGCGCTACTGGCAGCAAGTTGTCCCCGGAACGCCAGCAGGCGATTGAAGCTGGTCTTTGTGGTGCAGATGGCTCTGGGATTGCGTTAGCGGCATCTGGAGTGGCACGCCATCGCCCTGAACTTCTTGATGACTACCGCGCGAGCTTGTTGTCCAGTGTTGGGCAGCAGCGACTGGATGGTGTTCCCATCGTGCTGGATCTCTGCTGGGGCTCGGCAACAGCCTGCGGAGCAGAGGTGTTTTCTGCTCTTGGTGCCGATCTCACGGTTTTGCATGGTGATCCGGATGGAACCAGGATCAATGTGAATTGCGGATCCACCCACCTTGAGGCTCTACGCCGAGCGGTGATCGAGAAGGGCGCCGCCATGGGTTTTGGCTTCGATGGGGATGCCGATCGGATGTTGGCGGTTGATGGCCAAGGACGCGTGGTGGATGGCGACCATGTCCTTTTCCTTTGGGGGTCGGTGCTGCAAGAGCAGGGACAGCTTCCTGATCAGCGCTTGGTGGCCACGGTGATGTCGAATTTGGGCTTTGAGCGGGCTTGGCAGGCGCGTGGTGGTCTTTTGGACCGGACTCCGGTGGGAGACCAGCATGTGCATGCCGAGATGGTCCGCACGGGTGCAGCCCTTGGCGGCGAGCAATCAGGTCACATCCTGTCTTCCGCCCATGGTTTGTCTGGCGATGGCGTTTTAACCGCTCTTCAGATCGCGAGCCTCTGCCATGCCCAGCAGCTCTCCTTGGCCGAGTGGGTGGATCAGAGCTTTCAGGCCTATCCCCAAAAACTGGTGAATGTGCGCGTCGAGAATCGTGAGCGCAGAAAGGGTTGGGGGGACTGTGCTCCTCTCTATTCCCTTGTTCAAGAGGCGGAGGCCTCGATGGCTGAAGACGGTCGCGTGTTGGTGCGAGCGAGTGGAACAGAACCACTGCTACGCGTAATGGTTGAGGCTGCTGATCAAGCGGTGGTCGATCACTGGACCTCCCGCTTGGCCGCAGCAGCAGATCAGCATCTCAGCGCCTCTTGATCAGGATCGTTCTAGAGCCAGCGTGAGCGCTCCATCGCAGGCGTCACCATTCCTGTCCTCCCAGCGCGCATCGACCTGGCGACGGTGTAGGGATGCGTCCACGGCCTGTTGAAGGGGCGCCAGATTGAGGAGTGCCCCACCTCTGGCGCAGAGCGTGGGCTGGTTGAGCCCCAGGGATGACGCCACGGCTTGAACGGCTTCTGCAAGGGCATTGCCGGAGCGGTTGAGTATGGCCGCGGCTTCAACATTGCCCGCCTCAGCGGCGGCGGAGACGAGGGGTGCTAGTTGGGCTAGCTGCGCTGGTTGGAAATCGGGCTGCACAACGAAGGCCTTGATCTCTGCGGGTGTGCGGCAACCAAGGACTGCCCATAACTGGCTGCGCAGTGGTCCATCTGGGAGCCGGCCGTCGGCCATGCGCAGGCTGAGCTGGAGCCCCTGATGGCCGAGATCAAAGGCAGCCCCTGCTCCATCCAGTTGCCATCCCCATCCGCCACAACGCTGCTCAAGCCCGCTGTCGTTGCGTCCAACCACGATCATCCCTGTGCCACTAATCAGCACGATGCCGGCATCGTTGGGGAACGCTCCGCGTAGGGCTGTGCGCTCATCGCCAGTGGCGATGCAGTGCGCTGTTGGCAGCTTGAGACTGGCTGCTAAAAGATGGCTGGCGCGGTTCTGGAGCGCGGTGCCCTGCTCCACTCCGCTGGCCCCAACGGCGGCAGCGCTGATCTCCAGGCCGCTGGGATTGGCTGCCTGCAGGCTGCTGCGAATGGCCTCCATGAACCGTGTTTCGCCCCCGGTGGCTTGGAGGTGGCTGACGCCACTGCCCTTGCCCTCGCCTAGCGGTTCCCAGTTTCCGTTTTGCCAACGGCTCAGCTTGCAGCGGCAATGGGTTTGGCCAGCATCGAAACCCGCCAACATCAGTGCATCACTCACGGGTTGAACCTCATGGGTTGGTTTGGGGGGTCTTGTGGGCCTGGCTCAGCGTTGCCAAGCAAAACCAACCGATGATTTGCACTTCTGGTCGGAAGAAAATGGTGTCCGTGGCGCCTTGGATGAGCAGCCCGGCGATGGCGGCCAGGCACCCCAGCCAGGGCAATGCCAGAGCAGCCGATGAGCGCAGAGCTCTGAGCCCGTTGCGAAGACTGGCTCCCGCCAACCCGAGCGCCGCGATCAGGCCTGGAATGCCCGTTTCTACAAGGAGCTCCAGGGGAACGGAATAGGCGCTCAGGGCATTGAACTTGGGCTGTTGATAGAGGGGATAAATGGCATTAAAGGCAGCGTTGCCTGGCCCGATTCCCAGCCAGGGGCGGTCTTGGATCATTTCAACTGCGGCCAACCACACGTTGATGCGGAAGTTGTTGGAGCTATCACCGCGTCCAGCCAGCAGGCTGGCTACCCGCGTGCGGATGGGATCCACCTGCGTGACCGCGATCGCCAAGGTCACACCAGCCAGCACCAGCAGGGCGATCGGGACGAGACGTCGCCATAGTTTTGGCCAGCTGCGGATGGCACGTAATACGAGCAGCAGGACCAGCACACCAAGGGCCGCGAGCATGCCCAGCCAACCCCCGCGGCTGTAGCTGAACATGGTGGCTGTGGCTCCCAACACCAGCGCAACAGCTGCATAGCAGCGTGCCCCCCAGCCCTGCCAGCGGATCAAGGCAACGAGTGCCAACGGCAGGATCGGTACCAGATATCCCGCCAGCAGATTGGGGTTGCCAAGGGGGCCGTAGATCCTGATCGTGCCTGCCGTGATGGAGTTGGGATCGGCCCAGCGTGCAAGCTCCTCGGTGGGTCCGTAGAGCTGGCGCAAGGCCATCACACTGGTGAGGACTTCGCCGGCCAGCATCGCGGCCACAAGGCGGTCCCACCATTCGGGGCGCTCGGCCAGCAGCTGACGCATCAGGGCATACACGCCGAGATAGCTGAGCAGCTTGACCAGGCCTTTCGCTGCTGCGGCTGGAACTGGGGAGAACCCCGTAGCCAGCACGGCGATGCCAAGAAACACGAGCACCCAAGCGCTGATGGCACCGATACGTTGCGGCTGGCTCACGCTGGACCAGAGGATCCACAGCGCTCCGCAGGCCAGAACCACAAGCCCTAGCCCTGTTCGGGTGAGGAAGGGAAGTCCAGCGAGGAGAACCATGAGCAGGAGGCTTGCCCACCAGCTCAGGCGCCTGCGCTGCTGATCACTCGCGGGAAGCAGGCCTTGCCAGCGCAGCAACAGGGGTGGTGGGGCCGGAGCCTCAGCCATGGGGTGTGGGTGCGATGTCTTTGGAATTATCAACCTGTTGCCAAGCCATCTCCAGATCCCTTAATGCTGGAAGAGCGGCATCAGTGCGTTCAAACAGCACGCGATAGGCGGGTTGACCCTGCTCGTGGACGTAGCGCTCCCGTTCCGTAGCCACGGGCAATGGGTTGCTGGTTCGCCATGGCCGTTGATCGCCTTTGGGGCGTGCAAAGCAGTTTGAGAGTTCCACCAGGGCCACCATTGGTTCAATGACAGCCAGCACATCGCTTTGTAAAAACAGGTGCCGGCCGGGATGGAGGGCTGAGGCGATGGCGTGCAACAGGGCGGGTTGCAGCACGCGGCGCTTGCGATGGCGTTGTTTGAACCAGGGATCCGGAAACTGAATGCTTACCAGTTGCAACTGGTCTGGTGGCAACGCTGCCATCCAAGCCTCGAGGCTGATGTTGGCATTGCAAAATAAAAAATGAAGGTTGTGCTGCTGCTGCCGGTCGCGATCGCGTTGGGCGGCTAGCACCAGGGGCCGGCGGATCTCAACTCCGAGATGATTTCGCTCGGGTTGCAACGCCGCCAGCTCCAAT
Organism: Synechococcus sp. SP2 MAG; assembly: GCA_030756895.1. GTDB lineage: Bacteria > Cyanobacteriota > Cyanobacteriia > PCC-6307 > Cyanobiaceae > Synechococcus_C. The sequence continues at coordinate 73,010 of JAVBIX010000009.1, forward strand.
AGAAAAAAGCCTCGAGCGCAACCAATATCGAGATGGATGGGCAGGTTGGGATGCTCGAACAGCTCTTGTGGCGCCGGTAGCTCTAGCGGCAGCTGAAAAAAGCGGCTGAGGGGATTGACGTGCTGGCGCATCAGTCCTCAGCTGGCGCCACAAGAGGTGCATGACGGAGCAAGCCCCAGCAAGCGGTGTAGCCATGCAGGTAAGTGGTGTTGCTTAAGGGGCCGATCTCGCCATTGCAGAACGCGCCGGCAATTGGCAGATCGGGCAGAACATCGCGAGCGATTGAGACATCACCGTTGGCTTCTCCAAATAGCCCACTGCCTCGGCCGAGGCAGGCAAACAGCAGTCCGCAAAGTGGTGGTGGCAATGGGCAGCGTTCTTGGCTGGCCTCAAGTAGCTGGCGTGCCTCCAGCCTTGATGATTGGGCTTCTCGGAGCTGAAATTGCACGTGTTGGCCTGGGCGAACCCGCTCAGCCACGGCGACAGCACCATTGCGTGGGTCGACGCCAATGAGATTGCGGACTAAGAAATCGCTGGGGCACTCCTGCATCAGATTGCGACGCTCCACCCCAAGAAAGAGGGAGTGCTGCACCAGCTCTCTGTCTTCCGCATTGAGATCAGCCAGGACGCGTTGCAAGCAGGCCACAGGCGTGTCGCGACGATCGCCATCGCTGAGTTCCAATAAAACGTTGCGTTGGGCTTGCTCAATCGCAAACACGGGACCAATTGGTCGGCAGCCCTGGGCGACGACTGGATCAAGAACCCAGTCGCCGCCGATGCTCACTCCAGCGGCACCGTTGATGATCTGACCATCGAACAGCAGCGAGCCATGACTGGCGTTATGGGGGGCGGCAATCCCTCCGATGATCGCTGCGTTGGGATAGGCGTAATCCAGGCCACTGATGAGGTCATTGATCGCTCCACAGCTGGGATCGATAAATAGCAGCAGAGATCGGCTGTCTGCTGGGTCAACATTGACCCAGTCCTGCCAGTTTTGAACCGGTCCATCGAGATCTGGGAGAGAGCCTGTATCGAGTTGAAAAGGCTTCAGCTGCGCTCCGGGGAGATTTAAGAGCGTGATGCTGAGTGCTGTGGTCTGTTCCAGCTCTTGGGTTCGTCCAGCACTATCCGTTCCAACAACGCCGCCTCCAACGAAGCCGATCCAGTGTTCTGCCTGCAGTCGCTGGCTGAGCAGCGGAAGCAACCGCGGCAGATCGCTAGCAAATTGGCTGGATACAAACACCAGGGCTAAATCGCCTTTCTCCGAGCCGAGTTGATTGGAGACATCTTTCGTTGCCTCTTCCAAAGAGGCACAGCCACTGAGTGCAGTGCGGCACTTGGCCTGGGCTCCGGAGCCTCGGAACCAATCGAGGGGGTTGAACGGAACCATGTGTTGGACCCTACCAATCTTGAGGGCAAGGTCGATGGCGTCGATAATGGCTTCAACTCGAACCTGCCTGGTGCCTGATCTTCCTTACCGCAGTTTGGTTTGGCTTACCTATCGCTTAGGCGCAACCTTTGCCCTCGGTGTTCCGCTTGTTCTGCTGATCTGGGCAGGGGTTCGGCGTGAGCCAGCCATGGTGCGATTGCTGGGTCTGTACTGGAAGGTGGCAAGCCTGTTGCCCATCAGCGTGTTGCTGCTCACCGATCGGCGGCCGATCGGATATGTGATGGCCTTCATCGCACCAGTGCTAATGGCGGTTTCGGTTTGGTTCTGGGTGGATCTCAATGAAGAATTGGCCGACAGTGCACCAGGGAGTGCCCTTCCGTTGACCGTGCGTATCTGGCGCTGGGCTCTCAGCGGATTCGCCTTGCTTGCGGCGGGGATGTCGGCAACAGCGTTGCGCTGTGCGGACCAACTGAGCGGCGCGGAGTGCCTGGCCTGGTTGGAAGGTCCCCAGGGCTTGCATCGGGTAGCGGAGCGTTTGTTTGACTTCGTCTTTGGTGGGCAGTGGAGTGAGGCGGTGGCCGCATTCATCGGCTACGTGGCTTTAGTGGCGTATGTGGTGGGGCTCCTCCAGTGGCTGCTCGTGCGCCTGCCGCGTCAGGGGCGGGTGGCTGGTGAATTCTGATTCGTTGCTGCCGGCTCTTGAAGCGATCAGTCGTGACCGTCCCGATCGCGTGTTGCGACTGCGAGGAATGGTGCCGTCAGCTGAAGGTGCGGAAGAAGCTCTGGAAGTTTTGATTTTTCGAGGCTTCAGCAGCTGCACCACCCATCCCACGGATTTCGATCCGGATCGAACCGTGCTTCCTGATGGGGCGGCGATCGAAACCGCTGAATTGCTGCGTGGTCCACTGAACCCTCAGCAGGAGGAGCTACTGATCGGGCCGCTTCCTCCTGCGCAATTGATCGAAGCAGACCGCTGGATCTGATCCCTAGCGCCGTTCCAGTACGGATACGCAGCGACCGCACAAGCTGGGGTGATCGCTGTGCTGACCAATGTCGCTTTCGTAGTGCCAGCAGCGCTCGCATTTCTCCCCTCGAGACAGGGCAACTTCGATGACGGCGAGCTCGTTGTCATCACTGGCCATCAATTCGGCCCAGGGCTCGCCTCCAATCTGCAACTGGGAGACGAGGAGCCAATCGCGAAGGCCATCCACCTCTTGATCCCCCTTGTTTTGGAGCCAGTGGAGAGCGTCTTGAAGTGTGGAGGTGCGCGCTTCGATGCGGACGGCCGCCTCAAGTGATGCCCCGAGCTTTCGCTTGCTTCGGCATTCCTCCATCACTTTGTTCACCGCTGCGCGTAGCTCGCGCAGCTCCTGCATTGGGGCATGAAGGCTGTCATCGCGCCACTCCTCCGGCACGGAGGGCCAGCCACTTTGAAACACCGACTCTGTCCCGGTGGAATAGGGGATGTTCTGCCAGATGTCTTCCGCCATGTGGCAAAGCACGGGGGCAATGGCCGCGGCCAAACGTTCGATGATCAGGGCCATCACGGTTTGGCAGCTGCGGCGACGCTTGTCAGCGGGGGCGCTCACGTACAGCCGGTCTTTGGCAATGTCGAGATAAAAATTCGATAGATCGGCCACGCAGAAGTTCTGCAGGAGTTGGAAGAAGCGAAAGAATTCATAGCGTTCAAACGCTTCACTGATCTGGTCGAGCACGGTTGCGGTGCGCTGCAACATCCAGCGATCGAGCAACGGCAAATCGCTAATAGCGATCGCATCACGGCTTGGCACGAAGTCGTGCAGATTGCCGAGCAGGTAGCGCGAGGTATTGCGCACTTTGCGATAGACGTCTGAAAGCTGCCGCAGGATGCCAGCACCGATCGGCACGTCTGCCGAATAATCCACAGAACTCACCCATAGGCGGAGCACATCGGCGCCGTAGGCGGGTTCTTGCTTTTGATTTTTACCGCCCTCGATGATCACCATCGGGTCCACAACATTGCCGAGTGATTTGCTCATCTTTCGGCCTTTCTCATCCAAGGCAAAGCCATGGGTGAGCACGGTCCGATAGGGCGCTGCACCATTGACGGCCACCGACGTCAACAACGAGGACTGGAACCAGCCGCGATGTTGATCTGATCCCTCTAAGTAGAGATCTGCGGGGTAGCTGAGACCGTCGCGTTGGCTTGATACGGAGGCCCAACTGGAGCCGGAATCGAACCACACATCCATGGTGTCTGTGCCCTTACGCCAGAGATGCGCTTCTGCGCTGTGGCTGGAAGGGAGCAGATCAACCTCGTCTTTTTCCCACCAAATGTCGGCTCCATGTTCTGCAATCAGCGCTTTGACATGGGCGATGGAGTCGGCATTAAGGAGGACTTCGCCGGTTTCACGCTGATAAAAGACTGGAATAGGGACACCCCAGGTCCGCTGCCGGGAAATACACCAATCGCCCCTTTCGGAGACCATCGACTCAATCCTGTTCCGGCCAGATGCCGGCAGCCATTGCACGCCATCAATGGCGGTTAGCGCTTCAGTGCGGAAGCCTTCCACAGAGGCAAACCACTGTTCCGTTGCTCGGAAGATCGTGGGTTTTTTCGTGCGCCAGTCGTAGGGATAGCGATGGCTGTAGTTCTCTTGCAGGAGCAGGGAACCGGAGTCCTCGAGTGCTGTGATGATCACGGCATTGGCATCCTTGAGCACGTTCAAGCCTTCGAATGGGCCGGCCTCTGCGGTGAGGGTTCCGGCCTCATCCACCGGGCAGAGCACGGGCAAACCATGCTTACGCCCGGTGTTGAAGTCATCCACGCCATGGCCTGGCGCCGTGTGCACCAAGCCTGTGCCCGATTCCGTGGTGATGTATTCCCCACCAACAACGATCGCGCTGCGGCGCTCGAGCAGGGGGTGGCTGTAGATGATGCCAGCAAGATCGGCCCCTTTCACGGTGGCTTTGGCTTGAAGCGGGCGTTCGAGCTTGGTGGCTAAGGAATTGCAGAGTTCGGCTGCCACGATCAGAAGCTGTCCGTTGCCGTCATCCGCCAGGCAGTAGTCGAGGCGATCGTTGACCGACACCGCAAGATTGGCGGGCAGAGTCCAGGGAGTGGTGGTCCAGATCGCTACCTGTAAACACTGACTCAGGGCGTTGCTCTCTGCGGGGACGTCCAAGCCCTGCTCACTGAGCTTGCTGCGCAGGCCTGCGGGTAGATCAACCACAGGAAATCCCACGTAGACGCTGGGGCTGGTGTGTCCGTCTGGATATTCCAGTTCGGCTTCGGCCAGGGCAGTGCGTGAGCTAGGGCTCCAGTGCACTGGTTTGAGCCCTCGGTAGATGTGGCCTTTCAGCGCCATCGTTCCAAAGACGTCGATCTGAGCGGCTTCGTAGTCCTTCTGCAGGGTGAGATAGGGGTGGTCCCAATCAGCCCAGATGCCCCAGCGCTTAAAGCCGGCCATTTGGCCTGCAACTTGCTTGTGCGCGTAGGCCGCAGCCTTTTTACGCAATTTGATCGGGGTGAGCGCTTGACGCTGCTCCTGGCTCATGGCCTGCAGCACCTTGAGCTCGATCGGTAGGCCATGGCAGTCCCAGCCAGGGACGAAACGCACCTTCCGGCCTTGCATCAAGCGATGCTTATTGATGATGTCCTTGAGCACCTTGTTCAAGGCGTGGCCCATGTGCAGGGCGCCGTTGGCATACGGGGGGCCGTCATGCAGGGTGAACATTGGGCCGGGATTGTTGCGTCCCAGATCCAAGTCGATGCCTTTCTCTTTCCAGAAGGCCTGGAGTTCCGGTTCGCGGTGGATGGCATTGGCACGCATGCCAAACCCCGTCTCCAGCAGGTTGAGGGTGTCTTTGTAGGACGGTCGCTTATCAGCGTCCTGGCCTGTCTGCTGGGTCACGTTGGCGCTGCAGCAAAGGGGATTATCAGTCTTCGTCGGTGCGTGCTGTGTTTTCGGTTGTGTTCGCGGCTGTGTTTGAGGCTGTTTCGATGGCGTTGTCAGCACTTACCTCTTCAATGCTGTCCGTGCTCGTTTCAGCCCTGAGGCCGTCGGTTTTGTTGACGTCGTTGTTGGGCTGCACCCTGGTTTCGCTCTGGGATTCATCGCTATTGGACGTTGAACTCAGCTCCTTTGTTTCCAGAGAAGGTTCTGAGCTGTCTGGACGGATCCAGAGCTTCTTGCCTTGTTTTTTAATGCCTGGCGTTTCAGCTGCGGCGTCCTTGTCGTTGCTGGCCTCACTGGTTTGATCGTTCTCGCTGTCTTGACTATTTTCAGCTTGCTCAAAGGCCTCACCGCTGGGAGGAGTGTCTAGGTCTGCGCCTGTGGATGGCTGCTCAGGTCGCACCCAACGTTTATTGGTTCCGGTTTTTGCTGCAGGTTTAAGGCTTTTGAGCGTGTCAGTTGTTGCGCTCACAAGGCTGGCCAAAACAGTTGTGAGTTGTTGAAGGCTCGTCGTCCAGCGTTCCTTGGAGCCGAGTCTTTGTCGCTCCTCATCGCTGAGTTGTTGCCAGCGGGCTTGCCCTACTTCTGCCCCTAGGCGGCTGATCAGCAAGCCAGCGCAGGCCACTCCCAGCATGGGAGCGCCTCGTAGTCGATCACTGCTGGTCACGAGGACCAACCCAAGCAATAAGACGACGGCTCCCCAGGCGCCATCGCGGGGACGACTGAGTTCCGTGGCAAGCAGTGGCAGGAGCAGAACGGCAAGGCCTGCCAGCAAACAGAGGTCTCCAGTGAGAGTGGCCAGCATCTGGGAATCGAGTGTCGACGTTGTCGCCATTCTGGGTCGATGTTTAGGATTCGCTTCTGCCCATCTGGCGGAATTGGTAGACGCGCTGGTTTTAGGTACCAGTGACTTCGGTTGTGCGAGTTCAAGTCTCGCGATGGGCATTCCTTTTCCTAGATTGGTGTCGCTTGTAGCAGCAGGCAACACGGGATTCTTTCGATGACTCAGGCACTCGTACAACCGGAGAGTTCGGGATCGACGCCCCAGCTTCGGTCAGTGCCAAAGGAGTTTGTGGATCCACCCTCTGCGTGGAACCCCACTGTTGGCTTGTTTTTGGGCGGGTACGTCTTGGCAGCCTTGTCTATTTGGGGCTGGTTTGTTGGTGGTTGGCCATTGCCACTGCTCTTGATCTGCGGATTCTTAGCGCTTCATTTGGAGGGCACGGTTGTTCACGATGCCTGTCATAACGCCGCTCATCCGGTCCCCTGGATCAACCAAGCGATGGGGCATGGCTCAGCTTTGCTGTTGGGATTTAGTTTTCCTGTTTTTACGCGGGTGCATTTGCAACATCATTCCCATGTGAATGATCCAAAAAATGATCCTGATCACATTGTTAGTACCTTTGGTCCTCTCTGGTTAATTGCTCCAAGGTTTTTTTATCACGAGTTTTTCTTCTTTCAGCGCAAGCTCTGGAAACGTTGGGAGTTGATGCAGTGGGGATTCGAAAGAGCAGTCTTTTTTACGATCATTATTGCGGCAATTCGATTCGACTTTTTGCCATTTATTTTCAATTGTTGGTTTGCGCCCGCGCTCATGGTGGGAGTGACACTGGGTCTGTTTTTTGATTATTTGCCCCATAGACCCTTTTTATCTAAGAATCGTTGGCAAAACGCTCGCGTGTATCCGGGGCGGACGATGAATTGGCTAATCATGGGGCAAAATTATCATTTAGTGCACCATCTTTGGCCTTCTATTCCGTGGTTCGAATACAAGCCTGCTTACGAAGCCACAAAGCCTCTTCTTGATGCACGGCAATCACCGCAGAGGCTCGGAATCTTTGAAACTCGATCTGATGTTGTCAATTTCTTCTACGACATTCTGATTGGCGTACGTAGCCACAAGCCAAGGGGTAGCAAGATGCGTCCGGTCGCCAAGCTTCTACCTACCAGGCGTCTAAGGCGTGCCTGGCTCTCATTATTGAGGCGAACAGCCGTAACCCCGGCACGTCAAAGTTACTAGGGCGTAACACTGACGTGCTATCAATAGGCTGTTTAGGGTTAGTCCGCGAGGATCTTGGGAACCCGAAAGAAGTCACCTTCCCGCTGGGGGGCCTGATCTAAGAGTTCTTGGCGCACATCTGTTGCAACAACAGTGTCTTCACGCGTTGCATTGACCACTTCCACTGCACGTGTTGTCGGCAAAACCCCTTCGGTGTCCACCGCTTGAAGCTGATCCACGTAATCGAGAATTCGCTCAAGCTGCCCCGTATAGGTGGCGATGGTGTCATCAGGTAGGTCAAGACGGGCAAGTTTGGCCACCTTGCGAACGTCGTCGGCGGTGATCTTGCTCATGCAGCGGAGAGAAACGTTTCAAGATCTTCGCGCAGTGCCGTGACCGCCGTATCCAGCAACCCTGCTCCGTGTTCTGCTTTGGCGAGATAGGGGTGAGAGCCCATACGGCCATCTGGATAGCGTCGGCGAAAATCGGCTGGGCCGTGGATGGCTCCGCATGGGGCGGGGTCAGGTAGGGGCCGTTGCTTGGCGATCAGGCTGTCGTGAAGGTGGAGAGTGACGGCGATTTCGCTGGGGGTGGCATGTTGGCCTTCGCGATCGCCATAAAGCTCTCGGGCTTGGCGCATCACAGGCCCAGCCATGAACCAGTTGGAGAGTCTGCAGCGCAATTTGGATGCCACCGGAAGCCCTCTGCTGGCGGCCGTTCCATAGGCCTGGGCAAAGGCTGCTTTGGTCGTGGCCATGTTGCCTCCGTGGCCATTCACCACAAAGATTCGCTCGAATCCATGGGTAGCCAACGACAACACAAGGTCATGCATCACCGCCATCAAGGTGGCCGGCTGAAGACTCATCGTGCCCGCGAAGCCGAGATGGTGTTCGGCCATGCCATAGGCCTGAGCAGGAGTGACAAGCACTCCGCTGCGACGACCGAGCTCAAGCGCTACAGCTTCTGCTGTGAGGGCATCAGTCCCAATCGCACCTGTGGGTCCATGTTGTTCTGTGGAACCAAGCGGAATGATGATTCCTTTGCAGCCTTTCAGGTAGGCCTCAACATCGGGCCAACTCTGGAGAGCCAAACGAATGGCTTCGGTGTTGGCTGCTGGGCCAGGCAGGGTGGCGTTCATGCCATCTCAATCAGTGGCTTGATGATCGCTCAGCTCGCGCCTTAGTGCGCTGTGCCGTTGCCGTCGTACTTGTCGGTGTTGTAGTAGCCGCCTCTAGTACCGAAGTAAAAGGTGGCGATCACAAACAATCCGCTGCCAAAGACCAACACGGTCCCGAGATTGAAGCCGGAGAGGGCGGCGTCCATGGTTGGTAGGTCACTGCATTGATCATGCCAAGGTCTTGGCCGCTGAGTCGCCTTGGTGAGCTGATCGTCACCCGAGTAACGCTGATCTCAGGGCATGATCTCCTCGCCGTCTCCCTGAATATCCAACCAATCGCGCAACCAGGCGGTGAGCCAGATGAAGGGAAGGGTGTCAGCCAAAGCGGCAAGGGCTTTGAACAAATAGCCGCTGGCGATGAAAGCTCCCAGCTGAGGAAGCACCGCTTCCCCGGCGCGGATGGGCAACACATGGGCGGCGTAGTGGCTGATCAACACCACGGCACTCGTATCCACCAATTGGCTCACCAAGGTGGAGCCGTTGTTGCGGAGCCAGAGGGCCTTGCCATTCGTGCGTTCCTTCCAAAAGTGGAATAAGCGCACGTCTACGAATTGGGCCGTGAGGTAAGCCACCATCGATGCCCCGACAGACCCAAAGGCCAGGCGTTGAATCTCAAAAAATGTGGAGTCAGGAGCGCCGTTCAGGCCTGGCATGAGACCTCCGACCCACAGGATCAAAACCACCCAACCATTGAGCAAGAGGCCCACCCACACCAGCTGAGTGGCTCTCTCCTCGCCCCACAGCTCACTAATGAGATCGGTGCATAAGAAGGTAACGGGATAGGGGAGGGCGCCAACGGCAACCACGATCGGAAAGGATCCGATCTGCCCAAGCGCCAGGAATCGCGTAAGGCCAAGGATGTTCAGCATCCCCAGGGTGCCGAGGAAGAGTCCGGCCAGCACCAGAAATACCAGGTCTCGCCTGGCCTGGATTTGGCTTGTGGTGGTTGTGGCTGATGCCGACATGGGCTCGTCGTTCATCGTCTGCGTTTTGACAGTCTGGTCATTCGGGTTGTGTTGACATGCCTTCTGGAATGGCTCGGTTGGATTGCCTGCGTTTGATCAAAATGGGTACTGCGGATTGCTGTACCCATGGATGAATCTCTTTATTTACCCCCATAGCCATCCAGCCCATTACCCAAGATTTCCAAGCTCTCCCTCAATCATTCTTCTGCCGCCCTGCGGAGGTAGTTGGACCTGAGTTGATTGGCTGTTTATTAGTGAAACGCCAACTTTCCGGGGAGTTGCTGTGGGGCGTGATTGTGGAAACGGAGGCGTATTCGCAGGATGAGCCCGCCTGCCACGGCTATCGCCGCCGCTCACCGCAAAACGAAACGCTGTTTGGTGAGCCAGGGCGGTTTTATGTGTATGTGAGCTATGGCATCCACCACTGCGTGAATGTGGTGACGGGTCGGAGCGATTGGGCCAACGGGGTGTTGCTTCGTGCTGTTGCTATTCCTGGTGAGCCTGAGCGGGTGGCTGCGGGGCCTGGTTTGCTGTCCCGTCGTTTTGAAATCAGCCGCCGTCATGACAACAGCTCCGCTTGTGGTGAGAATGAGCAGTGGTTGGCCCCTAGGCCCTCCGTTCTCAACATCCCTGAGCTTGTGACCACCACGCGGATCGGAATCTCTCAGGCCCAGGATTTGCCCTGGCGTTGGTACCTGAAGGACTCCCGCAGCGTGAGCCGGCGTGCCCGAGGTGATCGGATGCCTCCTGTGGGTCAGGCCTTCATTCCAACTCTGGAGTGGAAGCGATGAGTGGTTGGTCGCACCGGCATGTGCTCGATTTGGCTGCGTTCTCGCGAGACGACTACGCCACCGTGCTCGAGCTTGCCCATCGTTTTCGTTCGATGCCGGTGACCGGCGCGCGCAAACTTCCGGCCTTGCAAGGGCGACTGGTTGCCACCTTGTTTTTTGAGCCCAGCACGCGCACGCGCAGCAGCTTTGAGCTGGCCGCGAAGCGCTTATCCGCGGATGTGCAGAGTTTTTCGCCGTCGAGCAGCTCTTTGAGCAAAGGTGAATCTCTGCTTGATACAGCGCGCACCTATGTCGCGATGGGTGCTGATGTGTTGGTGATTCGCCATCGCTGCACCGATGTCCCCGCGCAGTTGGCCCATGAGCTGGATCAAGCCGGCGAGCGCACCGTTGTGCTGAATGGTGGGGATGGTCAGCACAGCCACCCCAGCCAGGGCTTGCTCGATCTCTATACGCTCGCTCACCATTTCGATCCCCATCGCCCTCAACCCGAGGCCTTGCAGGGCAAGCGCATCGGGATTGTTGGCGATGTGTTGCATTCGCGAGTCGCGCGCTCCAACCTCTGGGCTCTTAGTGCCTGCGGCGCGGATGTGGTGCTTTGCGGGCCGCCCAGCCTTGTGCCCGATGCCTTCGCAGACTTCTTGCATGCTCCGCCGCCTGGGCAAACGGTTGATCCTGTCCCTCAGCGTGGAAGGCTGCAGATCAGCCGGAACCTGGATGAATGCTTGTCGGGAGCGGACGCTGTGATGACGTTGCGCTTACAAAAAGAACGCATGACCGATCATCTGCTCACGGATCTGGATCGCTATCACCGTGACTATGGGCTCAGCCATGAACGGTTGCGACGCTGCGCTTTTTCAGGCCCTGTTCTGCATCCAGGCCCTGTCAACCGTGGGGTTGAAATGAGCGGTGCCCTTTTGGACGACCGCTCGATCTGCTTGGTGGAGGATCAAGTTCGCAATGGAATCCCGATCCGCATGGCGTTGCTCTACTTGATGGCGGCGTCTGATCCTGTGGCGGATTCGCCAAGGCCCCCAGCGCCATCCTGAATAGGAACACCAGAAAGGGAACTGGAGTAGTAGTCCATCGCTGCTTTGAGTGCAGCATCTGGAGAGGCAATCGAGGGTCCGCTGCCGCTCCTCATGGGGAACGGGGCGTCTGCGGAGTCGAGACCAATGTGCTGACTTGGCATTCCGGTGAGCAGCATCGATGAGCGTTGCTGCGACAGCACAGCAAACATCCACTTGATCAGCAAGGACCAGCGATTTTCTCGATCGGGCATGAAGGCCAGGTGTGCAGCGGCCCAAATAGCCCAGCCTGGGCTTCCACTGAATTTGAAGCCGCGCAGATCAGCAACAGCGGCAACCCGATCCAGCACGGCCATGCTGCCGAAATCAAACCATTTGAAGTTCGGACGTTTGCCACCACTCATGATCGCGGCAATGTCTTTGCCGACGAAGCCACCAGCTTGGGTTGCTGGGCCTGCCATCCCTGGCAGTGGGTTCCCTGTAGACGTGTGCTTGTAGCTGCAGAGATCGCCAACCACCCGGATGTCTGGATGGTCTTTCACGCTGAAGTCGGCTTCAACAATCACCCTCCCGCCCCGATCCAATTCACAATCGATTGAGGCTGCAAGGGTCTTGCCCAGATGAGACGGTCGGACCCCAGCCGTCCAAATTACGGTTGCGGCTTGAATGGTTTGCTCGCCATCTGGAGTGCCAACTGTGACTTCTCCGGGTTGCATGCTTTGAACCCGCCCTTTGAAGAGAGTTTCTACCCCAAGAGATTCCAGTGTCTTTTGAGCAGAAGCCGACAATGACTCCGGCATCGCCCTCAGTAAGCGATCGCCTGGGTCGATCACGATGATTCTTGAATCATCCGGATCAAGCTGCTTGAACTCACGGCGCATGGCATTGCGCATTAATTCGGAGGTGGCACCTGCCATTTCGCATCCCGTAGGCCCCCCTCCCACAATCACCACGGTTTGAAGGAATTTGCGTGCCGCGGGATCAGGTGTTTGTTCGGCCTGCTCCATCGCCATCAGCAAGCGGCGACGAATCTCTTGGGCATGCTCAAGGATTTTCATCGGTGGCGCAAAGGTGCGCCATTCTTCATGGCCGAAGTAGGTGCTGCCCGAGCCCGTTGCGAGGACCAAGTGGTCGTAGGTGAGAGCTTTCTCTCCGAAATGGATTTGCTGCTTCTTGGCATCTAAGCCCGTAACTTCTCCAAGCAGGACCTGAACGTTGCGCTGCTTTCCCACCAGCTGTCGCAGGGGTGTCGCAACATCACCAGGGGCTACTAGGCCTGTTGCTACTTGATAAAGAAGGGGTTGGAACAGGTTGAAATTGCGCTTGTCGATCAAGGTGACGCGCACATCGGCCTGAGCAAGTGCTTTGCATGCCCGCACTCCAGCAAAGCCTCCTCCCACGATCACCACATGAGGGGCGTTGCGAAGACGTTCTTCTGGTGGTTCTAGTTCGAGGAAGAAATGCTCAGCAGCCATGTTCCAACGAACAGGAGATCTAAATCCAGGCTATGGATCCCATTCAAGATTGTCTGGATTTGTGAGTTCTTTAGAGCAACTTGAAGCCTTCTAATAAGAGGCCATAGAGCAACCCGATGCGCGACATATCCAAGAGATCACGTCCCAGGTGCTTCTGCTTGTCTCGTGCCCAATGGCGCCTGGTTCTCACCATGAACTCCCAGATCCCCACCGTAATCAGCGCGGCTAATGGATCCATCAACGTCAAAGCACCTGCAATGGCCCCAATGCTGTTCCCTAAAGCAAAGCTTGCTCCGAGAGCGATCAGCATCAACGATGCCCTTCTCCAGGGGTTTACAGCCCACCGGTCAAGTCTTGAGGTGGCTTCTCCGAAACTAATTTGAAGCCGTGTCTTTTGAAGTCGAGCGGTCATATCTGAAACCCCTCAAGCTTCTTGATCACAGGTGTGCCAGCAATTGATCCCCATCACCCGGCCGGCAACCTGCCGAACTATTAATACTCGATTTCCATTAATTTCCTGTTGCAATTGTTGGTTTTTGAGCATTTCCTGTTGAACCAAGATTTGCTTTGGGCTAACCATTAATTGTTGACCAGGACTAGTCGGAATCGGCCTTCGCTTTGCGTGAGGATTTCCCCTCCAGCAGCTCAAGGAGTGCTTCCATTTGCGCCATAACCCCTCTCACTTCACCTGCTTCAGGGAGGAGTCCGTCTTCCATCACTCCTTGATGCATTTCTCTCAGCTCTTGGCGGATGTAGCGCAGGTGGCTGACCACCTGTTCTCGTTTGGATTGCGACATCGTCTATGGGCTTTGCTGACATCCCTTTTACCGCATGGTCGTCCCGATTGACGTCAGCGACGGCCGAGCCCACCAGCCAGCGCAATGAGGCCGTAGGTAATTAAGGCACTAGGTCTGGCCAGCGTTGAGACCAAAACAAGAACTAAAAGGCCTGCAAACAGGGGCAGGTGCCTTGTGAAGTGGGTGCTTGTTGGAAACATCAGCAAGACTCCAGCGCAAAACGCTGATCTTCATCAGCGCTAAGAGCCCTAGCGATGAAAAGCTGCTCTTCAAGGCTCCAGGCCATGGCTGTCCTTGAAAGTGGAAATTAATCTTAAGGCAATTTTCTAAGAGATTGATTTTCAGAACCCTCTCGCTCTTGACCGCTGACTCGAAAGCGAAATGTTTTGGTTCTGCTCAGGGGGCTGTGGATGCCCAGATGTGGGTTGTGCGACAACGTTAAAAGCGAGAGACCAGCGTTCTCCGCTCCCCCGGAAAGGCATAACGGAATGGGGTTGCCAGGCTGGAAAAATATAAAAATCGCCCGGGCTGGGAAGTACATACCTTGCCATTCCCGTACGAAATGATTGAAGGTGATACTCCTCAGGGCCGTGAAAACAAAGCTGTCCATCAAAACTTGATCCGTTGATCTGTGACGGCACCTTTAAAAAAATAACTCCAGAAAAACTTCCTCCATGGGTATGCATCGGGTTGTAATCGCCCTCCATTTGGCAATTCAGCCAGATGTCAATCAGCCTTAGTTGGTAGCGACCTGGCACCCATGGGCCACGCCCTTGAGGTGGTTGTTGGTCAATCACATGACGGATCCAGCGCTCGCAGCCTTCGAGAAGGACCGATTCACAAAGTTCCCGAACGGCCGGTTGTGTCGGATTAAGTTCTCGTTGTTGATTGAGCTGGCCAGCGAGGCGCCTGGATGCGTCGGGATTGCCTTCTGGATTGTGGAGGATCTCCTCACAATGGAGGAGCAGTTGATTGCGTAGTTTGAGCTCAAGCTCTCCTTGCACGATGGATCGTGGAAAGAGATCAATGACGTCCATGAAGTGATTGCTTAATTGATGCATTGAAAAGGCATGAGCTTGGATCGTTGTATTCATCCTGAACTCAATATTGAGCCTTCCAATTCATAGGGCTTTTATGCATACGAGGAAAGCCTGCTCTTGGTTGTTTCTGTTGCTACAGAAGATGGGGACAACTTCTTGTTGCCGTTTTTTGGACTCTTGCCGGCGAAAAATGCTGCTGCAAATTGCCTTTGTGCCTAGTTGTTTTGCGCACTTAATTTGCGGTTTAGTCAGCGGAAATGCATGGGCCAATTGATCTTTCTTGTCTGTGCTGAAGTGCTAGTGATGCTCCCAACTCAATGTCTTCTCGGGATGCATCTTCTTAAAAGCTGACTATGAATTTAAGCCCTTAAATTGCATGGAGACTAGGGGATTCGAACCCCTGACCTCTGCGGTGCGATCGCAGCGCTCTACCAGCTGAGCTAAGACCCCGTCGCTCGAAACTTAGCGCCACTCTCATTCTTGCCCGAGGCAGAATGGGGTCTTCGCTTCAGGGAACCAGCATGCCGATCACGCCGGAATCTCTTGACGCGTTTGATGACGACAAAGTGGCTTTGCTCGCCAAGCGCCTTGAAGACGACGACTACCCCACCCCTTTTGATGGCTTAAGCGATTGGCATTTGTTGCGTGCCTTGGCGATTCACCGGCCGGACCTCACGGGTCCATACGTTCATTTAGTTGATCAGGAACCATTCGATGAAGATTGAGGCCCCAAGGCCTCTGGAGGGGCGACGCCTTCTCGTAGCGGCATCGGGAAGCATCGCTGCGGTTAAGACCCCACTTCTTGTGAGTGCATTGGTGAAGGCAGGGGCCGAGGTGCGTTGTGTCATCACCCCCAGCGCCTCACGCCTTGTTAGCCCTGTGGCACTTGCAAGCCTGAGTCGTCACCCCTGTTTGCAAGATCAGGATCAGTGGGATCCATCGCAACCTCGGCCGCTGCATGTGGAGCTAGCTGAATGGGCGGATCTTGTGGTTGTGGCTCCTTTAAGCGCCACAAGCTTGGCCCGTTGGACCCAGGGACTTGGAGATGGGTTGCTGGCCTCCCTGCTGTTGGCTTTCGAGCGGCCTGTGGTGGCGGCATCAGCCATGAATACTGGGATGTGGGGTAATGCTGCAGTCCGACGCAACTGGGAGCTTTTGCAACAGGATGATCAGGTGCTCTGCCTAGGGCCAGAGCCTGGTTTGTTGGCTTGTGATCGAATTGGAGAGGGGCGAATGGCCGACCCCGCTTTGATTCAATTGGCGGTTCTCCATGCCTTTCAGCAAAGGAGCAAGGAACGCCAGTTCACGCGTGATTGGAGCGGTCGTTCCTTGCTCGTCACCGCTGGCCCAACGGTGGAAGCCCTCGATCCTGCTCGAACGATGAGCAACCGCAGTAGCGGACGCATGGGCGTGATGCTTGCTCAAGCTGCCCGTTGGCGAGGGGCCCGTGTTGACTTGATCCATGGCCCCTTGCAGTTGCCTGACGCATGGCTTGAAGGGTTGTGTTGCCACCCTGTGGAGTCGGCGCAAGCGATGGAGTCGGCACTTATTGATCTGCAGCCGGGTGTTGATGCGGTAGCGATGGCGGCGGCGGTGGCCGATCTGCGCCGTCGTGGTGGAGCGCGTCCTGAGAAACCCGCGAAGGCCGCCTTGGCCAGCGTTCTTTCGACCGAAATGGAGCCTGTTCCTGATCTTTTGGCCGGTTTGGCTGAGCGCCGACCCCCTGGTCAAGTGCTTTTGGGATTTGCTGCTCTCAGTGGTCAAGATGATTCGCTGCTGGAGCTGGCACGTCACAAACTCTCTGCCAAACAATGCGACCTGTTGTTTGCCAACCCCATTGATCAGCCCAATCAGGGGTTTGGCTCTCATCTAAATGGAGGCTGGTTGCTCAGGCGCGATGGCACACAGGAGCAGTGCGTGCCCCAGTGCAAGCTCGAGCTCGCCAATCGCTTGTTGGATGAGATCGCCAGGCAGCTGCCCGCGCTGCATCCCCTCAATTCGCCGGATGTTGTCTCAGACGTGTGATGTTCTGAGATCGGTTTCAGCCACCCTGGAATTGCGGCTTTTAGCGCTTTCAAAGTGCTCCCTTTGGGACCCGCAACGCGAAGCCTTGTTGAGAGCTGCAAAAGGCTTGCCGGAACGCACGTTTTCCCCTTGTAAGATCGAAAAATCGGTGGATACCGTCTTCGTCCGGCTAATCAGTTTTTCTCTATGCGCATCCGTCCCCTGCTGGCCCTGGTGCTAGCCCTTTGTCTCACCGTTGTAACCGCCTGCAGTGGTGGTGCTGAGGCCATAGATCGATCCAACGTCACCTATGACGACATCCGCAATACGGGCAAGGCGAATGATTGCCCCACCCTGCCTGATTCGGCCCGTGGTTCCATCAGCCTTACGGCTGGCGCTGCTTACGAACTGCGTGGAATCTGCATGCATCCCTCCCAGGTCTTCGTAAAAGGCGAACCCGCCAACAAGCGTCAAGAGGCGCAATTCGTTGAGGGCAAAATTCTCACCCGCTACACATCGAGTTTGGATGAAGTCTTTGGTGATCTCATCGTTAGTGAAGACGGTTTGAGCTTCAACGAGAAAGGCGGTATCGATTTCCAGCCGATCACCGTTTTGGTTCCTGGTGGTGAGGAATTTCCCTTCACCTTCTCAAGCAAAAACCTTCAAGCCACCGCTGATGGTGCAGCACTTACAACCAGTACCGACTTCGACGGCACTTACCGCACACCTAGCTACCGCACCAGTAACTTCATCGACCCCAAGGGTCGTGCGTTAACAACCGGTGTGGACTATCCCCAGGGCCTGATGGCATTGGGTGGTGACTACGACCAACTTGAAAGCGAAAACGTCAAGCGCTACATCGATGGCACTGGCCTTATGAGCTTCTCAATCACCAAAATCGACCCTGAGACAGGTGAGTTTGGCGGCGTGTTTACAGCGATTCAACCCTCCGACTCCGATATGGGCGGCCGGGAGATCGTTGACGTGAAGATCAGCGGAGAGGTCTTTGGTCGTCTTGAGGAGGCTTGACCACCGCTGCTCAGACGCATTGATTCAAAAGGAGGGCTGAGGCCCTCTTTTTTTTGTGTCTTCTGGGAGAATTTCGCCATCCCTGATCCAGACACGAATCGCCGATGACTGCCAGTTCCTCGTCCTCGCAGCGCACCGGGGTGATTGCTCCTTACGGAGGCACCTTGGTGGATTTGATGGTGTCAGCCACGGAGCATGCCGCGCTGAAGGCTTCCGCCACCACAAGCATTGAATGCTCCGATCGCAATGCCTGTGATATCGAGCTGCTTGTAGTGGGTGGGTTCTCTCCAGAGCGAGGATTCATGCATCAGGCCGACTACGACTCCGTTGTGGCCGGGCACCGCACCACGTCTGGTTACCTGTTTGGGTTGCCGATTGTGATGGATACCGACCGGGAGGACGTGGCGGTTGGTGACAAGGTGTTGTTGACATACAAAGGTCAGGACCTCGCTCTTCTCACCGTTGGAGATAGGTGGGAACCCGACAAAGTTGTCGAGGCCAAAGGTTGTTATGGCACCACCTCGCTAGAGCACCCGGCGGTGCGCATGATCGCCACAGAGCGCCGTCGTTACTACCTCGGTGGTTTGATTCAGGGCTTGCAGCTTCCGGAGCGGGTCTTCCCTTGCAAGACGCCTGCAGAGGTGCGCGCCGGTCTTCCTGACGGCGAAGACGTGGTGGCATTCCAGTGCCGAAATCCCATCCATCGCGCCCACTACGAGCTCTTTACCCGTGCACTGCACGCCCAAAACGTCAGTGAAAATGCTGTCGTGCTGGTGCACCCCACCTGTGGGCCCACCCAGCAGGACGACATCCCTGGCGCCGTTCGCTTCCAGACCTATGAACGCCTGGCCGCAGAAGTGGATAACTCGCGCATTCGTTGGGCCTATCTGCCGTACGCGATGCACATGGCTGGGCCGCGTGAAGCTCTGCAGCACATGATCATTCGCCGGAACTACGGCTGTACTCACTTCATCATTGGCCGGGATATGGCTGGATGTAAGTCCTCCCTCTCAGGGGATGATTTTTACGGCCCCTATGACGCGCAGAATTTCGCCAAAGAGTGTGCTCCTGAACTGACGATGGAGACCGTGCCCTCCTTGAATCTCGTCTTTACCGACGAAGAGGGGTATGTCACTGCGGAACATGCGGAGGCCCGCGGTCTGCATGTCAAAAAGCTCAGCGGCACCCAATTCCGCAAGATGCTTCGCAGTGGCGAGGAGATCCCAGAGTGGTTTGCGTTCCGCAGCGTGGTTGAGGTCCTTCGGGCCTCCTAATTTTTTCGATTTCTATTAACATTCCTTCATCAGAGGCGAAGAACCTTGAACAAGCGTTGGCGCAATGTGGGGCTTTATGTCCTGCTCGTAGTGGTAGTAATCGTTGTGGGTACGGCGTTCCTTGACCGTCCCGACCCTGCAACGGCAGCACGCACGCTGCGGTACAGCGATTTTGTGGAATCTGTTCAGGAAGATCAGGTCAGCAGGGTGTTGCTCTCTCCCGATCGTGGAACTGCTCAGATTGTTGAGACCGATGGTCGTCGTGCGGAGGTCAACCTCGCTCCGGACAAGGATCTGCTGAAGATGCTGACGGATCACAACGTCGACATCGCTGTGCAGCCTTCACGTCAGCCGGGCGCTTGGCAGCAAGCCGCGACCAGTTTGATCTTCCCGTTATTGCTCCTCGGAGGCCTTTTCTTCCTGTTCCGTCGCGCCCAGGGCGGCGGTGGCGGCGGTGGAAACCAAGCCATGAATTTTGGCAAGAGCAAGGCCAGGGTCCAAATGGAACCCACCACACAAATCACCTTCGGGGATGTGGCCGGAATTGAAGGAGCCAAGCTTGAGCTCACTGAGGTGGTTGATTTCCTCAAGAACCCAGATCGTTTTACCGCTGTAGGAGCAAAAATTCCTAAGGGTTGTTTGCTTGTTGGCCCTCCTGGTACAGGTAAAACCTTGCTTGCCAAAGCCGTGGCGGGTGAAGCAGGTGTTCCCTTCTTCTCGATCTCAGGCTCTGAGTTTGTAGAGATGTTCGTTGGTGTTGGTGCCAGCCGTGTTCGCGACCTGTTTGAACAGGCCAAGAAAAATGCACCTTGCATCGTGTTCATCGATGAGATCGATGCTGTCGGTCGTCAGCGTGGCGCTGGTCTCGGTGGCGGTAACGATGAGCGAGAGCAAACCTTGAACCAGCTCCTTACGGAGATGGATGGTTTTGAAGGCAATACCGGAATCATCATCATTGCGGCAACCAACCGTCCTGACGTGTTGGATTCAGCTTTGATGCGTCCAGGTCGTTTCGACCGTCAAGTCACGGTTGACCGCCCTGATTACGCTGGTCGCCTCCAAATCCTTGGCGTTCACGCCCGCAGCAAAACCCTCTCGAAGGATGTGGATCTCGACAAGGTGGCTCGCCGGACTCCTGGATATACAGGTGCTGATTTGGCCAACCTTCTCAATGAAGCGGCGATCTTTGCGGCCCGTCGCCAACTCACTGAGGTGAGCAACGACGAGATCAGTGATGCGATTGAGCGCATCATGGTGGGTCCCGAGAAGAAGGACCGGGTAATGAGCGAGCGTCGCAAGCGTCTGGTTGCCTATCACGAGGCAGGCCATGCCTTGGTGGGTGCACTGATGCCTGATTACGACGCCGTTCAGAAGATCTCGATCATTCCTCGTGGCAACGCTGGTGGTTTGACCTTCTTTACGCCGAGCGAAGAACGGATGGAATCGGGTCTCTACTCACGGACCTATCTTCAGAATCAAATGGCTGTGGCCTTGGGCGGTCGGGTTGCAGAAGAGATTGTTTACGGAGAAGACGAGGTCACAACCGGTGCATCCAACGACCTTCAGCAGGTGGCTTCAGTTGCCCGTCAAATGGTGACCCGCTTTGGGATGAGCGACAAGCTCGGCCCTGTTGCCCTCGGCCGTGCACAAGGTGGAATGTTCTTGGGTAGAGATATCGCTGCTGAACGTGACTTCTCAGAAGCCACCGCCGCCACGATTGACTCCGAGGTGTCGGATCTTGTTGATGTGGCCTATCACCGTGCCACCAAGGTGTTGAACGACAACCGTTCTGTCCTTGACGAGCTCGCCGAAATGCTGGTTGAAAGCGAAACTGTTGATTCTCAGGAACTTCAGGATCTGCTAATCCGACGCGATGTGCGAATTGCTGAGTACGTCTGATCGTCAGCAGTGGTTGAAGGACTCTTTGCGCCGTCAGCCACTCATTCTTGTTTTGCGGCCCAAGGAGAGTGATCTCTTTGGGCCGTTTTTGCAGTCACTGTTGTGTCAACGCCTCGATCAGTTGGTCGATCTTGGTGTCCATCACATTGAGATTGCCTGGATGGATCACTCTCGCTGGAGTGACCTGATAGCGGCGATCCGTTTGCGCCATCCAACCCTTCAGCTGGGAGTGGCGTCTGTCACGTCTCAACGCGGTCTGCAAGCAGTCATCGATCTTGATCTGCCCTATGCCATGTCGCCGCTGTTGGATCAGGCTCTGGTCTCTATGGCCCATCAACACAACTGTTGTCTCGTTCCTGGTGTGATGACGCCAACCGAAATTCGGCAGGCGATGGTTCTTGGTTGCCATGTTGTGAAATTGTTTCCAGCGGTTGTGCTGGGCCTCGATTACCACCGGCAGATTTCAGCGCCGATGGGGGATCTGCCCTTCATGATTGCCGCCGGAGGTTTGAGTGTGGCCGACTTGGATCCGTGGCTATCGGCTGGTTACGACGCGATTGCCCTCGGTCGTGGGGTCCTCAGTACCACAGATGCTGTCGCCGACTTACGTAATTGGTTGACGTGAGTCTTGTCTGCTACAGATGGGATAGCGATTTGATTTCGGATGTCTCAGTTATCCATCAAGCTGAGCGACAAGGCGGATGCTCTGATCGCGCAATTGCAGAAAGAGATCTTTAATCGTCGCCGTAAAAAGGTCACCGCAGCTGGCGTTGTTGAGACCCTGGTTGAAAGTGGTGCGCGCTCTCAGTCCGACAAGCGCTTTGCCACCTCTTGGGTCAATCTGATTGAAGACATTGAGAAAGCGGCAAAGCTGGCAACTGCGCATGGAAGCAAGCCCTCATCCTTGACGGATGAGGAATGGGTGATGGTGTTGAGTCATCGCAATCGCCAAGTCTCCAAACCGCGTCAAGCAAGCAAAGCCAGCAAAGTAAGCAAAGCCAGCAAAACTGTGAAGGCTGATCAGTCCGCTGCTGCTGGTACTGCTGCTCCACGCACGACGACCGCAACGAAAACCAAACGAGCCTCCTCTTCCTCGCGGGTCGCTAAAGCTCGGGTGGTCAAGACAGCGGAAACGTCTACTACCTCCTTGGCGTCAGTTGGGAAACCTCGTAAGGCGCGCCGTGCCCGTAAGTCGAGCCCTGAGTCCACGTCGGCTCGTTCTACGGCTGGCCGCATGGCGAAAGCGGCAGCACAATTAGCTAACAGCAATGGGATCCAGTCTCCGGCCAGAAGTTAGGGGTGACTCAGATCACCAAAGGCTGCATTGTCCTTGCTGCCTGAGCAGGTGATCGGCAAGGACCAAGGACACCATTGCTTCCACCATCGGAACGGCTCTTGGTAAGACGCAAGGGTCGTGGCGTCCTTTTGCTGAGAGCGTGGTGGCATCCCCTGCCGCGTTGATGGTCTGTTGCTCCTTGCGGATGGTGGCCGTTGGCTTGAAGGCCACGCGGATCACAATCGGTTCCCCGTTGCTGATCCCTCCCTGAATGCCTCCGGAATAGTTCGTGGCTGTATGCAAGCTTCCATCCTGGGTGGGCAGGAAGGCATCGTTGTGGGCACTGCCCTTCAGCAACGTGCCGGCAAAGCCCGATCCGATTTCAAAGCCCTTGGTGGCGGGCAGTGACATCACGGCTTTGGCTAGATCAGCTTCCAGCTTGTCGAACACGGGCATTCCCAGTCCTGTGCTCGCTTGCCTCACCACGCACTCAATCACTCCGCCGCAGGAATCTCCCTCTTGGCCGATTGCTTCAATGCGTTGAATCATCTGTTCGGCCATCCCTGCATCAGGGCAGCGCACGATGTTGCTTTCCACTTGTTCGGGTGTGACTGAGCTGGGATCAATGCTCGCCTCGAGGTCATGGATTCGCTTCACCCAAGCGATGACTTCGGTGCCATTGGCTTTTCTGAGTAGCTGCCTGGCAACAGCTCCCGCTGCAACCCGTCCAATCGTTTCCCGTGCGGAGGCTCTTCCTCCTCCGCTGCGGGCCTGGATGCCGTACTTCGCCTGGTAAGTGGCATCGGCATGGGAGGGGCGAAAGGCCACTTCCATGTCTTTGTAGTCCTGAGGTCGTTGGTCCTTGTTGCGCACCACCATTGCAATCGGTGTGCCCAGGGTTACCCCATCCAGTAATCCGCTCAGGATCTCGACCTGGTCTGCTTCTTTCCTTGGAGTGGTGATACGACTTTGGCCAGGCCGTCTGCGGTCCAGGTCTGCCTGAATGGCCTCAAGGTCTAACTCCAGCCTGGGCGGGCAGCCATCCACGATCACGCCCACGCCTCCACCGTGCGATTCCCCAAAGGTGCTGATCCGAAACAGTTCTCCGAAGCTGCTGCCCATGGGGCCTCCCTGCTGGGATGAGCGTAATCAGTCGAGTTCACTGTTGAGCTGTAATAAGCCCTGATCAGAGCTCAGATCAGATCAGGAAGCGCTGCCGTTGGACGTTCGCTTTCTGGAAGATCTCTGAGCATGGTGAAAT
Source organism: Synechococcus sp. SP2 MAG (assembly GCA_030756895.1). GTDB lineage: Bacteria > Cyanobacteriota > Cyanobacteriia > PCC-6307 > Cyanobiaceae > Synechococcus_C. The sequence goes on from JAVBIX010000009.1 coordinate 96,347, forward strand.
CTTCAAAGCTGAATCCAGGCCCAACACAGCAACTCACCAGGCTGTAGGGACCTTCCGCTTGAGCGGCCTGCCAGTGATCCGCTGGAATCACCTGAACAGGGTTGTGCATCGACAACACTTCTCGAGTGGCCTGATCAGCCTTTGGCTTGAGGCACCACAGACTTAGCGGTGCTCCTTGCAAATGGGTCCACACCTCATCGGCATGGCTCACCCTGTGCCAGCGACTGAGCGATCCTGCATCCAAGAGATACAAGATTGTGCTGATGGCGCAGCGTTGTTGTTGATCAGGTCGAACCACAAGGGCAGAGCTTCGATGCAGCTCGCGGTACCAGCCGCCCTCTGGATGCGGTTGCAGCTTCCATTCCTCGATCAGCTTCTCAACGACCTCAGATGGGTTGCGTTCGTTCATGGGATTCACTCTTTTGGTTTGTGAAATCGCATCAGGCCCCAGCAGAGCCTTCCAGCTTGGCCTCCTTCAACCCAGTGCTCAAGACCTGCGCTCATTGTCTTGAGGTACTCAGGACTAATGCTCAGTTTCAGCTCGTCATGACGCCGTTGGAGCTCGTCTCGAACACGGCTGTAGTGGAGGATCAACATTGGCGTGCGGTCATCCCAAACGTCGCGTTGAAGCCCAACATTGTTCGCCCAGCTGTTGTATCGCTCTGGCGAGCCCAGATCGGATAGGTGAATCCGTTCCAGGATCTTGGAGAGTGATTCTGAGGGCACACCGTTGGCCGCCATGGGGTCAGTCATGACCATTACGCCACCGGGCTTGAGAAGTCTTGCGGCTTCTTTCATCACCTGTTGGCGATCTCCCGAGTGAAGGATGGCATCCTGGCTCCAGACCACATCGGCGCAGGCATCCTCCAAAGGCACGGCTTCAAAAGAGGCGTCATGCACCTGGATTTGACCTTCCAAGCCGGCTGCACGATTGAGTTCACGATGACGGCTGTTCTCGACAGCAGAGATATTGATGGCTTCTACTTTCACCTTGGGGTTTTGGCAAAGGTGGCGAGCAGCTCCGCCGTAGCCAGAGCCCAGATCCACGATGGAACAGCTCTCGTTGGAGGAGCCATTGAGTTGCTCATCAATAAGAGCGGCTAGCGCTTCTACCGTGCGGCGACTCGCGGTTGCAATCGGCTCCGTCTGCGCGTTGTAGAGCCCGATATGAATGTCTTCTCCGCCCCAAATCTCTGCATAAAAGCGGTCGGCATCATTGCTGTCGTAGTAACCAGCGGCAGTGGAGGCAGCCTTTGAAAAAGAAGATTCAGCCATGATCTAAATCTCGGTCATGTCTGTGTCAAAGCGATATTCCTTTTCCGCAACATGCACATAGAAGTCAGGATCGTCATGGCCTTGTTGGTAGTCCCCGAAGGTATTGATCCGTTGAAATCCAACCTCACGCATTAGGCGCCTTACATAGCCGTGGCGCAACGGAAACATATTCAGGTGGTAAGTACTTCCGTCGCTGAAGGCGTAGCGGAAGCGAGCCAGTCCGTCGTCGACGTGCTCCGGTCCAACTTCAACATCCTTCCCGCAGTAAACGTTGCTTTTGCCGCTTTTGGAGTTGCCCTCCAGCAAGCGGTCGTAATTTCTGTGATCAAGGATCAAAACTCCGTTGTGCTTGAGCACGGCGTAGTACTCCGCCAAGGCTTTGCGTCGATCTTGCTCGCGGAATAGATGCGTGAAGGAATTGCCTAAGCAAATCACGGCATCAAACTCGCCATGAACGTCACGATTGAGAAAGCGCCAATCGGCATGAACGGTGCGCATTAATAAGTCGCGCTCGCGTGCATTTTTAAAAGCGCGCGCCAACATGTTTGGACTTCCATCCACACTGACAACATCAAATCCTTCTCGCAATAAGCGAACGGAGTGGAAGCCTGTGCCAGTTGCAACATCAAGAACGGATTTAGCTCCATGCTGATGCAATAGTTTGATGAAAAAATCTCCTTCTGCTTTTTCTCTTGCCTCCCAGTCAATCAATCGATCCCAGCGATCAACAAATTGTTCAATGTATTCCTGTTCGTAATGATCAGTTTCGCGAACCCGTTCAGGTGAGTCTCCGAACTTTTGAGCATCACCCTGCTCGATTGCAGAGGGATTCGTGAACGATGACATAGATGACTTCTTTTGTGGGAACTAAGATCTTGAAGATCTCGTATCGATGCATTGACCAATGCATGCTCACACCAAAAGCTTCCGAATTCTGGTGGCTGTTGTGAACGATATTTATTCAATCTAACGCTCGGTTTAGAAATTGTCAGCAAATTCGATTGGATTTGATTGCCGGCTTGCAGTAATTAAATGGGATTTCTGCTCTTTTTGTGAAGGAAAGCATTGTGATGCTCTTGTGCTGGCTACGTTGAAATTGATAATTGCAGGAGCAAATCCGAGATGAATTCGGAGATCTGCATTGATTCTCTCTGGAAGATATATGGAGGGTCGGCAGATTCAGCGATTAAGCAACTTCAGTCTGGTCTAGATCCACTTGATTTGTATCAGCGAACTGGCCTCCGTGCAGCTGTTCGCGATGTTTCGCTTGAGATCCAAACGGGCGAAATCTTTGTTGTGATGGGCCTCTCGGGGTCTGGAAAATCCACCCTGCTGCGTCTTCTTAATGGCTTGGTCAGGCCTTGCTCGGGTGAGGTGAGTATTCAGGGGCGGCGGCTGTCTTCACTGGGTCCAGTGGAGCTCAACAAGCTTCGTCGTGAGCAGATGGGCATGGTGTTTCAATCCTTTGCTCTCTTCCCTCATCGAACCGTGATCGACAACGCGGCGTTCGGCCTTGAGGTGGCCGGTGTGCCCAGGCCACAGCGCCGAGGCTTGGCTTTAAAGGCTCTTGAGCGTGTAGGCCTTGGTGATGAATGTCGAAAGTATCCTCATCAGCTTTCTGGGGGGATGCAGCAGCGGGTTGGTCTTGCGCGAGCGCTGGCTCTTGATCCACCGATCTTGCTGATGGACGAGGCCTTTTCAGCGCTGGATCCGTTGATTCGCAGCGATATGCAGGAGTTGTTGTTGGAATTGCAAGCTGAGCGGCAACGCACCATCGTTTTTATCTCCCACGACCTTGATGAGGCGATTCGGCTTGGCGATCGGATTGCCCTCATGCAGGACGGCCAAGTGCTGCAGTGCGGAACGGCTCAGTCCCTCCTCAGCGACCCGGCAAGTCGTGCTGTGCGTCACTTTTTCCGCGATATCGATTCCGCAGCGGTGTTGGATGTTGCTGCGATTGCTGCAATGCCGAACTTTCTGTTAGTGGATGCTGCTGGTCCATCGGCTGCCTTGGATGCCGTCGTTGGTGACCCTGTGTACGTGCTCGATGAGAGCAAGCGGTTGCGTGGAGTGCGCACGTGCTCTAACGGCTGGATTGAGGCTGATCAGCTAGAAACGCTGCGCGCTGGAACGCGGCTGCGTGATGCGATGCCGCTTGTTGCTTCGCTTGCCTATCCACCGCCTGTCGTCGATAGCGCAGGCTGCTTTCTTGGTGTGATCACGCCCCGTCTGCTGTTGCGTTCCCTGGAGGTCAACGTTTGATGGTGCAAGCCCTGCCTTTTGGCTCCGCATATGGTTTCGCTGCAGTGCATCAAGCCGGAGCCTTAGGCCTCGCTGTTGATGCTGCAGTGGTGTGGTTGCTCACCTACGCGCAGAGCCTCTTTGACGTTGTCAATGCAGGAGTCATGGCTCTTGTTGTCTTCACAGAGACCTTGCTAGCAGCGCCCTCTCCTTGGAGTTTTGCGCTGATCGTGGCTGGTCTTGGCCTCTGGAGAGTGAGCGGTGGATTCGCCTTGTTTGCACTGCTTGGCTTGAACTTGGTGCTGGCGATGGGGCTTTGGGATCCGATGATTTCGACCCTCGCACTGGTGTTGACGGCATCGTGTCTGGCCTTGCTGATTGGTCTCCCTCTGGGAGTGCTCTCAGCGCGTCTTCAACCGGTGTGGCGATTGTTGCGACCTTGCCTTGACCTCATGCAGACCATGCCGGCTTTTGTGTATTTGATCCCGGCAGTGATGTTGTTCAGTACAGGTGCTGTTCCAGCAATCATCGCCACCTTGGTGTTTGCGATGCCGCCGGTGGTTCGTCTCACCCAGCTCGGGATTCGTCAGGTTCCTGTTGATCTCATTGAGGCGGGTCGTGCCTTTGGGTGCAGTGAGTTGCAATTGCTATGGAAGGTGCAGATGCCGAGTGCTTTGCCCACGGTGATGAGTGGCGTTAATCAAACGATCATGCTGGCGTTATCGATGGTGGTGATTGCCTCGATGATTGGTGGAGGCGGCCTGGGTGATGTCGTGCTGCGCGGCATTCAACAGCTGGATGTGGGCCTTGGTTTTGAGGGCGGGATTGCGGTTGTGATTCTCGCTGTCATCCTCGATCGACTCAGTCAGAGCTTGAGGCTTGAAGGTGAGAGGACGGTGGAAGCGCGCTCCCGTCGTTGGCGTTCGCTGTGGAGGACACCATGACAGCCCCTCTCTGGCGTCGACGCGCCGTTTTGCTGTCAGGGCTTGGTTTGGCTGCGGCCTCCCTGTCCAGCCAAGTGCGCTTGAGCCGGCAGCGTCAGGCTGACTCGACCGCATCCACGCCCTCTACTCAAAAAGGCGTGGCATCACAATTGAGCCCTGAGAAGTCTCAATCAAGTGCTACGGGGCCGTTGCGCTTGGGATGGTCTCCATGGGCTGATGCTGAAGTGATGAGCTTGATCGCTCAGCGGGTGATTCAGCAGGCTTACAACCTCCCAGTGGAGCGGGTGATGGCAGATATCGGCATTCAGTACGCCTCTGTGGCAAGAGGCGATCTCGACCTCATGCTGATGGCTTGGTTGCCGTTAACGCACAAGGATTACTGGACGCGCGTGCGTGACAGGGTGCTCGATTTCGGTTCGATGTATTCCGGTCGTCTTGGCTGGGTTGTGCCCGATTACGTGGATGCCTCTGAGCTTCGATCTATCGCTGATTTGCGCAAGCCTGAATTGGCGGCGCGATTTGACAACACGGTTCAAGGCATTGACCCAGGTTCAGGGCTTAATCAGGCCTCTGAACAGGCGTTAGTGGACTACAACCTGGGTGACATGCGCCTGGTTGCCTCCAGTAGCGCAGCCATGACGGCTGTTCTCGATAAAGCGATTCGAGAGCAACGTTGGGTGGTGGTCACAAGTTGGACTCCGCACTGGATGTTTGCGCGCTACAAGCTCCGCTTCTTGGAAGATCCCCAGCTCGTCTTTGGTGGAGTGGAGTGGATTCATGCTCTAGGCCGAAAGGGTTTGGATCGCGACCATCCAGATCTGGCCGGATTCCTCTCGCGTTTTCAGATCCCTGATCGTGAACTGTCTGATTTGCTTCTCATGGCTAATGAGCGATCTGCCGAGGCGGCGGTCGAGGACTACCTCGATCGTCATCCGGCCCGAATTCGCTATTGGACAACGGGAATGATCAGCTGAAAAGCACAAGCTGGAGTCATGCCGCTGCCGCAGGACGTCTCGGTGGACAGGCCATCAGGGGGCGATGGTGACGTCGTCGTTGTGTTCTGTTGGGTGCTGCACTGATGTTGCGTTGCTGGCCAGCTTCGGCAAGGTCTGCTTGTAAGCGTTCTCTGCAACACAGCAACCTTGACCAGCTCGGGAGCTGATGGGCTACAGGTGCTGCCATCAAGTCCTCCACTTTGGGTCGCAACAAGGTTGCGAAGCTCTGGACAGCAAGCTCCTCGCTGTGTCGGTTGTAAGGCAGACGATTAATCGTTGAATCCAAGCCAAACTGCTGAACACGGTCTTCGCCCACTCGTCGGAACAGCACTTCAAGCGTTGGGATCTGGTCTGGAGACAACATCCGACCTTCATGCTCCATGAGTCCACGAAGCACGGTGGCAAAAATTTCACCGGCCATGCGTTGCAAGCCCTCTGAGGGAGCATTGCCAAGTGTTTTGTGCTTGTGATCAAACAAGCCGAGATCCACTTGGGCGATGCGACGAGGGGCCACATGGCGATACACCTCTGAAAGCAAGCCGATCTCGAGTCCCCAGTCGGAGGGAATGCGCAAATTCATGGCCAGATCTCTTGTGAACGCGAACTCGCCGGCTAATGGGTAGCGAAAGGATTGGAGATAGCGCAGATAAGGCATCGGGCCGAAGATCTGCTCCAGGCTGGTGAGGAGTGGGCCTACAAAAAGACGCGTGGCTCTTCCATGGAGAGTCTGGGTCTCTAGAGAAAGGCGGCTGTAGAACGCTTTTACATAGGCCACACCGAGCGAGGGATCCAGCAACGGTCGCAGCATTCTTTGGGGGTAGGCCGGTGAAAAGGTGCGGATGTCGGCATCGAAGAGTCCAACGATCTCAGCGTTTCTGCAAGCCACACCAAGCCCTTGCCAAACAGCCCAGCCTTTCCCAGGTGGTCCGGTCACATTGAGGCCAAGGGTCTGAAGTGACTGCAGTGATTCGGCAACGGCAGGACCATTGGTCCAGTGCACGCGCACCGGAAATGGCATGTCAGAGAAGAAAGCTTCCGCTGCGGCGACGTCGTCGCTGTTCTCCGCTGATAAAGCGATTACGAGTTCTTCTAGGCCGCTTAGCTCTGCCAGAACTTCACGGATCAGTCCGAGCGCAGGTCGGCTGAATTCCTCCATGAGACATGGGATCAGCAAGGACGTTGGCCGTTGCTTTAGCTGACGCCGAAAGTCTGGGAGATCCAGCTTGCCGAGTCCGTAATCATGAATCGTGGCGATTAATCCCTGCTGAAAATCCATGCGGTGATCAATGCGACAACAATTTGCGGAGCTCTGTTCCATACCTGTTGCACTTGGCAAAGGAACGGTGTTGAAGCAGTTAATGGCGCATGAGGGGTTGCCATCGCTTCTAACGGAGCTCTACGAACACCATTGTTCGGAGGATCTCAATCGCTTGTCGTCGCAATTGCTGCATTCCGAGCGGTCCGCGTTAATTAGCGCCGTTTCAGAGCCGCTCGATCATGGGGTTGCAGAGGCAACGGCAACAGGTGCGCGTTGGGATGCCTCGAGTTGTGTGTTGATTGCCTACGCCGATACGGTGAGTGCCCATGATCAGCCTGGGCTCCGTTGTTTGCAGGCCCTTCTGCACGAGCATTTCAACGGGCTCTCATCGGTGGTGCATGTGCTGCCGTTCTTGCGTGCAACCAGTGACGGAGGTTTTGCTGTTGCCAGTCATGAGCAGATTGACCAGCGCTTCGGCGATTGGAATGACTTGGCTGCGTTGGCAGAAGGTCGCCAGTTGATGGCTGATTTGGTTCTCAATCACATTTCAGCGTCTCACCCCTGGGTTCGGGCTTTTCTGAAAGGAGAACAACCTGGCGCGCAATGTGTGTTGGCAGCTGCTCCCAACCCTTGTTGGGACAACGTTGTGCGTCCACGTAGTTCGGCTCTTTTCACCACTCTGGCGACAGATCGAGGCCCAGAAACGGTTTGGACCACGTTTGGGCCCGATCAAGTGGATGTGAACTGGCGAGAGCCTGAAGTGTTGCTTGGATTCACACGCCTCCTCGATCTTTTTTGCAGGTATGGCGTCCAATGGTTGCGCCTTGATGCCGTGGGGTTTGTTTGGAAAGAGCCTTTTAGTGACTGCATCCATCAGCCTCAGGCCCACCGGTTGGTTGAAGTGTTGCGCCTTCTCTTGGAATCGCGATGTCCTCAGGGAGTGGTGGTAACGGAAACGAATGTTCCCGAGCAGGAAAATCTCTCTTATTTGACCACTGGCGCTGAAGCTCACCTCGCTTACAACTTCCCCTTGCCTCCGCTTGTTCTCGAGGCCTGTCTCAGCCGTCGTGCTGATCTGTTGAACGACTGGCTGACGCGTTGGCCTCAGCTCCCTCAGCAGACAGGGCTGCTCAATTTCACGGCCTGTCACGACGGGATTGGGTTGCGGCCACTCGAGGGCTTGATGGAATCCGATCGATTGCTCCAGTTGCTGAAGCAATGCGAGCAGCGGGGTGGTTTGGTGAGTCACCGGCGCTTGGCCGATGGACAGGAGGTTCCCTATGAGATCAATATCAGCTGGTGGAGTGCCATGGCGGCTCCTGGGCGGGATCCATCACACCATCAACGAGCGCGTTTTTTGTTAACGCAGTTGCTGCTGCTTGCTTTGCCCGGTGTGCCTGCGTTCTACCTGCCGGCATTACTCGCAACCCCGAATGACAATGCTCGCTTTCGCATCAGCGGTCATCGTCGCGATCTCAATCGTCCTCAGTTTCAACTCGACCGATTAGAGCGATTATTGGCTGATCCCGAAAGCGATACCAGTCAGGTGGTGGTGTCACTGCAACAAGCGATGGCTATCCGTCGTGGCCAGGCGGCGTTAGATCCCTTTTCGGCAATGAAGGTCCTCAGCGAAGGCCGCTCTGATCTCGTGATTCTGCAGAGGGGAGAAGAGGCAAACACTCTGTTTGCGATTCACAATTTCAGTGATGTCCGCCTCAGTGTCCCGTTGAGCACCCTTGCTGATTCCAGAGAATCTGTTTGGCATGACGTGTTGACAGGGCATTCTCTCGTTGCGGGCCAAACGGCTCTCGATCTTGAGCCGTTTGCTGTGCATTGGTTGATTCGATGAACAAAACAGATGTTCTGGCCTCAATCCCTTGGTGGGTCGTGACCGATCTCGATGGGACCTTGATGGACCATGCCTACAACTGGGAGCCGGCACGGGAGGCGATCCGTGGCTTGCAGCTGCAGGGAATTCCCGTGATTCCGTGTACGAGCAAAACGGCGGAGGAGGTGAAAAGTTTTAGGGCTGCAGCTGGGTTGAAGGATCCGTTCATCGTTGAAAACGGAGGGGCTGTTCATGGGGAAACCAGTGATGGTCAGTCATGGGAACTTGCGCTGGGATGCCCTGTTGCGGAACTTCGTCCGGTTTTGCAAGAGCTTGAGCAGTTGCTCAGTGAGCCGTTGCAACCTATTGATGCGCTTTCGGATCAAGAGGCGTTGGACTTTCTTGGTCTGCAGGGCGAAGCGCTGCAGTTGGCGTGCACGAGGCGTTGGAGTTTGCCCTTTGTGCCCCCCTCTGCGTCAGCGCGGCAACGGTTGCCAGACCTCGCCAACCGGCTTGGTTTCGCTGTTGTTCAGGGCAACCGTATGGGTCATCTACTCGGCGCAGAGGTCAGCAAGGGTCGAGCGCTTGAGGTTTTAAAGCAGCGCAGTGGTAACTCCCCCGTGCGAGTGCTTGCATTGGGTGACTCTCCCAATGACCAGGCCCTCCTTGAGGCTGGTGATCTCTCTGTTGTTGTGCCTGGTGCGAATGGTCCCCACCCGGTCTTTGCCAACGCCATTGCTCAAGGCCGCTATCAGTTGGCGCCTGCTCCCCATGCGCAGGGCTGGGCAGAGACGGTCTTTCAGCACGTTCTCAATGAACGGTGCTGATGCCATGCACATCGATCGTTTCTACAAAGGCCGAGTGAAACTCTGCTTGCAAGGGGAGCAGACTTGATCAGAGACAGGATCAAGCACGGATGACAGCGATTCAATGCCGATACACCGGTGACTTGCACTGCACGGCTCAGCACGGACCCTCGGGCACCGTCCTCAACACCGATGCACCAACGGATCATGACGGCCTTGGCGAAAGCTTTTCGCCGACTGACCTGCTGGCGACAGCCCTTGGAACGTGCATCTTGACGATCATGGGGATCGCAGCACGGCGCCGCGGCTGGGACCTCGTTGACGCCAACGTCATCGTCGAAAAAACAATGACGAGCGAGGGACCGCGACGCATTGAAAGCCTTCAAGCTCAGATCAGCCTCCCTGTTTCCCTTAGTCAGGAACAAAAGGCCTTGTTGAAGCGGGTCGCGAATGATTGCCCTGTTAAACGAAACCTCGACGCTTCAATCACGATTGATTTGATCTGGAGCGACGCAAGTTCTACGGCTCTTTAGTTGCTTGATCAACGCCATCTAGGCGAGGAGATTTTGATGAGACTCCAATTCATTCCGATTCATGTCTTTCGCGAAACACCGTCTGTCACCTTTTTCGATGCAGGTGTGTCAGGCACCAATGGAACAGATGTTGTTGTCCATAGGGGTGCAGCGACGTCACCACCTGATGCGAATGGATTTGAGCAGTACTACGTCCACCAGCATCAAGTCGATCACAATTTGGTGCTCGAGGGACAGCGCACCTTTGTCCTTTTGAACCCTGCATGGCACCAGTCCCATCACGTCATTCATCTGATCCGGGAGATGGGTGCGCTTCAGATCCCTGTAGGTACCTATCACCGCTCAACGTCTGGGGAAACGGGGAGCATGGTGTTGAACCAGTCTCTGCGTGATTCCCAATTCGATTTCAAGACCGAGTTCATTCCCGTGAGCTTGGAGGAGCGAGAAGATCTCCGTCAGGCACAATCTTCCGTTCCATGGGTATGGAGTTGGAAAGACGGTCACATTTGCCGGTCTCATTGATCTGATTGCTTGATTGCTCTGGCTCAAGGCCTGTAATCACTTCTTCCAAGTTGTTGACCAAAAGAAGCCAGCGCACAAAAAAGCCCCCTC